>CAZUGQ010000010.1:13262-81683 GCA_964620125.1 uncultured Hyphomicrobiales bacterium
CTGGATTTAGTCCAAATAAGAAATTGTAATGTCAAAGACCGACCTTATGCGCGATGGCTCTTAGAAACCTGCAGCGTCGCCCAGGCCTGCACGTATTGGGAACCACAACGTTTGCATGATCGCTGCATCTGCTGGCAAGGTATACGAAATTCTTCCTACCACATGATCTTCACCAGGCGGATTGTCGTTCCTAACAACAAGCCAGTTGGCAGCAAAGCTGATCACACTCTTCAAGAAATCGGTCTCTTTAGTTTCGGCATCAAGCAACTGCACCTTTAAATCGGTATAGTAGGCATCTACATATCCACTTGCAGTCCTTCCCTGCACTACAAAGCTGAAACTAGCCTTACTGGCAAGCCCATCATCAATCCTTATGTTTTCTGCTATTGGCAAGAAGCTATTCAACCGCGTAATATCAAGCTTTCCCATGGATCCTTCGGCTTCGAGTCTGTATTGCTCCTTGTCTAGCGGAATCCTCAGGGTTGCCTCCATGGGTGCTTGCTCCATGAACGTGCCCTTGGCATATATCGTCAGCGGATTCCTTACCTGAATGGATGGAACGTTTGTTGCGCCAGTGATTCGTACCGTCATGTTTGAAAAGCGCAACAACGCGGGAGTACTGCTGTTGTGCTTGCGCTCTCCGTAAACGATTGCTGCATTCCGGACGTGGATTGTGTCAACTTCCAGTCGAAAGGGCAGTGTCCGGAACAGGGCGTTCGGCATCTTGGGAGCACCAGTTGATGGCGCATCGCGCAGACGTTTGTTGCTCAGAATGTCAGCCTCTACACCCTCAAGCTGAATCTTACGTACATGCAAGGCCTCACCACGGGATAAGGCAGCAAAGTCTATGTTGGCAAGTGCCAGGTGACTGATGTTAAAACGAAATCTGTCGTTGTTGAATGTTTGTTTACCAAAGTACTTCTGATCGGTGAGCGTAGGACCAATGGATACTGAATCAATCGTAATCTGTTTTCTTGCAAAAGAGAACTGGATACCCGCCACGTGAAATGAATAGTCGAAGGGAGTTCGATACCGCACGGTATCAACGGTCATGGAACTATCCCTGTTGTCTACGATTACCTTGAAACCACTCACGTACTGGGATCTTCCGTCTGCAATGTGCCTGTCCAAGGTACCTACACTGATTACCACGCTGGTGAACACTTGAGAACTGAGCTGTTCACCTTGTCCAAGGTTGATATCACGAATCGTGATGTTGATCCCGCTCGTAGTGCTCTGCGTGTTATTAAGGCTATCCGAAGGGTGGCGATGTATTTCTCGAACCACTGTTGCATTGCGAATCTGAAGGCCGGCTATCGTTAGCGGCGCTATGTCTTGCGGTAGCATCCCAACCGACAAGGCATTCAACAAAGAATCCACGTCCGGCACATGCGGCAAGTGAAACAGAGCGGTGTCTGGCTCGGAAGGGCTTTCACCTGCTATCACACTATCCCATGACTTTTGGTATATCACTGGACGATCAATTGTAATCGTACCGAGCGACAACCCACCACCGTTTAGCACATCCCACGGAAACACGCCGGTTGCTTCCATGTGGGCAATGGATACGCTAATGATGCTACCAACCGAAGAGGTGGTATCTGCAAACCCAACACTGATACTGTCAACACGTACAACTCCGGTAAAGAACTCGTAGTCAAAGCCCTGCAGGTCAACCTGTACCTTGCCTTGAGATGCCTCGGCAACGGACTCCCTAACCTTCGATCGGAGATAGGTGCCAATTGCCTCTTTTACGGAGTTGCCAACACGTTTGCTAAAGACGAAATACAGTACGACGCTAGAAACGACAAGGCCAGCAAGTATGCTGGCAGTAACGATCAGCGCTATACGCCATGGACGATTGAGTGTTGGCATAGATCTCCATCCTGTGGTGATTCCCTACAACATACTGGATGATCGAGAGATGTCACATAATACTCTGGTGAACCCACATAGGCGTCCAACATCAAAGGAGAAATCATGAACACACTCACTCTCGGCATCCACCTAATACTCCTGCCGGAGGGGAAGAGCCAGCTCCCTCAAGCCAGCATGGTACTCGTTGGCAATGCTATACAACGCACGTGTAAAAAGTACCGGTGCTCGCTGTTTGCAACGGCTGTCCGGTCCGATCACGTCCACGTTCTACTCGAGGCACGGAATGAGGTGGATGCCACAAATGCCATCGCAGCACTTGCCGACTCGGTCAGGCAATGCGTCCAGTCCGTAGATGCATTAGCCGAGATGAGCAGTGACATCCACATAACACTCATACCACCGTGGCACCTGGAAGTAATGGCTTCTTTTGTTCGGGACCAGGAACTTTTCCACTCCAAGTACACGGTAGATCAAGAGATCACAACGATATTCATGCCGCATGCAACTCCCGCCTTTCACGCCGAGCCGAACTAACAGCAAACTGCACTGCAGGCCGTGAGCTGCGCTCGCCGTATCGTTGCATGATGCAGCGAAACGGACGTATCGAATGACCACGTATGTGCTACGATTTGGACTACTCGCAGGAATGATCCTCTGTACGGTTGGAGGGTCACTTGCAATGCTCCTGAGGGATAATCCATTCGGAACGGAGAGCGTTGTAGCTGGCTACATCGCTATGATCCTTGCACTTTCGATGGTGTTCGTTGGAGTACACCAGTATCGAGAGCGGGAATTGGGCGGTGCTTTGAGCATTGGCAAAGGGCTTGTCGCTGGACTAATGATAAGCCTGATTGCAACCGTCTGTTATGTGCTTGGGTGGGAGTTCTGGTATCAAACCGTGATGACAGACTTCCCGGAAAGGTATAGCCAGCACCTGCAACAGAGAATGTTGGACGATGGGGCATCGGCTGATGCCATTCAACGGCACATGCGTGAGAATGCCGAGTGGCTGGCTTTGTACAAATCGAACATTCTCGTGCGCTTCGGGCTCACTGCAATGGAATTTCTACCAATTGCCATTTTGGCTGCTGTGGCTGCTGCACTGGTGTTCCGGCGTCATAAAAATGGCCTGGCTAATGGCCAGGCCACGTCATAGCGGTCCCCGCTATGTCACGTCCCACCAGAGGTTCTCTGGCGTCACCACACAGAGATCCCACCCGAATGTGGTGACGTGGCAAACGTACGAAATATCAAGCCCAATGCAACCACTATGCTAACTCATCGAGTCGGCTTCACTGTTAATCTTACGAGGCAGGGGGCTTACGCAGACCTATTGCCGCGACCACACTGGTAATAGATCCAGTAAGGAGGGGAACCACAAATCCGAGCACATAAATCATCGGTGCCTTTACAAGCATGCCTGCCATTTTTACACGCTGCTCGGTATAGAATGGTATTTCTCCGCTTGCTTGGGATCTGACTTGAACGCCACGCACAACCAGATCGGCATAATCCGGCATCAGAACCAAGGAGATCACAATCCATACGAGCAACAACGCAACGGACGAGTAGAGAGCCGTTACAATGCCCGTCATGCATGCGTTTCGGTACGTGTATGAAGGTTGGATGGCACGATCATGAATCATCGCACCCACAACACATATTGGACAGAGAATCAACCACAGCACCTGCATCTCGGCCGATGTTCCCTGCTCCACCCTTCCCAGCATCGCCTCAAGAGTGAAGTAGATCAAACCGAGAGCACCACAAATTCCAGCCCATAAAAACCGAGTCATCTACGCGTTTCCTTTCCGGCTGCCGCAAGCACCTGCGGCTATATTTGCCCTCCCTCTCATCATAGAACCAAACTCGCCATGAAACAAACAGCCTTTCACTCCATTCACCTCGAAGCAGGTGCAAAAATGGTGGAATTTGCAGGTTTCCACATGCCCATTCAGTATCCAACCGGAATCCTGGAAGAGCACCGGCGTGTTCGAACAGGCGTTGGCGTGTTCGATGTTTCGCACATGGGCGAGTTTGATGTCCGCGGGCAAGACGCGCTTGCCTTCATCCAGCAAATCACTATCAACGATGCCTCCAAGCTGCAACCAGGCAAGGCGCAGTACTCCGCTATGTGTTTGCCTGATGGTGGCATCGTCGACGACCTTTTGGTGTACAACCTTGAGCCTGATCACTACATGCTAGTGGTGAATGGTGCCAACATCGAGAAAGATTGGACATGGGTAACGCAGCAAGCCAAATCATTTTCGAACCTTACTCTCACTGATGACAGCTCGGCTATCAACTTGCTCGCCGTGCAAGGCCCACAATCGCTCAACACGCTTCAGCCCCTTACCAGCGAAAATCTGGATGCAGTTGAATACTACAGCTTTGTTCAGGGGGATCTAGCCGGAATACCAATGATCATTTCTCGAACGGGATACACTGGCGAGCTGGGCTTCGAGTTGTACTTCCGCGGCGGCCAAGCAGAGGCACGCACCGTGGTTGATGCTTTGTTCAGACAGGGGGCTCCGTTTCAGATTTCCTGGATAGGATTGGGAGCTCGCGACACGCTACGACTTGAAAAAGGATACTGCCTTTACGGCAACGACATCGACGAGACAACAAACCCTATTGAAGCAGGACTGGGTTGGATAACCAAGCTCAAGAAGGGTGAGTTCATCGGCAGAGATGTGATTGCAGCGGTCAAGGAGAATGGACCCTCAAGAAAGCTTGTTGGCTTCGTGATGAAGACGGAAAAGCTCATTCCACGTCACGGGTACCCGATTCAGAGCAATGGTGAGGTTGTTGGCACGGTAACCAGTGGAGGCATGTCGGTGATTCTTGGCTCCGGCATTGGCATGGGATATGTGCCTGTTGCACTCGCGGAAGCTGGTACGGTTATCGACATCGCAGCACGTGGGTCTGTTTTTCCTGCCGAGGTTACCAAGATCCCGTTTGTCTAGGGAGAGCTTTCGGTCATCGCCTCGAGCGAAGCTTGTGCAACGAGCTACCGATCCGCTCCCGATATCCTGATGGCAACTCTGGCTGTGCCAGATCGAACCATGTCCAGTTCAATGGCTGCACCCTTGCTTAGGTCAAGCAAACGTTCTTGCTTGAAGGGACCACGGTCGGTTACCACCACTTCCACCTGGCGGCCATTTGCCAGATTCGTTACCAGTAGCTTGGTTCCGAAAGGAAGCCACCGGTGAGCGCATGTTAGATCGTTCATATTGTACACGGAACCACTCGAGGTTTTCTTGCCGTGGAACTCATCGGCGTAGAATGACGCCACTCCTGTGTCGGCTTCGAGCTTGAGAACCTCCAGAGTTATCGTATCACTCAGGGTTTGGCCGGGCTTGGTGGGCAGGCTATCAAAACGCTGCGCAGCCGTGCGAGCTGCCACTTGCAACTGCAACGTGGCCAGAATCTCGTTATCAGGTGTGCCGTTTACCATCATTGCTGCGCTTGAATCTTCAGAGTTCAGCGCACTGCGGTGCTGCTGTGTTGCGTTGGCGATAGCCGCGCTACCACCACGCATCTGTTCTTTCGCAACACGCTGCAGACTATCGGCCCGCATACGTTTAAGGATGGAAGCAATGCGCAGGCTGTCACTTTCTCTCCACTCCTGTCGCCACTGTCGTTGGAGCGTCTTGATTTCTGCCTGGATTGCCGAATCCTGTTGCGGTGTGTGTAGTGTTAGGAGAAGCAGTGCAAGCAGCATTCACTCCTCTACTGTTGTGCTCCGATGTGGCGTCTGCGTATCAGGTCAATCAAGTCTCGTACCTGTTCCGCCTTACCGCGCCGAGTGATCATTAATGCATGCTCGGTTTCAACAACGATCAGGTTATCGACCCCAACAACGCCAATGAGCCGACCACTTGAGCCAGACACTAGGCAGTTGTTGGTTTGAAGCGTGACAACGTTCCCCTCGATCACATTATTCCTGCCATCCTTCATGGAAAGTCTGTAAACTTCATCCCACGTGCCAACATCGCTCCAGCCAAAGGAGCCATCAACGACCAGAACGTTGTCGGCCTTTTCCATGACTCCTACATCAAAACTCACGCTTCGCATCTGGCGGAAAACGTTTTCCAATGTGACGTCGAACGACTCTTTGCCAATGTGCCGCTCCAACTCAGAAAACAGAGGGGCGTGGTCTGGTAAGTGCTGGATTACTGCTTGGTGAATCACGTTTGCCTTTCCAACGAAGATTCCGGAGTTCCACACAAAGTCACCAGCATCAATAAACCGCTGGGCAGTAGCGATATCGGGTTTCTCGGCAAACGTTCGCACACGGTGAACCTTGCCCTGCAGTTGTGCTTCTTCGAATGGCACAACATCGCCTACCTGAATATATCCGTAGCCCGTTTCGGAGCGGGTGGGCATTACACCAATGGTAACGATGCTATCACTGCGTTCGGCAGCAGCACAGGCAAGTTCCAAGGTATTCTGAAACTCGCGTACGTTGAGAATCAGATGGTCACTTGGCATGACGAGCAGTACCGTATTCTCGCCCAGATGTCCCCGCAACAGTGTTGCCACTAACCCGATGCTTGGTCCGGTGTTCCGGCCAAACGGTTCTGCGATTACGTGTTCGTGAAGAACGAGTGGTAGCTGGTCATGAACATGGTTTGCAAGATCTCGTGTTGTAACGATCCATATATCATTGGCAGACACAAACGGCAGCAGCCGCATTACGGTATTCTGAATCATAGTGCCTTCACCCAGAACATGGGTGAATTGTTTAGGCTTGCGATCAGTGCCACGCGGCCATAATCGCGACCCCAAACCACCAGCAAGAACAACGGCTGCCACCTTCATGAGCCGCAAACTACCACTACCGAAACCATCGCCCCCTACACACACTTCGTATCTTTGGTGCTTCAATGCCATGCAGTGCATCTGCGGAGACACTATGTATCGTTGGTTCCTTTGCCTCGTGCTTCTAGCTCTTTGTGCCATGCCCGTGATGGCACAGGACGAACAGTTGGATGATCTGAACTTTGATGAAGCACCAATTCGTGATGAAAAAGTGCCCTACTTTGCCATTGGCATTGGGGTGCTTGCCACATTCAACTTTTTACCTGTAGACGACTTGAATGTGCGCACTGCAGAGCTGGAGCTCGATGCACTCAGCTCTCCCATGATCATGTGGGGCGGCGAAGCGTTCACTGCCATCGGCTTTGTGCCAGACATTCGCATTGGGTTCTCGTGGACGAACGGCCGACTACAGTCAGAAAAAGGATTAACGATTGCTGGCGCGAACGTAACACGAACCCTTGACTACCATGTAAGTATGAGTGCTTTGCATGTAGACTACGCCATTGTGTTAGGCAAAGGCCTTGCACTCTTGCCAGGTGTTGGCATTGGCATCGGCACGCAGACACTTACAACCTATCAGGCTGTTGCCAACCGCACATGGTCTGACTACGATAGCCTGGCTACTGCCCCCGATATGTTCTCTGAGTTAACCGCATCCAACTTTTACATCCCGGCTCGACTAAACCTGGAGTATGCCGTAACCCCATTTATTGCCATCCGGGGTCAGGCATCGTATGCACTTCAGGTTGCTACCGGTGACTGGACGGGTAACCGAACATCAACTGTGACTGGTGTACCCGATGGCATAAGTTTGAGTGCCTTCAATGCTCAAGTGGGATTGTTCGTAGGGCTGTTCAACTAGGTTGGCGCACGGAACGGTATTTCTCTCGGGCTCGTAGCTCAATGGTTAGAGCAGCGGACTCATAATCCGCTGGTTGCAGGTTCAAGTCCTGCCGGGCCCACACCATGGCCCAGAGTCATATCACCTGTCCGAACTGCCACACGCAGATAGACATCGAGGAAGTTCTTGCTCGCGATGTTGAACATCGCTTGCGAGAGTCGTTTGATGAACAGTTGCGATCAAGACTCGAGGCTGAACGCAAGCAGGCTGCACAAGAGGAGCGCGAGCGGCTCGAAGCTAAGCTTGCGCTGCTGCAACGCGAGAACTCAGAAAAATCGCAAGCGCTCAAGGCCGCACGCGAGTGGGAGATTGAAACGCTGGAACTGCGAAGAAAGCTGAAGGAATCACAGGAAGATGCCGAGGCTATCATCCGCAAACGCGTTCTTGAAGCCCAGGAACAGATGGAGCAGCGCATCCGCAAGTCGGAAGCGGAACACTATGAGCTTCGGGAACGTGAGTGGCAACAGAAGCTTGAAGCCGTAACTCGTCAAGCCGAGGAGCTGCGCCGAAAGGCAGAGCAAGGCTCGCAACAGCTCGCCGGCGAAGTGCAGGAACTTGCCATCGAAGAGTTTCTGCGAGCAACGTTCCCTACAGACGAAATCGTTGAAGTACCCAAGGGAACATCCGGTGCTGACTGCATTCACCATGTGGTGAGCAACGGTCGTAGAGTTGGTAGCGTACTCTACGAGAGCAAGCGCACCAAGCGGTTCGATGCCTCGTGGATAGATAAGTTTAAGGCCGACGTTCGTTCGCAGGGGGCTGAGGTAGGCGTGCTTGTCTCCGAGTCCTTGCCGAAGGACGTGCATGGATTCACCCTCATCGGTGGCGTATTCGTGTGTGGTTACCAGGAGTTCAAGGCACTTGCTTATGCAGCACGCGAGCTCGTGCTGCGTGTTGGAAGTATGGCGTTGGCGCAGGAGAATCGGGGCGAGAAGATGGCTATGCTCTATCAGTACCTTACAAGCGCAGACTTCCGAATGAACATCGAAGCTATCGTGGAAGCGTTTCAGGGAATGAAGGCCGATATTGTTCGCGAACGCGCGTCGATGGAACGGCTATGGAAGCAGAGAGAGAAACAGCTTGAAACCGTCCTGCTCTCAACCGCAGGGCTGTACGGAAGTATTAAGGGTATTGCAGGAGCTGATGTTGCCGACGTTGCCACACTCGACCTTGACCACACACGTTTGCTGGGGTCAGAACGTCAGGACGCAGAGTGACTTCCCTCCGCATCATCGCGCTTGCAGTAGCCCCCTTCCTGTTGGCAGTAACCCCAAAGTCTGTACCCGGACCAGATACTGACGTTACGCCACCTCTGCGCTACCAGCCAAACGAAGCATTTGGCTTTGGTGAGCGCCTAACGTACGAGGTTGGCTACCTATCCATCACGGCAGGCACAGCCATATTCGATATCGCAAAGGAGCCAGAGTACATACGTGGCAGGCCGTGTTATAAGGTGTCGTTTGTAACCATGTCAAGCAAGAGCCTTGAGTTCATTTACAAGGTCCACGATACGTACCGAACATACATCGACGTGGATGGCATCTTTCCATGGAAGTTTGAGCAGCACCTACGGGAACGCAACTACAGTAAGGATTACAGTGCCGAGTTCGACCAGTTAGCCAACAAGGCAATGACCACCGAAGGCACGTTCGACATTCCGGCTTTTGTGCATGATATGGTTTCGGCCTTTTATTACGTTCGAACACTGGATCTATCAAAGGCCAAGCGTGGCGATGTTATCAGGCTGAAGAATTTTGTTGATGGCAAGTCTCACGACCTTGGAGTGTATGTATTAGGCAGGGAACGTGTGGAGGTAACCGCTGGCGTTTTTGACTGCATACAGATTGAGCCCAAGATTGTGAGTGGCAGTCCGTTTGGATTTAAGGGTCGGCTTCGCGTCTGGCTTTCCGATGATGACAGAAAGATTCCAATCAAGGTGAGCACGGAGATTCCCATTGGCAGCATATACTCCGAGCTCAAGCATTATCGGGGCACACGAGGACCAATCACGGCCAAGGTGCAGGACAAGTGATCACCCGCCGAACGTTCCTGAAGGTTCTTGGAATAGCTGGCGTTGCTGCGCCAGTGCTGTTGTTTTCCGAAGCGGCAGTTGGATCGGATAAGAACTCTAAAAATGTAGTGGAGCGTTTTCGTGAGCTGTATGCTGACTTGAAGAGTATTTCGCTTTCATTTTCCAGCAGCCAGGCCAAAGGCACGCTCAAGGCAAAGAAGGGTAGTGGCTTTCGCGTTGAACTGCCCGACCGCTCGATTGTAAGTGATGGCATCATCGTTTGGCATGCGCAAGTTGCTACCAAGACCGTAGTTATCAACCAAGCGCACGAGAGTAGCGACGAGATGTCTATCGAGCGTTTGTTCTTTGTGCTGATGAACGTTTACACCCCAACAGCTCTTCCCGGCACCGGTGTTACGATCATCAGGCTATCGCCGCCAGATCCATCTGCAATGATCGCTGGGGTTACCCGCGCAGATGTGTACCTGAACACCTCTATGATGATTACGAGTATTCAGGTTGTTGAAAACAGTACCATTACAACGTGGAATATTTCCAGCTTGAAGCGCAACCCGTCGCTTCCATCGAGCACGTTCCGTTACGCGATCCCCAAAGGCTGGAAGGTTATCGACCTTCGTTGAGCGGCAAGCAGCATAGGAACAAAAAGGGCTCACCGCAGTGAGCCCTTTATTGTTTCAATGGTGTTCGTGGTTATCGAACCACTACCACCTGCTGTACTGCTGCAAATGATCCTGCCACGATGCTGTAATTGTACACTCCCGGTGCCAAATTCAGAGTGGCAGCACTGAACTTCAGTGCATGGTCACCGGACTCTGCAAGGTCATCATACAGGACGGCTACCGTCTGTCCAACGGAGTTTGTAAGTACGATGCGTACGTGGTGTGCATGTGGCAGCGTGAAGCGGAATCCAACCTCATCTGCAGAGGGGTTTGGTATTGCATATCCTAGCACATAACCTGTCTCAGCGAAATCATCGCCGCTAACGCCAACGGTGATCTGTACCCGCGCCACCTCCGACGTGTCCATACCACAGTCGTTGCTCACAACACAACGGTAGGTACCCTGATCACTGGCCACAGCACTGTCAACAGTATATGTTGCAGCGTTAGCGCCAGCTATCGCCGTGTCATTCCGATACCACTGGTAACGCAACGAATCAGACCCGCTGGATGCAACGGTTAGGGAGAACTCATCGCCATCATAGAGTGCAACATCTTGTGGCTGTGTTGAGATGGATGGTGCTGTGAGAACGAGCAGGTCTGCAACCTCGCTGGTAACACTTCCACAAGGGTTCGTTACGACGACGCTATAGGTACCGCTAGCAACATCCGTTACATCAGCAAGTGTAATCGCTGCCTGCGTTGCACCAGGAATCGGTATGGTTCCCTTGAACCACTGATACGAAAGAGACTGACCGTTACCTTGCGTTGAAATCGTCACTGTTTCGCCTGCACACACCGTATCACCTGCAGGCTGCTGCGTAATCGTTGGGTCGGACCCGATCGCAACCTGCACGGCATTCGACGTAATGCTCACACCCGCTGCATCGTACGTTGCGACACAGGTGTAGATGCCGGCATCACTTTGTTGTGCACCCGTAATCCGCAGTGCCTTCGTTGTTGCTCCAGAAACACGTGGGCCATCCTGTACAGGCACCACTCCCTTGTACCACTGATACGAAACGGGTGAGCCGGGTGTGGATTCAGGAAGTACAACACATTCAACGTTCAGTGGTCCGTCCTCACATGCCGTTGGCGTATTGGTGCTTGCATACACGAGTGGGATGAACAGCCTGGCAGGCTTGCTAACAACAGCACCGCAGTAGCCGGTAACCAAGCACACGTAGGTGTCCATGGTATCAACGGAACCAACTTCACGAATCGTAAGCCTGTTTGATCGCGATCCTGTAATCCGGCCGTTGTCTACTACGTTCGTATCCACATAGCTGGTAGTTCCAGGATTCCAGTATCGCTTCTTCCACTGATACTGTGGTACGAAGTCTTGCGGAGCACCGATGGCTTCAGCTTCCACCTCGAGAGTAACCGTTCCCTCGAGGGCAACGGGCTGGCTTAGTGGCTGGGTGACAATGTTCGTGTTGCGAACTACGATGATAGATGCCGGTTTCGACTCCACGATGGTCGTTGATGTACCATCCGATGCTTCCACACGGCACACATACACTCCCGACGCTGGATAACCGGTGCTGGCGAATGACAGCACAGCGTTGGTTTCGCCATTAAGCTTGACGCCATCCTTATACCATTGATAGGTAACCGTTGCACCCGGCGTGATGCTTGCAACACAGATAAGCGTGAACGACTCACCGGGACATGCATAGCGGCTCTCTGGATCTTCCAGAATCACAACCTTGGGCTTGAGTTCGTCGGCACCCATGTACGGTTTCAAGCGCGTTTCGCCATCAATGTCCTTGTTAACTGCACTGATGGTGGTTGACGTGCCAAAGAGTGAAGCGGAAATACTCTGCAGGTGAAGATCCGTTCCTCCAACGAAGGATACTGCAACAGACGAAGAATTGTTGTCTCTTCCAGTTGCCGTTCGCCATGCAGCGAGTGGGTTGCCAGTGGTGTTTCGAATGATGTCACCCTGATAATACCCCACATAGGTACCGGTGGTCATGTGGTTGTTAAAGTCCATCGACGTGATGAACCCACTAGTGCTGTAGTCTTCGATAAAGATTGCATAACCACCGTCAGCACCGGTGCCATAGTTATGGAAGATGTTATTGAGTATTTGAGCAGGGCTGATGCCAAGAATGTAAGCAGCAGCACTGTTACCTACTCCCGATCCCCCGGTAATGTTTACAGTGTTATTGAAGATGCGAGTTGATGCACTTCCTGCATCCGTTTGGCATATCAATCCAAGGGCTGTACCTGCTGCACCAGTGGAGATCATGTTGTTGGCAATCAACAGTCCGTGTGGACCGCTCGTGTTGCCGTAAACGGAAACGGTTTCCAGGCCAATCGAATACGAGCCAGTCTGGCTGGAAACGTCACCGATGATAACGTTGTTCATAACGGTTCCGGCTCCGTATACGCCGACACCGTATTGGCTGTCTGTACCTGAGGCACCATTAATCGTATTGCCGGAGACCATCACGTTGGGTGAGTAGGCAAAGATTCCCCCACCGTAGCTGTCCGTTATTTCATTGCCAGTAACCACATCTTGACTACCTGATGTGCCATCGATGCTTATGCCGTACGGCAGGTTCGACAAGGTGTTGTCTGTAATCGTGAATGGACCACCACTGAGACTAATTGCATAGGCTGGGTTGTCCATGCTCAGGAAGTTGTTCGGTCCAACCAAGGTTGTATTTACGACACGCACATCACCTAAGTCACTGCCGTATACACATCCTCCCCACTCCAGCCCATTCGGCAGCTCGAAACCAATTCCATTGAAGGTAACCTCTGCATCCGGAAGTATGGTAACCTGGGCAAAGTCCGACTCATAGGAACCATAAAATCCATTTGGGTAGTTCGACGGACTCCAAACGAGTTTCGGCGACGTACCTGCGGCGTTCTGGAATGTGACACGGCCTCCCGCCAAGCCATTGTCGAACTCAGGTATGAGAATCTGCTCGTCGTACGAGCCATTATAGACGTGAACGTTCACGTCGGCCGAGATACCCGAAACGAAGAGGTGGCGTACGCACGTTTGGAAGCTTGGGAACACAGTGGGGTTACCACTCAGGGCAATGTTAAGCCTGCCAGATACACGTGGTGCCAGATAGCCTACCCACTCGTCGTTGCCAGGATACTGGTCATTTACCCCACTTGGCCTGCGTGTCCAGATCCGCACGGTATTGAAGCTGTTGGGAGAGAAGTTCACTGTTCCCAGGTTAACGGAAACTTCCTCTCCTGGAGCAAGCTCCGGTGTAGCGTAATACCGAATCGTGGTACGTGCCACACCATTCACTTCCCACAGAATCTCTACCGAGTCAAGTGGGTTAACGCCATTGTTACGCAGGATGGCCGTTATGGTCTGATTCGTATTTGCATTGAACTTTCCACTTGGATTGGTGATTCCCACGATTCCTGCGTCGGCCGATGTTGCAGCACCAAACCTGTACGTCGTACCAGATGCAGGGCCCCAGTTCTCAAGGGCAACTGATTCGGTGCCTACGTTGCTGTACGGCCGCAGCCAGTCGTTCATCCAGTAGTTCACTGTAAGGGTGATCTCACCACCGTTGCTCGAAGAAGCACCAATCTGTGCACCAACTGCTGCTGTGATAGTCATCGGACCATACACGACATCAGCCCTGCCATTTGATTCATTCAACCGAATCTGGAACGTATACGAATCATTCGAAGAGCCAAGAGCGGAGCGGGTAAGATTCTTCCACTGAATCACAAACACTCGTGATCCGGTAGTTCCAAGCGTTTCGGTTCGCAACTCGCTGTTGGGGCCGCCAGTCAGATCATTGTACCACGCCGAGATGATGTCCGAACTGCCTGGTAGTGCACTGGGACTATCGCCATTGTCGTATTCAAAGTCCACATACCCATCGCCGAATACGGTCACGGAATTGTAGTCCGTTCCATCCCAGTCAAACCAAAACGGCAGGTTTACAGAAGCCGAAAAGTCGTCAATTCCCGAGCCCGTTGCATGAACGGTACCACCCGTGATTTCTGTGAACGTTCCCGCTGTTACGTTATAGCCCAAGAGGCTATTTCCGCCTCCCTTGCCAGCGTGCAGACTCGTGGTACCGAGTACCAGGAACACCGCAAGCAGCCTGATTAACAACGTTGAGTTGCGGTTCATGCATGCCTCCACAAAATGTTGCTTGATAATGTCTGTGCTTTTTTACACTCTTGTCGTGACGGAGTTCCGAATTCCCTTCAGCACAGCAATCGGAACTCTGATGCGGAGCCAGATCCGCATGCAAATTCACGATCTCCCCTGTGTGATGAAAAATTCACACTGGGAGCGGTTCGCGGCTCCGAAGTCACTTATAGCAAGAACCGAACCAATTTTCGCAGCCTCGTTAGCGCGAAAGCGTCTCAACGGACTGACGCGTTTCCTTATCCAACTTCATCCGGGAAGAAGTAACCCGAATGGCTTCTTTGATCTTGCTCTGTGTTGACAGCTTGGCCAGTGTATCGCGAGCGGCGTCGGCTAACCTCCAATTGGGGCTGCTACTTGCATCAATGATGCCCTCGAGAGCTTTCTGCGGTGCAGTGCCAAGGCGTACCAGCGCCTGGAATGCGTTGCGGCGTACGCCTGCCTCGTACCGATTGGAACAATAGTCACTAAGGACTTCCAGTGCGGCGGCTCCCGATATGCCGTTTTCTGCCATGATCTCCGCCCGTGCAATCTCTACCTGAGCATGTGGACTAGTAAGATCGCGGGTTCTGTTCACGTATTCGCCGATGCGCTCCGGAAAGGACCTGCAAAGTCTGTACAGTGCACTCTCTATCACGGCATACGACGAGTCTGCCAGCAAAGACTCTGCAGATTGTCGCAATCGCTCCGGAATCATGGGCAGTGCATTCAGCGTTCGTTTGCGAACCTCTACATGTCGATCGCTCAGTCCTCGCTCAACCAGGGTCCACGCCTTCTCAAGCCCCTTATCCGCCAAACCGGCTGCTAACTGCACCGCCTCTGCTCGCATTGCATAGTGCTGCTCCTTGTTGAGCACTGCAGCAAATGCATCCATCTTCTCGTTCTGGTGTGCGGTGTCCTTGCCAATCTCTACCAACGCATCGTACCGATCGATCATGTAGGGGGCTTTGGCAAGTTGGCTGGTAAGCTGTTCCCAGGTTTTCTGCCAGCTTACACGCTTTAGCAGGGTTGATCCCGGATCGAAGAGAACAAAGTCGAGCTCCCTGCCCTCGGGATTGGGGATGTGAACCACATCCGTGGGACCATGCAGCCATACACGAACACTATCCTTGGAACCATCAGTGTAGTATGCTTCGCACACAACAGGAACACGAAATGGTCCGGTAAGCTCATCCATGTGGTGAACCTGCCGTACGAGGAGAGTGGTTACCTGCTCGGTACCTTTTAGGTCGGTTCGCGTTCCTGTAGAAACCTGAATGGAGAAGTGAGGTTCTCCGGATCGATACAACCATTGGTCGAAGAACCAGTTGGGACTTAAACCAAGCGTATCCTGGAATGCCTGATACAGGTCATTGGTTTCCACATTACCAAAGGCGTGCTTTTGAAGATAGTGGCGGATAACCCTTCGCATTTCTTCTTCACCAAATGTGGTGCACATCATGTCGAGCACTAGTGCGCCTTTAGGATAGACGCGAGATCCACCAGCCTTTACATGAACAATAGGGAACCGGTCTCTTTCACCTGCCTGCAGTGCTTGATTCTGCATGCCGCGGCGCGACCATTGGTATTCATCATCACCGCGGACCTTCCTGGAAAACTGCAAAGGATAAAATGTTGCGAAGCTTTCCTGCAGCCATAAGTCGCGCAGGCTCCGTGCTGTAACCAAGTCACCAAACCACTGGTGCGTTAGCTCATGAACGTTGGTGTTCACGTAACTACGATCCAACCAGCCTCGAGCATCGGTAAGGTAAAAGTCGCCAAAAATGGTAGCCGTTGTATTCTCCATTGCGCCGTACACGTAATCGGCTGCAGGCACCTGACGATACACACCCCATGGGTAGGCAACACCGATGTTTTGTTCAAGCCAATCGAACGACTCTCGGCTGTATCGATAGGTGGGCTCAGCATCGTGTGGTCTATCCGGGTACCAGTACATCTCGAGTGGAATGCCGCTCGCAGTGGTGTCGCGAGTTAGATCATACTTGCCGATTGCCAACATCAGGAGGTATGCCGCATGTGGTTTGGTCATGGCATAGTGCCAAGTGCGAGAGCCGTCTCCATTGGTGCGCACAGAACGCCGTTCGCCGTTGGAAATCACGGTATAGGATGAGTCGAACGTTACGATGGTCTCGGTTATCAGTTTGTCGTTCGCATCATCGTACAGTGGGAACCAGTGGCGATGGTCTGTGGCCTGACCCTGAGTCCAGATCTGCCGACGCATGGTTCCTGTGGTATCGGACCAGCCTACAAAAAAGAGCCCTTTGCGTGGACGTGCCTCGAATGTAAACTGTACCGTTTCCGTGCTGTCCCATGTGAGAGGAGGCTCACAGTATACCGTTACGATACTGTCTCGCACTGCGTACCGTGTGGGTTTGCCACCAAGCAAAACCTGCTTGATATTGATCTTTATTGCGTCAAACTGAATACTGTCTACCACCCGCTGAAGCACACGAAACGTATGAACCACCTTTCCTTTCACAAGGCCCTGGTGCGGTTCGAAGTTTACGTCCAAGCGCACATGCTGCATGTCGACTGGGTGTTCCCGTGGAGCACTACCGGGAGCTTCCAGATGAGTAACGGTATGCTGAAAAACGTCCTGCGCATTCACACTCAGGGAACAACACAACACTATGATCACACGGAAGAAACACGCCACGGTACAATCCTGCAGTAACGATTTAACGGTGAACAAACTTACCGCCCTACATTTGAAGCACTATGGAGCCGGTACTTTTGGTGATGGTGGGAGGGGGCGTTGGTAGCGGCCTTCGCTATGGTATTGGTGTTTGGCTTGCTGCTCAATCTGCAACATTTCCTTGGGCAACATTGCTCGTCAATCTGGTTGGAAGTTTTGTGTTGGGTGTATTGTCAACAGCACTTGCTCGCCCCGAAGCCGCTTCACGACATGCCATGCTCCTTCTTGGGACGGGGCTGTGCGGTGGCTTTACAACCATGAGTGCCTTTTCTCTGGAAACCGTTCACATGATTTCATGTGGGCAGGCAACGGAAGCCGTGATGTACACACTTGTCACAATGCTCGGCTGTGGTGGATGTGCTGCAGCAGGTCTTCTGGTTGGACGATTTCTCTCCGCGTGACACTTCTCCCTTTATCATCATTCTTCGAGGTATCAGCAATGAATCCGGAAACACTGTGGGTGCAGGTTCAAGACGTGGCCGTACGATATGGTTTGAAGATCATCGGTGCACTCGTCCTGTGGATTGTTGGCCGATGGGTGATTGGCTTCATAACGGGAATGATTCGCCGCGCACTATCGGCCAAGCATCTTGATGCAACGCTGCAACAGTACGTTGGCTCGATAGTTGGTGTTGGACTGAACATCCTTCTTGTGATTGCGATTCTAGCGCAGTTTGGCGTAGAGACAACGTCGTTTGCCGCCGTTATCGCCGCAGCTGGATTGGCAATCGGCATGGCATGGGGTGGCTTGCTTGCCAACTTTGCTGCAGGTGCCTTCCTACTCGTGTTGCGTCCGTTCAAGGTGGGCGATCTGATCACTGCTGCTGGAGTAACGGGCGTAGTGAATGAGATTGGTTTGTTTGCAACAACACTCACCACACCAGATGGGGTACGAACGTTTATTGGCAATAACAAGATTTTCTCAGACACCATACAAAACCTTTCCGACACAGCACATCGTAGGGTTGAGCTCAGGATGCAACTAGCACATGGAGTGGATATTGACGACACCATCCGCAGAGTTCGTGAGCGCCTGCTGCAAACACCTGGAGTGTTAGCCGAACCTGCTCCGGAGGTGTGGGTGTTGGAGTTCACAATGGCTGGGGCAGTGCTTGCCGTGAGGCCGTACTGCAAATCTGCCGATTACTGGAGCGTCTATGGTGCAACCAACGACGTAATTCGGGCAGTTTCTGCCGAAGCCAAACTTCCGGCGCCAGAGTTACGGTATGCGATGAGAACCAACATTGAGGAATAGCGGTGCAATCATTGTGGATTTTCCTACTGTTTGCGGCCACCATTACCGGGGCCTGCTCGCAGGAGAAACAACCTCCCCCTCCACGAACATCATCCATCATGAGCACTTCACAACGAGATACCGCTACACTTGCAGGTGGCTGTTTTTGGTGTATCGAAGCCGTGTTTCAGCGGCTTGACGGAGTACTAACTGTTACAAGCGGATACAGTGGTGGCGCAGCAGCAGATGCGGACTACAAGTCCGTAAGTACAGGTCGAACCAAACATGCCGAAGCCTGCCAGATCGTTTTTGACCCTGCAATCTTGCCTTACGAGGAGTTGCTGCACGTGTTCTTTTCTGCGCACGATCCAACCACACTCAATCGGCAGGGAAATGATGTGGGCCCTCAGTATCGCAGTGCCATCTTCTACCATAGTCCAGAACAACAACGAATCGCCACGGCATACATCAAGCAACTCACTGACGCTCAGATCTGGCCGGATCCGATTGTTACCGAAGTTGCTGAGTACTCGGGTTTCTACGTTGCAGAGGACTATCATCAGAACTACTTCAACCAGAACGGGTCGCAACCCTATTGTGCATTCGTTGTTCGCCCAAAGGTTGAGAAGTTTCTTAAGCAGTTCAAGGACAAGGTGAAGGAAGAGTACCGATAAGCACTACCCGTAACATCGAGATCGAGGGCATGCACTGTGCTGCGTGCACGTCGAAGGTAGAACACGCTCTCCACTCCGTGCCCGGTGTGGAGAGCGTTTCCGTTAACCTTGTTCTGAATCGTGCTACCGTTCAGGTAACCACGGCATCTGATGAAGCTCTGGTTGAAGCCGTTCGAAGAGCCGGGTATACTGTAGCGGCGGTTACCGGTGTACACACTCAACAAGCAACAGCAGACCCCACAGCGATTGCTCGGCGTTCTTCATCCTATTGGCAATCCAACCTTTTGCTGGCAGCTCCATTTGCGGCAGGTGTACTCATCGCATCCATGGTACCTGGAATCCATGTTCCGGCTTGGTTTGTGGCGATATGCTCTGTACCAGTTCTATGGGCTGGACGTTCTTTCTTCGCTGGTGCATTCAAGGCGGCAAAACATGGAACTGCTACCATGGACACGCTCATTGCCATCGGAGCAGGATCGGCATTTGTGTACAGTATGCTTCTGCTAGCGGGCCTTGGCGTTCCCGCAGCTAATCATGTCCATAACCTGTTTCTCGATACAACCACATCCATTATCACGCTCGTACTCCTGGGAAAATGGTTGGAGTCTCGTGCTCGCGCTGAAACCACCACCCATCTCGTTGACTTGCTGCAGCGACGAACTCCGACTGCCCATGTACTTCGTTCGAACGACGTTGTAGACGTCCCCACCGAGCAACTCAACCTTGGAGAAGACTTTCTTGTACGCCCGGGAGAGTTCATCCCTACCGATGGCATCATACTCAGTGGCGAGTCAGCAGTAGATGAGTCGCTGATCACAGGCGAGAGTTTACCTGTGCCTAAGCGGCAAGGTTCTCACGTGATTGGTGGTTCGTTGAATCAGCACGGTGCACTTACGGTAAGGGTCACCGCTACTGGCACTGGAACAGTTCTTTCCGGCATCATACAGGCCGTAGAGCGTGCACAGCAGGGTAAGGCAAACATCCAACGCCTTGCCGATCGCATCAGCGCCATCTTTGTGCCTACCGTTCTGATTGTTTCCGCAGTCACATTTGGTATCTGGATGCTCACTGCAGAGCCCCCTGCCTTACCACTTGCACTGCAAACCGCGATCTCCGTTTTAGTCATCGCCTGTCCATGTGCCTTGGGTTTAGCTACGCCAACAGCCATTGTTGTTGGAGGGGGCTTAGGCGCACGGAATGGAATCTTCTTTCGATCGGCCGAGGCGTTGGAACTGCTTGGTCAGGTTACACATATCGTACTGGACAAGACAGGAACACTCACCGAAGGCAGACCCTCGGTTGTGTCTCGGTATGTATCCGTTAGCGCGCCACTCGAAGCGAACGTGCTGTGGTCGATGGTTGCCGCAGCAGAGCACCAGAGTGAGCATCCACTGGCACGAGCTCTCGAAGTGATGGCACAACAGTTCTCGCCATTGCGTGAGCTTCAGGTTCAATCAACACCTGGGAAGGGTGTTGTTGCAACGATTGATGATGTTCGGTTGCGTATTGGCAGCCGTGAGCACATGACCGATGCTTTGCTGCTCATTCCACCTGATGTGGATGAGCATGCTACTGCCATGCAACAACGCGCAGAGACCACTGCCTACGTAGCCGTTAACGGACGCGTTTGTGCTGTGATTGGTATGGCCGATCCACCTCGGCCAGCAAGTGCCGATGCCATCAACCAGCTTGTGCAGATGGGCATCAACGTTTCGATGCTTACGGGTGACCACATGCTAACGGCACAGGCTGTGGCTAACCAGGTTGGTATTAGCTCCGTGATGGCCGGGGTGCTACCTGATGGCAAGTCCAGGATTGTACAACAGATTCAAGCGTCGGGAGCGGTTGTTGCAATGGTTGGGGATGGTGTGAACGACGCACCTGCTCTGGCAATGGCCGATGTTGGTATTGCCATTGGGAGCAGCACAGATGTAGCCTCGTCTGTAGCCCATGTTACCCTTGCTCAACACTCTATCGCTGCATTACCCACCGCTGTGCGGATTTCACGAGCAACAATGAGAACGATTCGGCAGAACATGACTCTTGCCTTCGTATACAATGTGTTGGGGATTCCTCTGGCAGCCGGTGTTCTCTACCCCTTCACGGGATGGCTGCTTTCGCCAATGTTCGCAGCAGCCGCAATGGCTCTTAGTTCGGTTACGGTTGTTTTGAATAGTCTGCGGCTGCGTATTTCCTAGCAAGAATCGTGCTATTTTCCCGCACGATGATTTCAATTGACCATCTTCTTATTGCTCCAGAGGTTATTGAGACACGGTTTTCCTGTGATCTCAAGGCCTGCAAAGGTGCGTGTTGCACCTTGAGTGGTGGAGGTGGTGCTCCGGTTGCCGATGCAGAGGTTTCGCTGATTCAGGAAGCACTGTCGGCCGCTCGCGAGTACCTGAGTGCAGAGAGCAAGAATGTTTTGGATGCAGTAGGTCCGCTTGCCGGTGCTGCCGGACATTGGGAGACTTCGTGCATCGACAACAAGGCATGTGTGTTTGTAGCGTGGGAAGGTTCGATTGCAACGTGTTCGTTTGAAAAGGCATGGCATGCTGGTACATCGACGTTTCGCAAGCCTTTGAGCTGTCATCTGTTTCCCATCAGGGTTGAGAATTTTGGCGGGCCATACTTGCGATACGAGGAGTTTGATGAGTGTGCTCCGGGCCGTGAGCATGGAAAGGTGACTAACACACCACTTGTCCTGGCTGTGAAGGACGCCATTACTCGCGCATACGGTGCAGAAGTGGCGAACGAGTTGCTGAATCTTGCACGGCATGGCATGGAGGGTGCAAAGGCATGAAGCTTGGGCTAAACCTGCAAACATCTCTGCAGCAGACTCTTACACCACAGCAGATCCAGTACCTCAAGCTGCTGCAGCTATCCTCGTTGCAATTCGAGCAGCATGTTCGTTCCGAGATTGAAAACAATCCCATGCTCGAAGAGCAAGGTGACGGTGCCGATGTTGACGATGCACCGGAGCATGAGCTTGATCGGCGATCCCCCCCCTCGGTTGCGATGCACAATCCGTCTGTGCCTGAACAACCATCGGGCGAACCATCACATTCGGATGGTGCGGAGATCCAGGATTCGCCAGACGGTTTTGAGTTCTATAAACTGATCTGGGGCGAAGACGCGTCGGCTGGGACCTCGTCAGACTACTCTCCCACCGAAGAAGACGATGATGATGGAGGGTATGCGTTTCGAGAGTTGCCAAGTTTGGAAGACGACATTCGCGAGCAACTGCGATACCTTCCGCTGACTGATGAGGAGCGGCTGTTTGGCGACTACGTCATTGGCAACGTGGATACCGACGGGTACTTGCGGCGCAACATCGAAGAGTTGCTATCGGAAGTCAATGGCATCATAGCAGAGCATAACCTTGCCATTCAGGCACCTGCTCTTCTGGGTACTCGCAATACTGGCTTTGAGCGTGACCTCATTCCTGGGATCACTGGCACACTGGAGCCACTCACCTTGAAAGGGGCAGAGGCCGTACTGAAGAAGATCCAAAACCTTGATCCACCCGGCTTTGCATCTCGAACCGTTCAGGAGTGCCTGGTAGCTCAGCTGCGCGCCATACCCCGACCAAACGCTGCACAAAAACTGGCATTGCTCGTTCTAACGGAAACGTACGATGCCTTTGCGATGAAACACTTTTCTGTTATCGAGCGCCAACTCGACGTTACTGAGGAGTACCTGCGTGAAGCGATCGACGTGATTCGCCACCTGAACCCACGGCCAGGAGGAGGAACGTTCGGTCCAGAGATGAACACTCTATCGCCTGATTTTTCGGTGGAGCGTACGGATGACGGCCAGGACTTCATCATCACCGTCAACGACAGTCGGCTGCCAGCACTGCGCGTGAGCGATGCATACGAGCGCCTCAAGAAGGAAGCACGTTTTCACAAGTTCAACAAAGAAACGCGTGAGTTCTTGCGCAAGAAGTATGAAGACGCCAAGTTCCTGATGCAGGCCATTCGCCAACGCAAGAGTACCATGCTGCGAGTGATGACGGCCATCGCCGGACTGCAGCGAGATTTCTTCCTACGAGGACCCGACGGCCTGAAGCCGCTGATCTATCGAGACGTTAGTGAGGTGACAGGTTTGGATATCAGCACTGTTTGCAGGATCGTAAATGGTAAATACGTGCAGACCGAGTTTGGCACCTATGAACTCAAGTATTTTTTTAGCGAATCTCTGGTTACCGACGATGGCGAGGAAGTAAGCACCCGCATCATCAAACAGAAGATTAAGGAAATGATCGATGCCGAGTCCAAATCCAAGCCATTGAGTGACGACAAATTGGCCAAAGACCTGAAGCGTTTTGGATTCAACGTAGCCCGCCGAACAGTTGCCAAATACAGGGAGCAGCTTCGCATACCTGTAGCGAGACTTAGAAGAGAGCTGTAACGCCGAGACGGGCATCCCCCGCCAGAGATATCACAACCACAGCAGCCAACAGCTCTGCCAGTCACGGAGGGGTGCTCATGTCGCACATGTGAGCATGGCTTCCACTTTTTTTACTCAGGCACCAGGCCTATGACAGTTTATGGCATAGGGTCCGGCGTAGCATCGTACATCCTACGTGATGTTCGATACTCGTCGTGGTTTCGTGCCTTGTCCCGCCCTGCACTGTATAGGATTCAAACCATCCTTGCTGCCCTTATCAACGGGGAGAAGGTTACTGCACGCGCCATGGCGAAAAGGCTGGAGGTGAGTGTTCGCACCATTGCGCGCGACATTGACTACCTGATCAACTCCTTGCATGTGCCTGTTGGATATGACAAGCGCAAGCATACATACGTGCTCCATGGCCCAGTACCTGTTCTTTTCTCTCCCCATGCCGGAGCCCCCTCACAGAGCGATGCCGGACCAGAGGTTCAGGTTACGCTGGATATTGACGCTGACCTAGTACGCCACTTTGCGGCAGTCGAACTCCATCCAACGCAGCGACTAGAGCTGCTGCCTAATGGTTCTGGAAGGCTTTTTCTAACAGTGCCTGCTAATGACGTACTTGTGCAATGGATCATGAGTTATGGCGGCAAGATTCGGGTAGTAACGCCGCAGATTCTGCGCGATAGAGTTCATACGCTAGCTATGAGCTTGATCACGGAGCACAGCCCAAAGAACTGAGAACAAATACCAGCCGCAAGCGAAGGGTTTACTGCTTTGGTACAAAGAGTTTCATGCTGATGTCTAACGCAGTGGCGCTATGTGTAATTGCGCCAACGGACACGAAGTCTACACCAGCATCGGCGTATTCGCGAATGTTACCATAGGTGATTCCGCCACTGGCTTCGGTTTCCAACGTTCCATTCACAAGGGCAACCCCTTCGGCTACCTGTGCGGGTGTGAAGTTGTCGAACATGATACGATGGACTCCGTTGCAGTCCAGTATCTCGCGCACATCATCCAGATTTCGAGCTTCGACTTCAATGCGGAGGTTGCTTTTGCCTTTGAGTTCACTCACACAATGTGTTACCGCTTCGGTTATGCCACCCATGGCAGTGATGTGGTTATCCTTGATCATAACCATATCGTACAAACCCATTCGATGATTTAGAGCCCCGCCAACTGCTGTGGCATACTTATCTAGGATGCGCCAGCCAGGTATGGTTTTTCGAGTATCAAGGATTCGAGTTTTTGTTCCTAGCAGTCGTTCCGCATACCTCCGAGTGAGTGTTGCAACCCCACTCAGCCGTTGCATGAAGTTCAGTACAGTGCGTTCACCAGCCAACAAAGCGTGAGCAGGTCCTTCAACCGTAGCTAGAATGGTACCTGCAGGCTGGAATGTGCCTTCTTCAACCTTGATGTCCAAGTCCACATCCGTGCTGAACTCTCGCAACACTAGTCGTATGAGCGGCAGACCACATACGACACCTTCGCTTTTTATGAGAAACCGGGCTGCAGCAGTTGCATCACGAGAGATGGTGAGTTCCGTAGTCACATCTCCAGAGCCAACATCTTCGTGGATGGCAAACTGTATCAGCCTGATGACTTCGCTATCAACTGGAAAGGCACTCACTAGTTCAACTCCTGAGAATGTGTTGTCGTGTCTGCCTCCACCGACGCATCGACGGATACAAACTGAAACGATAGACCATCAAACAACCCTTTGTCGCTGAGTTTGAGTTGTGGTATCACCAATAAGGCCATAAATGACAGGGTCATGAAAGGGGCTCTCAACGGCGATCCTAAAAACTTGGCCCGCGCATCGAGCTCCGTATACTTCGCTGCAACCCGCCACGCGTCGTCGGCACTCATCAACCCGGCAACGGGCAATGGAAGGACATGCACCATACCGTCTGCTGCTACGCTGAGTCCGCCACGTTCTGCAATTACTGCATTGATAGCTTGTACAATCGAGGCATCATCCACGCCACAGGCTACAATGTTATGTGAATCGTGTGCTACCGATGAAGCCAAAGCCCCTCTCTGCAGTCCAAATCCTTTCACATACCCCACCGAAACAGGTGCTTCTCGATACCGATTTACAACACAAAGTTTGAGCACATCCGGATCAAGGGGGGGGAGATGCTCCTCGGTAGTTACGAGCTGGCCATCGTGAGCAACAATCACTCGTGCAATGGGCGGCGTTGCAATGGAAACATCTTCAAGAGTTACTGGTGCTCGATGAAAGTTGTTGATAGAAGTGGTTGCCACACTTTGAATGTTGCTGCTGGATGACTCTGCAACGAGCGTGCCTTTGATGAACGTTTGCAGAACATTCAGGTCCTGCAGGTTGTCTACCACAATAAAGTCTGCAGAGTCACCCGGCTGAAGCAATCCAACATCCAGCCCATAGTGGCGAATGGGGTTCAGGCTTGCAGCGCATAGAACGTCGAACATTTCGTAACCCAGGTTCAGTGCGCATAGAACATGCCGATTGATATGACCTGTGAGCAGCATATCAGGGTGGGCATCATCGCAGCAAAACATCACGCTGTTGGGATGTGATCCAAGCAGAGGATGTAGTGCATCGAAGTTTCGAGCAGCCGACCCTTCTCGAATCAGAATCTTCATGCCGACTGCTATCTTATCTAAGGCCTCTTGCAAGGTGAAGCACTCATGGTCGGTAGTGATTCCATGCCGTGCATAGGCGGCAGCCTGAGCCCCCTTCAAGCCAGGAGCATGTCCATCGATTGACTTACCATGTTTGTGAGCAATGGCAAGTTTTTCCAGCACGACAGGATCGTTATGCAGCACCCCTGGCCAATTCATCATTTCGCTTAGGTAGTGGATGCGTGGGTCGGCCAGGAGTTCATTGATGTGATCCGCTGTTATCTCGGCTCCTGCTGTTTCGAAGGGAGTGGCAGGCACGCAGCTTGGGGCACCGAAGGCAAACGTAAAAGGAACGGCTGCGGCGTTGTTCAACATAAACCTGATGCCATCTATACCGCACACGTTCGCGATCTCGTGCGGGTCGCTCACCGTGGCCACCGTACCATGAACTACGGCCATGCGGGCGAACTCGCTTGGCACCAGCAAACTTGACTCTACGTGAACGTGTGCGTCCACGAAGCCAGGTAGGATGGTTTGTGAAGGCTCAACTGAGTCGTCGGGTACCACGCGCGCAATACGGCCACCTTCGACGAAGACGTGACCGCAGAAGGCTTGGCGGGAGGGGAGGTCGAGGATGAGGCCGGAGAGGGTCATGAGGAAAGTTACCGGGAGAATAGCGATCCCGGTACGCTCATTTCTTCGTCGCATCGGCCGACCACAACAGCTTCTCCCTCAGCAGATCATAGTACGTATTGTCCGCCCGCTTCACAAGCTTGATCAGGTGATCACTCTTCCCTACCACCACACTGTCGCCTTTTGCCAGAATACCAACAATTCGACCGTCTGCTACCAACTGGGCTTCGGCACTGTCCGAGGGCAACTCAAGCCGAATCTCGGATGTGTCGCTTACAATAAGTGGTCTCACCGTGAGCGTGTGCGGCGAAACTGCGGTAAGACAAAACACACTTGCCGACGGTGCAATGATCGGACCGCCCGATGCCAGCGAATACGCTGTTGACCCAGTTGGGGTGGCCACCAAAACACCATCGCTCCGGAAGTCAGCCACATGATGGTCATTAACGTAGGCTCGAAGGGTGATCATCTTGGCTCCTGACACACGCTCCACCACAACTTCATTCAGGGCATGCACAACTTCGTTGTTCCACACCACCTCGAGTGTTGTACGGTCAACAATCCGATAGTCACCCTTAAGAACTGCCATGATCCCTTCGTCGATCATGGAAACAGGAAACTCCGCCAAAAAACCAAGCTTGCCTACGTTCACACCCATGATGGGAACGTCAGATCCAATTAGCAGATGTGATGCTGCTAGCAGCGTACCGTCGCCACCAAACGTGATGACCATGTCGGCATACCGCTCCATCTCGGGACCAGCACAGGTCTCACACTTCTCGAGTAACTCGGCAGGGGTTACCTCTGCCAACGAGTCCTCAAGGTATACCTCCACGCCTTCCTCCAGCAAGCGCCGAACGGTGTAGTGTGCCCAGTGCACCGCATCGTCGCGACCTGTGTACGCCAGGATGGCTATGCGATGCATTAGGCAACGTCTCCCGTTGTGGTACCAGCGCTCCGCCTTACATCACCAAACATCGACGAGTTGCCACCATCACCTTCGGCTACCTCTGCTGGGGGGGGGGCTGATGGACGATTCGTCTCTTCAACAAAGTTCAACCGAAGTGTGCTCAGCGAGTGATCCAAGAAGCGTTGCTCATCGTCGCTCAGATTCCCGTGCGTCTTTTCCTTAAGCACCTCCAGGATGTCGATCACATACCGGGCATGCTCCAGGTTTCTGGTGATCTCGTTGGTAGCAGGGTTGAGCATCTTTCCCAAAGCAACCATGCCCTCGAGCTGAAACATCTGAATGAGTGTAAGAAAGGTTGGCTTCACGATTGTCCCTTTCGTTGATAGTGCGATTCATTCACCGTGCCACTGCAACTGGCACGCCCCTTACACAAGCAACGATGCAAGGTCTTCCAGAAATGCGGGCACCGACTTTCGGTTTTCCCATGTTGTTGGAAGGGGGCTAAGACATATCTGGCCGGCTTGCTCACCAACCATAACGTTGGTATGCCCCTCGAGCAATGCATCAACGGCCGCAGCTCCGAGTCGAGCTGCTAACACACGATCCCTCACGGTTGGCGATCCACCGCGTTGCATGTGTCCAAGAATGGAAACCTTGCTGGAAAGCTTGTAACGGTCCTCCATGAGTTTTGCAAGCTTCATGGCACCACCAAGCTCGTCGCCTTCACCAACAATCACAATGGTGCGCTTGTCCACACCCTGCGCAACAACGCGCTGGTAGAGAACTTCTACGTCCGTGAGCGTTTCAGGCACAGCAATGAACTCGGCACCACAGGCAACTCCTACGTCCATCGCAATGAAACCTGCATGCCTACCCATCACCTCTACAAAAAAGATTCTACCGTGAGAATCAGCGGTATCTCGGATCTTGTCTATGGCCTGAGCTGCAGTGTTGATGGCGGTGTCGTAGCCAATGGTATAGTCTGTGCCAAACAGGTCATTGTCAATTGTGCCGGGTGTTCCAACAATGTTAATCCCATGCTCCACATGCAGGTAGTGCGCACCGTGAAATGTTCCGTCGCCACCACACGCCACCACACCGTCAATGCCATGGTCGGCCAACTGCTTGGCGGCCTTGGCTCTGCCTTCAGGCTTCAGAAACTCGTCGCTGCGACTGGTTTTCAGTACAGTGCCTCCCCTGTCAACGATGTTTGCGGTTCGAATCCTGTCAAGTAGCTCAAACTGGCCTGCAATCATGCCAGCATATCCGCCGATGATGCCAATCACCTCCAAGCCGCGCTTCTCACCTACACGCTCAACGGCACGTACGTGGGCATTCATCCCTGGAGCATCCCCACCACTCGTAAAGACAGCTATGCGTTTCATGCCGCGAAGTTAGTCCACCGTTCGATTTACACTTCATCCACCTCCAGCCACCTGTGCACGCACACCTCGTAGCGCCATACACCCAACTGCTCAAGCCAGCAGTACCTCCTGTAAACCCTGCATATAGGGCACAATGGCCTATACTATGCCCCAGCTTCCTGTTTTACGGATGCATAACCTTAGCGTGCGTCAAGCCCTGATATCTTTGCGGCCTAACAAAATCCCATGCTTTCTCTGTACAAAATCATAGGTCGGTGTCTGGTAGCTGCTGCAGTGCTACTGGTAACTGCAGCTGCTCCAGTAGAGAGGATTACCATCAAAGGCAGCGACACGATGGTAATCCTGGTGCAGAGGTGGACGGAACTGTATCCAAGCAACGGCACAGTCGAGTTTCAGGTAACTGGAGGGGGCTCTGGCACGGGTATCGCAGCTCTCATCAATGGAACAACCGACATCTGCGCATCATCACGCCCCATCAAGCCAGAAGAAGTTCGGCAACTAGCGGACATCTACAAGTACCGAGGCATGGAGGTAAGGGTGGCACGGGATGGACTTAGCGTGTACGTTCACCGTTCCAACCCGGTTAATCAGCTTACCATGGACCAGGTTCGAAGAATCTTTACCGGGCAAATCACCAACTGGAAACAGGTGGGTGGACTTGATCAGCAAATCGTGCTGTATTCACGCGAGAACAATAGTGGAACGTATGAGTTTTTCAAGGACGAGGTACTGCTGAAGCAGGACTTCGCACCTCAGGCTCAGCACATGGCAGGTACGGCTGCCTTGATCAATGCTGTTTCCAAGGACCCCAAGAGCATTGGCTTCGGAGGTGCTGGTTATGCTGCCAATGTAAAGTCACTACTCATTGCGGCAAACCCAGGAGACCTGTACGTAGCACCCATCGAGGACAACATTCTGGATGGATCATACCCGATCTCTCGGTTCATGTACTTCTACCTGAACAAACGACCCTCGGGAGCAATCAGGAAGTTCATTGACTGGGTTATCTCGCCACAAGGACAATCTGTAGTTAGCGAAGTGGGTTACTTCCCTATCTCGAAACAAAAGTGAGCACACCAAACAATCCATTCAAGGCAACCAAGGTCCACTGGATGGAGTGGATATTCGAGAACAGCATTCGCATTGTCGCATCGTTCTCGATCCTGGTCATCTTCCTCATCTTCATCTTCGTTTTCCGCGAAGCCACCACGCTCTTTTTTCCTAGTAAGGAACGTGGAAACTCTACCTACACGAATCTTCCGCCGCCCGACGATCCTCGAATCAAGGTACCGCTTAATCCAAACTATCCGGAGATTTACAACCCGGAAACCGGTAGTCTGCCCAAGGATCTTGATGTAGTGCCTACGGCCGCTTCGATGAAGGCCGAGGAGTTGCCTTCCGTGTGGGAGCGGCTGGTTGGTAATGTTTGGCAGCCAGTAAGTGAAGTACCCAAGTTTGGTATCTGGCCCCTGCTCATTGGTACAGCAAAAACTACACTCATCGCCATACTCATCGGTGCACCGCTGGGAGTGTTGGCAGCCATGTATTCAGCATTCTTCGCCCCAAAACGATTACGGGGCTTTATCAAGCCCATCATTGAACTGCTTGCCGGTTTTCCAAGTGTGGTGATCGGTTTCTTCTGCCTGGCAACGGTTGCCAGCTTTATCCAGGACACCTTTGGCATCGAAATCAGACTCAACGCATTGGTTGGTGGCATTGGACTATCTCTGGCAGTGATTCCAATCGTGTATTCGATTGCCGAGGACTCATTGGCGGCAGTGCCAGCTTCGCTAAGAGCAGCAGCACTTGCCGTCGGGTCAACAGAATGGCAAACAGCATACAAGGTCATGCTTCCGGCGGCAGCTCCCGGTGTGATAGCCGCCATCATATTGGGAATTGGAAGAGCTTTCGGCGAAACCATGATTGCCATCATGGCTACGGGTAATGCACCCTTGCTATCGTGGAGTCCTCTTGCTCCAGCCCGCACCTTCGCCGCCACCATTGGATCGGAAATGGGCGAAGTCGTATGGGGCTCAGAGCACTACGGAGTGCTGTTCTTGCTGGGTTCTGGACTATTCGTTGTTTCCTTCGGACTCAACGCTCTCACCGAGCTGTATGTAAAGACTCGTCTCATCAAGCGATTCCAGGGGCTGTAGCGTGGACTCTCTCAAGGGCAACCTGCCATTGAACAGAAGAATCGTGGGCTTTTTCGCCGTAGCCATTGCGGCATTGGCGGCTCTTACAATCCTTGGTGTGCTCATAGGTATGCTAGTGGACTTCCTTGTTCGTGGCGGTCCGAACGTTACGGTTGAGTTCCTCACTCAGGCACCACGCAACAGCAATACCGAAGGGGGGATTTTTCCAGCTCTCATTGGAACAACATATCTGGTACTACTCATGACGGTGCTTGGTGTACCGATTGGAACGGCTACTGCCGTGTACCTAAGTGAGTTTGCCCAGAAAGATTCCTGGTTTCCTCGCACGGTGCGGTTTGCCGTGAATACTCTTGCCGGAGTACCCTCTATCGTGTTCGGTCTGTTCGGCGTTGGCTTCTTCATCCAATTCGTTGGAGGAAGTCTGGACAACCTGATCGGCAAGACCATCTTTAATGATGGATCGCTTCTCTGGTCGGCCGCAACACTTGCAGTGCTTACGTTGCCCGTGGTGATCGTTTCCGTTGAGGAAGCACTCCGCAACGTTCCGCGAGAACTGCGAGAGGCCTCGCTAGCTCTTGGTGCTACGCGATGGCAAACAATCATAAAGGTCGTCCTACCAAACGCTCTCACTGGTATCCTCACTGGCTCCATCCTGGCTGTGGGCCGGGGTGCGGGCGAGGTTGCAGCGATTTTGTTTGTAGGTGTAACCTACTCTGCAGCCTCATTACCGTCGGCTGTTACCGATAAGTTCATGCACCTAGGTTATCATCTCTTTGTGCTCTCCACGCAAAGTCCCGATGTGGAAGCAACGTTGCCACTGCAGTATGCTACCACCATCGTCCTCCTCGGACTCACCTTTCTTTTGAACATTACCGCAATCGTGATTCGCTCGCGCCTGAAACGGGCCTAGGAGCACACCTTCATGGCACACCCAACAAAGATCCACTCAACCAACTTTTCCGTACACTACGGGCAGAAGCAGGCGTTGTACGACATTTCGCTCGAAATACCTGAGCGGCGCGTAACGGCTTTCATCGGTCCCTCGGGCTGCGGAAAAAGTACCTTTCTCCGATCCATCAACCGAATGAACGATCTCATCGAAGGTATACGGTTCGGTGGATCGTTGAAGGTCGATGGTATGGATGTGTACCATCCAACGGTCGACGTTGTAACACTCCGACGCAAGGTTGGCATGGTGTTTCAGAAGTCCATCCCCTTCCCAAAGAGCATTTACGAGAACATCACCTACGGCCTCACACTCAACGAATCCAAGAGCAAGAATGAGCTTGATGAAATCGTAGAAACCAGTTTGCGCAAGAGTGCGTTGTGGGACGAAGTAAAGGACAGGCTTAACTATTCTGCCGCTGGACTGTCTGGTGGCCAACAGCAGCGTCTGTGTATTGCCCGCGCCATTGCCGTGAATCCCGAGATTCTGCTCATGGACGAACCGTGTTCCGCTCTGGATCCCATTTCAACGTCAAAGGTCGAAGACCTCATCACGGAACTCAAGGATTCCTACACCATTGTTCTTGTAACGCATAACATGCAGCAGGCCGCCCGTGTGAGTGATTACACCGGCTTTTATCTTTTAGGTCGGCTCATCGAGTTCGACAAGACGCGCACACTCTTTACCAGTCCCTCCCAAAAAGAAACTGAAGACTACATTACCGGGCGATTCGGCTAGCCCCTTTCCATCCATCACCATGATACGCACCTTCGAAGAAGACCTTGACAAACTCCGCACACGACTTATCCGCATGGGTTCGCTGGTGGAGGAGCAGGTAGATTTTGCTTTCCGAGCCTTGCGCGATGGCAATCTTGAGTTGGCGCGCATTGTGGTTGAGCGTGATGACAAGGTAGACAAACTGGATCTTAAGATCGACAAGCAGTGCCAGCGAATCTTCGCTCTCAGTCAGCCCGTTGCTAGCGATCTACGCTTGCTGCTTGCTGCAATCAAGATTAACAACGAGCTCGAACGTATTGGCGACATCGCTACCGAGATTGCTCTCGTGGTTCCACAAGCACCCGGTGCTGTTGCACTTGCACGCACGATCGACATCGAGCAACTGGCCGGCTCCGTGAATACCATCTTCAAGTCGAGCATGGACGCCTTCATCAACAACGACCCTGATCTTGCGGGGCACATCCTACCGAGTGACTCGACCATTGACTCGATGTACTTCACCGTACGGGCTCGGTTGATTGATGTGATGAAGGAAGACAACTCACTCATCTCCGATGGTGCGCGCCTACTGCTGGCATTGCAGGACATGGAACGCATCGCCGATCATGCTACGAACATTGCCGAGAATGTGATATTCCTCGTTCGAGCAAAGCTTGTTCGGCATCGCAGTGTTATTGGTGAATCCGACGACCTGTAGTTCCTGCCGTATCTTCGGTCGTGATATCGCCGCGAGGAATCCTTCTTGCTGGTGGTAGTGGCACACGCCTCTACCCGATGACTGCTGTCGTTTCCAAGCAACTGCAGCCGGTATTCGACAAGCCGATGATCTATTATCCTCTCTGCACCCTGATGCAGGCAGGAATTCGTGATGTGCTCCTCATCAGCACACCCGAGCATTTACCATTGTTCGAGAAGCTTCTGGGTAATGGAGACCGATTTGGGATCTCGATTTCCTACGCAACACAGCAGCGTCCGAACGGCATTGCCGAAGCCCTGATCATTGCCGAAGATGCTGTTGGCTCCGGACCTGTTACATTGATTCTAGGCGACAACCTCTTTCATGGCGAAGGCACCGTGTTCCGAGATGCCGTTTCTGCAAACACAGGTGCCACCATCTTTGGCTACCGCGTAGTTGACCCGCACCGCTACGGTGTTGTAGAGCTTGATGGGCAGGGGGCTGTGGCAAGTATCGAAGAAAAACCCACTGCACCCCGATCCAGTTTTGCGATTCCAGGCTTTTACATTTATGACGCAGAAGCCGGACGTGTTGCACGCAGTTTGAAACCTAGTGCTCGAGGAGAACTGGAAATCACCGACGTCCATCGCATGTACCATGATCGCAACAAATTGTCGGTGCACATTCTGGAACGAGGTGTTGCCTGGCTCGACACGGGCACCCCACAATCGCTACTAGAGGCTACGACGTTCATCCATGCGATCGAGCACCGGCAAGGAATCAAGATTGGTTGCCCGGAAGAGGTTGCACTGCGAATGGGATATCTAGATGCTACCTCGTTCATGGCCTCCATCAATCACCTACCGTCATCGGCATATCGAGAATACTGCGAGGGCCTTGTAAAAACATGAAGGCATTGCTTTCCATACGCAGTATTCGTGATCAGATTCAAAGCACATTCCAGAGTTTCTTCCAACGAAGCTCGAGTGCAGGAATCCTTATCCTCGTGTTTACGGCTGTGGCCATGCTTTGGACGAACAGCATGTTCCACGAGTCCTATGAAGCCCTTCTCCACCAGCCCATCGAAGTAACATTATTCAATCTGAGTCTCGATTTCACCTTCGAGCATTTTGTGAATGATGGCCTGATGGTGTTGTTCTTTCTCGTTGTGGGTTTGGAGATAAAAAGGGAGATACTGGTAGGCGAGCTCTCATCCACAAAGAAGGCAGCTCTGCCCATGGTGGCAGCAGTTGCCGGGATGGCAGTGCCAGGGTTAATCTACCTGATGTTCAATGCAGACACGCCCGACGCTCGTGGGTGGGGAGTGCCGGTTGCAACCGACATTGCCTTCGCTCTTGGCATACTTGCCCTACTCGGCAACCGTGTGCCGCTAGGACTGAAGGTGTTTCTCGCAGCCCTAGCAATTGTGGATGACCTGCTGGCCGTTCTCGTGATAGCTATCTTTTACACTGGCACACTCAACATCTCGGCCATCGTTGCTGCTGCTGTATTTGTGATGGCCCTGGTTGTGCTGAATCGCTCGGGAATTTCAAACGTTGGCCTTTACGGTGTACTTGGTGTTGGCCTATGGGTGGCCATCCTGTTCTCAGGCATTCACGCAACCGTTGCGGGTGTGGTACTTGCACTTACCATCCCAGCAACATCTCGAATAAACACACAAGCATTTGCTGCTCGCGTACGCGCTCTCGTGCTTCGCATCGAGGAGAAGGTGGTGGATAATGAAGACAAGGGTTCGCAGCTTGACGTCGTGCATACATTGGAAGACATGTGCGAAGACGTCCAAAGCCCCCTTCATCGAATCGAACATGGCCTGCAGCCATACATCAGCTTTTTCGTAATGCCAGTTTTTGCGCTGGTAAATGCAGGTGTGCAGTTCGACCCTTCCGTTGTGAGCAAGCTAGCAAGTCCAGTGGGGCTGGGTATTATCCTTGGATTATTCATCGGCAAACAGGTTGGAGTAACCATAGCTGTGTGGTTGAGTGTAAAGCTGCGATTGGCAGAATTGCCACACCGAGTAAACATGAAGCAGATGTACGGCGTATCCCTCCTGTGTGGTATTGGCTTCACGATGGCGTTGTTTGTTGCTCATCTTGCCTTTGCTCCAGGAGTTGGTTTGGACACTGCTAAACTCAGTGTGCTGGTTGGTTCATCAATCTCTGCTCTGGTGGGAACACTAGTCCTGAGCCGATGGCTGCCCTCTGTACAGCAAGGGCCAGCCGTATGATTTACGAAGTGCGCGTATCCATCGCCAAACACCGAGCTGCAGAATGGTTGGCTTGGATACACCCACATGTGAACGCCGTGGTGAGCACAGGGTGTTTTACACATGCCACCATCGAAGAAGTGATCGACCCCGTACAGGCAAACCCCACATACGTGATTCGGTATTCCTTCGACGCCATGGCCCAGTTCGAACGGTACGAGGCTGAGTTTGCTCCAGCTCTTCGCACAGAAGGTAGAGAAATGTTTGGGCCCGACATGCAGTCTACGCGTGCAGTCCTTAAATGAGTTGCCAAAGCGTACGGAACGGCTCAGAACGCGTGCTAGTCCTAAACCTTCAACTGGTACTCCTGCACAGGCACTCCGCCAAGTAGGTGTTCTTGGATGATGCGTTCCAACACAGTGGGTGTGCAGCTATGGTACCACACATTGTCTGGATGCACCACGACTATCGGACCCATAACGCATACTCGCAAACAGTTGGCCTTCGTACGATACACCTTGCCTGGTACTGCAAGGTTTAGTTCTTGGAGTCGGTCTTTCAAATAGTCCCACGCCTGTAAGCCCTGTTCCTCCGAGCAACACTTAGGTGTTGTTTGGTCAGCACATATAAAAATGTGTCTTTCATGTGTGCCGATACCTAGCTGTTCTGCTTTCTGGTGCAACTTGGCTTCGAGTGCTTCTTCCCTCTTCGACATTTACCGAACCCCTTGGTGTTTCCGTATTGGTTGGACTGTAACAGTGGCAATGATAGCAAGCATCAAGGGCCGAAGATCACAGTTACTACGGTTTCTTGGAAGCCCCACCCTCTATTGCTTTTCCAATAACGCTTGATACCATGCTGCTTGCAGCTGCCGTTGCGAGATTCACTGACCGTGCGGGGAAGGCGAACTCCACTCCAAGCTCCGACGCCAGCCGTAGTAGCGACAGGTTGAGCTCTTCTCGTGCCCGCAGTTCAGAAGGAAGGTCTGGAACCTCGAAGTAGATATTCATCAGAATGTTCACTGACGATGCATCGATACCGTGAAAGTATACAAGCATCTTGTCTGCATCCTTCACCGTTTCAGGATGCTCCAGAATTACCTGCCGCAGACCCGTTACGAACGCCTCGATCTTCTCTGGTGGCGTGTCGTACTGCAAACCCAATGTTGTATTGTACCGCCGTATCCGGCGAAGTCCCATGTTGTCAATCGTAAGGTCTGCCATTCGACCGTTGGGAAGTATCAAAACGCTGTTGGCAAACGTGCGTAATCGCGTGGATCGAAAGCCAATCTCTTCAACAATGCCATCTTTACCGTCAACCATGATCCAGTCACCAATGCGGAATGGCTTGTCAACAAAAATCACCACCGACCCAAACAGGTTCTTGATCGTATCCTGTGCGGCAAACGCAACAGCAACTCCTCCGATGGACACACCTGCGAGCAAGGTTGTAATGTTCAATCCAAGATTCTGAAGCGCAAGCAGCAAACCGGCAAGAACGATTAGAAACTTAAGTGCACGATCTAGCAGGGGCACTAGAGCGTCATCAGTTGGTGTTTCCGTGGCGTGAACGCGAGTGCGTAGGCGTAGGGTTACCAGATCACTCAACCGATAGCAGGCTACGATAAAACACAATGCCGTTGCAAAGTTCAGAGTGAACGACGCTGCGATGCCCCACAGCTCAGGGAGATGCAGTGACCATAATGAGAACCACGACAACAATGCACCGATGCCTAGACCAAGGGGCCAGACAGACCTTCGTAGGATTGCCCGAACGTCGTCCGACGTGCCCCACGCCTTCACGAATCTTGCTATGATGAGGCGCAGCAGGAATGCAGCAAGAGCGCCTACTATCCAGCCAACGGCCAGCACGATCAATAGCCGAACGAACAACCACAATCGTATGCCTAGTACCTCCGGACCACCATCTGGCAATAGGCTAAGCAGTCCTTCCAAAGCAGTTAGCGACCCAGTGCCGCCCACACAACCTCCCTCTCACATTGTCTGTGACTTACGGTGGTACGTACTGTGATTCTTGGCCTGCAACCCTGCGTTCCCATCTGTGAACACATGCACTACTCCAAGGTTACTTCACGGTATCAGCTGGAAAGTATTCACGTGCGCCGAGGTATCGTGGCTGACTGAATAGCACATGCACATCAGCCAACAGTTTGAGTCGAGCAAACACTTCACGGAGTTGTGCCAGAGCAAACGGGCTCTCGTTAGGATCGCGAGCAGCAACTCCACCAGCCACAATGTTTCGGTGGTTGGCAACATACACCGCTCTCCGTGCCTGGAAATCCTGCGATACTACAAGAACACTGTCTACGCCCCACACCTTGTTGGCACGGATCATCGAATCGAATGTATCAAAGCCTGCAAAGTCAAGGGCAATGCGTTCTGCAGGCACGCCCATTGCAACAAGATCTCGCCGCATTGAATCCGGCTCATTGTACTCCACCGTTCCATTATCGCCGCTTACCAGTAGATACTGCACCTTTCCTGCCCCGTACAACTCTGCCGCTGTACGCATTCGCTCCGTGTAGTACTGATTGAGCTTTCGGTTTCGTGTTCTTCTGCTCGTGCCAAGTACCAGCGCCACTTTTCGATAGGGAGCCGAGGCAACGGTGTACATCTGTGTTTGTGTGGAACTGTTCACATACCATGAAGCAGCAAGAAGAATGGCCACGATGGTGATTACTGATCCTGTAACCCACCAGAGCCATCTCCTTGCCGATGAACGGCGCACCATGGCTTACTCGGCACCCGGGATGTTCAACTGCGCAAACAATTCTTTAACTGCTTGCACCTTCATGAGCCCCTTGTCTCCTTCGCCATGCTTGCGAAGAGCAACACTGTCTTGTTCAATTTCCTTTGAACCAACTACGAGCGCATAGGGAATCTTCTTCTGCTCACTTTCTGCAACCTTACGGTTGATCTTTTCATTACGCAGGTCGGTGATTACGCGAAGGCCCATGGACTCGAACTCGGCAGCCAAATCGGTAGCAAAGCTGTGGTGAGCATCAGCGATGGGGAGAATGCTGATCTGCACTGGCGCTAGCCAGAATGGGAAGTTGCCAGCGTAATGCTCAATGAGGATGGAGATGAAACGCTCCATGGACCCGAAAGGAGCACGGTGGATGATTACCGGGCGGTGTTTTGCATTGTCTGCACCGGTATACTCAAGACCAAAGCGCTCAGGCATTACATAGTCAACCTGCACAGTACCCAACTGCCACTTGCGCCCAATGGCATCGCGAACAATGAAGTCAAACTTCGGACCATAGAACGCAGCCTCGCCTTCACCGATAAAGTAGTCGAGGCCCATTGCTTCGGCTACCTGCTTGATATCCTGTTCCGCCTTATCCCACATTGCAGGGTCGCCGGCATACTTCGTAGTGTCGTTGGGATCACGAACAGATAGGCGCGTTTTCACTTCCATGCCGAAAGTGTGAAACACAAGCTGAGTAAGTTCTATACAGTTGGTGAGCTCGGCATGCAGTTGCTCTTGCGTGCAGTAAATGTGTGCATCGTCCTGCGTAAAGCCTCGCACCCTACTCAGTCCATTCAGTTCACCACTTTGTTCATAGCGGTATACCGTGCCAAACTCTGCCAAGCGCAAAGGCAGGTCCCGATATGATCGAGGTTTCGAAGAATAGATCTGGTGGTGATGCGGACAGTTCATCGGCTTCAGCAAGTACTCCTCATCTTCAACCGTGATCGGAGCAAACTGAGACTCGGCATAGTACGGGTAATGCCCTGAGGTTCTGTACAGGTTCAGGTTGCCGATATGCGGTGTGATCACCTCAACATATCCTCGCTTCAGCAGTTCTGCCTTGATGAAGTCTTCCAGCCTTCGCCGAACTACGGTGCCATTTGGAAGCCACACTGGTAGGCCGCCACCTATGGCTGGCGTTATCATAAACAGTTCCAGGTCTCGCCCGATTTTTCGGTGATCGCGCTTTTCTGCTTCCTCTCTTTGCTTGATGAACTCATCAAGCTGAGCCTTTTTCGGAAAGCTTATGCCATAGATACGCGTAAGCATCTTCCTGCTTACATCACCGCGCCAATACGCACCAGCAACGCTGAGAAGTTTGGGAAACTTGATAACGCCCGTGCTTGGCACATGCGTGCCACGGCAGAGATCGGTAAACCCGCCCTGACGATACAACGTAATCTCACTGTCGCGCAATCCTTCAAGCAATTCAAGCTTGTACTCATCACCCTTTTCGGTGAAGTACGCAACAGCATCGTCCCACGTTACAGGTATACGCTCGTACGCTGCATCGGCCTTAGCCAACTCGCGCATCTTTTCTTCGATGGCAGGCAACGTGTCGATGCTAATGCTTGTCCCGTCGGGTAAGTCTACGTCGTAGTAAAAGCCATTTTCGATTGGTGGCCCAATGCCAAACTTCACACCAGGATACAAGGCTTCGAGTGCCTCTGCCATAAGGTGGGCAGTGCTATGCCAAAAAATCTCCTTGCCTTCGGCATCGTCGAACGTTAGAATGCGTATGGACGCATCTTCTGTTAGGGGGCTTGACAAGTCCCGTGATTTGCCATTAACGAGTATTCCAACGGCATTCCGCCCCAAGCCTTCGGAGATTGATGTCGCAATCTCCATCCCGGTTGTGCCGAGTGGATACTCACGGCTGTCGCCGTTTGGTAACGTGATGGTCATGGTTCCGATTACTTCTCCAGAATCACAATCTCAACTCGACGATTCAACTGTCGGCCTTCGTCTGTTGAGTTGGTTGCAACAGGGCGCTTTTCCCCGTAGCCCTGCGAAGACATCCGTTCTGCGGCGATTCGTCCGTTATTCACCAGATAGTCGCGCACAGATTTAGCTCGCCTGTCCGAGAGGCGAAGGTTGTAGTTGTCTGAACCGATGCTGTCTGTGTGTCCTGCGATCTCAATCTTTAGCGTAGGATTCTTATTCAACACTTCTACGAAACGGTCTAATTCGAACCGGCTTTCCGGACGCAGATCCCACTTATCGTAATCAAAGAAGATGTTGTTTAGCTGTGCAACACTTCCTGCTTCGATGGGAACCAGGTATAGGTCTCTACTCACTTCTGTATACTCAACAATGCTGGTGAGGTCCAGATTTTCATTCACGGAGATGTAGCCATCTGCCGACGCTCGAAAGCCGTATCGAGCACCAGCAGGCAGCACGATCTTGAACGCACCTGTGGTCGGAGTCGACCGTGCAATGCCTAATTCCCTTCCACTGGCTAGATCCTCATAGGCTATGTCTGCTTCGATTGGTTCGCCAGTTTTTTTATTGAGCACCCTACCTCGCACAAGCACCACAGGTCGCGGACGAGCACTTTCTGGCAATCGAATCTTGAAGATGTCTCCTGCACCAAAGGTGTTGTTATAGGACACGTAGTAGGCAAAGTCTCCTGACGCAGGAATGGTATAGTACAAATCCCAACCAGTGCTGTTGATGGTACTGCCAAGATTCTCTGGTGCGCTCCACTGCGTCCACGTACTGTCCAGCCTACGTGTTACAAACACATCAAATGCGCCAAAGCCCCCTTGCCCATCCGAAGCGAAGTACAGCGATGAGTTGTCGGATGCGATAAACGGTGTGGCTTCGTGCCCGAGCGAATTCACCACCTCACCTAGATTCTTGGGTTCAGTCCACGTGCTGTCCGACTTTCTAAAGGAAACGTAGAGGTCTTTACCACCGCGTGAGTCCTGCCGTTCAATAGCCATGATGAGCGTTTTACCATCATTGGCCAGCGAGAATTCACCGAATCTGTTGTTGTTGTAGTAGTTCTCGATTTGCAGTGAGACGGGATCAGACCAACCCGTTGCCGTTCTGTGACTGATAGCAACGGAACGATGACGATTGCGCGCGTCGGCATATCCATCACCAACAATAGCAGTGTTCCCGTCCGGCGTGATGGAGCACAAGTAATTGTTGTCACGATTGTTGAGTGGCACACCGATGTTGCGAGCAACACCCCATGTACCATCGGCCTGCAGCTCACTATACCAAATGTCCTGCCTACCACCACCGATGTTGTCGGGCGAATGACTGCGGCAGAAGTACAGCGTACGTCCGTCAGGCGAGATTACTGGTAAGATGTCATCATACGGTCCGTTGATTGCCGGCCCCAGGTTCACAGGCGCATCGGCGTCCTGCTGACCAACAGCGGCCAGAGGAAGTAGAACCAGAATAACAACGCAAAGGCTGCGCAGTATCATGAGCCAATTTTCTTGATGGTCATCTCAATCTTCTCAAGCGGATTATCGCGGTGGTCCCGTGGTGCCGATACGATGGCGTCCACAACCTCCATGCCACGAACAACTTCTCCGAAGGCAGTGTACTGCCCGTCCAGATTTGGCGTTGCTGCAACACAAATGAAGAACTGACCACCAAAGCTGTTTGGATCGCTGGTGCGCGCCGCACTCATCACGCCACGCACATGCTTGCGATCGCTAAACTCAGCCTTTACCTTTTCCGGGTATCCGCCGGTACCCCACGTTTCGCGGGGCTTGTCCTTGCTGTTTGGATCGCCACCTTGAATCACGAAACCAGGAATTACCCGATGAAATGCAGTTCCATCATAATAACCTTCGGCGATACGATCGGCCATGAACTTGGCATGCAGTGGCGCAGTTTCGGGCCAGAGTACAAAATCAATTGTACCCAATTGTGTGTTCCCCTGACGTACGGTGATTCGAAACGTATCGGTTGGTGATGTGGTTGTCATGGAGCCTTGCTTGGTTTTGGGTGTGTTAGAGTTTTGTGCATGGAGGTTACCCATAAAGACAAGGCTCAGGATAACACAGACGAAGAGAGTGCGGGTCATGAACGCTCCTACGTGGGAAAATCAGTCGATTCGAATTGAATGGATAAGGATGGGCTTGCGCGGCATTGGGTCTATATCACCAAACACACCGGGCTCCAACGGCACCTGCGATATCGCTTGCACAACATCCATTCCTTCTGTTACTCGTCCAAAAATCGTGTATTGATAGGGAAGTGACGCTGCCTTTTCCAAACAGATGAAAAACTGGCTGGTACCCGAACCCCGTTCGGGCTTCCTTGCCATGGCAACAACACCGGGCTGATATCCGATGCGTCCCGACGGACTCAAGCTGTCCAGCTCCTCCTGCAGTGGTTCGCCATTAGCCGTTGAACCTCCACGTCCCCATTCAGCTTTGGCCTTTAGCTGCCGCGATGTTGGATCTCCCATCTGTATCACAAACCCGGGTACAACCCGATGGATGTGTGTGTGATCATAGTATCGCTTGGAAACCAAAGCAAGGAAGTTCTCCACGGTTCGTGGAGCATCGTTACTATATAGCGCAAGGCGAATAGAGCCCATTGACGTTCTAATGCGCACATGATTGGTGATGGTTGGCTCTGCTGTAGGTATCTCAGCTTCGGCATTGGCAGGGGTACGCTGCACTGCCGGTTGGGCAGGTTTTGTTTCTGTCAGTGCAGAATCGTGCTTTTGCTCTGGTGAACAGGCTGTAATAAGAACTGTTATACCGAGCACGATTCGATAGCCGATGAAGATGCCGAGACTCCTGGTTCGAAGGTAGCGGAGTAGGAAGGCAATCGCCAGGTAACCGCTAATCATCGCGGCAAGTGTGGCAACTGCGAGTTCTAAGCCCCCTTCCCTCCATGATAGGTGTTCTAACTCACCCACAAACTCAAACACGCCCGCTCCAAGAATTGCAGGGATAGACAGCAAGAAGGAGAAGCGAGCGGCATCCTCACGTGCAAGACCCTGGAACAGGCCTGCCATGATGGTGGACCCACTGCGCGATACTCCTGGAATGAGTGCCAACACCTGCGCACTCCCAATGGCTAAAGTGTCCATTATGGTCAAGTCTTCAACATGACGCTTCAATGAAGCACGCTTCTCTGCCCACCATAAGAGAAGAGCCACACCTATCAAGCTGATGGAGATTACCGTAAGGTCCTTGGTAAAGGAGCCTTCGATGAGTTTGCGCGCCACCAACCCAACGATAACGATTGGAATCGTACCCAATACAACAAGTACTGCCAATCGTGCCTGCGGAGACCATGTGGATGGTGCTCTGCGCCAGGGCCGAAGCACCTCGGAGAACATTGCAATGCACATGTCGGCCACGTCGCGCCAGAAATACACGAGCACAGACAACAGTGTGCCGAGTTGTATGGTGGCCATGAACGCCGTCCACTCTTCGGGTCGTGCGGGATCAACCACCCCAAACAGTGCCCCTGCTATGGTAAGGTGCGCTGTACTGCTGATAGGGATGAATTCCGTCAGCCCTTGGATTATTCCAAGGATGACAGCAATGAGCAGGGTCATGTGCAAAACTACGGAGAGTGCAGCTGCGGCATCTCTTGATTGTAGTCTAGTGTGCTTCGTACCAAGAGCCCCCTACCCCGGTATCAACCACTACAGGAACATTGTTCAAGGGCATGGCACCTTCCATTTCGCTTACCACAAGCGCACGCAGCGATTCAAGTTCGGAGCTTTTCACTTCGAAGAGCAGTTCGTCATGCACCTGCAGCATCATCCGTGCAGTACTGCCTTCGCTCATCATCCTTCGATGAACGTTGATCATAGCAAGCTTCATCATGTCGGCCGCACTTCCTTGTATTGGAGTGTTGATGCACGCTCTTTCGGCTGCTGCCTGCAATGCCTTGTTATTACTGGTGATCTGTGGAAAGTACCGGCGCCGGCCTAGGATGGTAGTGGTGTAGCCTCGGTCGCGAGTGGTAGCAATGGTGTCTTCGATAAATCTTCTGATACCTGGATACTTGGCAAAGTAGTTGTCGATGATGGCTTGGCCCTCGGTTCTGGTAAGCCCAAGCCGCTGCGACAGGCCGAACGCTCCCTGGCCATACATGATGCCAAAGTTGGTTGTCTTTGCAATGCGGCGCTGCTCGCTGGTAACATTGGCAACAGGAACGTCGAACAGTATTGCGGCGGTTGCCTTGTGGATGTCCTCACCCTGTTTGAATGCGGCAATCAAATTCTCGTCCTGACTCATCGCAGCCATGATGCGCAGTTCGATCTGCGAATAGTCGGCTGAAAGAATAACGCTGTCTTTGTCCTGTGGTACGAAGGCCTTGCGTATCTGCTGTCCAAGTTCCGTTCTCACGGGAATGTTCTGAAGGTTAGGTTCGGTGCTGCTCAGTCGGCCGGTAGCAGCCACTGTTTGATTGAATGAAGTGTGTACGCGCCCTGTTCGTTTATTGATCAACCGTGGCAAGGCATCCACGTAGGTTGACCGGAGTTTTTCAACCTGTCGGTACTCCAGCACGAGTTGTGCAATGGGATAGGCATCAGCGAGCTCGGAGAGTACGCTTACGTCGGTGCTATATCCGGTTTTGGTTTTCTTCTTTCCCGGAAGCATCATTTTCTCAAACAACACTTCACCCAACTGCTTTGGCGAGTTGATGGTGAACTGCTCACCTGCCTCTTGATGGATGGCTTTTTCAAGGCGTTCCGCTTCGGCGCGCATGAAGTCGCCCAGATCTGCCAAAGCCCCCTGATCGATGTACACACCTTGAAACTCCATGTGTACGAGCACTTCTTCAACGGGGAACTCCACTGTGGTAGCCAGATGAAGGAGGTTTTCCTTTTCGAGCTGCGGTTGTAGGATGTGAGCAAGTTTGAGTGCAACGTCAGCATCCTCACCGGCATACTCTGCAACTACCGAAGGATCAACATCGCGCATGCTGCGCTGCGAACCTTTCTTCTCTCCGATGAGTGCAGTGATGGAAATGGGGCGGTAGTGCATCCAGCGCTCAGCTAGTGCATCAAGGTTGTGTGGTAGGTCGGGGTTCAGGATGAAGCTTGCCAACATCGTATCGAATTCAATGGGTTCGAGCACAATGCCGTATCGGCGCAACACAAGAGCATCGTACTTAAGGTTTTGGCCTACCTTACCAACAGATGGGTTAACGAGAAGAGGCTTGAGGCTTGCGATTACATCAGCAACAGGAAGCCCGTGGTGCTCCGTTGAATCCTGGAACAGTGAAGTGTTGGTGTTATCACTGCGATCGTCAACATCAATGTAGAAGGCCTTGCCCTCCTGCACACACAAGGCCACACCAACAATGGCACAGCTCATGGCATCCAGACCGGTAGTCTCCAAATCCACACTCAGCCAGTCTGGTGTTCCGATGTCCTGCAGCATGCTCGCTAGGGTACCTGGTGTGTCAACAAGGATGTAGTCGTGTTCAACATCGCGGATGGTGAGCAGGTGAGGTGGGGCGTCGGCGAAGGGTGGTTGATCCTCCTGCTCATCCGTAAGCGCTCTGTTGCCTAATGCGGCGGATCGCTCCAGGTAGTCGCTATCTGCGAGATGCACACCACGTGCTGCAGCGTACTGACGGAAGCGGTGCCGCAGCGTGGTAAAGCCTAGTTCTTCGAAGAGTTTGTCAATTGCTTCGAAGTTCATATCTGACCGAGCCAAGGCCTCTCGATTTGCTTCGATCGGTACGTCTGTGTGTATGGTAACCAGTTGTTTAGACAGAAAGGCCTGTTCCTTCTGCTCTTCGAGCTTTTTACGTACTGCCGGTTTCTCGATCTCGTCGAGATGCTCATACATGTTCTCGAGCGAACCATACTTCTGCACAAGCGGTAAAGCCGTTTTCTCTCCGATACCTTTCACGCCAGGAACATTATCTACGGCATCCCCCATCAGTGCAAGCACGTCAACCACGTGTTCAGGTGGAACGCCAAACTTCTCGATTACCCGTTCTCGGTTGTATCGGTCGTACGTACCAACATCCTTTCCGGGACGCAGCACTTCTACGATGTGATTTACGAGTTGGAAGTAATCCTTGTCACTCGTTACACACATCACCTCGTGGCCAGCTTCGGATTCGCGGCGTGCAATGGTGCCGATAATGTCGTCGGCCTCATATCCCGGCAACTCAATACGTTTAAGCCCCATGAGGTCAATGAGATTTTTAATGCGCGTCATCTGCGGCACAAGGTCATCCGGGAATGCATCCCGATTGGCCTTGTATTGCGGGAACATCTCATGGCGGAATGTGGGGGCCGACGTATCGAACACCACGGCAATGGCTTCCGGTTTCTGTTTTTCGATCAGGCTTGCCAAAATGTTGGCAAATGCGAACACTGCGAAGGTTGGCTCGCCTGATGGTGCCTGCATACCTGTGCGTGCGAGAGCATGGTAGGCGCGGAAGACCAAAGAAAAGCCGTCAACAAGAATGATAGGGTTGGCCATGCGCCAAGTTAGGCAGCACGTAGATTTGCCGGATTATCCAAAGAGTCCATGATCATTCCAGAGTTCTGGCTTTACGTCGGCTTCCTCCTCCTTGTGGGCCTGCTGTTGGCGCTGGACCTTGGTGTTTTCAATCGAACGCCAAGGGTTGTATCTGTTAGTTCGGCTCTGGCCTGGACAACGTTCTGGATTACGCTCGCCCTCGCATTTAATGGAGTTGTGTACTACACGCGGGGTGCCGAAGCAGCTAAGGAGTTTTTTGCCGGTTACCTGCTGGAGCAGTCGCTATCGGTTGACAACATCTTCGTTATCATTCTCATCCTTCGGTACTTCAAGGTTGCGCCACAGTACCACCACAAGGTATTGTTCTGGGGCATTGTGGGTGCTCTTGTAATGCGCGGCACGATGATCGCCATCGGTGCTGCTCTCATCTCGGCCTTTTCCTGGATCTATTTTGTGTTTGGCGGATTCCTTGTTTTTACGGGTATCCGCATGGCGTTTGCTTCGGAGGATACCCAGGATGTTGGTAACAATCGCGTTGTAAAACTCAGCCGCCGTTTTTTACGCGTAACTGACGAGTATCACCAGGAGCGGTTTCGTGTGCTCAAGAACAGACAGTGGTACTTTACCCCGCTGTTTGTTGTGCTTCTCACGATTGAAGCTACCGACCTGGTTTTTGCCGTTGATAGTATCCCGGCAATCTTCGCCATTACCCATGATCCTTTCATCGTGTTCACCAGCAACATATTCGCAGTGATGGGTTTGCGAAGTCTGTTCTTTGCTGTTGCAGGCGTGATGCGCCTCTTTCACTATCTGAAGTTTGGTTTGAGCATCATCCTCACCTTTATTGGCGTGAAGATGTTCATACAGCCGTGGACTCACATTCCGGTTGAGTACGCACTTGCAATCATTGCCAGTGTACTCGGACTTAGCATCATTGCATCAATCGTCTTCCCAGAGAAAACGGTGTTAGGCAACACAGATGATAGTGAAGGGGCTGACGCATAGCTGGCTAACGCTGGGGCTCGTTGCAGGCATCTTCCTGGCCGCGTGTTCAAGTACAAGCCCAATAAGGAGCAGTGGCAATGCAGAGTTGGATGCCGTCCTAGAGCGAGCCTACGAGCTGCGAGGTACACCCTATTGTCCTGCTGGCCAAACACCGAAGTGCTTTGACTGTAGTGGCTTTGTGTACTACTGTATGCTGCAGGGCGGCACCAAGGTTCCACGAACAACCAGTGATCTCTTTGCGATTGGCAAGCCCCTTAACAAGGACGAGATCCAACCCGGTGACCTTGTTTTTTTTAATACGTCTGGCAAAGGTATAAGCCATGTTGGCTTTTATGTGGGTGATGGGGCGTTCATCCACAGTTCAACGTCGAGTGGCGTGATCGTGAGCAAGCTGAGCGAGACCTATTGGGAGCCTCGGTACATCGGTGCGAGGCGACTTAGGTAGCGCCTCCAACTCTCATACCGCCGTGAAGTAAAATCCTACTTCACCACACTTACGCTTGCTGACTCTGCTCCTCTTCCGGTGAAAGCGCAGACCCGATACATCCCTGGTGGTAGGTGGCTGAGGTTGAGAGTTACATTAGTTACGGGAGTTACGGGAGTTACGGGAGTTACGGGGCTACCTGCGCTGCTTTGTACCTCATTGCCAAGAAGGTCGAACACGGTGATGTGTGAGATGTCCGCGTCGCATGATACATGTACGATACCGGTGGAGGGGTTGGGGTAGAGGGAGAGAGAAAGAGATGAAAGATGAGGGATGAGGGTTGAGGGGTCCTGGACGGATACGGTCAAATCCAGTTTCATTATAAGCCCTCCATCTCCTACGGCATACACAACGCCATCCAGAGTATGCATGGCATTGACAGATCTACCACCTGATGGAGCATTGGTATTAAGCCAAGTAGTTCCTCCATCGTTGGTGGAGTAGATGTTACCGGCGGTATCGCCAACGAAACCTCGGCGTTCGTCAGCAAACACAATCGTGTTTACGGTGTAGGGAAACACAAACGCGGTGGTGTCCCACGTTTTTCCGGCATCCCTCGTGAAGAACAGGCGCTTGTTCTTGTTGTACGCTGGTAGCGAATACCTGGAGTCCCGGTAGCCGCCAACCCAGCCAAAACCGTTACTTCCAATAAAGCAGACGCTCTTTATCGTGAAAAAAACCGCCTCATCAAGGCCGGTCCACGTAGAGCCCAACCAAGACTTTCCATTGTTGGTGGTTACTGACAAGTACGACTGCCAAATGGAATGGCCTTCATACCATCCGCCAGCAAACCCGATTGAGTCGTTAGCAAAAGAAAGTGAATTGCAGTTTTTGAATGGAGCCTGCATACTAATGGGTGTCAGCCAGGTTTCTCCGCCGTCCTGTGTGATTATTGCCGCAATTCCATTCGGATTGTAGCCGACTACAACGCCTGCACTATCACTTGTAAAGTGCACTGAGTGGAATGCCTCACCTGTCCATGTTGTAGCGTTCAAGCCCACGTCTTCCCATGACTTGCCACGGTCCGTGGTTTTGAAAATCGTCGTACCCACCACAAATCCCACACGATCAGTTGGAAAGAAAACGTCGTTCCATTTGCCCTTCAGGCCAATTTCTGACCACGAAACCCCACCATCAGTCGATTCTAATGAGACCAAGGGCCCAACTGCCCAACCATATTCGCGATCAGTAAAGAACACGGATCGCAAATCGTGATCCTGCGAGACCTGTTGGATTTGCCACTGTGCCACTGCATTCGCGCACAACGCGACGATCATTAGAACCAAGCTGAATAAACTCCTTCGCATCTCTACCTCGCAAACAGAACGGTTACTACTTGATGCTCCGCTGTACGCAGAACACAGAGATATGCGCCGGATGCGAGTGCCTGCTTCGTCAATGCAGTTGAATATGTACCGCGGTTGTGATAGTCACTTTCCAACACCGTTCGTACCAACATTCCATATGTATTGTACAGCTCAATCGCAACCATGCTAGGATTGTATAGAGTGAACCGTAGCTCCACCTGTTGGTCGAACGGATTTGGAATGGCACGTAGCTCTGGTGGATTTACTACTGGGCGGGTTGTGACGTCGCGATGGTCACCTACCGTATTTGCCTTGGCAACGTTCCAGCCTTCACAAGGCTCTTCAATGTAAGCTCTAAAGTAGCTACCGCGCCTAGCGCGGAACCGAGAACCGATGCGTATCACGTTCCCCGCCACAAACTCAACATGGCCACCATTGCGGACAACCGTGGAATCCGGGTTCTTGCAGAGTGTGTCCGCACGAAGTTCGTAAAGAGCTTGAAACACATCAGGTGTCGAGAGCGAGTCGAATGTTCCACACACAAGAAGCGAATGGTCGTCATACACTCCTACAGCATTCCAGGCTTCAATCACCTGTGCTACGTCGCTAGAGTCAAGCGTTGAGTCGGCCAAGGCTGCCGCTATGGACCCTCGTCGTGCATCACCATATGTGGCTGTAGGGGTTAGGTAGTTGGTAAGGTTCTGGTAGGCAATACGTGCTGCCTTTGCTCTGCCGATACCTTCTACGTTGAATTCGTACGGTCTGCAGGGATGTGTGTTGGTGTCAGCCCCACCATTGGCCAACAAGCAGAACCATTTATTCTGAACGCCCGATCGAGGATAGGTATCGGGGCCCGGACTGCCAGTCCAGTTCGTGCCACCGTAGGTACCTGACCCACCTTGCGCTTCTGGCTGGCACATGTTGCGATTGAACAAGGAAGACATTGTGGGATCCACATCCTCTCCTATCAGAAAGTCATCGCACACCTTTGTTGAATCAAACTTGCTTTCGGCATAGCACTCAACCATCGAGCCGAAAACATCTGCGAACGATTCGTTCAGGTACTTGGATTCTGAATAATCTGCACCCCCTAGGTGCGCAGTTGCTGCTACTAATGCGTGTGTCCATTCGTGGCCAATAATATCCAATGAATTCTGCCAGTTGGGAGAGAAAGCTGACGGTTGAGCGAGTGTTACCCGCCAATCAACGAATTGCGACGCGGTACCGAAGCCAACAATTTGTTCCATAACACCTCCCGAGTCGTCATAGCTGTTACGTCCATGCTCGTTGTAGAAGTAATCATACGTCATCATGGCCGCCCAATGAGCTTGTGTATACATGGAATCGGCTGCTGGCCAGGTTGTTGTTGAGTTTAGCACATCGGTGGTGCTTGGACTTATGTATTTGAGTGTTACGATACCGCCGCCTCTGCAGGAATCTCTTAACTGGAACTCAGTAGCCGCCACCGAGTCAGTAACTATCGTCTGCACACCATTGTACATTGTCACCGCAGTTGCATTAGTGCAGCCGGCAAACAGCGACTGCTTGTTAAGCAATTTTCCATCAATGGCATCTATGTACACGCTGTATCCCTGCAAAGGATCGGCGCACATCACTTCAACACGGTAGGCTAGTACCAGGTTCTTTCCGTGCACATCGTTCAAGGGGTCCCTCATGGCCAGAACTAAGGTTGGGTTTGGGTAATAGGTGGCATGCTCGTCCTTCCTCAACTCCTTGATTCGCTGTTCCATACCCATGTCTTCCCATGCATACCGATCGGCGGGTACGCTTCTGAGCGCCTTGTCTAGTGCATCCTCCATATTTAGATGTGGTGTGGTGTTGATATGCAAGTCACTCACAATACGTCCATTGGCAGTGGAGGCTCGGCCGTTGTTCTCATGTATTATAAACACAGCGCCATCAATTGCGAGGCCATCGTGATATTGTTGATAGCGGTAGTGAACAATCCCCGTTCTGTCCCTGCTACTCCGTATCAGCCGCATCTCGTCACTCGGTCCAAGCCCAAACTCTTCGGAGTGTGTCTCGAAGATCGTACTACCTCGCAGTGTTGTACTATCATTGAATGTGATCCATCCCCTTGGGCTGTCGATTCGGGCGAATTTTTGAATGTCTTGCTTCATTTGAGCACCTACCAACCCGGACGACATTGGTAAAACGCAGACAATTACTAAAGTTATCGCTGTTTTGCGGCCAGGACGTTGGAATTGGGTAGTAGCACTCATTTCACAGCCCCTTTCAGGGCAGCAAGTTCCGCCTCAAGCTCCTTGTTATGCTTTGCCAGATACAGAACGTACAGGGTGAGTTCCTCTACTTTTTCGAGGATCTTACTCTGAAATTCGCCTAGGCTTACTCCGCGGGCTGCTACGTCCGCTTCCTTTGGAATGTTGGGTAAATGGCCATATTCGGTAATGAAAGCTCGAAGATCTTCTAGAGGCATCAGGGGGTAGTTGTCACGGAAAACGTGGTCTGACCACTCGTCTACGCGTATTACTACTTCCTGCGCAGCTATGAGACCCTGCACGTATAGCTTGAATTCGTAATCATTGGCATGTTCCAACCTGTTGAGACTATCGCCAACGACAACATGCCCTTTGACCTGAAGTGACGGACCCGTTAGACTGTCGTGCAGTTCACCCGATCCGATTAGCAACGCACCTGTATTGGTCATCTTCAGCAATTGGTTGCCTCCAGAATTGATAACCCTTACAGCGTTTGTCTCGCTAGTATTACCTTGAGTTCTAACCGCCAGTCTCGTCCCTGTCTCTGGCGTCATCCCAAACGCATAGATGCCATTGCCATTTGCATCGTACTTCATGCTCAAGCCGTTGAAGGTTCCGGACGGCTCCTGGAAGTTCACAGGCGTGTTACCCGTAACATGCGTGCCGCCAAGACCAAGGCGAACGGTGCCGTCGCTGCGGAAGTCAAGAGCCGATGCGTAACCAGCCGCTATTCGCCGCTGCACGTCGGTGCCATCCACATACAGGTTATAGCCTAGGAAGTCGTTAACGTAGCCTACGTGAAATGTGAGCCGCGGACCGATCTGCAGCAGCTCCTTCGGGTCGGTCGCGGAGATACCTACATGCCCGATGTTGAGCATGGTCACACGCTCGGTATGTCCAATCGTGGGGTTGGGGTCGGTGGTGGCAAACCGGATCGCGGCTGCGGTGTCTCTTACCGCCAGAACAAGGTCATTCGCAGTCGCGTCCACGACGATAGTAAAGTCATTGACGTTCTCGATTGAAAGCGGCTGCCCTCCACGGAAAAGACTTAGGGTGGCGTGGAAATCGGCCGTACACACCTGTTGTTGGGCAGGACCATTCGAACTGAACCGCAATGACGGAGTTCCACTCTCCAGTAGGTGAAGTGTATACGGCTGGTTGTAGGGATTGGCACAGGTACAAGCATTGTTTAGATCGGTAATCCGTAACCGATTTCCCATCCGCTCCCCTACGATTGCTCCTACGCCGCAGTTTTGTCCATACACGCTTGGTACAAACAATAACAGCATAACCACTTCCAAGCACCACGTTGCATGGTGTTGTACTCGTTCAACAAGCTCTGCGGTACGGTTCGGCGCGAATACCCTTACTTGTGCGCGTACGGGGGGGGGGGGGGGGGGGGGCTGACTAGCATCAAATACCTCTATACTAGGTGGTGAATATATCCACCTTCCTCAATGCTGCCCCCAATCAACACCGGAACATTGATTTGGTTGCATACTCGTACGTAATAAAACGTATCGCCTTCCCCGGGTCTCGTTCTGAAATTTAGCCTGTCATACCGTCAGCCCCCTGCCATCCATTTCTGCTTGTCTGTCAAATTTTTTACGATGCATGCGTCATTTTGGCGCACTTTTCTGGTTGGCACGGTTTTGCAAGAAAGCGGGACGACACCAACAACAGGATTCTGGAAATGCGGCCAAACGCAGTTCGCAAACTGATCTCCAAACCTTTTCACACCACACATTCTAGGAGACCCGCCATGGGCATCATCAAAATTGATCCGTTCCGCGGCTTTGATTCTCTTTCGCGCCGAGTAAACGAAGCGTTCGACGAAGTGCAGCGTGGAGGATTCACGTTCGAAATGGGTGACTTTTCACCTCGGGTAGATGTAACGGAAGACGACAAGGCTCTCAACTTCCACGCCGAACTACCAGGAATTCCAAAGGAAGCCGTTAAGATCACGGTAAGCGACGATCGAGTGCTTACCATCCGTGGCGAAAAGAAGCGTGAAGAGAAGCAAGAAGGGAAAAACTATCGTCGTATTGAACGCAGCTACGGTAGTTTTGCACGCTCCTTTAATCTTCCTGAGAATCTTAACACCGCAGAGATCAAAGCTTCCTTCGACAATGGAGTACTCTCGGTAGAGATCCCCAAGACGGAGCCCGCCAAACCGAAGGAAACGGAAGTCACGATTCAGTAACTACAACAAACGTTGTGGTCATTGCTGCAGAGGAGTGTGGGTGGCACCAAACACCAAGGTGCCACCCGTAACTCCTCTTCAGTCCACAACCATTAACCAAACGAAGAACACACTATGGGAAAGATCATCGGGATAGACCTCGGCACCACGAACTCTGTGGTTGCCGTGATGGAAGGAACACAACCGGTGGTGATTGCCAACAGCGAAGGCATGCGCACCACGCCTTCCATCGTAGGATTCACCAAAAGTGGTGAGCGCCTTGTTGGTCAAGCTGCCAAACGACAGGCCGTCACCAACCCTCATAATACCGTGTACAGCATCAAGCGCTTCATGGGAAGGCAGATGAATGAAGTCACGGACGAAGCCAAGGCCGTGCCGTACAAGGTTGTGGCTGGCGAAAACAATACAGCTCGCGTAGATATTGATGGCAGGCTGTACTCACCACCAGAAATCAGCGCCATGATTCTGCAGAAAATGAAGCAGACGGCCGAAGATTACCTTGGTGAGAAGATTACCGAAGCGGTGATCACCGTGCCCGCTTACTTCAACGATGCTCAACGGCAAGCCACCAAGGATGCCGGCGAGATCGCAGGCCTAACAGTGCGCCGCATCATCAACGAGCCAACAGCTGCAGCCCTTGCCTACGGACTGGACAAGAAAGGACAGAACCTTACCGTAGCCGTCTACGACCTTGGCGGCGGCACGTTCGACATCTCCATCCTTGAAATCGGCGAAGGTGTGTTCGAAGTAAAAAGTACAAACGGCGACACACACCTAGGTGGCGACAACTTTGATCAGCGACTGATAGACTACCTTGCAACAGAGTTCCAAAAGCAGGAAGGTATCGACCTGCGCAAGGATCCCATGGCGTTGCAGCGTTTGCGCGAAGCAGCCGAAAAGGCCAAGATCGAACTCAGCCAGATGCTGCAAACCGATGTGAACCTGCCGTTCATCACGGCCACACAAGAGGGTCCGAAACACCTGAACATCAACATCACCCGCGCAACGTTCGAAAAACTATGCGCCGACCTCTTTGACCGCAGCCTGAAGCCCCTTGAACTGGCCCTGCGCGACGCCAACCTAACGCCATCACAAATTGATGAAGTGATTCTGGTAGGGGGCTCTACCAGGATTCCCAAGATCCAGGAAATCGTGAAGAACTTTTTTGGTAAGGAAGCTTCACGTGGCGTGAACCCCGACGAAGTTGTGGCCGTTGGTGCTGCCATCCAAGGTGGTGTACTTGCCGGTGATGTGAAGGATGTGCTACTGTTGGACGTAACACCACTCTCTCTCGGTATCGAAACCATGGGCGGTGTAATGACCACCATGATTCCGGCAAATACCACGATTCCTCACCGGAAAACCGAGACGTTCTCAACTGCAAGCGACAACCAGCCAAGCGTTGAAATCCACATCCTTCAGGGCGAACGCCCGATGGCTGCCGATAACAAGACGCTTGGCAAGTTCCATCTTGATGGTATCCCACCCGCTCCTCGAGGTATTCCACAAATCGAGGTTACCTTCGACATCGACGCCAACGGTATCCTGAGCGTTACTGCCAAGGACAAGGCCAGCGGAAAAGAACAAAACATTCGCATCACAGGATCGAGCGGCCTTGATAAGTCCGAAGTAGAACGCATGAAACGCGAAGCACAGGAACATGCCGCAGAGGACAAGAAGCGTAAGGAGGAGATTGAACTCCGCAACCAGGGTGATGCTTTGGTGTACAGCACGGAAAAGCAACTGAAAGACTTCGACGAAAAGCTGGACATGGATACCAAGGACCGCATCATCAAGGCAAAGGATCGTTTGGCAGACGCAGTAAAGAATAATCCGTCCGACATTCGTGCAGCCATGGATGCACTGAATGAGATCTGGAGCGAGGCATCCTCGAAAATGTATCAGCAAGCTGCGCAGGAAGGTGCACAGGCAGCTTCCGATGCTACAAGTGGCAGCACACAACAACCTGAAGACAGCAGTGCTAAGGTTGAAGATGCCGACTATACTGTAGTGGACGACGAGAAGAAATAGTCCCCTTGCTACGCCCAAGGCATCAGCTCCCTCGCTGATCCAGTTCATTGGATGACAAACACGCAATCAGGCCGATCCTCAAGGGTCGGCCTGTAGCATTCTACGCGCTAACTTCGCTCATGATTATCGTAGTGTTTACCGCTGTACTTGGTGAGCTAGACGAGGACTACAGCACCACCTCCGCCCACCTGCGCGCAGCTGCCTTTGAGCAGTTTGGTTGCCTAGACTTCAAGAGCGTTGAGCAGGATGGCGAAGAGGTCACCTACTCCGTCTGGCCAGATCAGGAGCATGTGCAGCAGTGGAAGGCATACGCCGAACATTTGCGAGCACAACACATGGCCGCAAAGAAGTGGTACAAAAGTTATCAGACTTTCACTGCAAACATTCTCCGCCACAGAAAGTCCGGTTAACGCTACCCCCAGCACAGAAGCACTACAGCACCGTATGCACCTTCGCAACTCCTGCACCGTTAACCTCGCCGAATTCCTCACCAGGTTTTCCGACACCTGGAGGCGGAGGGTGGTTGAAGAATTTGAGGAAGGGATTACGGGATTACGGGATTACGGGATTACGGGAGTACGGGATTACGGGAGTACGGGAGTACGGGAGTACGGGAGTACGGGATTACGGGAGTACGGGAGTACGGGAGTACGGGAGTACGGGAGTACTGGATTACGGGAGTACGGGATTACGGGAGTACGGGATTACGGGATTACGGGAGTACGGGAGTACGGGAGTACGGGAGTACGGTATAGTCCATGCTGCCTGAAAATTGTGTAGAGGTTGGGTCGCGTAGTGAGTGGCGAGCGTGGCTTGCGCAGAACCATACTACAAACAGCGGTGTGTGGGTGGTGTGGTACAAACAGTCGTCGGGCGTTGCAGGTACATCATACGTGGAGCTGGTGGAAGAGGCGCTGTGTTTTGGTTGGGTTGATAGCAAGCCGGGAAAGGTTGATGAGCTTCGAACGCGGCTGTGGTTTTCACCACGTAAGACAGGGTCCAAGTGGGCTGCAACGAACAAAGAGCGAGTAGAACGGCTGATGAAGCAAGGGTTGATGCATCCTGCTGGTATTGCTAAGGTAGAGGCCGCAAAAGTGGATGGAACGTGGGATGCCTTGAGCGTGGTGGATGCAATGGAGATCCCACCAGATCTGGCTGCAGCTTTTCGCAAGCACAGCGGCTCGCGCAAGAACTTTCTTGCCTTCCCTCCCTCGGTTAAGAAGGGTATCCTTGAATGGATTCTTAATGCCAAAAAGCCAGAAACACGTGCAGCTCGCATCAAAGAAACTGCCGAACTTGCAGCCAAGAATGTGCGCGCCAATCAGTGGAGGGATAAACAGAAGTAGTCCTCTTAACTATCTCACCCACTGTGCCCCGTCAGTACTGATGGAATCCTCACTCCTTCATATCACCACAACGTACCGTGACGCCAAAGCCCCTTACCGTACTCTTTGTTTGCATTCACAATAGTGCCCGTAGCCAAATGGCCGAAGCGTACGCCAACGTTCTTGGCAAGGGATTGCTGGCCGCCGAGAGTGCCGGACTCGAAGCAGGAATCCTCAATCAACGCGTTGTATCGGTCATGGCCGAAGAGGGTATCGACATTAGTAAAGCAACTCCTCGGACGGTTGACAGTGTGATACAGAATGGCGCAACGTTCGACGTTGTGGTTACCGTATGCGACGAGGCGAGTGCTGAACGCTGTCCGTACGTTCCAGGAGCGGGAAAACGTTTGCACTGGAGCTTTGCCGACCCGTCTGCCATGACAGGTACCGAAGAAGAAGTGTTGGCTGGAATTCGAAGGGTGCGGGATCAGATCAAGAATCGTATTTCGGAGTGGTTGGTAGAGCTTGCCAATGGCTAACTTCCAACATGACGGCAACCTCTCGATCACAGTTAGTTGAGCTGAATGCCCATACATCCGTTCAGCTCACTATTCTTTACTTGCTGGCAGCCACGAGCATCCTTGTGCTTTTTGTGTTTGTTGCCGCACCGATGTTGGATGTGTTCTTCTCTGGTTTCCTTCGCAGCGACGTTATTCGCGATGGCCGCTCCGTAACGTATCGCGTAGCGGAGAACAGGGCAGAAGAAGTAGTGGAAACTGGAACGTTCACAACGTGGGCACTTGCAGACCCACGAACAACGAACGTTCGGATGCCACACGCCGAATATATCTTCAAGCCGGTGATTGCCTTGGCACCACTCGTGGTAGTGTGTGGGTTTCTTGTTGCTGCACTCCTCACTGCATTCCTTCCCAGACGTGTTGGATATCTGCGGCAAAAGATCGAGCGGGAAATTCTGGTGGCCCTAGACAAGCTGGCAATGCGCCTGTACGGTGAACATACAGCAGATGAAGTGCGAGGTCTTACAAAAGAGATCTGCACAGCAGATGCCCGCAAACTTCATGACCTTGCCGATACCTACGGTATAGCACATAGCGATTTGGAGTTGTTACAGAAGGCTCTGATATGGAGGGATGCCAAAGGTGCTGATCAGCTTCTGAAAACACATCATGCAGTGAAGTTCTACATGCGCGAGTACTTCACGGATCGGTATAGCAATGCAGTGCTTGGCATGGTGTACATGGGAGCTGCAGTTCTGATCATCGTGATCGGCATACGCGGATTGAAGTTCCTCCCTGCAACCGATCCGAGTGTTGTACTTAGTGCCCTGGGATTGGAATTCATGCTACTGGTTACGTATGCTGCAATCTTGATGTATGGCCGCACCGAGGAGTCAAGTATGGTTGCGGCGCCACACTCATCCGTGATCGCAGAGCTGGATCGAGATGCCGACACCGAGCAACTCATTCGTGCATTTCTTGCTGTTCCCCGACTGCCAAAGGAAGAATGATGGTGCTGCAGATTCCTGGCAGACAAAACGTTGCCCACCGATTGGAATCAGCCATCGCAGAATGGCGTAAGGGCCACGGTGCCGTATTGTTCATTGAGGGTGACACATCGGTAGGAAAGTCCTTTGTTCTTGACGCAGTTGAGTCGGCCCTGGGTGATCAGGCAGTGAGAGTTGACTGTCGTCCGCCCATTGGTTCCTTCAACGTAGCCAGTGTTCAGCCTCTGCAGCCATTCGGCCTTGCCATCGAGCGTTTGTATCAAGCGGGCGAGGCTGCGGCTCGAAAGCGCTTGGCCGTTAACATTGGCATGAGCGTGCTGGCATCGTTGCCAATTGCTGGCGACATCTTCTATGCCATCAAGGCAGTAAAGCAAGATGTAAGCGAGTTCAAACGGGAAACGGCTGCGCTCGCCCAGAAAAAACGTGCTGCCGTAGATGAGTGTTTGGAAACACTCGCTGCAATCGGAGAACACTCTCCCTTTGTGTTGCTGGTTGATGATGGTCACTGGTCAGACCCGCAAAGTGTTGACGTGCTTCGCGCCCTGGCATCCGACCCACGGAATCGCTTGCTCATCATTTGGGCGTATTCGCCGCGGCTTGCTCAATCACACAACCTGCCGTTAACGTCGTTGGTAAATGCACATGCTGCTACCTTGGCGCCAATCACTCTTGGGTCGATTGAAGCACAACATCTGCCAGATGTGATCCATGCCATAGCCCCTTCCCTGTCCATTGATCCGGCACTTCTTCCCTTGCTCTTCGAGCGCACCGCTGGTCTGCCAGGTATCATTGCCGAATACATTCGATACCTACAGCATACCGGAGCTGTATCGGCAGATGGACATGTGGATGCCGAGGCTATCAATACCATTGGAGTAAACGTTGGCGATCACCCGGCGACGGACGTTCTTGTCCATCAGGTGAAGGACAACGATGCACTCTTACTGTCGATCTGCGCTGCCGAAGGTCGGGAGTTTTCCGCCTTCATGGTTGCCGCGCTAACAAACAAGGATGTGATTGCCACTGTGCGCGAATTGCGCCTGCTTGGAAGAACTACAGGCATCATCCGTTCCTGCGGAATGCGAACGCGCTACGGTGTGAAAACAACCATCTACACCTTCGATTCTGATGTTGCCTACACATACTTCCTGCACTACGCCACATACGAAGAGCGTAAAGCCATCCATCAGCGCATTGCCGAGATTCTGCAGCAGCAGCGATCGCAATCCGACATTGATGCGGTTCGAGATCAACTTGCCGTGCTGATTGCAGCGCATGGCCTGGCTGCAGACGAGGTTGACCTTGCAGCTGCCATGCTCCAGGAAAGCCATCGAGCAGCCATTGATATCGGGGCACATCAGAGCGCCGCCATCATTCTCTCTGAATTGCAGATGCAGGTGGCAGGGGGCTTGCCAGTGCGCGACGATGCACCAACACCCGACGCTGGTGATTCATCCATGCCTATCGAGCATGGTGCTGTAACATCGTACCGCGAAGCCGTTCGCAAGGCGGCAGATGCCGTGATTGAGGGAAACGGACAGCTGGCGTTGTCTATAGCAGAAACATCCTTGGAGTCGGCAGAACTCACCACATCAGAACGAGTGATTCTGTGCTGTCTTGCAGCCCGAGCCTTGGCTATGATGGACCAGATGGATCGAGCGGAGCACTATGTACAGTTGGCTTCGAGTATGGCGGGTAACACTGCGTCGGATATGGCAATCGTGCTTAATGTTCGAGCACTGCTTGCTCACGCCAACAACAAAACGGAGGTTGCCATGAGTTTGCTGCAGGATGCTGCACGCATTGTATCGAAAGGCACTACTGCTGCTCAGATTCTTACTGTTAGCAACGTGTATTCTCTGGACGCTCATCGTACAGTTGCGTCGCCGCAGTTTGTGAGAACCTTGAAAAAGAACTTGAGCAGACGCAACTGGCAGGGTGTTGCTCGGGATCTTGGATTGTTGACGCTGCTGATTGTGAGCTTGATGGCACCACGCGCTATAGCTGCACAAGAGCGTGATAGGCGCATCCATGCTTCCAATATCGAGCGTGCTCATCCAACACCAGTTCCGGAGTTACTCAACCGGGCTACCGCTCTTAAGGTACCCTTTGTACAAGCTGAGGAAGTGTTCCCTTCGCAGTTCAGCAACGCCTCGATGATCGAGCCAGAGGCCGACGTGCAACCAATGCAGAACGAGAGTTCAATTGCTGTAAACCCACGCAATCCAAGGAATCTCATCGGATCGGCAGTTGACTATCGAGCGGGGAGCCAGACGTGGGCATACGTTAGTACGAATGCAGGACAAACGTGGAGGAACATATCGCTAGGGCACCCATACCCCGGTTGGCGTTCAACGAATGATCCATCGGTTTGCTTCGATCATCTGGGCAGAGGGTACCTCTGCTATGGTGCCTTTAACGTTGGCAATACACCGCAGTTCGGCGAGAATGGCGTGTTTGTTTCCATAACAGACGATGGTGGAACATCGTGGGGTCCAACCCATGTAGCTGTTATTGAACACCGTGGTACTCAAACGGCCGACAGTGCGTTCGAGGACAAGTATTACATCCATGTGGACACTGCCACATCATCACCATACCGAGGAACGCTGTACATCCCATGGAAGCGTGTAATCAACAGGGATTCATCTACCCAAATCGTGCTGGCACGAAGCACGGATCGAGGTTTAACCTGGCAACAGCCCGTTGCCGTTGGGAACCGGTTTCCTGGTACTAGTGAACATCCAACATTCGGGCAGAGTTTTCCTCTGGCACGCACCGGTCCAGATGGTAGCGTTCACGTGGTATGGAACAGCGGCACAGAGAGTGCCGTGCGGTATGCCCGAAGCACAGATGGCGGAAGCACCTTCGCCTCTCCACGCATCGTTCACACCTACAAACCCTTCGGAGAAAAACGTGAGGTGGCAGGCAGTGTTAACTCGCGTGTGAAAGGTGTAGTGCGTGCAGAGGCGTATCCAACGATGGCCATCGACAATACAGGCGGACAACGCAACGGCTGGTTATACCTCGTATGGTCGGCCGACAATCCTCCCAACGTATACTTCTCGCGATCTACCGACAACGGAACCACCTGGTCTGAACCAGTCATCATTCACTCCGATACTACCAACGACCAGTTCTGGCCTTGGATTGCCATCGATCCCACGAGTGGACACTTAGCCGTGATGTTCTTCGACTCTCGCGACGACGAATCCAACATCCTTGTGAATTGTTATGTAAGCCATAGCACTGACGGTGGTACAACGTGGGTTGATCGCCGTGTTGGCGATGCAGAGAACGACCTTCGCAACAATCCCTTTACCGGTAGAACCTTTGCAGGTGACTACTCCGGCTGTGACTTCTACAACGGCATTGTGTATCCCTCTTGGGTGGATATGCGCAACACAACAGAAGTAAACACCGTGGATAGTGATGTGTTTACGGCAATCGTAAACACCAAGGCTCCCGAGGCACCCGAAACATTTACAGCAGCCATCGTGGCCGACGTGCCCACAGCTATTGACCTGCGCTGGTCAGCCGTAGATAAGCGAGTATTCGGTGAGCCCCTTTCCACCCAGGCACGATATGAACTCCATCGCGAAGGCGAACGGATTGCTGTGTTGGAGATGGGTACCCTAGCCTGGAGAGACGTTGGCTTGGAAGCTTTCAAGGAGTATCGCTATACTCTTCGCGTGATTGACGGGTCGGACACCTCTACCTCTCGTAACGCTTCGACCTATGCAGGGGGCTCGCGTGAACCCGGCGCCCCTACATTGCTGGCAATTCGAGGTCGGGATGATGGATCGATCCTTGTTACGGTTACACTGCCTAACAAACGATTGGATGGCGAAACACCTCTTATCAACCTTGATGCCCTGAGCTTTAGCGTTGGTGATGCAACGTATGTTGAGGAGGTTTCTTCATCAGATACAGGTACAACAAAGGAGATCGTGATTCCATCGTTTGGTGATGGCTGGTATCACGTTGCCGTACGCAGTGTTGATGGTGCAGGAAACACCAGCCCATGGTCCGACACGCTTACCACCTTTACAGGAAATGTTCACTGGAGAAGCGAGACCTTCGACACGCTCCCTCGCTTTTTGTCTAACAACAGCACATGGGGACTGAGCACTGGATTTGCCTTTACTCCACCACATGCCTATACCGACTCACCAGGTGGTGACTACGAAAGAAGTCGGCGCGACACGATCCTGCTGTACCCCTTTCAACTGGAGGCAGCCATTCCCGAGCACAATGCCTTGGTGATTACATGTAGAGTTGCAGCATTCATTGACCCTTCGGATACAGCGTTTCTTGACGTACATACATCTGGCGGTTGGAGGCAGTTGTTTGCATGGAATGCGTCGGTTGACGCTCGGTGGACGGACACCACCAAGTCAGCTGACGCCTGGCGCACATCCACAGCTGTGTTACCGCTGAGCTCCGATACGTTGCAACTGCGCATACGCTTTAGAACCAATCTGCAGCGCCATTCTGATGGACTCTACCTTGATGATGTAACATGGCAGACCACAACAACGGTTCTTGATGAGGTTGCGTCAGCCATCACAGCATATCCGCTACCGGCCCGGGACCGGGTAACCATTGTGCTGCCGACCGAGGTTTCGGCAAATCATTGCGTAGTGTACACCAGCAGCGGCACGAGTATTCAAACCCCTTGGCATCAAGATGGCAGTGTTGTTTCTTTGGATGTAGCACACCTGCCCTCAGGGGTCTATAGGGTAACGATTAGTTCCGCGAAGCGAACGATTGTGCAGCGGATTATGGTGATGCGATAGGACGCATGCAGCCACTCAAGAGGGAGAGCCCAGAGGGGGGGGGCTAGAGTCCCTTTAGCGTAAACGTTATTGTTGTGCCCTTACCCGTCTCGCTCACCACTTCGATGGGGGCCGCATGTGCCTCAAGGATGTGCTTCACAATAGCCAATCCCAAGCCAGTACCGCCTACCGTGCGTGATCGATCCTTGTCTACTCTATAGAAGCGTTCGAAGATTCTCCCCTTATGGTCATCCGGGATGCCGATACCCGTATCGGCTACACTAATGGAAACCCTACCCTTTTGGCGCCGTGCACCAACAACCACAAAACCACCTTCCACATTGTATTTGATTGCATTGTCGATAAGGTTCGTGAGAACCTGCGTCAGTCTCTCCTTATCGCCATACACGCTGAGTTCGATGCCCGGTACAACGTCCAACTGCAGTGTAACTCCGCGCTGAGAACCACGGATTTCCATGGTATGCACAAGATCGCGCAGCAGGTCTCCAATATCGAAGTACCGAAAGCTCATGCGTAGCTCGCCACTTTCTATGCGCGAGATATCAATGAGATCGCTAAGCAAGGCATTCAAGCGCAACGCATTCTGATACGCCTTTTCCAGGAATTGCCTGCTCACCTCGGGATCATCAATGGCACCATCAAGCAACGTTTCAAGGTAACCTTGCACGCTAAAGATCGGTGTTCGTAGCTCGTGAGAAACATTACCAACGAACTCGCTGCGCACGCGCTCCAGTCGCTTCATTTCCGTGATGTCTCGTGTGGCTTTTTGTGCCAATCTGTTCACGGCTTCAGCCACACTTACAACCTCTTCGGCTGCATGGGCTCCCAACTCGATGCGTCCGCTTACGGCACCTTCAACAATAGCTTGTGTTACGTCCGCTACTCTTTGCAATGGATGAATAAGGCTGCGCTCGAGCGACCGAACATGGCGTGCATGAAAACCGAAACCGAGTAGCACAACGCCAACGATCAGCACAAAGAATCGCATCAAACCAAGCTCACGTGCGGCTTCCGGCTCGGTTGCGGATATCAATGCAACAAACAGCAGGATTAGACCAACAACGCCAATCGTGGTCCAAACAATGGCAGAGCGAAAGAATGGGGTGCGTGCAGTGGCTATGGCCATGCATGCATATTACGAGAGTTGTTCACGGAACCGGTAGCCCACGCCTTTCACGGTTTCGATCCAACCGGAGTACGGACCCAACTTTTCGCGAATCTTGGAGATGTGCACGTCAACCGTTCTGTCTATCACGTAAACAGTTTCACCCCAAATACGGCGCAACAGTGCATCTCTCGTAAACACCTTACCACTATTTGCTGCAAGGAAGGCAAGGAGTTCAAATTCTTTCTTCGGAAAGAAGGTTTCCTTACCATCAATACGTATGGTGTAGTTCTGTCTGTTGATTTCTAGTGCGCCGATGCGCAAGATTTCCGGAGCAGCTATCGTTTCCGTGCGTACGGTTTCTGTTCCACGCCGAAGTATCGTCTTCACCCGTGCAATCAAGACACGCGGGCTAATTGGCTTCTGAATGTAATCGTCGGCACCAAGTTCCAGTCCCAGGATCTGATCTATCTCTCCTGACTTTGCGGTGAGGAACATGATAGCTACGGATGCTGTTCCTGAATTCTGCCGCAGGGTTCTGCATACCTCAAAGCCATCCATGCCCGGCATCATGATGTCGAGTATCACAAGGTCGGGCTTAACGGCCGAAGCAAGCTCAACAGCTTGGTTGCCATTGGAGGCAGTGGAGACCTTGTAGCCCTCCTTGCCAAGGTTGTACGAAATCAGGTCTACAATGTCCTGCTCATCGTCAACCACGAGTATCTTTTTATCCATGTTGGCCAAGTCTGATGTTACGCAACAATGCCGTTCGTAAGACGGCGGCAAAGCTACCGCAACCATACGGTAGCACACTGGTAAAAAAACCGTTACATAAACGCTGAAAGGCCGTCTAGACAACGTAATTTATCCGCCCGTTCATGCATACTTGGCGTTCATACCTTCTAATGGGTCAGGCAGGGGGCTTTGGTGGTGCGCTGTTGCTGGGAATCAGTGCATTCATCACCCTCTCGGGGGAGGTGTATGCCCAACGTCGGGCGTGGAACTGGTTCTTTGGCCAAGAAGCGGGCTTGAACTTCTCCACAGGATCGCCAGTGGCGCTTGCCGATGGCAGTCTTAATACTGAAGAAGGCTGCGCTTCCATTTCCGATCCAGCGTCTGGGAAGCTGCTGTTCTACACGGACGGCGTTACCGTGTACAACCAGCTACACCTTCCGATGCCAAACGGCATGGGGCTCCATGGTGATGAATCCACAAGTCAGAGTGCGTTGATCATTCAATGGCCTGGCAGCACCGACCTCTACGCCATTTTCACACCGGCACCCGTCACGGCTTCCGACCCCGGTGTGCGCTGCTTTTGCTTGAAGTATTCGCTGGTGGACATGCGCAGAGATGGTGGCTACGGCGATGTGGTGCTCAAGAATGAGCTTATAGATTCTGACGTCACAGAGCATATTACCGCGGTGCCAGACTGTAATCAAGGGGGCTGGTGGATCATCGTTCGAGGCCGTGAGTCCACGAATTTTTCGGCTTATCACCTGTCCACAGAGCAGCTCTCTCTTCGGCCCGTCGTATCGTCTACAGTCGGCATGCCCGAGATACGTGACGCAGGGCAGATGCACGCCTCTCCTAGTGGAAAGTATGTTGTTATCACCTCTCCATCAGGAACCTCGCAACTCTATCGCATTGCTCGATCAACGGGAAAGCTGTATAACGGAATCAATCTCTTTGGCAGTGATGTAACAGGCATCCATTATGGGGCTACGTTCTCACGCGACAGCCGGTATCTCTACATTGCCTCGTCTGTTCTAAACCCACAACAAGGTGTGGTGATAACACGATTCGATGTAAGCAACGACAAACCTTCGGCAATTCTCGCCTCCAAGTCAACCGTTGGATTCCTACCAGGTTCAGCCAGTTTTACAGCCATGCAGCTCGGTCCCGACGGTATGATCTACATCGGCCGTTACGGAGAGCGTTTCCTAGCAAGAATTCCGCAACCATCAGCTGTCATTCCCACCATCCAGGACACGGCGGTCGCACTGTTCGGACGCTGCAAGTCCGGCCTTCCAAACATCATCAATTGGTACCTGAGTGAACATCCACCAGGTGATGTTTCCTGCAAACTCCCTGTTGCATTGGCAGCAGACCAGGATGTATGTGCTGGAAGTCCAGTTCGATTGATTGATGGCAGCCAGGGTTTGATCGATACCTGGAGCTGGACAATACCCGGTGCGTCGCCGAATTCTTCTCGTATTCCCTCACCTACTGTGGTGTTCCCGGAACCCGGGGTGTATCAGGCCACTCTTACTACATCCAACGTGCATGGTGACGATAGTATTACGATCACCATCACAGTCCACCCGCCTCCTAGCGTCGAGGTCCTTCCAACCGATCCAACATGCCCAAAGACACCAGCACGTTTACACGCAACTGGCGCATCAGAGTATCGCTGGTTTCCGGCGGCGGGAATTAGCAATCCCCATATCGCGGACCCGGTGGCAGTTGTTGATACAACGACAACCTATGGTGTGATTGGAACTGATGACCGCGGATGCGTTGACACAGCATTCGTTACCATTCAGGTGCGCGACATGTTCGCAAGCGCAAACGTAACCGTGTGCCCGGGAGGTGCTGCCCGGCTTGCGGCATTTGGTGCTGACCGATATCGGTGGAGCCCTGAGTTGTCACTCGATGACCCTACTTCTGCAACCCCGGTAGCGCAACCTTCAGAGACCACCGAGTATATCGTGGAAATGTCTGCAGGCAACTGTACAAGATTCGATACGGTTGTGGTTTTCGTAGAGCCATCATTGCATGTAAGCATTGAAGCGCCATCCGAGGCATGCTCGGGCGACACCATCGTTGTTCGTGCAACGGGGGGTGGCTCAACCTTCGTTTGGACTGGTGATGGTGTAGAACCTTCAACCACGAACGAAACTCGAGTACACCTCACCTCGACCACACTCGTGCGAGTTGTTGCATACAGTGGAGCGTGCATGGCTCAGGATTCCTTGATTATCAATCCAACGTCTGGACCGATTGTGGAGGCAGGCACTGATGTATTGGTATGTGAGGGAGATTCCGTGTTGCTCCAGGCAAGCGGCACAGCATCTAACTATGAGTGGCTGCCAGCTCATGGGTTGGTAAACGCCAATGGGCAGATGGCAACCGTAAAGCCATCGGTGACCACTACATACTATGTGTTGGGTTCAGGTAGTGGCACGTGTACAAGCGTGGACTCTGTTCGTGTTACCGTAACTCCCACCCCCGTCGTTTCAGCTGGACCGATCAAGCGGATTTGCCGAGGAAATGCAACACGGCTCAGTGCAACCGGCACGGCGGATGAATATCGGTGGGAACCAACAGCCGGACTTAGTGATGCAACCATCCTTGCACCCATAGCCAGCCCGGATACCACAACTACATATAGGCTCACAGCAATACAGGATGGCTGTGTGTTTGTTGACAGTACAACGGTGTTCGTGTCTACGCTCGATATCACATCCCCA
>CAZUGQ010000011.1:0-80055 GCA_964620125.1 uncultured Hyphomicrobiales bacterium
ATGTATGGTCTGGTGGTTAATGGGGAGCGTCGGCTGATGTGTTTGAGGCCGTAGTCTACTTGCGAAGTATCTTGAACACCGTTCTCCGGTTCTTTGCGCGCCCTTCTTCCGTGTCGTTGCTAGCTATGGGCACGAGAAACGAAAAGCCACGAGCACGGAGCCTGCTTGCCTGCACACCTTTCTGGATAAGGTAGTCCCGAACGGCATGTGCCCTGGCCTCGGAAAGCCGCTGGTTGAATTCTTCGCCTCCGATGTTGTCGGTATGACCTTGCACTTCCAGGATCACTCGTGGAAACCGCTCAAGGTCGGCAGCGAGTTCGTCGAGAGTTGTATACGAGGCGCTGTCTACCACGGCACTATTGTATGCAAAGCCGATGTATTTAGTGAACTGAGACCCAACGGTATCCAAGCCCCCTAACGAACTCTTATCGTACGTTCCCGTGGCAACAAGTGTGTCTCGCTCGGGAAGCACAACACTTACATCGGCATGGTGCAGCGTTGGGATGTTCGGCGGCACATAGGTAACAAGGTAGTAGTTCTGGAGTGAGCGGTAAATGTCCATAAAGATGGACACAAGGTCGGCCTTTGTGTACGCTCGATAGTACTTGCCACCAGTATACAGCGAAAGGGATTGCAGTTCTTCGTCGTTAGCATAGGCAAAACCCACACAATACAAACTGATGTTGTGCCGGGTGGCATACTCGTAGATATCTGCTGCCTTTGTTTGCGAGGTGTTTTCTTCTCCATCGGCAAATACAACACATACCTTAGGCTGATCTACAGGTACCGACTGAAGCGTACGTAGCGAAGCCATAATGCCATCGTACACACGTGAAAACAACCCTTGCGACGTTTTCTTGTATTCACGGAATTCGGCGAGTGCCTTAGCCGTGTCTGCCGTGAGGGCAAACACCTGCCGAATCTCCTTGTGGAAGCCTGTAAGAGAAACAAAGTCGCACGGCCGCTTCATGCCAAGAAACAATTCAGTGGCGTAGTCCAACACGTCCTTTACGCCCTTCATGCTGCCGCTTTGGTCAATGGCCAACGCGATGTTAGTAGGAACGCTGTCCTGCTCTCCAAACTCGCGCACAGTAAAGGGGCTCATGTTGAAACTGCGTTCGTAACGGGGTGTAGCACCAACGCGCTCAATGAGTTTTGGAAAGTACTCGGGTGACGAAGCTTTTTTGTAGGGGGCTGCCATGTGTGTGACCACGTAGCCATTGGTGTCGAGTACACGCACGAACAGTCGAATACTGTCTGGGAATGCAAAGTGTTCTACCTTCCACACATCCGTGAATACTGCAGCAGGATCAACGCTATCAACATGACGGGTACCGGTAAAACGATACTCGGTGGTTCGCTCACCACCTTCGCGAAGGTCAAGGATCTGTCCGAGTTTGTGTGGACTGCTGCACGATGTAAGTCCAAGAGCAGCCAGAAGCAGCAACGATAGTTTGAAGAACATTACAGAACCGTACCAACCACAACGCCATCGCCAAGGGGAATAAGTGTGCTTGCAAGAGCAGGATGCTGGCTCATGAGCCGGTTGAACGAGCGCAGAGCGCCTACATTGTCTGCCTCCTCTACTGGGGCTTCGGAAGCAATGAAACCGAATCCGAGTGCATTGTCGGCCATTACCAACCCATGCCGTCGGATGTTGGGTAGGAGCAGGTGTAGGTAGTGTTCGTAATTGGGTTTGTCTGCATCGATGAAAACGGCATCAAGTGGCGTTGGGGTACCGAGCTGAATGCGGAGTTGTTCAAGTATGGCAGGTAACGTGTGAAGTGCCGGACCTTCGGCCACATGAATAAGGGAAGACAGGCCTGCTTCTGCAACCTTCCTCCGAATGAACGCTGCATGATCTGCGTTGATCTCACATGCTACCAACACACCATTCGGCGGCAGTGCCCGAGCCATGGCAATGGCCGAGTAACCGGCAAGTGATCCAATCTCCACAACAACCTGCGCATTGATTGCCCGAAGCAATACCTGCAGAAGCCGTGTTTGCTCAGGGGCGATGCTGATCTGTGGAATGCCAACTGCTGCTGCCTCCTCATTGAGTGTTCGCAGGAACTCGTCTTCACTGTTGAACAACTCATGGAGGTAAGCGTTGATTTCAGGTGTTACGGGCGTGCTTGTTGTAGACATGGTTGCTCCCGCATGGTTGCCTACCCCATGTGCAAATGATTGGGGTAGGTAAACGTGGCACAATCTATCCGATTACTTGTGGCCTAAACCTACGTTGACGTTAACACCTTGAACGCGCGCTTGCTCTACAAAGCGACCGAATTTGAAAGCCAGTGTATCCATCTGTTGCCGAAAAACGGTGTCATACAACAGGGCGTTGGCAAAACTCCGGTTGCTTCGAACATCATGAATCACACGATTAACATTGACGATTAGGGAGTCTACACCAACGATGGCTCTGTCGCCTTTTGCCAAAAGCGACTCCAATTCAGTGAGGCGTAGTTGAATGGCGTCGAGAGTAGCGGAAAGTTTGGGCTCGTTGGTATTCACTGCCTTGCGTAGGTCTGCCAAAGCCCCCTTCATTTCCTTCACGGCTGTCGAAAGGTCAGCACGGTTTTCCTGCATCCATAGGCGTGCATCATGCACAAGTACGGCACCGTCGGCCGCCATAGACTTAAGGTTGGCACTAATGGTACCATCGGCCATAAGGTTGGTAACGATTGCCGAGAGTGTATCCATTCTGTGCAGCAGGGTGATGAGCTCTCCACTTAGATCACCAACCATGGTCACGAGGCCACCGATGTCGGCCGCAGCCCTTCCAGGTATCTCCTTACCGCGTTCGAGTGACTGAGTGGCCGTGCCGGGCATGATTTCAAGCTTCTTGCCACCGGTAATCTCAAGGATAGTTACCAGTGCTGTTGCATCGGCACGGAGATCCGAAACATCGTCAATTTCGGCTTCGACTAACACCGAGCCATTGTTCGAGGTAACAGATAGCACTTGCCCACGCTTAACACCATTCACCACAACGGGGCTGCTCGCGTCAAGTCCGCCACTACTGGCAAGGCGTACCCGGAGAACATGTTTGTTTGCTCCGATTGATATGCCTTTGCCAATGATGATGCCGCCAACCAACAGGGCAATGCTGATGATGCTCACAAGACCAACAACGATCTCCGTGCGACGCATGGTATCCATAGCGGCAAAGATAGCCGTAACCGCTTGGTGCGTGCCGTACGAATCCTATTGCCTGGGCGTTAGAACGGAATGTCGTCTACGCTTGGACTGGACTTATCTGTCTCACCATTCACACCGTGACCTTCGGGTTTGCGTGAATCGAGCAGAAGCAAGTTGTCTGCTACGATCTCGGTAACGTATCGTTTGTTGCCGTCACGATCGTCGTAGGTGCGGTTCTGAATCTTGCCTTCAACGTATACACGCGAACCCTTGTGTACCAGGCGTTCCACAACGTCGGCAAGACCTCGCCAAGCAATAACGGTATGCCAGTCCGTTTGCTCTTGCAAAGCCCCTTCCTTGTCCTTCCACGTTTCCGTGGTGGCCATTCGAAACTGAGCCACCTTGATACCCGTGCCAGTGAAATTCACGTCAGGGTCCTTCCCTACGTTACCGATCAACATCACCTTGTTCAGTGTACGCGACATGCTACTACTCCCCTCAGAAGGTCATCGAACTGTTTGTGATTCGATGTGTTGCCGAATATAGTCAGCACATGAACCGCTTGTACACGGGAAGTGAGTGATGGAGTAAAAAATGTGACATGTTTGCCACATGATCCTGCTTGCGAATGTTGATGGCGAGATGGTGATGGCAGACCTTATGCCAATCTCCATCAGCTTACCAGTAGCCGCTTCTGGTGGGGTAAGTGCCTTTCACCTTCCACCGGCAACGTTCGAGCCCTTTCGTGCGGGTTCGTTCATCGGAAGTAGAGAGGAGGGCGGGTCAGCCCAGTGTCATATCGTAACGATGGCACCACATGGAAACGGCACACACACGGAATGTATTGGTCACCTAGCTGGTAACGGATACCGTATCACCGAGCACATGCCACCACCTTTAGCGGAGGCAACGCTGATCTCGGTTGATGTTATGGAATCTGGAAGGGGGCTTGCTATAACGCGAGAATCGCTCAACGTAGTACTGCCGGAACTTCGAACATCGGCACTGGTGATACGAACCTTGCCAAACACTAATGATAAGCGGGTTCGCCAGTGGTCAGGATCACACCCACCGTTCATCACTCCCGAAGCTATGGCTTACTTGGTACAGTGTGGTGTGGAGCATCTGGTTGTGGATGTTCCGAGTGTGGATCCCGAAGAAGATGGTGGAGCACTGGAGGCACATCATATCTTTTGGCAGTGGCCAAACACTCCTCGATTGCACTGCACGATTACTGAACTGGCCTACATACCGAACTCAGTGCCCGATGGCCGATACATTATCTGTTTTGGAGTGGCGCCGCTGGAATCGGATGCGGCGCCGTCGAACGTTCTCCTCTTCCGTCTGCTAGGCCAGCGAGATGAGAGCAGCACCTAAACCACGGTGTTGTTTTTTTAACAACCAACCGGCCAGCCGACTAAACTGGCTTGCTGATTCTTATACGAGGTTGTACTCGTCAATCTTGCGGTACAGCGTGCGCTCACTGATACCCAACAACTGGGCTGCTTCTCTCCGCTTGCCATGAGTCTTGCGAAGAGCTGCTTCGATAGCCCTGCGTTCGATCTTTTCAAGGTTGAGTTCGTTCGCTTCGATCATGTCCGAAGGCAGATCCTGTGGCACGGATCCATTGGTAGCAGGCTGATGGTTCGGTTGTGCCTCCAAGGACATGGAGATCAAATGTCGAAGCACGGATTTCATTTCGCTCACATCTGCTGAGAGCTGGAGCATTGATCTGTATAACATGGTGGGATCCAGGGTATCTGGTGGTGTTTGCAGGTCGGCAACTCTTACAAGCGCCGTAGAAGACTGTTCTGACTGTGATGAGGGTTGTGGCAAGTACGGAGCCAGTACGGCCTCGGTGATGCGCGCACCACGCTCCAGTGTTACCACCGTTTCGATGACGTTGCGGAGTTCTCTGATGTTGCCGGGCCAGGGTTGCCGTTCCAGCAAAGCAAGAGCGCCTTCATCTATTCCGGCATAGGGGATATTCAGGCGTTCTGCGGTTTTGGTTGCGAAGTAGTCCACGAGCAATGGAATGTCGGAAGCATGTTTACGAAGAGGCGGAAGGTGAATGTTCACGCTGTTGAGGCGGAAGAACAAGTCCTGACGAAATTGACCGCGCTTCACCTCATACATCAGATCGCGATTGGTTGCTGCAATGATTCGAACATCAACATGTTGGAGAGTTGATGAGCCCAGCCGGGTGAACTCACCACTTTCAAGGATGCGAAGGAGTTTCACCTGCGTGGCTATCGGCATCTCGCCGATTTCGTCAAGGAAGATGGTTCCGCGATCTGCCGATTCGAAGAAGCCACGGCGCTTCTCCTCCGCTCCGGTATACGCACCCTTTTCTGCACCAAAAAGTTCACTCTCAAGTAGCGTCTCGGGTATTGCTCCACAGTTCACACTCACAAATGGCATGCGCTTACGTGGACTTAAAGCATGAAGTGCTTGCGCAAAAACTTCCTTGCCAGTCCCTGTTTCGCCAGTGAGTAGAACTGTAAGGTCAGTAGGAGCTACCTGAATGAGTTTGCTCATGGCTTGTGCCATTGGCAAACTCTCTCCCACTAAACCAAATCTGTTTTCAAGCTGCTGTACGATTTCCCGGCTGATCAGAGCCATGATGTTTCAACGTTCCTTTTTCCTTACTGCTGTTTACTCCACTCCGCCCAGCCACCAGTGTAGATGTACATGGGGCCGTAGCCGAACTGCGCAAGAGCATTCGCAACATGGTGGCTTAACTCGCACTCACCTCCATCACAGTAGATGAGGATCGGTCTGTCCTGCGGCACCATGTTCAAAAGCTGCGGAATCCGACTTTCCACTTCACCACCGTACACATTCACAGCATTGCCGATATGGCCTTTGGCAAACGACTCTGCCGTCCGGGCGTCGATCAAAAAATGCTCTGCGTTCCGTAAGGCCTTGAACTGCTGCAGAGTTATCTCGAGAATGACGCCTGGTTTTGCAATGAACGTTGGTTTCGTGAGAGTGGGCTCCTTCAACTCACCCTGCGATTCAACACCCGAATCTGAGATTGGTTGCTCCGATCGCACGGAAGCTGGCCGACCACTTTTCAACAACGAGGCTGAATCACTTGGTTGCACAGGTTTCGATTCCTGTTCAATCGATGATGAGTCAAGTTTGGCTAATCCCAACTCTTCATCGCTGGCCGCCATCCGCTGAATCTCCGGCTTCAACCATGGGATCCTACGCGGATTCATCTGATTAAAACCGATTGCTAAGCCGATGGCAGCTAGGATAACGATAGCACCCTCTCGAACAAGTGGACGCCAGCTCATGGTTGGTGTAATCATCGTTGATCGATCTGTCATAGTGGCAGTGAGGGTCGCTCCGTTACTCGTATCGGGAGTACCTTCGTTCCGGATGGTGGCCACGTCCTGCCCCACCATTGCTCCAAGAGGCCCACCAGCTAACAAATGGAAGTGCAGATGAAACACAGTTTGCCCGGCGTTTGCATTAACATTTGTAACAACGCGGTATCCGCCCTCCGCCACACCAAACTGCCGGGCAAGCTTCTGCGCTACCAAGAAGACCTTGCCAACAACGTACTGATCATCCTCCGTAAGTGCATCCACATTCGGGATGGGCTTCTTAGGGATGATGAGAAGGTGGAGTGGAGCCACTGGGGCAATGTCGCGGATAACGATTACATCCGCATCCTCGAACTCTATGGTTGCGGGGATTTCCCGATTGATGATTCGCTCAAACAGAGTCATGGTGCGTCCGCTGTTAGTGTTATTTGTCTGCTCTTCCGGAAACGATGTAATGACTGAGCAGCAGATAGGCTGCGACAATTTTCTTTGTTTGATCGGCTGCCAGTCGTTGCTGATCTGCGCTGGCATTGACGTACAGATCGGGATGCCATTTCCTGATTGCAGCTCGATATGCCGTCCGTAATTCGGGCATGGTTAGGTTTCGGCTCACACCAAGAAGGTTGCATGCCACATCCACTTCATCGCGCAGGGTTTGTTTGGCATTGTGAACTGCCTGATCAATGGCTGCCCTTAGCTCGGTGTCACCATCAAGCTCGCCAAAGGTCGCGTCAGTATCTGTCCACGAGGGGGGGGCTGTGCGGCTTCCAAGCTCGGCGGCAAGGATGCTTCGGATGCGGTCAAGGATACCCATGCCGCAAAATTTCTACCAAAGCCCCTTACAATCGCACGCCAACGGCGAAATAACCAAGGAAGGGGCCCCACGCCACTGCGGGTGGGTTGTCAAGAAAATAGAAGCGCCGACCAATGGAGAACCGCGCCGGACCTACGGGTGTGTCGAATCCAACCGTACTGCCAATGCCATGCTGGAATGCACTAACTCGTATCTGCTCGGGTTCCGCCCACACGGCACCAACGTCGTACCGCAGACTAACGAAGGTTGGAAAGATGATGTCGATAGGCAGCCGGTATCTGCCTTCTAAGTTGCCGATGGCTATCTGACGTCCACGTTCCTCATCTTCCCTCATGCCAAAAAACAAGTCCTGCCCGCCCATGGAGAAGAGTTCGGGAGAGGGTAACGTTTTATCAGCTGCACCAATAAAAACGCTCGGTGTGATGGCAAATGGACCAATCGGCACGGTTGTCGATACCTTCGCGTAGGCCTTCGTGAACGAAATCTGGTCGCTCAAAGAGATGAAACTGGTTTCGAGGGAGAGATCGATAACTCGACCGCCTGATGCAAAGTCTATCCTGTCACGATCGTCCCAGCGGATAAGACCGCGGATGGTTGCCAGTGGACGGAATTCAGGTTCTGGGAGGGTATCAACTTCGCGATACCGCTGCTCCTCGTATCGGAGTTCGGTGAGAATCACACCGTTACGCTCGAGCTGACGTCCAAAGGTCATGCGTGCGCCAATCCTGTCTTCCGAAAACTCTCCAACGCGCTCCCTCGTTGCATCTGTTCTCGGAAGGCCGGAAACGCGGTCGTACACCCACACATTTCGGAAGCTGGCATAGCCGCGGATGCCAGCAGTCCATAGTGATTCAACGATGCGTGGCATCTCGAATGTAACGGCGAGCTCACCAAGTCGGGGCGAGGCCAAAGCACGAAGTCCCACGCGAAGCCCAGTACTTCCAAGGTTTTGGTGGATGAAGTCCGCACCACCTTGCAGGTACCGTTCGTTGTCAACCCTTGCTCCGATGCGCAGAAGTTGATTACCCCGATCGGCGGCTCCCACAAGGATATCCACGCCACTATCGGTGGCAGGAACGATAGCCAGATCAACATCGGAAAACAACTCGCTCGCGCGGAGTCTGTCGGCTGTGCGTCGCAACTCGGCAATGTCGAGTTCATCACCCTGACGGAAGGTGAATTCGCGAACAACATCGGCATATCGCACTGGTCTGGAACTGTCTATGCGGATTGTGTTCACCTTGCCAGCATCAACAACAAGGGTGAGCGTCTTACCGCCACTGTCGTAAGCCATGGCTCGGGTGTAGGCAAATGGCCAGTCACTTGCGTGATATGCCCGCTGCAAATGCCACCGGTAGTGCCGAGCAAAGGGATCACTCCACGATCTGCCGGTCATGTCGTACAGCAGTGAATCCACCATAGGCTTGGAGCGCAAGGGCAGGTCGGACCTAGCATCAACAGACAGGATAATGGATGCCATGAGTGCACTATCCTGCGCTTCGGGTGTAGAAGGGGGGGGGTGTAACCGGAGCTTTCGTATGCGGGCACGATGCACAGCTGCGCGAATGCGCGGAGCAGCAACCCGCGCCGCCGCTTCGCCTGCTGCAAGGATGCTGTCGATGCCTGTAAAGCCAAACGTTGTTACGCCATCCAGCTTGGGCACGATCACCTCGTCGGCCATGGCCAGGTTAAGTGAGTCACGCTGCTTCATGGCAGCAGTGAGTGCCTGGTCTGCAACATCAAGTGCATCGTTGAGTTCGTTTGGTGGCATGTAGTCACTTACAGTATTCACTACAACAAGCACATCCGGTTGGAGCTTGCGTGCTGCGTCAACGGGTATGTTGGCCACAAGGCCGCCATCCACAAGGATGGCCGAATCAATTCGCACTGGTGCATATCGAAGTGGAAAGGTTGCACTGGCTTGCAAACACGTTGCCAGATTGCCGGAACCAAGCGCTCGCCAGGTGCCATTCGTAAGGTCGGTTGCAACCGCTCGGAATCGGCATCGCAACTGGTCGAAGTCCGTAACGCAGTTGAAGGGGCTCTGCCAGAGCAACTCCTGCAGGAGGCTGGCAAAACGTGCGCTTCCGCCGAGTGATTCAGGAGGAAGGAAGGTAAAGTCGCGAAAGCGCAGCTTTAGCAGACTTCTGTCGTCTTCGGCCTTCTGATTGAAAAACAGTGTTTCTCGCTTGGTGTCGTCGTCCAGCGATGTAACACTGGACCAATCCACCGTTCGCATGATACTGTCGAGTTCGCTACCAGTGTATCCAGATGCATAAAGTCCGCCAACGATAGCACCAATGCTGCTGCCCACGATGATGTCAAAGTCTATGCCCTGTGTTTCGAGTTGCTTGAGTACGCCAACTTGTGCAAGCCCTCTGGCACCACCACCAGTAAGGACGAGAGCTACCGTTACCCGATCTTCAGTGGCACGGATGCAGCTCCATGCATGCAGATGCAGCACGATAACGATGCATGCTCGGAGCAATGCATTCATCTGCGAGTAGGAACGTTCAATGCTTGGGCGCACAGACATGGGTTAGCCACGATACACCTGCTCCATTGCCAACCACAGTGCCCGATGACGTTCTTCGAAGCGAATCCTGTCCTGGGTTGCTTCGAGCACGAGTTCAAGCGTTCCCTCGTGGGTGTATACGTCGTTGCCCCTACCCGCATCAATGGCTTGAAGGATGATGTCGGCTGCGGTGGCAGAGGTGATGAGTTTTTTGAGCGGGGCAAGTTCCATTCCCTGCTCTCGGGCCATGGCCCGCGACTGTGGGATAGCCTTGGCGTACAGCTGATTGATGGATCCGCCCTCGGTTACGTTGCCCCATTCACTACTAACACCGGACGGACATACCACTGTGGCATGTACATTCGTTCCGATAAGCTCGGCCCGCAGAGCAGCAACAAAACCAACGAGTGCATGTTTGGCTGCCACATAGGCTGCGTTGAAGGGATATCCCACTCTCCCTGCCATACTGCTCACGTACACATGATGCCCAGCATTCTTTTCCTTCATGTGCGGGAGTAGTGCTCGAGTAAGAAAGAACGGAGCGTCAACGTTTAGGGCAAACATGCTGCGCCATACGTTGGTAGCGGTGTCTTCAACGGAGGCATAGTTACCACGACCTGCGTTGTGCACCACAACATCTATCGTCCCAAGTTCCTGCAGGGCAACATCAGCAACACGTATACACTCTGATTCCTGCTCCAGGTCTGCAACCACGGCAATGGCATTGCCTCCCCGCGAGCGAATGTCCGCCACCAACGTCTCAAGTCGGTCGGCTCGCCTGGCTACGAGAACAAGGTTTACGTCAGCACGGATGCACTGTAATGCGAGGGCTTCGCCAATTCCGGACGAAGCTCCGGTTATCAGGTAGTTCATACGATGCGAAAGCTACTGTATCGTCGAGGTTCGGAGTCAAGATCGGTGCAGGACACGCCATCTACTCTACTGTGTTGCGGACCTTGTCGCAACAGCAGTTCCAAATCCGTGAGTGCATCCGTTGCTCCTTGAGCAACACATTCCACGGAGCCGTCATCAAGGTTTGCCACAAAGCCCGTAATCCCCAGCACGTTGGCATGGTGCTGCACAAAACGCCGGAAGCCTACGCCCTGCACACGACCGGTGATAACAAAGTGAACGGTGGGCATGGCTATTGCGACCTGTGCACGTGATGGATTGTGGCCTGATGGGTGGGCATCACCAGGATGTCCTGAATGTTCACATGCGGAGGCCGGGTAGCGGCAAATAGTACCACCTCGGCCACATCACGTGCGGAAAGTGGCTGCAGTCCGCGGTACACCTGGGCTGCACGCTCGGCATCGCCTCGAAATCGAACAAGCGAGAATTCCGTTTCCACCATGCCGGGGTCAACATTGCAAACCCGTACTCCCGTTCCAAGCAGGTCTATCTGCATGCTGTCACTCAGCATCTTCACAGCAGCCTTCGTTGCGCTATACACGTTGCCGCCACGGTAGGGCTGCCGTCCTGCAACGCTTGCCATGTTCACCACAAGCCCGCTTCCCCGCTGCACCATGTTTGGAACAACGGCTTGTGTTACCCAGAGCAGCCCTTTCAGGTTGGTATCAATCATCTCGTTCCAATCATCGTCCTGTCCGTCTGGCAGGGGGCTTAGGCCACGCGAGAGACCTGCATTGTTGATCAGAACATCGACGTGGTTAACGGTGCCCATGAGTTCAGTGTAGGCACTGCGAACGGCATCCTTGTTGCGAACATCCACCTGCTGGGAAATGAAACGCTGGGCATCCTGCTCGTGGCGAGCAATACGTCGACGAGCCCAACCAACCACAGTTGCTCCGGCTTCCAGAAAAACGTCGACGCAGGCAGCTCCAATGCCTGCCGACGCTCCGGTAACCAATACCACGGAATTCTGTAGGTCCGTACGTGAAGAGGGGTTCATGCTGGTAAATTTATCGAATGCTGCAATCGCCCCCCTTGTCGGAAGAGCCTTTGGTGTTCCGAATGCCTCGTGTTTCGGACCACGTTTTCAATAACGGTACGAGACTCGTCGTTGTCCCTCGATCCGATCAAGATCTGGTGACGGTAACGATGCACCTGATGTCTGGTTCGGCGCATGACGTTAACACAGGAGCAACGTCGTTTGCAGCCGAGCTGCTCACACGAGGAACGGAACGGCTCACGGCCGAAGAGTTCGATGAGCTTGTGGAATATCATGGATGTACTATTCGGTCAGCCGCACAGAAAACGTCGGTAACACTGCAAGGTCTTGGCCTCGTGGAGCAGCTTGGTCATGTTATCTCGCTTATGGCTGAATGCGTGACCACACCACGATTTGATGCCCGTGAACTGGAAGTGGTGCGCGGGCGGTGGATGTCCGAGCTGGAAATCAATCAACGCGACCCCGATTGGCTTGCCAGTCAGGCCAGCAACAAGGTGTGCTATGCCAATCATCCGTATGCGCGCCGCAATCGTGGGTCAGCGGCTGATATGGCAAACATCACCACCGACAAGATTCGTGCTGCTCACGAGCGACTCTTGGCGAGCCAGCGAACCATCATTATTGCCGGACCGGTGGAGCTGCCCGCCGTGCTACCGATGCTCGAACCATTCATCCATGCATTGCCACAGGCATCGTTCGACGCAGGACTCCCTCAGGCGCACATGCGTGAGCGTACAGCAGTTGTTGCCAAGAATCCCGGGGCAGTGCAGAGTGCCTTTCGCATCAGTCTTCCTTGCGTACCTTACAGTCATCCAGACTTCTCCGGCCTGCAACTGGTTGCCAACGTGCTTGGAGGGTACACACTTGCCAGACTCTTTATGGTGCTGCGCGAGCAAAAAGGGTATACCTACGGTGCCTATGCCGTTCCCGTTGTGCGGCAGCATGCACAAACTGTTGATGTTGTTACTAGCGTAGGCAACACCTACACAGCCGATACCCTAGCAACCATTGCTGATGAAGTACGCAGGATAGCATCCCAGCTCATTCCCGCGGAAGAGCTTGATGATGCCCGCCAGCAGCTGCTTGGAAGTTTTGCGCGCACAAACGAAACGCCGCAGCAGACTGCCTCGCTGATCTGGCAGACCATTCATCACAACCTACCTCTGGATTACCACGAGCGGCATGTGCAGCGCTTGCAGATGTTTCAGCCCGAGGATCTCCTGTTGATCCAGCAACGGTACTTTGATGCAGACCGTTGGGCCATTGGCTGCAGTGGCGTTCCTGATGTGTTGCTGCCGGTGGTGGAACAGTATGCAGACGCCGTTGAGCATTGGGATCCGCTGGCGGACTGATGGACGCCCGACTACTCCTCATCGTTGCTGGTGCAATCCTTGCCGTCATTGCCGGTGATCCGCTAGCCGTTCTTGACGCTTTTCAGAAGGCACTGGGGCAGGGAGGCGTTATCGGCCCAATCTGCACAGCAATGGGATATGCGTGGGTTCTCAAAGCCACCGGATGTGACAGGCACATGGTAGTAATGCTCACCTCGCCGCTCAAATCCGTTACATGGCTTCTCATCCCAGGTGGAGCACTTGCAGGATTCGTGACCAACATGGCCATTACAAGCCAGACGGCGTCGGCAGCAGCTGTTGGACCAATCCTCTTTCCCATCATGAGGGCGGCAGGGTTCAGTCCGGTTACCTCCGCTGCAACCATCCTTGTGGGCTGCAGTGTTGGTGGCAATCTCTTTAATCCTGGCGAACCCGACATTGTAGCCATTCAGCAAGCAACCGGTGTATCGGTTGCAGCAATCATGCCGCATGTGCTCCTGCCGAATGTTCTTGCATTTGGCGTTGCCGTTCTTGTGCTGATGATACTCTCCCGCAATGATCATCAGCCTGTGCAGGAGGTGCAATCGGAAATGCAGCAAGCACCGCGTCTGCTGTATGCAATGATGCCACCATTGCCCGTCCTGTTGCTCATCCTGCTTCAGCCAACATTTGGCTTAGCCCCCTTCCTTCATGATCGGTATCCCAACGGTGTGCATGTGAGTGCCGTCATGGTAGCCTGCACAGCACTAGTCATGCTAGTTACCAGCACGAATTGGCGGACCGTGCCTGCCCATGCCGCCACGCTCACCGGCTCCTTTTTCGAAGGCATGGGATATGCATTTTCCAAGGTCATTTCCATTATCATTGCCGCAGCGTGTTTCATCAGCGGACTGGAAGCCATTGGTGTGCTCACCATTCTTAGTGCGGCACTTGCAGCCAATGCGTCACTAGCAGCGGTTATTGCTCCCATAGTCACATGGCTAACGGCTGTGGTAGGGGGCTCGGGTACGGCACCCAGTGTGGCCTTTAGTTCGAGTATGTTGCCCGGTGTGGCTGCCGTGAACCCAACGGAAGCGGTGAGGCTTGGTGTTGCCGGTGCCGTGGGTGCCAATGTGGGGCGCACCATGAGTCCGGTTGCAGCCGTTGTTCTGTATAGCTGTGCACTAGCCGATGTTCCACTTTCACAACTGTGGAAGCGTGTTGCTCCATGCATGGTGGCTGCTGTGGTGGTTACCATTGCAGTCGGCCTTATTTTACGTGCCTTATGAACTCCTCCGGCAAACGGCCGATGATCTACGCAGACTATGCTGCCACCACGCCTCTCGACAAGCGCGTCCTCGAGGCGATGATGCCGTACCTGACCAACGTGTTTTTTAACGCATCGAGCACGCATGCAGCAGGCATGGAGGCACAACGTGCCGTGATGAAGGCACGCATGACGGTGGCAAAACACATTGCTGCACGCATGGACGAAATCGTATTTACCAGCGGTGCTACCGAAGCCATCTCCCTTGCCGTGCTAGGACTCTTCCGCAAGCAAGCCACACCCAGCCGCCAAACCTTTGTGACCTGTGCCACAGAGCACATGGCCATGATCGACGTTGCTCACCAACTGGAAGCAGAAGGGTACTCTGTTCGGTTTGTAGGCGTGGACGAGCATGGTGTTGTTGATATGGACGAGGTGCGTAGTGTTCTCGACGAGTCAACCCTCCTGCTCTCTGTAATGGCTGTGAACAACGAAACGGGGGTAAAGCAGGATTTGAAGACTCTTGCAGAGCTCGCACACAATGTTGGTGCGCTGTTCATGACCGATGCCACGCAGGCATACGGTAAGATGCCAATCCATGTGGACGAACTTGGCATCGACCTGATGAGCTTTTCTGCACATAAGATTTACGGGCCCAAGGGCGTAGGGGCACTGTTCCAACGAAAGCGTGATCGTGACTGTACACTTCAACCACTGCAGTATGGCGGTGGCCAGGAAGGCGGCGTGCGCAGCGGCACGTTGAACGTTCCAGGCGTTGTGGGTCTGGCCGAGGCAGGTAGCCTTGCCCTAAGCCAATTGGAGCAGGAACAAGAGAGAATCGGTGCCTTGCGCGACGCCTTCGAGCGAGGACTAACGTCTCTTGGCGTCACTATCAACGGATTCGGAGCGCCGCGGAGCTACAACATCAGCAATATCACCGTTCCCGATGCCACAGCTCACGAGTTGCAGAATATTCTTGATCATGTGGCCTGTAGCCAGGGTAGTGCCTGTTCGTCAGCAAAAACCACTCCGAGTCATGTGCTCACAGCCATGGGCCGAACACCTGAGCAGACCGATCATTCACTACGCTTCTCGTTCGGCCGTTATAGCACCCAGCAAGAAGTAGCCGATCTTGTTCTCGACATCACGTCGGCACTTGAGCACATCCGCGCAACACACGCGGAACACCACACAACCTGAGCCCCCTACCAGTCCCATGAATGATTTGGAACACATCCAGCACCTCGCTGGACGCATGAAAGACGTTCGCGCCGAGATTGCCAAGGTCATTGTTGGTCAGCGCGATGCCATTGATCAGCTCCTTGTTTCGCTGTTTGCCCGGGGGCATTGCCTACTGGTGGGTGTGCCCGGTTTGGCCAAGACCTTGCTTATCAGAACGTTGGCAAGCACTCTTGACCTTACGTTCTCGCGTGTGCAGTTTACACCGGATTTGATGCCCGGCGACATTACAGGCACCGAGGTTATCGAGGACGACAGGTCAACTGGACAGAAGGCATTTCGGTTTGTGAAAGGTCCGGTGTTTGCCAACATCGTCCTTGCCGACGAGGTGAACCGCACCCCACCCAAGACGCAGGCTGCCTTGCTCGAGGCCATGCAGGAGCACAACGTAACTGTAGCCGGCGTTACGTATCACCTGCCGGAACCGTTCTTTGTGCTGGCCACCCAGAACCCGATCGAGCAAGAAGGCACCTACCCGCTGCCCGAAGCGCAGTTGGACAGGTTCATGTTCAACCTTCGGCTGGAGTATCCTTCGTTCGACGAGGAAGTGGAGGTTGTGCGGAGCACCACACTTGAGCGCATGACGGAGGTTAGGCACATCATGGGTGCCGAAGAGATTATTGCTGCGCAAAACCTTGTGCGGCGTGTACCAGTGGCCGACAACGTCCTGCAGTATGCGGTGAAACTTGTGCATGCCACCAGACCCGGTGAAGGGGCTTCGAAACGTGTGAATGACTTTATCTCCTACGGGGCAGGACCTCGTGCTTCGCAGTACCTGATTCTTGGTGCCAAGGCGCGAGCTGCTCTGGATGGTAGGCCAACTCCCGAGATTGCAGATGTGAATGCAGTTGCTCTGCCGGTGCTGCGTCACCGAATCGTGACGAACTTTAACGCCGAAGCCGAAGGAGTGAATGCAGACGACATCGTGAAGACCTTGTCCGCCTAGCGCTTACCGAATCAACAATCAAGTACCATGGTGCCGATCGAAAAAACGTGTAGTGCATAGAGGCATCATACTGTTGCATGAACGCTCCAGTACACCATGGTTACCAGTGCCGATTCATCGTTAACGAATTCGCCGTACACCTCCACACATGGGTGCGCATAGCTAAGCCCCCTGCGTATAATTTCTTCGCGCATGGCAGCGTTAACATCCAGGAGCTGCTGATATGGCCCAACATGCCGATACGACGCATGGTGATCCATCTGGAGATGGTGAGTTTCCAAGCCTGATCGTTCGGGTGGTGCAACATCTAATGGAACTCCCACGAATTGGATGTGCCGTGGAAGATATATCCAGTGAAGTGATCCCGACGGCTGCAGTCCATACTCCTCAAGCAGCGGAAACAGGTGCTGCATAATCTTGGTACCTGTGTACCCATAGTCAACCTCGAATGGCGCGTAGAGTCCGTAAAGTGTTGCTGCGTAGGGTTCCATCGACAGGACGACATCCATAAATTCAGTCCATCTGTTTCGATCAATGGTGAGATGTTGCGATGAACGCTACCTGTGTGTCACTTTTAGTGCTGATGTTCTTTGGCAGGCTTGCCGCTCAAACATACACGTACACGCAAACAACGGGGGAGCAGCCCTACACGGCCAGTATCCGACCCTCAGCGAGTCTGTTGTTGAAAGGACCGGCAAATCAGGTTCTGAGTTCATGGCAACAGGTACCCTTTGACTGCACGTTCTATGGCGAACCGGTTACAGGGTATTATGCCAGCGACAACGGGTACATCACGTTCGACAGCAGTGCCCGTGGATCGGTTTCTCCTGTTGGCATGGTAGGTGGCACTACGGATCCACCAAACAACTGCATCTACGGTTTTTGGGAGGAGCTGGCATTGTATTCGGGGCAACCAGCCTGGTCGCATGAAGTTCGCAGCATTACGATTGGTACGGCACCCAACAGATACCATGTGGTTATGTGGATCAGCGCCGTATCGCGCACTGCTAGCAGTACCAGCGGCATTTCTTTTGCAATCGTATTAAAAGAGGCAGGGGGCTTTGCAATCGTACAGGTTGCCGGAAATCACAACAACACCTTTGCTGGTAGTATCGGTGCTGAGAATGCCGATGGAACAAACGCCGTGTTTGTAGATGGCAGTGGTTCGCTTGATTTTCCACCCCTAGGTCCGATGGGGTATGATGACGTAACGTACGATTTCACGTTCACAACCTCGTTGCGTGATTTAGCCATCAAGCAGATCGTGGTTCCGCCAACCGTGATCGTAGGCTCGCAGTTCGATGCTTCGGTCGTGGTAACGAATTCCGGTGCCGAAGCCATCACGTTGGCAACCGTACAGGTCCAGGCTGATGGCATTGAGCCTATGCAGTTGCTTTTGAATAAGGTCCTGGCAAGTGGGCACAGCGACACTCTGCAGCTGGGAGTAAAGATCTCGGCAGCAAGCGCCGGTGCTTTCATTACCGTAACCGCAGCAATCGTTGATGTGAATGGAGAAGGTGCCGACGACAGACCCAGTAACGATGTGCTATCAACACGTGTTATGTCTCGCCGGGGAGTTTCGGTGCCACGTAGGCCGCTCGTTGAGGAGTTTACCGGAGCATGGTGTGGGTGGTGTCCCGATGGTGCACTGATCATGAAGTCCATCGAGCAGCAGTATCCGCAGGCTGTGCTTGTAGCCATCCATGCCAATCAGGTTGACAGCATGGTTATCCCAACGGGACAGGAGCTGGCTACGATGTATCGGCCCTCATTTCCCACAGCCATGATTGACCGCACGAAGTTCGATGGATCTACAGGTGTGCCCATTTCTCGAAGTGGAGGTGCTTGGCAGAAGCGTGTGGCTGAGCAGCTGACGAAGGAGAGCGTTGTGTTGATTGCAATCGAACCTCGCTCTTCGAAGGAAATGGAATTGATTGCGGCAACCGTTCGCGTAACGTTTGTTGACGACGTACCTGCCGATCGGTACAGTCTGCATGTGTGGCTTACGGAGGATGGTATCAGCAAACCCATACCGGGGTATCGCCAGCGTAACTATTACAGTTCGAATCCAGATTATCCCTATCATCCGCTGTATTCGCAACCACCATACATCGATGATTGGCAGCACAACCACGTTCTGCGCGAAAGTTTTACAGGCACATTTGGTGACACCCTGATCATTCCGTTTCAACCAGTTGTGGGAGATACGTATTCGCTGGTGGTGAGTACAACGGCATTGGCATCATACATCCCGGAGAACAGTAGGATTGTTGCCTTCGTTGCAAGACATCATTCTACCGACAACACGCAGCGCCAAGTACTCAATGCGCAGGAGGCGATAGTATTGGGAAAAACCAGTTCCGTGGAGCATGAAGGCAAGGATGCCAAGACCATCTATCCAAATCCATCGAGCAAGGGATACTTCCGCCTGTTACATTCGGAGCATGCCGTAGTTGCCGACCTCATGGGCAGGGTGTTGTGGCAAGGAGGCGGAGATGTTCAGGTGGACTGTTCTGCATGGCCGTCAGGTGTTTATGTGGTACGGCAGGGAACGGCAACAACGTTGCTTACCGTGATGCGGTAGCTTTGTGAATGGGATTGGTAGCTATCGTTGGCCGACCGAATGTTGGCAAGAGCACGTTGTTCAACCGCATCATCGAAGAACGGCATGCCATCGTTGAGAGCGTGCCTGGTGTAACGCGCGACCGATTATATGCCAAGGCAGAGTGGGCTGGCAAGAGTTTTCAGCTTGTTGACACCGGCGGCATCGTTCCCGACAGCGAAGAATTGTTCGACAAGGCCATTCGGGAACAAGCCGTGCTGGCCATTGAAGAGGCTGATCACATCCTCTTTGTTGTTGATGGACGAGACGGCCTAACCCCGACGGATAGAGATATTGCCGACATGCTTCGGCAAAGCCGCAAGCCTGTAACTCTTGTTGTGAACAAGTGTGATGCACCACATAGCGACTTGATGGCAGCCGAGTTCTACGAACTTGGATTGGGCGAACCATTCCCAATAAGTGCACTCAACGGTAGGAGCACTGGAGACTTTCTGGATGAAGTAGTGAAAGGTCTGCCGAACGTTGAAGAGCAAGTAGACACTCGCCTGAAGATTGCAGTGGTAGGCCGACCGAATGTTGGCAAGAGTTCACTAACCAATGCGCTGCTTGGCAAAGACCGGATGGTGGTTACACCGATTGCTGGAACCACGCGAGACGCTATAGACAGCGTGGTTACGTACTACGGACAGGAAATCGTCCTTATTGATACAGCCGGACTGCGCCGCAAGAGCCAGATCAAGGAAAGCGTTGAGCTGTACTCCACCATGCGTACATCCCGAGCCATCGACAGGTGTGACGTTGCCATCGTTATGCTGGATGCAACGCAAGGGCTGGAGCAGCAGGACAAACGGATTCTCAGTGAGGTTGAAGAAGCGCGTAAGGGAATCATCATAGCCGTAAACAAGTGGGACTTGGTGGAGAAGGACACCAAGACGGCCGATGCCTTTACCACCACCATCCGTGAGGAGCTCCGCACGCTGGATTATGCTCCCGTGGTGTACATCAGTGCAGCAACCCGACAGCGAATCACCAAGGTGCTGGAGATGGCCATCGCAATTCAGGAACGAAGAGAAGCACGCATCCCAACCCACGAAATCAATGAACGGCTCATCGAGATCCTCGAGAAGACGCCCCCGCCAAGCATTCGTGGTCGCGACTTACGGATCAACTACGTTACCCAGGTTCGCAGTGCACCACCGGTTTTTGCATTCTTCCTGAACTTTCCTGACCTGCTGCCCGACAGTTACAAGCGGTACATCGAGCGGCAGCTTCGCAAGCTGTATGACTTCGAAGGCGTACCCATTTCCTTCCTGTTTCGAAAGAAGAGTTCGCGAGACTAGGCTGACAGCATCTCGACAGTGAGCACCACAACACCGATACTCACAACAACCCAGCCAAAGATGGTGCGAAGCTTTTGGGCATCAATACGGTGTGCAGCCACAAGCCCAATCGCGATACCAGCACATGCACAAGCCGTGAAGGTGAGAACAACCGGCCAATCATAGGATACGCTGGCCGAGAGATCGCCAATCACACCCACTGCGCTGTTCACGCAGATCAAGGCTAGTGATGTTGCTACGGCCGACTTCATATCCAACCCAGCCCATATCACCAGTGCGGGCGTCATCAGGAACCCCCCCCCAACGCCAAGGAATCCTGCAACGATACCAACCACGATTCCCAAAGCTGCAAGTCGGATCGGATGGGAAGGGGCTTGAGTTCCTGGCTTTTGAGCGTCACGGAGCATTGCGCTGCCAGCAAGCAGCAGGACAATCCCAAAGCACACCATTAGCACTGTGTTGAGTTCTAGGTTTATCGAACCCACCACAATATTCTGTGGCAGCGCGGGAAGAATCCACCGGCGGATGGTGAAAATGGTTAGCATCGTGGTGAGGCCAAACAACCAGAATGCCGACCAATGAATGGTGCCACGCCAGATGTGAGGAATGCAGGCCACTCCCGTGGCAACCATCACGGCAAAGAAGGCGTAGCCACTTGCTAAGGTTGGTTCGATACCTCCGATATACACGAATGCAGGAACGGCTACGATGGCCCCACCCGCACCCAAGAGCCCAAGTGACATTCCAAAGAGAACAGCGATGATGTACAGCGCTACCAGGAGAGCAGTCCACCTTTCAGGTTTACAGGATTCTTGAAGTCCATCATTTCAAGGAACATGCACGCTTGGGCAGAGCGGTTCCCGGACCGACAGTAAACGATGAGCTCCTGATCTCGAAGGTGCTCAAGTTCACCGATGCGTTGCTCAAGCTCGTGGAGTGGGATGTGTATTGCGCCTTCGATATGTCCGGCATCCCACTCCTCCTGCCGACGTACGTCGAGCAGGTGAACAGATTCTCCATTCTCAATTCTTCGCTTCAGGATCTCCGGTGTTGTTTGTTGTTGCATGCTACTCCTATGCGACCAAGGTATCGCCGACTTCGACGGGTGCCTGAGCCCCCTTCCAGCCGTTAAAACCAAGTGGGAAGTTCTTTACGTTATGAAAGCCCTTATGCAGCAGAAGGCTAGCAGCTATGCTTGACCTGTCGCCAGCAGTGCAGCTGAGAACCACTGTACCGTGATGTGGTATCGCATCGAGTTGTGTGAGGATGTAACCGGTGTGAATGTTCTTCGAGCCGGGGATGTGTGCCTGTTCAAAGTCAACGGCATTTCTCACATCAATAATCGTAACATCCGGGTTGCCCAGGCTCTGGTGCAACTGATCGAGCGAGATCTGCTCCACAATCTCCAGCTTTCTACCTGCTTGGGTCCAAGCCTGAATATCCGGTAGGTATCCAGCCACCGAATCGAGACCAATGCGCATCAGTTTTCGCATCAGATCGTCGGTTGTGGATGGATGGGCGATGAGCAGAAATGGTTCATCATACGACAGTATCCAGCCCGCCCAGGTGCTAAACGTTTTGTTGTTGGGTATGCTGATCGTTCCAGGAATGTGTCCGGCCGCGTAATCCGCCTTGTTTCGAGTATCTACCACCAGCTTGTTCGATTGCAAAGCTTCGGCTATGTCGGCCACGGTTACTTCACTGATTGATGGTACACTGGTAAGTAGCGGCCTAGGCACCTTGTTCAAGTGTTTCATCTTGGCAAAGTAGAATGGTGGCTCAGGCTGCCCATGAAGCAGATCCTGGACAAAGTCATCTTCGTTGGTATGCTTAAAGGCCCAGTTAACTAGCTTCTCATAACCCACCGTGCTGGAGGGTACGGATCCAAGAGCCTTTCCACACGCGCTACCAGCACCGTGAGCAGGGTGAACTTGCACATGATCCGGTAGGGCTCGAAACCGCTCGAGTGATTTCCAGAGTTGCCGAGCACCTGCATCCATGGTGTTCTTGTAGCCTGCGGCTTTTTCGAGAAGATCGGGCCGACCGACATCACCGACGAACACGAAGTCGCCAGTGAAAATCATCACTGGTACCTCCGGACTTGCAGGAGTATCGGTTACCAGAAACGAGATGTGTTCTGGAGTGTGTCCCGGCGTGTGGAGTACCTGAATCTTCAGGTTGCCAACCATGAAGACGTCTCCATCACGAAGGCCCACATGGTCGAATTCATACTGCCAATCGGCACCTCCTTCGTCACTCAGGTACATGGGCGCCTTGGTAAGCTCGTGCAGTTCTCGCGTTCCTGCTAAAAAATCGGCATGGATATGCGTTTCGGCGAGGTGGGTGATGTTCAGACGTTCCTTGCGTGCAACGTCCAAGTACGTATCCACATCACGCTTTGCATCGATCACCAGGCATTCGCCCGTTTGCTGACAACCCACCATGTAGGAAGCATGCGCCAGACCTGGTTCGTATATCTGTTTGAAGAACATGAATGCTCCGTTTCTTTGTGACGAGGTAGAACCTATGCGAACCTAGTGAGAACGCGAGTGGCGTTTAGGGACGAATGTCACTACAATACTTACAAGACTGAGGAACGGGAGGAACTTATTCTAGCCAGGCCCTTGCGATCAATAATCTGAATGTGGCCTCGGGAGAGTTTTACATAACCGCGCTGATTAAAGTCATGGAGGAGTCTGGTAACAACCTCTCGAGCAGTTCCGGCTTCTTCGGCCAACTGTTCATGAGTGATAACGATTACATCGCTGTGATGTCGAGCCCCATACTCCAGTAAGATTGCTGCCAGTCGCTCATCCATGCGGTGGAAGGCAATTTCCTCGATTAACATCATGGCATCAGTAAGCCTTGTGGCAAAGGATGCATAGAGGTACTCCCGTGCCTCGCGGCTCTTGTCAACCAGGTGCTGGAATGCTTCAATGCTCACCGTGAGCACTCGGGCTTCCTCCTCCACGATGGCCGATGCCTGGTGAATTGGGTTGTTGAGCGCACAGCTCATTGCTAATGCACAGGCATCCCCGGGTCCTAGGCGATACAACGTGATAGACCGCCCTGTAGAGTGTTCCTTGTATACGCGTATGGTGCCGGAAACCACGAATCCCACTCGCCCGCAGCCTTCGTGCTCACGGAACACGAAGGTGCCCACAGGCATGAGCACTAGTTCCGGATTAGCACTGCGTACAAAAGCTAACTCCTCGGGAACATCGTTGGCGTTTAATGGAAGAACGTGCGACATAGCTCCTGACACCGTGCTGAATTGGGTTTCAGTGAAAATTACGCTATGTCTATCAGGCGAAATGAACTGTTCGTCAATTCCGGGTGGCTTGGCTTAGCGTATCAACGTTGATTGCACTCCAACATCTTTTGGAGCAACGATGCAGCTGAACACCAGGATGGTCCACCAATACATCACAAAACGGTACAGTGATGCTAGCAGCGACGATATTGATGATGCTGTGAGCTACTCCTTCATTACCGTTTGGAAGGCTACCGAGGCGGGAGTAGTAATACGCTGCCCCGAAGCATTTGCCATCACTGTGGCCAAGCGTGCTATAACGGCACAAATCAGGTGGCGTGAAAAGTACGTTCATCCTGACGACGATTCACGTTATGACTGGCCTATAGAATCAAGCAGGTTCTTTGGATATGAACTACCTGACCCGACCACACGCATGGATGCCGAGCAGATTCTTCGCGAAGCACCCGCAACGTACGCTACGGTACTCCGAAAACACTACCTGGAAGGACAGTCCTTTAACGATATTGCCACGTCTGACGGCATTACCCCTGCCTGTGTTCGTAAACGTCATGAGCGTGCACTAAAGTGGGCTCGAAAACACTTTGCAGAACAACGGTCAGATGGCAGTGAAGCCGAGGAGCAACGTGCAGTCGATGAGTAGTCGCGCATTGTCGATGTTCTGCCAGCGCCGCTCCAGCATGAGTGCATACGAAGTAGTGATGACCATGAATGCAATACCAATTCTGTGCACCTTCGGTTGTGCGATAAGAAGTAGTCCGATACTTGCTATAAGCAACAAACAGACCACGAGAGTGAGATTGATCGAATTCCGTGGTAGGGAGCGGGCAATACTCGGCATTTTGCTGACGACGTCTGTTGCTTCATCAAGGATGCTGAGCAACATGACATCAACTAGAACACACAGGCAACACCCGATGAATGCCAGCAGTGGCACCGCGAGTGCATAAGCGAAGTGTGAGTTCGTATCGAGCACATAAAGAACGTACGGAATGCACCATGCCGCGAGTGTATAGGTAACGGCAACGTTTACATCCTTAACTACCCCAACCCATAGCAATCGAGATCTTTGCCAGATCACATGTGATAGAGTGAGCATCCCTATCATACATCCAGCAACAATGCCCTGCCATGGCATAAACCAGGCCGCAAGGAGCAAGGCGGCAACACCACTCGCAATAGCTGCTAGAAAGAGTACACGTTTGTGCCTGGCATGAAACCGATGCCGCGAGGTATCTGGCTGGTGACTGGCGTTGCGAGTGTCAATCAACCTATCCAGGGTATACACACACCAAGAAGCCAGTGCGGCAATGACAAACCACCACCACGGCATGGAGATAGCGAAAGCTCGAGCAGCAACTAGACCTATTGCTATCACACCAAGTGCAACCTCGATGTTTAGATATCGAAGTACACGTATCATTCGCTGCTAGCGCTGCAGATCCTTGATCCTGGCAAGGTCGTGTCCCAAGTCTACAAGGTTTCTGATAACACCCTGTGTGAGCCCAAAGTAGATATCATCAAATCGGTTTAGTACATCGTTCGATGCTGTGCTCACCATGGTTGCCAGGTTCTCGCGCAGATCATTTAACTGCTGGCCGAATTCCTGTTCCAGCAGTTTGTATCCCTCAGCACCGGGCTTGGTTCTCCTTAGCAAGGTATAAACCTTCCAAACGGCAGTGCCCGATGTTACGATGGTGTTGAACAGCTCAGGTTGGTTCGTTTGTGCACCAAGTTCCAACAGTATCCCCACATCACTGCGTTTACGCAAGCCCCCTTCGATAGCCTCATCGAGAAAACCGAGTACAGCCTCCGTGTCAGGTGATAAAGAATTCATGCTGGTGTTTGCGTTCGACATTCGAGGTGGTGGGTATGTACACAATGCATGGATAGCGGTAAACCATTCGCTGAGCGGCTCTGATGCAGTCCATCAGTACTGAATGGTGGCAAGTATGCTGCGGAATGCTTGCTCCTGCTCTCTGTCTGCAGGGATCTCCCGCCCTGTTGACGCCAAGGGCACAAGTGCAAACTCATAGTGGCTCCCGGTGGTACTTGTGAACACGGCACATCGGGCACGCAAGCTTCCGGTTGTGGAGAAAGAGTACGTTCCAAACAGCCGTGTGCCCAGGGTGTCTACGGCGTAACTATCAACCAGCTTAACCGCGCCACCACTCTTGCGTGCGTGAATGCCGAAGGCCACACGCGCCAATCCGAGCAGACCTTCGGTTTGCAGCACATCCTTGAACGAGGCTGCAGAAGGTACTGTGCTGAACACCGCGCTGAGCGTGTAATCTGGATTCACTGCCACTGTGATGATGTCTTCCGACGCAGTCGTGCCAACGTCAAGGAACAGCCATCCTTTCGGCAGCAGCGCAATCATGTCACCCGATCGACTTCGCACGAGCTCGTCTCCCATATCAAGAAGTGGAAGGGGGCTTGGAGCCTCGTGTTCGGCTACTGGTGGCTTCTGCTCTGGAGCTTTTACGAACAGACACGATGGCAGCAACACCAGGGCTAACAGTGATGCCCTGACTAGTGTGCCTAGTGCCACGACTGTTCTCCTGCCGTGATGGGAATACTCAGGGTATTGTAATAGGGAACGAGTGGACACGAGTAGTCGTAGTTATAGGCGCAGTATGGGTTGTATGCGGTGTTGAAGTCAATGGTGTACGATCCGTCGGAAGCGCGTACTACTTCTACATACCTGCCGAGCTCGTAGGTTTCGGCACCATTGGTAGCATCACGGAAGGGCACGAAGAACGTTTCTGCCGGTGCAGGTTCAATGAATTGAAACACCCACAGCGTATGCTCAGCCCCCTGCACACTGAAAACAAGTCTGCCGGAGCGTATTGCCGTGCGCAGTTCATCCGTCGAGGTGCTCATGAGCACGGTGTCTATGTGTTCGGCTGCGATGAATGTTGCTGGGATAGCCCATGCTGCCGTGATTGGAAAGTAGTGGAGGCCTTTGAAGCCGATCCTGTCGTCGATCACCAGTGGACTCCACGATTCTTCGACGAAGGCGCGATCTTTCGCTGCACGAAACTCACGGATACGGTCAACATCATAGCCATCAGCCGAGCGTGAGCCGCAGCCCATGAGCACGAGCAGGCACAGGCTGCACCATAGGACGATGTTCTTTGCAAGGTGTGCCGGTGATGTTTGATGATGGAAATGGTGCAGCACGCGCGGTTAACCCTAGAAGGAGTTGCGGAACATCATGGATTCTACCGGAAGCGGAGTACGAGCCGTATACTTTGCCGATGACTTCTGATTGTACGGGTTGAGTACGCTGCCACTCACCTCGAAATAGATGAGCTGACCAATGGGCATACCGGCATATACACGGACGGGCATTTTTACACTGATCTCCAGTGTCCAGTAGTTGCAGAAACCGATATCGCCCTTGCCTGCCGTTGCATGAATGTCGATACCCAGTCGGCCAACACTACTCTTACCTTCAAGGAAGGGCACATGTTTATGGGTTTCGGTGTATTCGTGTGTGACGCCCAGGTAGAGGACGTTGGGCTGCAACACGATTCCCTCGGTAGGGATTTCGAACGTGGTGATGTGGTTGTGTTGCCGAGCGTCCAAAACCTCGTCGTTATACGTTGCCAGTGTCTTACCCAGGTGAACGTCGTAGGAATTACTTCCTAGTCGAGCAGGATCGAAGGGCTCGATAACGATTGAGCCTTCGGCCATGCAGGCAAGGATTTGGGAGTCGGTGAGGATCATGGGCAAATGTACAGGGACTGGAGGGACTGGAGGGACTGGAGGGACTGGAGGGACTGGAGGGACTAGAGGGACTAGAGGTGAGGGGGTAGGGGGTAGGGTTATGGGGTTATAGGGTTATAGGGTTATAGGGTTAAGAGGGTTATAGGGTTAAGAGGGTGGTGGTGGATAGGTGAGTGAGGTTACTCCATTTCGAAGGTGGCGTTCACTGTGGCGCGGATGGTGAGTTCGCCGGCTTCGACGGGTGTGCCTGCATCGGATGCGGCGAGTTCTGCTATGGCGTACGACTTACGAAGGTATGCTGGTTGGTATCCTACGTTGTCTTCGAGTTTGACGACCTTGCCTAGGCGGGCCCCGGCGGCGGTGGCCATAGCTTCTGCGCGGGAGCGAGCGTTGCGTGTTGCCTCAACACGTAGGCTATCGCGGATGGCAGTTTCCTTACTTGAGCTGAAGAAAACACCGTGGAGGAGATTGCTGCCACCGGCTACACCAAGGTTAACAACGTCATCAACGTTGGAGAGATCCCTTACGGTAATCGTAACCACGTTACGCATACGGTAGCGCAGCAACTCTTGTCGGCCATCCTTGTAGTTGTAAACAGGCTCGATAGTAAGCTGCGAGGTTTGCACGTCCTTGTCGGCAATACCGAGCTTCTTCACTCCATCGATAATGGCGCGCACCCGTTGATCATTGGCTGCCTTGAGCTTGGTAACGTCGAGGCCATCCGTCTCGACGCCGATGGAAACCGACGCACGGTCGGGCGTTACCACGGCCTCCGCTTCGCCGGAAACGAGGACAAGGCGGCGGGGGTCGAAGGGTTGCGCTGAGAGAGGGACTAGAGGGACTAGAGGGACTAGAGGGAGAAGAGGGGAGATACCGAGGGAGAGGAGGAGAGAGGTGATGATGATTCGAATCATGAGTTTGCCTCCAGTGTTTTTTGTGCTGATTCCCATTCTGCCATGAGCGTATCAAGTAACATACGGGCGGTTTCGTAGCGTTGAGTGGTTTTGTGTTGCAGGACTGGATCCTTGTACAGTTCTGGGTTTGCGAGTGCTGACTCGCATTCAAGAATGGTTCGTTCTTGTACAGATACCTGACGTTCGATGTCAACGATTCGTTGTTCCAGTTTCTTCCTTTCGCGTGCCAGAGCCTTCTGCTCCTCGCGAGAGGTTCTGATTTGAACCGTGGTTGACTCCGAGTGCCGGGGACTTACGTCCCCGGCACTCGTATCGTGGCCAGAGTGCCGGGAACTTATGTTCCCGGCACTCTGGCCAACCTTCAAATCTGCACGATACGCATCCTCATAATCCCCTACAACCTCGCGAATATGCCCGCCACGGAACACATACACCCTGTCTGTTAACCCATCAAGAAAGTCCCGGTCATGGCTTACTACAATCATAGCTCCATCGTAATCCATAAGTGCCTGCTTGAGCACCTCCTTGCTTAACATGTCCAAGTGGTTGGTGGGCTCGTCGAGCACTAAAAGATTTACAGGCTGGAGAAGAAGCCGGGCAAGGGCAAGCCGACTCTTCTCGCCACCACTTAACACACTGACTCGTTTGTTTACATCATCCCCACTAAACAGAAACGCACCCAGGAGGGATCGGACACGTGCTCTCATCTCGGCCGGTGCTGCCTGCTCAAGTGATTCAAGCACGGTGTTCTGCCCTACCAGCAAATCAGCCTGCTGCTGAGCATAGTAGCCGATGTTCACTCCATAGCCATGCCGAACTTCACCAGCAGTGGCGTGCTCCTGCTGAATGATGATCTTACTTAGCGTAGACTTACCCTCACCGTTCCGACCGAGAAAAGCTACCTTCTCTCCACGCTCTAAGGCAAAATCTACTCCACGCAACACATGCTTTTCACCGTAGTGCTTATGCACGCCAATACACTCAACAACAACTCTTCCCGATCGAGGGGCCGGTGGAAAGTGGAAACGCATGGCGCTTACGTCAACATCCTCTACTTCCACCTGCTCCATCCGCTGCAGGTGCTTTATGCGACTCTGCACTCGAGACGCCAGTGAAGCTTTGTATCGAAAACGATCGATGAACTTCTGCACATGTGCGCGCTCGCGCGCCTGCTTGATCGCTGCACTGCGCTGCTGCTCAAGGCGTTCGTCGCGGATCTCCTCGTAATCGCTGTATGATGCGGGAACGTCGTGTATGCGCGACTGCGTGATCTCGATGGTTCGGTTGGTAACGTTGTCCAGAAAGGTGCGGTCGTGAGAAACAAGTACCACAACACCGTCATACGCAGATAGGAATTCCTCCAACCACTGCACACTCTCGATGTCCAGATGGTTGGTGGGCTCGTCGAGCAAGAGCACGTCCGGACGGCTTAACAGAAGCTTGCCAAGCTCTGCACGCATTTGCCAGCCTCCTGAAAAACTTGTAAGTGGCTTGTCCAGATCGGTTGGCTCAAATCCTAAACCAGTAAGTACACGTTCAACATCGGCATGCATGGTAAGGCCACCCCTACGCTCGAACTGCTCATGCGCATCGGTTAGACGCTGCACGGTTTGCATGTAGTCGTCGGACTCATAGTCCGTCCGGTTGTCAATGTTCTTATGCAGTTCGTCAATCCGCTGCTGAATGCGCAGCACATCCGTAAATGCGAGCATGGCAGTTTCGCGGAGGCTTAGGCCAACATCAACCGTGAGATCCTGACTCAGCAATCCAATGCGAATGTTGTTCTGCCTGTGAACTTCCCCCCCCGTTGGCTGCCGGTCTCCGTGCATGATGCCAAGCATGGTGCTCTTTCCGGCACCGTTTCGACCAACAAGCCCAACACGGTCGCCACGCTGCAACAGAAAACTCACATTCCGAAACAACAGGCGGGTACCAAGGTCTAACTCAACGTTTTGAAGTGTGATCATGATTCCTTCTTCTCACGCAACAAACTCAGTGCGGCATCAAGCACAACTTCAGCGCAAGCACGCTTCGACATGGGTGGGTAGGGGGCTTGGGTATCGCGAGTAACGAGTGTAATGGTGTTCATTCCTGGTCCGAAACCTCCATGCTCCACACCGGCTTGATTGGCAACGATCATGTCGGCACGTTTGGTGTGAAGTTTTCGTGCAGCATTCTCCAGAACGTGATCCGTTTCGAGGGCAAATCCAACAACGACCTGACTCTCGCTCTTGTTCTCTCCCAGCCAGGCAAGAATGTCGGGTGTGCGCTCAAGGTGCAGTGTGAGTCCTTCGCGGTTGGCATCGGTCTTCTTCAACTTGCCTTCCATGGGTTCGGATGGTGTAAAGTCGGCCACGGCTGCAGCCATCAATATCACGTCGGCATTAGCATGAATGCGCACAGCTTCAAACATGTCCTGTGCGGTTCGAACATCAATCCTGTGAACTCCTCGAGGTGTGGCCTTGTGGACTGGACCTGCGATAAGCGTTACAAGGTAGCCACGCTCGGCAGCTGCTTCTGCAAGAGCAAAACCCATGGTGCCTGTGCTGTGATTCACAATGCTCCGAACAGCATCAATAGGCTCCACGGTGGGTCCGGCAGTAACCAGTACTGTGCGGCTGCCAGGTGTATTGCCACTGGCCGGTAGCTGCTCAGTGTTCTGCTCTGCACGGGCTGATGTGCGCAGGTTCACGCTACGGGTATGGTCGGTACCAAGGGGTGCATGGATGGATACAACCGTGAGGATGTCGGCAACATCGGGGAGGCGTCCGGTACCTGTAAGTCCAGATGCAAGTTCTCCCGACTGCGGTTCGATGAGGATGGCACCATCCTTTTTCAACTGCGCGATGTTGCGCTGAGTGGCGGGGTGCTCCCACATGTCTGCATCCATTGCGGGGGCGATAATCAACGGCGTTGATTTTGGCAACGAACAAGCAACAAGGGTAACGGCACTGTCGGCCTGAGCAACCACCAACCGGGCAAGCGTGGAAGAGCTGCAAGGGGCGATGAGCATGGCGTGAGCCCACTGTGCCATGTGCACATGCCAAGAGCCCCCTTCCTGAATCTCTGGGTCGAAGGGATCCATGATAACGTGATGCCTACTCGTTGCCTCCAATGCAAGCGGAGCAACGAAGTGGGCAGCGGATGCCGTCATCACAACACGAACGTCATGGCCTGCTCGCCGAAGGTCGCGCACGATCCACGGTGCCTTGTAGGCCGAAACGGAGCCGGAGATTCCAAGAACGATGTTCATGGCGTTTCCCTGTATCCTAGTGAGGTGTGGTACCAACAAAAAAAGCCATCGCGGTGAACCGGATGGCTTCATGAGTTGGTAATGCTGTTACTCCGTAGCGTCGGACTTAACGTGGATCTGCCCGCCAACCATTTCCTTCATGGCAAGAAACGTTGGCTTCGGAATGCGATCAAACTCCTTGCTGATGGCAATCTGATCTAGGTTTGGGCCCTCGGCTTCGTCCGAGTCAATGATCACGTCGGCAAGCCGCTCATAAATCTGCGTTTTGATCTGGTCGTTGATCTGCCGTGCGCGCAAGCCCATGGCTACGATGCTTTCGTAGATGGATCCCTTGGCGCTTTCTTCCATGCGAACAACAACCGGGTTTACGATATAGGTGCTCATTGGTCTCCGGGGGATTGAAGCGAACGGCAAAGATAAGGAGAGCTACAAAAGGATCAATGGCGTTTCTTTTCGGCCGAGATGCCAGGTTCCTTGGGTACGGGTGGACCAGCGGCTACCTGTCCAGGAATCGAGATGCTTCGGCTTGGGTTGGCAAGCGGCATGAGGAGCGCCGTCCAAACCATCGGTATCGATTGCGTGCTACCCACCGATAAACAGCGTTGGCAAGCCACACAGGGATGATGCTGGCGATGCTGCCAAACAGTCGTATCCACCAGGGACGCATACGGTGGGCGAGGAAGAGAACGGCTGCTGATTCCATGAAGAGTTCACCGTTGTGAACAACGTACACGGTGTGGGGTGCATCGAACACGCCATGCTCGCGCAGCAGCTTGGAGCCGCGTTCGCCTTGGAAGGACGCAAACAGGATTTCATCCGTCCGGTCATGTCGAAGGATGAAGTCTACAGCACTGTTGCACAGGTTACAGACTCCGTCGAAAATCACAATGGTACTCATGGTTATGGGAGCAAATCTCTTACACGCATCACAAAGTACTCTGCGTCTTAACCCGAGTACCACACATTTGGTATCGTTGGCAAACAGTACGCTGACGGTTGGTGTGGAGAACAAAATCAACGTGGAGTAACAAAGTTGGCCTTCTGTTTGTTATCTCGTAGAGGGCCAAACACATTGTGAACCAGGAGGTCGAGATGGCAGCACTTGATCTGGAGATGTTCACCAACGGCGCTCACGATCCTGAACGGGCGCAAGTGGAGATCCAGGCGGCACTACAGAACATCACCGCCGCTTTTCGTAGAAACCGATTGTATCCAGGCCTTGGTGAGTTGATCGAACTCACCTCAGCCCTGGAAACGATCAGAACAAACCGCAGCCAGTACACGTCCGTGCTCCCGCGAAAACTTTCCGGCGTGGACTTCGAGACGAAGACACTGAAGTTTGAATCAGTGCCAGCCGGTCCCGAAATCATCAACAAAATGTTTGCACTGGTTGACTGGGCACTTCCCGTGTTGAACAGCGTGACTGAAGAAGGTGTTGCGATGTTTGATTTCGTAACGCAGAATGTGAGCGTGGACGTTGTTGGCATCATGCCCATGTATCGTGATGAAGGATATGCACTGATACCAGATCTGCGCGCAAACCTCATGCACATCCTGCGGTATGAGATGAGTTTGTATGCTGGTGATGGTGACCGGTATCGAGCACTGAAAACCATCGAACTGGAACCCCGACGTCTGTCTAACTGGGTTGGTACACCCGAAGACATCAAGATTTCGCTGGTGAAGGATCACACCGATCTGCCCAACCCGGCCACGTACTACATGAACACGGATCTGGATTTTCCATACGAGGAAACCATATTACCAGTGGCCAAGCGGAAGCTTATGCGTGTGCTGATCTCGTAACGGGTGGCCCGGTGTTCCGTTCACTTGCGCAGTATCGTCATCACAAATCCATCACCGCCAGAATCTCCGATGGCCGTTTCCCATCGATGGAGTAGCGTGAGCCCTACCTCCTGCGGTGCAACTGGCAGTGCTTCTTCATCAAGAATGCTGCACGTTGCATAGCCTATCACACCTCCCGGTTTGCACATGCGCACGGCATGCAGAAAGATGTTTGCCTGAATGGCAAGCAGCTCCTGCAATCCTTGTTCGGTGAGATGCAGTGCGATGTCGGGATTCCGGCGTAGCACACCCGTGCCGCTGCATGGTGCGTCGACCAGAACAACGTCTGCCGTATCATACAACCGCTTGTAGATCTTTGTTGAGGTTATGTGCCTAGCTTCCACGTTGTGAGCTCCCGCTCTCGCAGCACGTTTGGCTAGCTGGCTAAGCTTATGGGAAACAATATCCAGTGCGATGATGGTACCGGTACCTGAGCTCAGTGCTGCCATGTGCAGGGTTTTCCCGCCTGCTCCGGCACAAAGATCAACACAGCGTTTCCAGCGAGCCTTTGCGAAGCGGAGCAACTCCCTGCTTACACGCTGTGAGTTGATGTCCTGTTGTTCAAACCAACCCATCTGAAAGGCTCTGCTGCGGAACAAGCCAAAGGGTGCGTTTACACGCAGGCACTCATGCTCAACATGTTCTGGCTGGAATGGAGCCAATGCCTCCATGGCTTTGGCAACTGTGGTTTTGAGTGTGTTTACCCGAACAAAGGTTGGAGCGTCCTGCAGCGATGCTACAAGTGCATGGGAATTCTTTTGCAGCAGCCGTTCGCGCAACCATAGTGGTATTGCCATGCGAGCTTCGTCAATAACACCATCCAGCGCGCCTTGCCAAGCCCCTTCCCAGTTTGTGTATCGAATGGCCTGGTACAAACGATGTCGGATCAGGGATGCGTCGGCACCCTGCACTCCAACAGACTGAAAGAGGGACTCGAGCTCTGACGAAAGGTGGCTGCCTTTGGTAACGCGTTCGTATGCGTTACGAAATGCGTCACGTGGTGATGGTGAGGATCTGACTCGTTGCATCGTAGGATGATGCAAACTTCGGCAGGTCGGTTGCGCTGCCACTGATGGGTTGCACAACATTGCGTCCGTCCGTTGCCGAGTACTGTGCCCCGTGGCAAGGGCACATGCAGTTTTCGCCAGGTGCAACAGGTAGATCAACGGTGCACGACTGATGGGTGCAGATGGCACTGAATACAACAAAGGCTGAGTCGGCCACGCGCGAAATAAACACCGGCAGGTTGCTGTTCAGGCCGGAAATTACCGTGATGGTAATGCCTCCAACAACAGCGAGCTCGGGGCTTTTGGACACATCAAACGTTACGGTTGTAGATCCCGGGGGAGTCGGGGATGATTCGTCAACTTCACAACTCTGAACGAGTGCACTGATGGTTGCTGCACTGAACACGAGACCGATGGAGGATGTTGCGGCACGCAGAAATTCGCGCCGGCTCGAGGCATCGTTGGTAGGGGGCTTTGCCATGGTGGATTCGTGAAGTGAATGCTACGGTACGGAACGGCGGCGAAGCATGAACACGCTAAGCAGGATGGTCATTCCCGATACACCGAGAACGAACACATATCCGCGGTGAACAACGCTTACGTCTGCATCATCAGGCAACAATCCGTACTTGAACGTTGGTTCCCACTTTACAACCTGTTGTGTTGTGCCGAACAGTTCGTCCTTCACCTCCGTGACCACCTTTTCCCGCGTCTTGGTATAGATCTCCATACCATCACCGACCCAGACAATGCCTCCAACAATGATGGCGATGACGGCTGCAACGATTAGGAGCTTCCACATCATAACGATACCCCGCATTAATAGAACAGGTGCAGTTGCAAATTCCAACGTGTGGCAACGCCATCCTTGAAGGTGTCGAACAGACGGTATTCAGGCCGTAACTCAACAAATGGCATCACAAACACCTGCGCTCCGATGATGCCGGCGTTGAGTGTGGTTTCTTCCAGCAACTTTGTTTGGTTAGTAGTGCCGTGCTCATAACGAACGTAGGCGATAAGTGGAGGAGTGATTTGCCATCCTAGCTCGGCCATCGACATGGTACTGTACATCACATACTCCTTCTCCGTTCGAGTTACGTCCAGCATTACGTAGAGCTGATCCGTAAGCCCCCCCCCAGCAAACACACTGATCATGCGAAAGTCGTTGTTGATGAGAACGGATCCACCAGCGTACGTGTTCACCATGTTCTCAAAAAATCTTGGCCATGCAACCACTCGAGCCGTGATCGTGGGACTGTTTCCCATGATTGCACTGTGCGAGGTGAGTCCGTCGCTGAGTTGCACTTGTCCAAGGCCTTCAGAGCCGAACAGCCCAAGCTGAACTGTAAGCCACTTTTCTCGTTCCCAGGTGATCTCGGAGCCCCATTCTCCCCAATCGGGTGCCAGGTAGTTGCGCCGCGTTGTTGGCTCTGCATAACTCACAGGAAACACGGTATGGTCGTCGTATCGTGTGCCGATACCCGGACGGAACATACCGATGCGTATCGACGGCAACTCCGCTATGGGCTGTAGGATGAGGCTGACTGAGCCCGCGCGTTGACCCGGAAACCGTACTTGTTGATTGTTACTCTTTCGGAGAGACGCGAAGTTGAAGCCCCCTTCCAGAGTTACTCCCTTCCACGGGCGAACTGCACCGTATAGTGTTGCCTGCATGGGAAAGTAAACGCGGCTGGCAGCGCTATCGGTAAATGATCTGGTTGTCTGTACCCGTATATCGGTGCCTAACACTACCTTGCCGTCGAAGTAGGCATTGCTTTGATCCTCGGGGTACAGAAACGGAATGGATTCTCGTGGTATCAGGCCTACATCAGAATAGCTGTACCAGCCAAGATCATTCCGAATGCCGCCACCCTGCGGTGCTACATGGCATCCACTGCACCGATTGCCGCTCAGCAACGCAAACTGCGGCAGTGCATGCACCTGCACCACCGCAGCGATCATCATCAGCAGTACAATCGGGCGCTTGATCATACAGCGGCCAAGACCGATGAGTTTCTGTTTGGTTACGACAAAGCGGCAGGCCGTGTGCGTGGCCGACTACTTAAACGTTACCGTCTTCAAACACTTCTCGAAAATGGGTAGGTATACATTCTGTTCCGGCTTGAACCAGTTCACGGTTATGCGGAACATCTTGTCGCCCTTTACGGCAAAGTATGCCCGCGAGCTAACGGTGCCACTTGGATTGTAGGAGAAGTATGCCGCCTTTACACCGCCCAGGGTAACCCCTGTTGGATTACCGCCACCATAGTTCGGTTTGTTTTGAAGGAGTATCTTTTCAAGGTTCTTCTGTTTCGAGGCATCGAATACATCAACCTGAATGTTGCAGTCCAGGCGAGACCCAAAGAAGTTCACGCTTGAGAGCCCACCACCAGAGAGTTTCTTGCCTTCGAAATTTTGAGGAATCTGGATCGTGAAATCAGGTGCGCTATACGAACGCAAGGTATCGGAAGGGGGCTCTGGTCCAGTGGGAGCAAGCGTATCCGGTTTTTTGGGAGCATCTGGTCTGCGAGCCAGTTTTACGGAAGCCACGATTTCCTTGAACTGCTCGGCGTAATCATCGAAGTTGTTGCCAAAAGATGCCAGCGTGAGGATCGTGACAACGCTATCATTCTCGGCGAAGTAAGCCTCTGATTTGAAGTTGCCATCTTCCTGACCGAACTCTACCCACAGCTTCATGGCCGGTTTGCCGCCAAGTGTAGCTTTCTCCAGTTTGTACCGATCCAGCTTGTCTTCGAATTCAAGCTTGCTATTCTTAATCAGTGAATCCATGTTCCGAGTACTGTCGATCTCGATGGCACGAAGCTCCACCTTGGCACCACCTTCACCCTTGCTGAAATCCAGGAACCTGCGTCCAACACCTGGCTTGGAGAGAGCAAGAATCAAGTCACCCTTTTGAACCTGCTTTATCCAGTTCTTGGGGACCTTGACCTCGAACTTGCGAACGTCGTCCTTCATGAGCTCAAGGCCTTCGATAGGAGTGGGTGTGGCCTTGCGGGCGCACCCTGCTGCAACCAGTGCAGCAAGAGACAGCATAAGGAGAGAACGGAACAGAGACATGGTAGAATCCTTGTGGTGATGATCCGTAGCCTAGTTGTTCTGCGCGCCTTCCGAAATCCAGGTTCGCATACCGCGCGTCTGGGCCGAAGGTACGTTTTCAATGTTACCTGAAGTATGAAGAACCTGCCGTTCGAGAACTTTTATCAGCAAGCTCTCGTCTGGCCGGTATGGTACCGCAAGGTTCGGCCTGTCGAACATCACGGTTGAATACGAGCTTAATCTAATTCCACCGGCGGCATTATACTCGTCGTGGCATGGGTAGCACCGGAGTGTAAAAAACGGCAATACGTGATTTCGGAAGCTCACCGCTGAGTCTGGAAACACGATGGCGTCGGGATTGTTCACATTGCCGGACGGGCACCCCACAAGCATGGAGCAGCAGCAGAAAACAGCCATCGGGAGGAGTATGGCGGGCATCAATAGCTCTCCTCGGCGGATGGGAAATCTTTCGAGCGAACATCGGCTACATAGCGCTGCACGGCATTGGTCATGATCTCATGGAGTTCCGCATACCGGCGAACGAATCGCGGACGGAAATTGGTAGACATGCCCATCATATCCGTCCATACGAGCACCTGACCATCACAGCCGGATCCAGCTCCAATGCCGATAGTGGGCACGGTGAGTGAGGCCGTGATACTAGCTGCCAGCGCTGAGGGTACTTTTTCAAGGACGATAGCAAAAACGCCAGCGTCTTGAAGCAGCAGCGCATCCTCGGCAATTCGTTGTGCTTCCTCTTCTTCGGTACCCCGCTGTTTGTACGAGCCAAACTGGTGAATGCTTTGAGGTGTAAGCCCCAGATGTCCCATCACGGGGATGCCATTCTCTGTCATCAATCGAATGGCTTCCACGCTTCGTGAGCCCCCTTCCAACTTCACCGCACCACAGCCCGCTTCCTTCATGAGTCTGCCAGCATTGCGAAAGGCTTCGCGTGGAGACGCCTGGTAGCTCATGAATGGCATGTCTGTGACCACCATAGCGCTATCCACCGATCGAACCACAGCTTGTGTGTGGTAGATCATCTGCTCCAGCGTAACGGGGATGGTTGTGTCGTGGCCCTGCACAACGTTGCCAACGCTGTCACCAACTAGCAACAGGTCCACCCCGGCGGCATCCATGATGCCAGCCGTAAGAGCATCGTAGGCGGTGAGGCAGGCAATCGGGATGCCGGCCTGCTTCATCTCCACCAAGCGGAGCGTAGTAACGCGCTTGCGCGTGGTTGTGGTTTGTGGCATGCAGGAAGTGTTGGAAGAGCGGCAAAGATAGCCGCCACCTTCCTTCCCTGCGTTATCTTTCCGTCATGTTCTCGCCCGTAGTTGCCCTTCGACACCTTACCGTGCCGGTCCCCGCAGGGCAACGTGTGGTATTCGTATCTGACGTACACCTTGGCTTGGGCGAAGCAGCCGCCGATAGGCTTCGTGAGCGGCGTTTTGTGGAGCTTCTCCGGTCGTTGCCTGGCTCATGCGCCCATCTTTTTATCGTGGGCGACCTATTTGACTATTGGTTTGATTACCAAAGGGTGATACCCCGAAAACACATTCGCGCACTTGCTGCCTTGGCGGATGTGCGCGAGGGCGGCCTACCCATCACATATCTGATGGGGAACCACGACTTCGGGCACCACACGTTCTTCCGCGATGAGCTGGGCATCCCTGTGGATCGGGGCGACGTGTCGGCACAGATTGCCGACCTGAAGTTCTACATAAGCCATGGCGATGGTAAGGTGGCGAATGACCGCGGTTACCTCGTTCTGCGTTCGATACTGCGAAATCGGTTTACGCAGTCAGTGTATCGCATGCTCCACCCCAACTGGGGAATCGGCCTTGCCGCACGCACATCGCATGAGAGCCGCGTATACACAGATCAGAAGCACTATGGACACGATGGCCTGCGCGACTTTGCGGCTGCACGCATTGCCGAAGGGTACGATGTAGTGGTTATGGGACATCGGCACCGTGCTACCCATGAGAACGTGGGCGCTGGGCTCTACCTGAACCTTGGTGATTGGCTTGGGCAAAACCCAACCTATGCGATATTCGCCCCACCAATGGCTCCGCAACTGGTTGCACTGTAGTCACCAACGGCGCAAGGCCCAGGAATCGAAGACCAGCATTAGGCAGCGTATGTTCGCACATCACCAAACGAGGGCTGAGATGAAGAAAGTCGGGCTGTTATTCGGAATGGAACAATCGTTCCCACCGGCACTTGTGGAAGAGATCAACAGTCGCGATGCTGGCGTCGCGGCGGAATTCGTGAAGATTGGTGGAGTAACACTCGAAGAAATGTTCGAGTATGATGTGATCTTGGATCGAATCTCGCAGGATGTTCCGTATTACCGTTCCATGCTCAAGATTGCTGCTCTGAATGGTGTGCGTGTGGTAAATAATCCGTTCTGGTGGACGGCTGACGACAAGTTCTTCAACTACGCCGTGGCCCATAAGGCTGGCATTCCCGTGCCCCGAACAGTGTTGTTACCTAGCAAGCAGCACCCACCAGATACATCCGCAGAAAGTTTTCGTAATCTGTTCTATCCACTGAACTGGCAGGAATTGTTCGATTATGTAGGCTTCCCAGCCTATCTGAAGCCTCATGATGGGGGGGGATGGAAACATGTGTACAAGGTGAACTCTATTGACGAGTTTTTTGACCGGTACAGCGAAACGGGCACAATCGTGATGACGTTGCAGGAGTCCATAGAATTCACCGAGTATTATCGCTGTTACTGCATCGGCAAGAAGCATGTGCACATCATGCCCTACGAGCCGCGTAATCCTCATCACCTACGATACAAGGCCGGCTTCGCTCCAACGGATGCCATGCGTTCGATGCTCACAGAGCTGTGTATCAAGATCTGCAACATCTTGGGCTATGACTTTAACACGATTGAGTTTGCAGTTCGGGATGGCATCCCGTATGCCATTGACTACATGAATCCAGCACCTGATGCCGAACGCACAAGTGTGCAGGAAGAAAACTTTGCCTGGGTGTTGGATACTACGGCAACCTTTCTCATCGAGTTGGCTCAGGAAGGCAGAAAGATCCCTGCCGAATTCCACTGGAGCGAGTTCATAGGTAAAGGTCGGGGATGACATTGGAAGTGAACGGCCGGTCGCTTACCGTAGAGCAGGTAGCAGCCGTTGCCAGAGATACTTCGAGTAGAGTTACACTTACAGCCGATGCCGAGGCTGACGTGCTTCGTGCACGTCAGGTAGTGGAACGGTGGATAGCCGAAGGTCGGGTGATTTACGGCCTCACAACCGGTTTTGGCGAATTCTCGAACGTTGTGATTCCAGCCGAGAAAGCTGCCGAGCTGCAGGTGAACCTTATCCGGTCGCACAGCGCTGGTGTGGGCGACTTGCTGCCGCGCGACGTTGTGCGTGCCATGATGCTCCTGCGAGTGAATGCTCTTGCGGGAGGCTATAGTGGCATACGCCTGGAAACGCTTCATACCCTGCTCCAGATGCTGAATGCCAACCTGATTCCTGACATTCCAAGTCAGGGTTCCGTTGGATCCAGTGGCGACCTTGCTCCGCTATCACACCTGGCCCTTGCGTTGATTGGCGAGGGAACCATCGAAGGGTGGCCGTCTGGCCAGGTGATGCGCAAAAGGAACATCGAACCAGTTCAGCTTGCTGCCAAAGAAGGATTGGCACTCATCAACGGCACGCAGATGATGTGTGCAATAGGCTGCCTGTGTTTGGATAGAGTGCAGTACCTGCTCGAGGTTGCGGATATCGCAGGTGCGCTCTCGTGTGATGCATTACGCGGAACCGATAATGCCTTCGACGCCCGATTGCACCAGCAACGTCCACACCCAGGCCAAAGCACCGTTGCAGCCAATCTGAAGCGATTGCTGCACGGCAGCCAGATTCGCGAATCTCATCGCACAGGTGATGATCGTGTTCAGGATGCTTATTCCATCCGCTGCATGCCGCAGGTTCATGGAGCCTCTAGAGATGCTACGGAGTACGTTCGAACAGTTCTTGAACGAGAGATCAATAGTGTTACGGATAATCCACTCGTTTTTGCCGCGGATGACGTAGCCATCGAAGGGGGCAACTTTCACGGTCAGCCGTTAGCCTTGGCACTCGACTTCCTGGCCATAGCCACCTGCGAACTAGCCAGCATCAGCGAGCGCCGAACAGAGCGCCTGGTAAATGCAATGCTTGGTGGACTGCCCCGCTTTCTTACACCGAATGGTGGGCTGCATAGCGGTATGATGATTGCTCAATACACTGCAGCTTCGTTAGTGAGCGAGAATAAGGTGTTAGCACATCCAGCCAGCGTGGATAGCATACCCACAAGTGCAAACCAAGAAGATCACAACAGCATGGGCAGCATAGCCGCACGAAAGCTGCAGACCATTGTTACTAATGTTGAACGCGTGCTGGCTATTGAACTGATGTGTGCGGCACAAGGGATTGACCTGTTAAAGCCCCTTCAAACCAGCGCACGCTTGCAAGAGGTTGTGGCTTCAATTCGAGAACACGTGCCGTTTGCGGATGTGGATCGAGTATTGTCTGTCGACATTCAGGCAGTACACAACCTGATCCGGGATCGCACGTTTACTGCGTCATAGGTACGTCGATCACCACTGCATACGCTTCTTCATCGGCACGCAGCAGTATGTGGGCAGTATCGGTGAATCCCACACTATCCCGGCTCTCCAGTTGCTGGCTGGCTGCTGACTGCTGATCGTTGCCAGGTGCTGCTGTTGCACGTACGTCCAACCGGCCACTGATCACAAACACGAACAAACCGTTGCCGTCGCGCTGGCTCGTGTAGGTGCATTCGAAGCCTTTGTGTAGCCGCACAAGAGATAGCCAGGCATGTTGGTTGATCCACAGTGGAGAACCATCGCCCTTGGGCCCAACTACAGGTGTAATCTTGTTCGTGAGTAGTTCAATGTGCTTCTGGTCGTACCGAGGCTCTACACCAGCTTGGTTTGGAATGATCCAAATCTGGAGGAACTTGAGTGGGTCGGTTTCGGAAGCATTATACTCACTGTGGGTAAGTCCACTTCCTGCACTCATCACCTGAACCTCGCCCGGTTCAAGAGTTTGAATGTTGCCCATACTGTCCTTATGAGCAATCGTACCCTCCAATGGAATGGATATGATTTCCATGTTCCGATGCGGGTGAGTGCCGAAACCTGAGCCCCCTTCCACTACGTCATCATTGAACACGCGGAGCAAACCAAAACCCATTCGCTCTGGTGCATAGTATTCGCCAAAACTGAAAACATGGCGAGTGTCGAGCCAACCAAAGTTGTAGTGGCCACGGCTGGAAGCCGGGAAGAGGATGGAGTGTGCCATGAACAAAAAACGGACTGTCAACATGATGTTGAGCAGCCCGTGGTTTAGTGGTTACAGGTTGCTATCGCGTGACGGCGAGCGATGACGAACGTCTGCCGGTAGGAGTGTTCACACTTACCATGTAGTTGCCTTCGGCAAGTCCGGTGGTGGGTATGGTAGCGTCAAGCCTTCCGTTCTGAGTGGTTGCGGTGTGGCTGGACACAAGCGTACCATTCATGTCGAACACATCAATTTTCACGGTTGATTGTTCTACGTTGTCAAGGCTTATGCGAGCAGAGGTGCCACTTGGGTTCGGAAAAACGCTCAGCGGGGCAGAGGTCGACGTCAAACGATCAACTCCTGACGTGAGGCCCTCCTGTCCGAATGTGGGTGGTGGATTGCTTGGCAGAGATCCATCCCACAACACGAATCTCAAAACAATCCTTCGTGGATTGCCGCGGAACATGTCCATGGTAGGGTCGGAACCTTTTCCGCGCATATCCTCCACCTTTTCCTTCCATGCCTCAATGTCGTCTTCATGAGCGTCAAAGATGGCCTTCAGTTTTTCCTTGCTACGCTCGATGATAGGCCGCACCTGCTCGGCAAGGTCATACATGTCATCGTGACTCTGTTCGCGTATTTGATGAAGACGCTTGCGAGCTTCTTCTTTGTCGAGATCCTGGTCTTTTACGGACTTCATCTCTAACAGGATCTTTTCCTTTACCTGCTTGGCTTGGTTGCGCAAGGCAGTGAGTTTCGTTAGATCTTCTGCCGAGAGTGAAGCATCATACTCGTCGTGCATCTTCTTGAGTGTTGGATAAACCTCATTCTTAAACCATTCACGCAGCTCCTTCGCTTGTTCGGGATCAATCTTGTGGCGACGGCTGCGATCATCGGCACGTGTTGTTTGCAGCGTGGCGCATACCAGGGCCACGACTATCAGAATGTACTTCATGAGAGAACTCCGTTGTGTTTGGAACGGGCGCGCTGTCAGGCGGTAAGGGGCTTGGGTTTAAGTGGTATCCACATATCAGAATCATTCATGCAGGAATGCAGCCTTGCGCGCCAGCACGGCCTGCCTTCGACTGCGTAACTCGCCTGTGGCAAGCTTGGATGCAAGGATGCGCTGAACGTCGGATAGTGTGCGATACGGATGATGTGGAATACGCTGCTCTGTACACCATGCTGCAAGAAAGCCCTTAGCGAACACCACATCGGCATGCCGAACGGCGCACGTGTCGGAGCGACCGTCACCCACATACACGATCACATCTTCATCGGCAGCTGCGTTGATCACAGCATTGCGTTTACAACTGGCACAAAAGCAGGAACAACTTTCCGATGCACCGGGGTAAGTGCCTTTCCACGTGCTGCCATCATGTGTCATGATATTGCAGACTACCGGAAGCCTCACTGTACCAATGCGTTCAAGTATTGGCATGATGTAGGCATCAAAACCATCGCTCACCACCAGAGTGCGAATGTTCTTCGTGGTGAGCCAAGCAATGAGTTGCTTGAAGCTGGGGTCAACGTCGCGAGCTCCACACCATGACAACAAGGCCGAAGGTGTGCACCGCTGATCCAACGACTCAAGTGCTGCTGAATAATACTCTGCCACGGTAATCGCACCACTCATGAGTTGCGATGTGAGTGTGCGATCGTTGCCGAATTCTTCAAACAAGGCATCGCTGGTATCGTGAACGGTGATCGTACCGTCGAAGTCTAGAACAACGATGAGTTTGGCCGCGACATTGCCTGACTGTAGCATGCCTTTGGTGGATGCAGTTGCCGTGGTTAATACTGATAGAAACCCTTGCCTGCTGATTTTCCGATCCACCCTGCGCGCATATACTGCTTGAGCAAGACACACGGACGGTATCGTTCCTGCTGATACTCTCGGTACAATCCATCCAGGATTAAGGTAATCACGGCCAGACCAATCTCGTCGGCCCAGGCGAGAAGACCTTTAGGGTAGTTCACGCCCAGCTTCATGGCCTGATCAATGTCCGACGGTGTTGCCAGGCCTTCCATCACCGCAAACGCAGCTTCGTTGATAAGCATGGCCAGTACGCGCATCTGCACCAGACCAACTCTGTCCTGCACCACCTGCGTTTCGTACCCGACGGTTCGGAGCAAGGACAGAGCACGTTCAACGTGTTCCTGGCGCGTATTCAAGCCCCCTGCCACGTCAATGCATGTGGCCCAGCTCATGGTGCCTGGTACAAGCGTAATGCCAACAACGCGTTGTGCGATACCACCAAGAACTCCCATTTCTGTAACAGTATTTGTGAGGGCAGAAACAACGACGGTGGCCTTGGGATTGATGGTGCTCGCAATCTCGAGTGTTGTTTTCCGAGTAATTGATGGGGCTACGGAGAGTTCCACGATATGTGTAAACGCACCCGCATCATTGCGCACGTCGCCCACAACGTGAGAGGCAAATGATCCGTATTCGTCGGCATCCAAGGCGGCCTCGCCGATCTCGGGATCTACCATGTCGAGTTCCATGTCGAGCTCATCGAACTCGTCCATGGGTGGTAGGATGCGAAAGGGAACGCTGGCAGCATCTAGTTTGCGAGCAAACTCAATCACAAAGTCCGTATCTCCCGTAAGGAGCACGTTAAACTGTCGGGTGTCTGGCAGAGTGAATACTTGCATGGCATGCGAACATACGGGAGTAGTTTTGTTGCTTCTATGAGCAATGTATGGGTTCGCATTCTTGCTGGTGCCGTAGGCATTCCGCTTGCTGTTGCACTTATCTGGGCCGGGGGCTGGTGGTTCAATACTGGCGTGATACTGGTTACCGTGCTGGCGCTGCGAGAGTTTTACATCCTGGCTGCCTCAAAGAATGCCACAGCAAACGTAAGTGTGGGATTTGTGTGGAGTGTTGTTGTGCAGGTCCTGGTGGCTATTGGGGTAGAAGCGCAAGGCATGTACGGACTCATGTGGTTTGGCTTTGCGATACTGGCCTTTCTGATGGGCATGCTCACAACGTTGATTGCTGAGTTGGGTCGGAATCGGTTGAATCCCATACTCAATACAGGTATCACCATTACTGGCGTTACCTACGTTAGTTCCTGTATGAGCACGCTGTTCGTTCTGCGCTCCACGCACTGGCAACTCAGTCAGGGCATCATTGGTTCGAAGGGTGCTGCTCTAGTGCTTGTGCTTTTTGCAAGCGTGTGGGCCTGTGATACAGTTGCCTACTTTGTTGGTATCAGCTTCGGAAAACACAAGCTCTTTCCCCGTGTTAGCCCGAACAAGAGCTGGGAAGGGGCTGTGGCAGGCTTTGTAGCGTGTGTGTTGTGTTTCTCACTCATGGCACCCTGGCTTATGCCCACCTTTCCTCTGTGGCTTGCTGTTGTTTGTGGTGGTACACTTGGCGTTGTGGGGCAACTGGGCGACCTAGTGGAGTCCCTGCTTAAACGCGATGCAACCATCAAGGATAGCTCGCACATCATTCCGGGTCACGGTGGTCTGCTTGACCGGTTCGACTCGATGCTCTTTGCTGCTCCGATGCTGTTGATTCTCCTCTCCATCGTTTCATCCGTTCTGTACTGATTCATGCTCCTGCATATGCATACCGGGCATGCTCATGATCATGCCATCCACGATCATCGAGACGTTCGTCCGCTTCGTATCGCCATCGTACTTACGAGCACCGTGCTGGCTGTGCAGATCGTTGGCGGTGTGATCTCGAATAGTTTGGCGTTGCTTAGCGACGCTGGACATGTGTTCGTGGACCTAGCCTCGCTTCTGATCGCCTACTTTGGGCTGAAGTTCGCGGCACAAGCAAGAGAGAAGCACGACATCCGCTACACCTTCGGGCTACGCAGGCTTGAGATTCTGGCTGCACTCACGAATGGATTCTTACTTGTAGGAATCTGTATTTACATCGTAATCGAAGCCGTTCGAAGGATTGCTGATCCGCAACACGTGCACGCCGAGTCAATGTTCGCAATAGCCGTAATCGGATTCATTGCCAATGCGATTAGCGCACTGTACCTCCATAAGAGTGAGCACATCACAACACGAAGTGCGTATCTCCATGTGCTAACAGATCTGATGTCAAGCGGCGGCGTCATCATTGCTGCCGTGGTTTTAGCGATTACGGATTGGGAATGGATTGACCCAGCCATCAGCATTGTGATTGCAATCCTTATCACTCGTGGGGCTTTAAGGGTGATTCGAGAATCATCGGTGATTCTGATGGAGAGCGCACCGTCCCGCATCAATGTGGGTGAAGTACAAGCGGAACTTGAGGCTATAGCTGGTGTGTTGAACGTGCACGATGTGCACGTATGGCAATTGGGGCAGCATGACGTTACAGCCACGGTGCACGTGGTTACAGATGCTCCGAATGACGCCATGGTTACTACTGTGCGCGATGTACTCAGAAGCAGATTCGGCATCGAACACGCTACCGTGCAGGTTGAGCGGAAGAACATGAACGATGACTGCGGCGCATGAATGATCTTCTTTCGAATACGTTCCTGATTACGGCCCCGCTCATGGTGCTTACGGCAGAGTGTACGGTAACTGCCATACGCCGATTCTATCCAGAGTCAACAGCCAAGGTGCTGTGGCGCTGGGTGCGACTGTTGTACGGTGTTAGTCTGATTCTCGTGCCATCGATCGCTGGCATTGTTACCGTTAGCATTGCATGGTTTGGTGCAGGTTTGCTCATGAGCATGGCATTCAGCAACCTCCGCGTACCGAGTGGTCGAGGGAGAGCACTCGGCCTTACGGCTTGCGCTGTTGCCCTTGGTTTAACGGGAGCACTTCCGCTTGTGGTTAGTAGCAGAGTGCTGGACGTAGCAGCGTAGTGGCCGTAGTTTGCAGCGTTGGCCAAACCTGGTTGCTTTGCACCGTAATGGCACAACACAGAGACAACCATCCCAAGGATGCGTGAACATGCAGGCTTTTATTGGTGATTCAGTAAGGCAATGATTCCAATCCTTCTCATCATCGCCTCCTTCGTCGCGATGGAGTTTTTTACCGGCTGGTTCCACCGGTACGTGATGCATGGCCTCTTATGGTCCGTCCATGAAAGCCACCATCGGCCTCCTCGTTCCTTCTGGCAGCGAAACGACTTGTTTGTGCTGTTCTTTACCACAACCTCGATGACGCTCATCTTTCTTGGTATACCAAACGGACCTACCTTGTGGATGGGCATTGGTGTTGCCATGTATGGAATGTGTTATTTCTACGTGCACGACTTTCTCATACACAAGCGATTGGGTAAGCCCCCTGCTCCCAAAAGCCGGTATCTGCGTGCCATTCACCGAGCCCATCTGGCACATCACCGGCATTTGGATGCTCGTCCTGGAGAGGCATTCGGTCTGTTGTGGGTGCCCTTGCGTTATTGGCCGGAGTAAAATCGTTTTGCACCGTCCTTCATGCCTACCAGTTCGGACTTGAGCAGATACATCATGTGCCCCGCCTTATAGTAGCTCATGGTTACGTTGTTGCGAAGGGGCTTTGGCAGGCCCATGTGGTCGAACGTGTACTCAGCGGCATAGAACGGGGTTGCCAGATCGTAGTAGCCGTTTAACACCCACACCTTGAGGTGAGGATTGCTGAGCATTGCATTGCGCAAGCTCGGTGCAACATTCAGGTATTCATTTTTGGCGTTACCGTAGTCCCACGGCCAGACTCTTCCGGTCAGGACTTCGTAAGGAAGTGTGGTGTTTACGTTGAGCTCACGTGTAAGGTAGTCGTTGATGCACGTTGCAAAACATCCTGCAATGGTTGGATGGTGACTTGGATCTCGTTCCATCCACTCGCTGAGTTTGTTGGCAACAGTGCCCTTGTATCGGCTATCGAAACGTCCGATAACCATGCCACTATCTCGAAGCAGTTCTGCGCAGAACTTGTGAATGTTGATTCGCAGATCAGTTTTATCCAGATAGTCAGTTCCAAGTCCAGTTAACTCTTGCAGCTGGTTCACGGTTTGTGTTCGTTCGGTTGCCGAAAGTTTGTCGCCAGCCATGAGAGCAAGGGTGTAATTCTTGGAGGCATAATCTCGTGCCTGCTGTGCAAGAGCTTCAACGGATGATGCACTGCCTGCCGGGCCAAGCCTTCCATGGTACTGAGCGGTAACGGCGTACGTGGGCAGGAAGAGGGCGAAGGGGAGGTCATTGCCTTCAGCAAAATCAATCGTCTGAAAGTTGAGTACTGCACTAACGAGAATCACTCCATTCAGGTACATGCCATAGCGGTCTTGCAGGTGGTTGCTTAGGCCAGCAGCCCGTGTAGTGCCATAGGATTCTCCAATGAGATACTTTGGAGAAGCCCAGCGCTTGTTGTCTGCAATCCAACGCCGGATGAATGCACCAACACTTTCGATGTCTTGCTGGACGCCATGAAAATCCTGTCCGGCTGTTTTTTCGTCGGCTGCACGCGAGAATCCTGTGCTTACCGGGTCAATGAAGACAAGGTCTGTGAGATCCAGCCATGAGTAGTCATTGTCAACCAACCGATAAGGTGGGGGAAGCGTTGTGCCATCATCATTCATCAGCACACGCCGCGGTCCAAGTACTCCCAGGTGCAGCCACACGCTGGAGGAGCCGGGACCACCGTTGAAGGAGAACGTGAGAGGGCGTTTTGATGGATCCGCCTCACCCTTCTTCGTGTAGGCCACGAAGAACACTCGTGCCCTGATGGTGCCATCTTCTTTTGTTAAGGTTAGATGCCCAGCTGTTGCATCGTACTCCACAACCGTACCACCAATTGTTAGCCGATGGGTTGTGGTGATTGGCTCCTGGTAGATTGGCAAAGGGGCTTTGGTTGTGTCGGCTGCATGCATGCACGTGACCGACAGCAGGAGAATGACGAACGATATCATCAGACGTGTGCAGTGGTGGGTATGTGATGTTTCAAAACCAGAAGGGAGCACGAATACGGTCTGTGGTATGCAGGCGGGCATACGATCAGAATCTTGTTGTGAGCCCCCTTCATAGTCAGAGGTCATGTGGGATCGCTCTCACTTCGGATAGACGAAACCTTTTCAGCAAGAGCATCGGCTGAAGGTGGCTGTATGGTGTCGAGAAACGGCGTTACGTCACTGAACAGGCCGTGTGTGGTTTCTGACTGAATGTATCGCGCAACAGCTTCGATGCTTTGTGTTTCGTGGTATACACGCAACTGACGATCGGCACCGCTACCATTCTCAAGGATCGTGTTGATGTACTCGATTTCTGCGCGGGATCCAAGATCGTCCACAACATCATCAACAAATTCTAGCAGCTCGCGAATGAGATCGCGGGCAGGGAGCTCAACTTGCCGACCCCAGTCAATAAGTTTTCCGTCGAGGCCATATCGAACGGCGCGCCACTTGTTTTCCATGAGGAGTGATCGGCGGTATTGCCGGAAGGAGAGGTTGCGCTGGTACAGGGAGTACAGCTTGGCGGCGATGGCCTGACAGAGTGCGGCAATTGCTATTGTTTCCTCGATACGCATGGGTAGGTCGCAGATACGCACTTCGAGGGTAGGAAAGAACGGGTGTGGCCGAATGTCCCACCAGATTTTCTTGGCATTATCTATCGAACCCGTCTTTACCAGAAGGTTAACATAGTGTTGGTACTCACTCCAATCGGAAAACAAGTCGGGCAAGGCCGTGCGGGGGAATCGTTCAAAGATCTTCGATCGGAAGCTCTTTAGCCCAGTATCCGCTCCTTCCCAGAACGGACTGTTTGTGGAGATGGCCAACACGTGCGGCATGAAGTAGCGCATCTCGTTCATGAGCTGTATCTGTACCTCGCGGCTTTCGATGCCGATGTGAATGTGCATGCCGAAGATTAGCAGGGAGCGCGCCAGCAGCTGCATGTCTTCGAGGATGATCTGATATCTGTCATCCGGATAAATGTCCTGATCCTCCCAATGGGCAAATGGGTGTGTGGATGCCGCACCGATGAGCAGGCCGTTCTGTTTGGCCAGGTGATGAACAATGCTGCGAATCTTTGTAACCTCGAATCGGGCCTCCTTGATATCCCGGCACACAGCGGTTCCGATTTCCAGCATTGACCCATGCATCTCCGGCTTGATATGCTCATGGAGGAGAACTCGACCCTTGCTGATCAACTCCAGGTTCACATGTGAACGCAGGTTGAAGGTTTGCGGGTCGAGTACCATGTACTCTTCCTCGATGCCAAGCGTGAAGGACGGACGTTCGTAGGGGTTTCCCGGATTGAAGAACACTCCCGGATCTTCTGCAGCCATGAACACCTCAGTGAAAATGTGCGTGAAGATAGCGCAACACACGCACGTGCCGAACGTTGTAGTTTTCCGCTATGCCAGAACTTAGTATCGAGAGCAACGGCCTGCTCGAAACAACGGCCGTCTATTACAATGGTGAGCAGCTTCGCGGTGTTCGCGAGTTACTCCTGAATATGGATGAAAATGGTACGTTCGATGCCATCCTCCAGTACAAAGGGGCCGACGGTGAGATGTACACTAGAAACGTACTGGAAGAATACCTGGACAACGTAGCGACGGGTGAACCGTCTTTTACGGAGGAGGAGGCCCAATCACTCCGATTGTTAACCATCGACAGTGACGGATCTCTGGAGAACACCATCGTGGCGTTGGACGGAGTAGCACAGGGAGGTATCGTAAGCCTCTATGTTCACATAAAGGCACCGCCAGAGGTGGAGTTTACAGCAGAAATCACCTACCGTGAAGAAGACGGACAACTAACTCGAGAGAAAGTGTTTTGAAATGAACATTGCAAAGCCCCTTTCCACTGCGATACTCATTGGCGCGATCATTTTCATGACCGTTCCATTCGACGCGTTTGCACAACGAAGCCGTGGTGGCGGATCATTTGGCGGAAGTCGGTCATCTGGTAGGTCGTATTCCGCGCCTCGCTCTGCACCACGGTCGAGTCCAGGCGGATCGTTCGGCGGCACCCGCCGTTCACCGTCGACATCGCCAACCACCACACCACGCAACTACTCTGCACCAAGGGCCCGAAGCACCTCACCAACGGGAGCACCCGTTTCCAGTCGGCCGAATTCGTTTGGTGGGTCGCGGCTAAACAGCAGTCAGGAGTACACCAGCAGATACGGAACACCTCGCAGGGTTGAAACTGCACGAGTGCCTACTGCAAACGGTGCACAGAACTACGTTGTTCACCGGTACGGCGGACTCGGCGATAGCTTTATGATGGGTTACCTAATGGGATCGATTCCGTGGTACTTCAGCATGCCATTCCACCCGGCGTTCTACTACTCGAGACCGTACACAGTAGCTAATCCCGATGGTACTACTAGCGTATATCCGGGCACGTTTCAGTGGGGACAATTCTTCTTTGTACTCCTACTCGTAGGAGGTGCGGGATACATCCTGTACGTGTGGCTACGATCGAGAAGAAAACGCCACCTGCAAGGTGGCGTTGACATGTCGCGGTCGTCGTTCAGTTAACGTTATCGAGCAATGACCAGGGGTAAGGTGGCGCGGTAAGCGTCACCTTCGATAACAACGCGGTATGCTCCTTGCGGGAGGTCCCGAATAGATAACATGGTGGTGCCAGCCTGTACGTAACCGGCTACGTACACGGTGGCGCCCACAACGTCAACAACAGACACATGGGCAGGCGTCGGTAACTGCAGGTGGGCTTCGGACTCGGCGGGGTTGGGGTAGAGAGCAATCGAGGTCAGCACGTCCTGCTCGGCAACTGACGTTGCTGCTCGTACGACTGCAGAAAGATGGACCTGAATGGGGTCTCCCTGTGCATTAGAGTACACGTGTATAGTTGCGTTGTACGCACCGGTGTCAGTGGCATAGATGCGGACGCTAACGTTCTCGGATGTTCCCGGGTCAATTAGTTCTGGTACTCGCGTAAGGACGAAGGCGTCTGGCGGCGTTCCACCTAAGGGCTTAACCACCACTGAGTCAATCGCCACGGTGCTTTCGCCGGTACTCGTCAATTGAACAGTTCTAAGCCTGTTCTGGCCACTTGCAACCGTTCCAAAGTCGACTGAGTCAGTGGCAGCGGAAAGGATGCGCGTGCCATTCGGTCCCGAATATCGATAGGATAGAATGCCAATCCCTTCGCCAACGGTAGCAAGTACAGAGGTTGTCGATGTTCTTGCCACGGCCCTTGCCGTTACGCCAGCAGGCTTGGAAAGAATAACCTGCCAGTTAGCACCGGCATCATCCGATCCGAACACCTCGCTGTTTGATCCCACCATCACCAGGTGCTTGCCAGGACTTGCCAGGGCAACGGCAGTGATGCCGAGTGTTGTTGGATCAAAGGTGTTCGCCGTCCACGGGCCGTTGTTCCTGCTTGATGCAACCAAGGTTTTGCCACCGAATTTGTAGAGGAGGGCACCATTTTCATCATCAGCCATTGCTAACGAGGTAATGCTGGCATTGTTTACTAGGAACACCGTGCTTGACCACGTGGCTCCTTTGTCCTTGGAATAAACAATGCGGCGAGATGATGTGGCGAACCATATTCCATTGCTGGTGTTGCAGGCGGTTCCTGGAATCACGGTCTCGCCCGAGTTGGCAGCAAGTGCGTTGGTTGCCTTGAACCACGTGGCACCGCCATCGGTGGTACGTGCAATACCCAACTTCCCTCCAACAGGATTCCCAACTGAGACGCCGTTTGTGGCGTCGAACATGCAGATTCCAGCAACGGTTGCCATGCTACTGCTTACGTCGACCTTCGTCCAGCTCTGCGCATTGCGCGTGTAGGCAATGGTTGCCTTATTAGCGTCAAGACCTCCAACAAGGACGTTCTTGCTAGACAGTGCTCGAATGGCCGTAGGCAGTAGTGGACTGGTAACGAGTGTGCTGCTTCCTACCGCACTGCCAGTGATTAAGGCATTCTGACCGAAGAATCGAGCGGTTACCCATAATGTACCATCCGAGGTAAGGTCAACTAAATCATAGGTCATGTATTCATTAGGGCCAGCATAATCGTGGGTGTTCTTGGATGGTAGCTTGACGGGAACCTTCACTATTGCATAGTTGAGATAGGCTCCGCTTGTAATGGTAACAAGCAACTTCAGGCTGGTTTCGTACCATGGAAATAAGGGCTGCAGCTGTACAACAAGTTCCATGCGCGCCGAGTCGTCATGCAGCATCACGGGTATCGCTGCTTGGCTGCCACTTGCGAGAAGCACGCCAGTGCCGATGTTCGTCACGCTGATGTTCACGTTTGTAGCATCGCCAAGAAGATTCTTGAGGTCTATTGAAACGGTCGTTGGGTCGTAACTGGTGATCAGACCAATTCCACCAACCTGTACTGAGCTCACGGCAATACCAGGCACTCGGTCGCCACTGCTAAAGCTGTTGTTGTAGCGGATTGCCGTGTTTGCGTTTGCCCGGCCGAAGTACAATGGACGGTTTGCAGATGGTACTCCGTTAAGTGCATCGCTAGTTGATCGAATCTGTTGGATGATCATGTCGGGCGTCCAATCAGGATGTTTAGCCTTGATCAGGGCACATATACCAGCAACGAGAGGGCAAGAGAACGACGTACCTGTGGATGCCTGGTATTTGTTGCCAGGAAAGGTGCTGTAAATGTCTTCGCCAGGAGCGTACGTGGTTACATCATATCCGTAATTGGAGAAGTCACTGGCTTGATCGGAGTTGTTGCTTGATCCAACAGAGAGGACTCCATCGAATGAGCTTGGATAGTGAGGAGTAGTCTCGGTGAAAAGACCACTATTTCCAGAAGCACACACAACCACAGCCCCTTTTGCCCGGGCATAGTTGATGATGTCCTGTCCCTGTGGATTTGCAGTAGTTCCGCCCCACGAGCAATTGATTACATCAGCACCCATGTCGGCCGCATACTTGATGGCTTCATAGCCGGCCAGGAGTCCGCCAATGTTGGGGTTATCAGAGCCAACCTTGATAGGCAGTATGCTGCAATTGAATGCCGGGCTGGCAATACCCTTTGCATTATTGGTTTGTGCGGCGGCACACCCAGCCACGATGGTGCCATGGCCGTTTACTTGGTTGATGGTTGGGTACGAAACCTTGGGATCATTATCGGGCTTTAGTACTCCATACTGAACGTCCTGCAAGCTTACGTTACCAACGAAGTCCCAGCCGCGTATGTCGTCCACAAATCCATTCTTGTCATCATCAACTCCATTGTTCGGAACCTCGGCAGTGTTGTTGAAGATCTGCGCTGCAAGGTCTTCGTGAGACCAGTCCGTTCCACTGTCGATGATGGCTATCAAAACATCTTTCGAGCCCTTGCTCACCTCCCAGGCTTCTTCCATTTTGAGTGTCTTTAGCCATGGCTGTTTTGTGGCATAATCAGGGTCATTCGGGATGAAGTTGGGCTTGAAGATCTCCATAGGAACGGCATACTCAACATCGGGTGATTCCATCAATCGCTTACATACGTCAAACGGATCCATGCCATCGTTGTATCGAATGGTGTACATCCTGTCCAAGCCGATTTCCGAGGCTAGTGCTGCGTTTTCCGCGTTTGCGGTTTCCGGAAAGGTGCTGGTGATAGCGGCAACGTCGATAGAGGCCAATGCGATGTTCAGCGGACTCGTTCCAAGAGCCTTGTCCTCACGAAGAACTCCATGAGTGGCACGGGTCTTTACCACTATCATGCCTTGTGCATAGGTGCCTGCCTCGGGGCGGGTTACAACCAATGCACTCGCTGGAAGGCGTGTACTATTTGACAAGGTGCGTTCTGACGTGCGAACGATGTACGCATCCCTTCCGGACAAAACCTGGGCATCGATGGTGACCGCAGTGAGAAGGCTAGCAATAAGAAGAAGGGATAATCTGAACATGGGGAGTTTCTCGATATGTGAGGCAGCATTGACTTGCCAGAAGCCATTATGATACAGAATCATTTCCAGACCAGGTGCCCAAGCCCCTTTCCATCAGTCGGTTGTGCTAACCAGAGTCCATGTGGGAGGAGTGAATCTGTTTGCCCAACCAGGCGTCCGAGCAGATCAAAGTACAAGTACGAGACAGACTCATCATGTTCTCGCACACTTGTAATTCCTATAGGCACCGGTGCCGTGATACCATGGCCTGGTAGGGGGCTTGGGCGGCGGATAGCTGTATACAGCGGTCGAACGCGTACCAACGACTCTGCCGGATACGGTATTACAGCCGAGGTATCGGCCGTAACGAGCACCGTTCGAAAGAGATCCGAGGCATCGCCTACTTCAATTATGTAGGCAACATCATCGAGCCCCTTTCCTTCGTGAACTATTGCTGGATTCCATTGTAGCGTGAGTGTTGTACCAGATTGGCGTGAAAGGAAGAGATCACCGTTCATGATTGGACCCTGTAAACGAATCGTCGGGTCGCCCAATAACATTACGTGGATACCACGGTGCCCCAGCGGGTAGATTCCACCCTGGCCAGATGCCTGATCGATGTACGTTGCCCCTACATAGTCCACGCCGTTGTTTGCGGACAAACGTGCTGCCTGACCGATGGTGGCACCTGCAGCCAGGGAGTGAATGAACCAGTGTGGTCTTCCAGACCATCCAACGGTGAGCGACCACCCTTCGCGAGCAAGTACGGCTCGCATGATGTTGTTGGAACTGGCCACATCACCGAAGTAACTACCGAACAGAAAGTTGATAACAGAATAGCCGGGCAGAGTGGCTAACTCTGTAGTAGTAGCCACATAACTGCAATGCTCATATCCCCCCCCACCACAGGCATAGGATAGTAGGGCGGGGTAGTTGGTAAGCGTTGGTCGGTTTTGTGTGTTATCTGGTACCCAGTCACCCAGCACAATGTTATCCGTTCCAACTATCGGTGAAAATGAACGCCAGGCTGATGCAGCAAAAGCTTCGGTGATGCGAACGTCTTGCTGCACACGGGAGAACAATCCAAAATTGTCATCAATCAGGGCTCTGAGCGGCGGCATGATGGTACCTGTGCGGTAGGCAACGTTGCGTTCCAGGTACGTTCGCAGCAACTCCAGCTCTCGGCTTCGGTTAGTAACCGACGTACCAAACGCCTGAAGGTCGCGCATGTCAACACGCCCTACACAGAGTTCAACATCTGTGGGGATCATGGAGTTGTCGAACTTCCCATCGTTAGGTTCATTCCTGTTCTGCTCTCTTTGAGCAAACTCCGGATCGGAAAGAGAAACGCTGTAGTCCGTCCATTGATATTCAGCATCAACGCCAGGACTGGTCTCTACGTCTGCATAGTAGGCATCCGATGCCCACGCACCGCCGTGTTCTTTATGGAAGTCGGGATTCGGGTAGGCACCTTCAACAGAAAAACCACCGGATGTTGCGTATGGCACATCACCAAGGAGAAGCAGATGCGTGAGCTTTCCTCTGTTTCCATGCGGTGAGAGGTGGTCCATCACTACTGACTTCACTTCTGGTGGTGATGCAGAGGGTGGAATGTGGGCAAGGTCAACCACCCATCCATCGTCGATCAGGGTAGCAACGTATCTGTCGAGTACTGTGCGCAGCGCGGTGTATGCTTCCGAATCAATAATCACGAGCATGCGCTCCGACTGCAGTGCCGCTGCTACATCCACTGTTCTATGAATCGCCACGTATCCGCTGGCTAGTATGGGCACACTACTCACGATCCACCGATGTTGCACTTCAACCTCAAGTGAGTGAGTATCCGAAAGATCAACAAACCAGGGAGGGCCGTGCACCGTTTGTGAAAGCCGCCACTCCACATCGCCCATGTATCGCACCCGCACAATGGCGGGCTCTGCGTTCGGGGGTGCATCCCAGTGAATGCGAGTTTGCGATGGTGAAAGCAGGTCAATGTTCAGCAACGCACATGCTTCGCGTGGGGTTTGCGCCATGAGCGTGCCATCGACGCACACGAGGCACATAAGGATGATGCACACAAGAAAGCTCACAAGCTGTAACCTAGTATCGGGGTCTGGATTGTTGCACATGTCCGGCCGACAGATCGTTAGAACGACACCAACAACTCAAGAGGCTTATCATGAAAGACGCACGTTTTCTCTTCGCGGCAGTAGCAACCGCTATGGCGGTTCTGGTGCTCACGAGTTGCAGCGATGTTGCAACAACAGAACCAGAGGACAATGGTTCCGCATTGTATGTGGACGCAACAACCACAACAGCCGACCTTGTTGCGATGCCTGTTGAATTCGAAGATGCTTCCATCGAGAATGCAGTTCGCGTAAAACCGCACCCATCTGACAGTGTGAAACCCAATGTTCGTGATGCAAAGGTTCCGCATCCTTTTGCACGCCTGTTGGCAGCATTGGATCTCACAGCTGAGCAACGTGAGCAGGTGGCTGGTTTCCTTGAAACACATAAGGCTTGCGTATCAGAGGCCATGCAGCTTCTTCGTGAGTATGCCAGCACAATCATCGAGGAAGCCAAGGCAGCCCGTGCGGAGGTGCTGGCAAAGCTAGAAGCAGGAGAGATCACGCGAGAGGAAGCAGTCGAGGCTATTCGCGCCATCAACGCTCGGGCACGTGCAGCACTGAAGAATAGCGAAGTGTTTACTCGGATTCGCGAGATGATCAAGGCCTGCGACGAAGAATTCCTCCGCTCCCTTGCCAGTATCCTAAACGAAGAACAGATGGCGATTTTACAACGCTATCTAAACCACCGCAACGGCAACCCGCCAGTTGGCACACGCGGCTAACCCGAAAACCCATCCTACCTCAATTACTGCGCCTGCCGATACCTCCCTTCGGCGGGCGCAGTACTATTTGGGGGGCAATGACGGTCGTAGATTGCGAATCAGATGGTTACGAAGATTATCGCAGGCGTCGGCCGTGTTACGTTGAACATCCTGACGGAGGTGGGCCAGGTGGTAACGCTGCTGGTATCCACACTGCGTTATGGTGGCAGGGTTTTCAAGGATCGAGCTCTGGTCTTCGACCAGATGCGCATTGTTGGGGCTGAGTCGCTTCCACTTGTGCTGCTTGTAGGCTCCTTTACCGGAGCCATTGCCGCACTCCAAGCCACGAACCTTTTCGCGAAGTTTAATCTGATTGCAATAGCTCGTCCATTTATCGGTGGATCCATCGCCACCGTGGTGTTCACCGAGTTAACCCCTGTGCTCACGGCTTTGGTGATTGCCGGCCGTGTTGGGGGCTCCATAGCAGCTCAGATAGGGACCATGCAGGTAAGCGAGCAGATCGATGCCTTGGAGATGATGGCTATCGACAAGAATCGGTATTTAGCCATGCCCCGTGCCGTTGCAGCCCTGACCATGATGCCAGTGCTGGCCGTGTTTTCCAACGTTGTTGCTCTCGTAGGCGCATTCCTGCTCACGTATGTGAAGTTCGACTTCAACGCTTCTACCTTTTTCACCTCCGTTCAGCAGTTCTTTAGCACCGACGAGATTATGACGGGGATCTGGAAGTCGTTTGTATTTGGCGGGTTTACGGCGCTCATCGGTGTGCACGTTGGTTTTCACACAGACGGCGGAGCGGAAGGTGTGGGCAAAAGTACCGTGAGAGCATTCACCATTTCCGCAGCAGGCATCCTGGTGATCGACGCATTGTTCGGCGTGATCCTGTAGTCTAGTAGGCTGAGTTCACTCACCCGACCTGTAAGCAGGCAGATTTCCTGTCCATCACTTGACCGCGAACTCGCCACTAGCTACTTTTGCGCTCCTCCGTTAGCACTCAAACACGAAGAGTGCTAGCAAATTCGTCAATGCGACCCGTTTTCCTCAATCATCACATTCGGAGTCCAATTATGAACCTAGCACCATTGCACGATCGTGTGATCGTGAAGCCAGCCACACCGGAAGAAACCACCAAGGGTGGCATTATTATTCCCGACACAGCCAAGGAAAAGCCCATGCAGGGTGAGATTCTCGCCATCGGTTCCGGCAAGATTGCCGAGGATGGTAAGGTGATTCCAATGGCGCTGAAGGTTGGCGACAAGGTTCTGTATGGCAAGTACAGCGGTACCGAGGTTTCGGTTGACGGTGAAGATCTGCTCATCATGCGCGAATCGGATGTATTCGCAGTGATCAAGTAATCAAAGCCCCCCTTTCATCAAGCAAACACTATTTAGGAGAAATCATGGCTAGCAAGAAAATTTCATTCGATGTGGACGCACGCTCCGCTCTGAAGCGTGGCGTGGATCAACTGGCTGATGCCGTAAAGGTTACCCTTGGACCAAAGGGACGCAACGTGGTCATTGACAAGAAGTTCGGTGCACCTACTGTGACCAAGGACGGCGTAACGGTTGCAAAGGAGATCGAACTGGAAGACTCCATGGAGAACCTGGGCGCAGCCATGGTTCGTGAAGTGGCTTCTAAGACCAGCGACATTGCTGGTGACGGAACCACAACAGCAACCGTGCTGGCACAGGCCATCGTGCGTGAAGGTTTGAAGAACGTAACGGCAGGTGCCAATCCGATGGACCTGAAGCGTGGTATTGACCTTGCCGTGAAGGAAGTGCATCTGGGTTTGCAGGAACTAAGCAGAACGGTAACAGGAAAGAAGGAAATCGCTCAGGTCGGCACTATATCGGCAAACAATGACTCCACCATTGGCAATCTCATTGCCGATGCCATGGATAAGGTTGGCAAGGACGGCGTTATCACGGTTGAAGAAGCCAAGGGCACAGACACCAGCGTGGATGTTGTGGAAGGTATGCAGTTTGATCGTGGATACCTCTCACCATACTTCGTTACTGATCCAGACACGATGGAGTGTGTTCTCGAGAACCCATACATCCTGATCCACGACAAGAAGGTTGGCGCGATCAAGGATCTTCTCCCAATCCTTGAGAAGACCGCTCAAGCTGGTCGGTCGCTTCTCATTATTGCCGAGGACATCGAAGGTGAAGCCCTTGCAACCTTGGTCGTCAACCGTCTGCGTGGCACCCTTAAGGTTGCAGCCGTCAAGGCACCAGGCTTTGGCGATCGTCGCAAGGCAATGCTTGAAGACATCGCCATCCTAACTGGTGGCATGGTGATCAGCGAAGAGAAGGGCTTTAAGCTGGACTCTGCCAATATCTCGCAACTTGGCACGGCCAAGCGAGTGACTATCGACAAAGACAACACGACCATCGTAGAGGGTGCCGGCTCGTCGGATGAGATCAAGAAGCGCGTAAACGAAATCAAGGCGCAGATTGAAAAGACCACCAGCGATTACGACCGTGAAAAGCTTCAAGAGCGCCTGGCCAAGCTCAGTGGAGGCGTTGCTGTTCTGAAGATCGGTGCAGCCACAGAAGTGGAAATGAAAGAGAAAAAGGCCCGTGTTGAAGATGCCTTGCATGCCACGCGTGCTGCAGTCGAAGAAGGCATCGTACCTGGCGGTGGCGTTGCATACCTGCGAACCATTGACCGTTTGGACAATGTGCAGGTGGAGAACGAAGACCAGCGCACGGGTGTGAACATCATCCGCAGGGCCATCGAGGAGCCAATCCGCCAGATCCTTTCCAACGCCGGTATTGAACCATCCGTTGTTGTGAACAAGATCCGCGAAGGGTCCGGAGCATTTGGATTTAATGCTTACACGGAAGTGTACGAAGATCTTTTCGAGGCAGGTGTGATTGACCCCACAAAGGTGTCGCGCGTTGCGCTTGAAAATGCTGCCTCCGTTGCTTCGCTTCTCATCACCACCGAAGCCACGATCGTAGAGATTCCGGAGAAGGAAGCTGCTCCGGCCGGACATCATGGCGGCGGAATGGACATGTACTAAAAACCAGTGCGCACCATACCGTTACCAACGGCAAGTGGTGCCAATCTGGCGATGCAATCAAACGAAGGCCCGGTCCCGAAAGCGATCGGGCCTTTGTTGTGAAGAGTGCTCTCGTATCTTTGGCTGAACCTACGCCGCGCAATACCTGGCATGACGTACCTCGATATTCTTGCACACAAACGGTCTGACGACCCAGATGTTCAGACCATTCTAAGCATCAATGTTGACGCATCAACGGAAGATCTCGAAGATGATCTTCCGTGCTGTGTTGGCGTTCACCCGAAATCCATCGACGATGATGTAGACGATGTGCTCTTCATCGCACGCGACCTTGCTCACGAGTCAACCGTGATTGCTGTTGGTGAATGCGGACTCGACAGAGCCATCCCCGTTGGTTGGGTTGATCAGATGCGTGTGTTCGAGGATCAGATTTCCTTTAGCGAACTCCTTTGCAAACCAATGATTGTGCATTGTGTGCGAGCACATGCCGACGTGGTAACGCTGCACCGCGAACTTCAGGTGGAACAACCGTGGGTGATGCATGCGTTTAACAAAGGTCCGGATACGTTGGATCGCGTTACCGACGCTGGTTTGTACGTATCCTTTGGTGCCGACATTATGGCGGACAACAGTCCTGCCGCCGAGTCGGTAAAGTCTGTTTCCATACACAAGATGTTTCTCGAAACCGGTCATCAAACGGAGTTTACCATTAAGCAGTTGTACAACAGAGCGGCCACGCTACGTGGGGTAGATGTAGGCGAGTTGTGTTTGCAGTTGCAGCAAAATTTCGACAGCGTGTTCAAGCAGTAAGGTAGGCAGTTCGCTGCCTGCATCTTCATACAACATTCACGGTGGGGCGTGAACGTAACCATTGTTGGCAGAGGACTGGCCGGCGCATGGCTTGCCCATGAATTGCTCGGCCGAGGCGTAACCGTTCACATTATAGATAACGGAACTCCTGATTCCGCATCGCGCATTGCGGCAGGTCTTATCAATCCTACCACCGGAACGCGTCCGCGTTCTTCATGGCGAAGCAACATCCTGCTTCCGCATGCAACCATGGCTTACCAGGAACTGGAACGCCTAACGGGTGTAAAGCTCCTGGTCGAGAGGCCCATACGTCGGATCTTCCGAACACCAGATGACGAACGGCTCTGGCGGCTGGCTGCTGATCGAGGGGTTGGCGTGAAATGGCAACCACTTGAGCAAGGAAGTATTGACGGTGTGCCGCTGCCATTCGGGGGTGTGGAGTACCTAGGTGCCGTTGTTGACACGGCTGCAACGCTTATGGTTCTGGAAGCACTCGACGGGATCAGAGTCGAGCCGGGTACGGTTGAACAACTCAATCCTGGTGAACTGGAAACCGTTGTATGGTGCAATGGCTGGGAAGCTTCGCACCATGCGCTGTGGAGTTGGTTGCCCTTCCAGCCCGTGAAAGGCGAAATCATTGATGCGCAGATTGGAGGCCCTGCACTTACGGCAGTGTACCTACGCAGCATCTGGATCATTCCAGCGAGTGGTCAGCCCCCTTCCAAAGGCATGCAGAATGTGCGTATCGGTTCTACTCACGATTGGGACGATCTTACACCACAACCAACACAGGCTGCACGAGAGCATCTCGTTGAAACGGCACAAATTCTGCTGGATCGGGAAATGGTGGTAACAGGGCATCGCGCGGCAATCCGTCCGGCTATGCAAAGCAAGCGACCAGTCATCGGACGGCACCCGGAGCATCCTTCGCACATAATCCTTAACGGACTCGGATCGAAAGGGGCATTGTGGGCTCCGTGGGCTGCGTTGCAACTTGCAGATCATCTGGTGGATGGATTACCGCTAGATCCTGAAGTTTCAACGCAACGCTGGTGGAAACCATGACCTTCGACAGTGCCGTTCGATACGTTCACTATCTCCTTGCCGCTCACCTCAAGCCATCCGACGTGGCAGTTGATGCCACCATTGGCAATGGCTGGGATACAACGTTTATGGCAGAACTGGTAGGTGCCTCAGGCGTTGTGTACGGCTTTGATGTGCAGCCAGTAGCGATAGAGGTTACCCGTTCCCGAATAACGGGCTTGCAGTCCGATGTTCGCCTGCACCTACAAGGCCATGAAACGATGGCCTCCATCGTGGAGCCGCACCATCACAAAGCAGTCCGCGCAATCACATTCAATCTTGGCTATCTACCCGGCGGCGATAAAAACGTTACCACCACGGTTGAAACAACTGTTAAGGGGCTTGAGCAAGCGCGAGATATTCTTGCACCGGACGGACTCATTACGGTTGTCTGTTATCGCCACTCCGAGGGTGAGCATGAACTTTTAGCGGTGCGTGAGTTGTTAACCTCCTGGTCGCAGGACGCGTTTACTGTTGTTGAATCGCAGTTTATCAATCACGTGGCCAAACCGCCTCTGGTATTCGTTGTTGCTGGCCGACCTTCACCTTCAGCATCTCTTACCTTGAGTGGCTGATCTCTGTGGTGTACTCAACAAACCAATTGTAACCTACTGAAACCATGCACTCCTTTGTCACCGCTTCTATCTTGATCCTAGCCATGATGTTCCCCACGCCAACACTACACAACTTTTCACTTGCCGACGTAGACGGTAAAACCACAAACCTGTCGGATTTCGAAGGAAAGGTGGCACTGGTTGTGAATGTAGCCTCCATGTGTGGTTACACCTACCACTATGAATATCTGGAGCAGTTGTACCAGAAATACAAAGCAAAGGGCTTCACTGTTCTTGCATTTCCTGCGAACGACTTTGGTGAACAGGAACCCGGTACGAATCAGGAGATCAAGCAGTTTTGCACGGCAACCTATGGGGTGAGCTTTCCGCTGTTCAGCAAGATTTCCGTTAAAGGGGCCAACAAACATCCGCTGTACGCATGGCTAACCAGTGGTGACGGTAAGAAAGAATTTGCTGGAGAGATACCCTGGAATTTTGAGAAGTTTCTTATTGACCGTAACGGGCATATCATCGCCCGCTTTAATTATCGAACCCGACCTGACGACCCGGCAGTTGTTGAAGCCATCGAAAAGGCACTTCGGTAGGATGACACCGAGTCGACAACGCAAACGTTCGGTAAACCGTTACGTGATGCAGGGTGCGAATTGATGGATGCGTAACCCTTGTTCTGCCAACCATAGTGGGGCGAGAAGGCGGTGCGTGCGATGGCACTCGCCTATCACCAACGTCGCATACGGGTGTACTGCGAAGGGTGGCGTAGATTGAATGCAGAACGTGGCTCATTTCAACGTGCCGCTTTCTTCTGTTTGTTGAGTAATCTCGCAAACAAGCACGCCACTGCCAACGATACCAGCCCTTGCAACGCATGACATCGCTCAACTCTCTTCTGCACCTACCTGTACCATTGGTACTCGCCTCGCAGTCTCCTCGCAGACAACGTCTCCTACGCGATTTGGGATTTGTGTTCGATGTGGTTGTCCCGGAAGTTGATGAAGACGCCGTAGTGCCACAAGCACCCTTCCACACCTATGTAACCACATTGGCCATGTTGAAGGCTCGGAGAGGGGCGGAATTGATGCCTGGAGAAAAGATTGTGATCGGCTCCGATACCACTGTTGTCTTTGGGCAAACCGTTCTGAACAAGCCGACTGACGCGGTCCATGCACAACAGATGCTTCGTGAGCTTAGTGGTAAGACGCATGTTGTACACACTGGATTAGCACTATCTGCTTACATCAATGGTGTTGCGTACGAAACAACACAAGCTCGCGCTACCGAAGTAACGTTTCGCGAGCTCGAAGACGATGAAATCGAAGCCTATGTGCGCGGTGGTTCCCCGCTTGACAAGGCCGGAGCATACGGAATACAGGATGACTTCGGCGCTGTGTTCGTGAGCAAGGTGAACGGTTGCTATTATACTGTGGTGGGACTGCCCTTGGAGCTGCTGTATACCTCGCTTCGAGATCTGGTTCGATCGTTGCAATGACGTCGCGTTCCCTCCATCACACTGTACTTCTCATACCATGGGTGATAACTCTGGTGGTGTTCTGGGTGTATCCACTTGGCTACGCCTTTGTATTGAGCTTGATGGACTATCAGACACTTACGAACACCATGAGTTGGGCGGGACTTTCCAATTATCATCGAGTGCTGAACAGTGAAGCATTCTGGCAAGCGCTGCAGAACACGTTAGTGTTTACTGTAGGTACAGTACCTATTACAACGGCGTTAGCTCTCCTATTGGCAAGTGCTGTGCGTTCGCGTACAGCACGATTTGCTGATCTGCTGCGCGCCAGCTTCTTTCTGCCTTCGGTTACGTCGCTCGTTGTGATCTCGCTCATCTTCACCAACCTGTACGCTCGTGACGGCTACGTAAATGCCTTACTTGCCCTTGCCAATCTTCCCTTTCCTGAACACGGATGGTTGCTAACGCAGCAAACAGCCCTGCCAGCCATTATGGCAATGGACGTTTGGATGAGTGTTGGTTACTATATGGTTCTGTTCCTTGCGGCAATGGAGGCCGTTCCGCGCGACCTGTATGAGTACGCAACCCTAAGTGGCGCTTCGGCTTGGCAACAGTTCTGGAAGATTACATTGCCGATGATCAGACCAACGTTGGTGTTCGTACTCGTTATCAACACCATCAAGAGCTTCCAGATTTTTGTTGAAGTGTATGTGATGACCAAGGGTGGACCTCTTGGTGCGACAACTACTCTTGTCTACAGTGTGTATCAGCATGCTTTTGAACAAAGTGACACCATGGGACTTGCTTCTGCATTGGCTTGGATTGTGTTCCTGATCATTCTTGGCTTTTCTCTCCTGCAACTCCGTCTATTGCGTGCTCGATGAATCCCATTCTCCTGCTTATGGTCTTACTGGGTTACGCGCTGGGGCTGCTTAATGCAGCGTGGCTCGTGCATCGCATTGCCACCGGATTGGATTTATCTGGCATGGGTAGCGGCAACCTGGGTGCTCGAAACCTCTATGATGTAACTGGTAAGATTGCGCCGGCTGTGTTGGCCGGAATGTTGGACGTGGCAAAAGGTTCAGCCGCAGTTCTCCTTGCTCACGCTCTTCATCCGCACTGGTATGAAGCCTTGGTGTGCGCGGGCATAGGTGTAATTCTTGGTCACAATTACAACATACTTCTCAAGTGGAAGGGAGGCAGGGGGCTAGCCACTGCGCTGGGAGTGGGTGTGGTGTGTTTTCCAGCCTTCGTTGTAACGTGGGGAACGATGTATCTGGTTGGGTACTTCATCATTCGGCGCAACATTCACGTGGCATGCATGACTGCGATCATTGCCACGTTCTTCATTGCCTTCAGTGTACCTCAGCTTGTTATTGAACGCATTACCGTGTTCGCCGTGCACGATACCACCCTGGTTCGACTGTTTGTGGCCGGCATGTGTGTGCTGCTATTTCTTCGGCATATCGAACCCATCAGAGAGCTACTACGGCAGAACGCTGACGCTGACGATGAGGATGACGACTAGTGAGTGAGCTCATGCAGTGCTGTTAGGCATGCTGTAGCATTTTCAAGTGGAGCAACAACAAACAGGCTATGCGGACTCACGCCATGCAGTGTAGCTAGTGGAGCGTGCTGCTTGAGTGCCAGTGTGATCTTGTGAAGAGTTGACATCTCCTGAACTGCAGAGCCGATAAGCACTATCACACCAACGTTCTGTAGCTCGAGGTTCAACTCGACGGTAGCAACCCGAACGTCGGTACCAATTTCTCTCGTGGGAGTAAACAACACCGCCATCGCATGTTCTACCGACGATGCACTAAGCAGTAGCTGTTGCATCATCGCATCATGCGCGAGCACGTTTCGAACATCAGCTCTTGGCCCTGAGAGCATGATGCATGGACGCATGAGGGAGACGGCGTGGACGTCGGCATGGTTCGTGCTGTGAGTACGAATTGTGGTGCCCACGTCACTTGGTGCGAATGTGTTACGGATCACCACTGGGATGTTGGCTTCAACGGCAGGGATGATGGTGTCGGGATGGATCACCTTTGCCCCGTACAATGCCAGTTCTCGAACCTCACCAAACGTGAGCTCGGGAATGGGTCGAGCACTGGCAATCAACCGCGGGTCAGCCGAGTACACGCCGCTTACATCCGTCCAGATTTCAATGCGTTCCGCCTGTATTGCCGCTCCGATGATTGCTGCCGAAGCATCCGAACCACCGCGGCCTAGAGTGGTTGTGTTGCCCAGTGCATCGCTACCGGCAAATCCCTGCGTTACCACAACGGTTTTCGAGGCAAGTCGTGGCAAGAGTTCTGCTCTGCAGAGCTGGGAAGTAACTGCCATATCAACAGTGGCACGCTGAAAGGTGCTGTCGGTTCGGATCAGCTCTGTTGCCATGACTTCGGCCACGGTTACCCCAACTGCTCTGAGCGCGTGAACGAAGATGCTTGTGCTTAACCGTTCACCGATGGCGGCAACGGCGTCGAGAGATTGTGGAGTGCATTCCTCGAGTACCTGCATGGCCGTACACAGTCGGCGCAGTACTTGCATCGTGGCATCAAGTTGCTGGTTGGCAGCCCTTGCATGATGTTCATCTGTTATGAGTTCAGTGATCACCAACCGGTGTCGTGTGTGCAGAGCATCACACCGATCAGCGATGTTGGTAGAAGGCAGTACGCAGGCCTGTGCCAATGCAAGCAGTTCATTCGTAGTCCCGGCAGTGGCACTAAGTACCACAACAACGCTGCTTTGAGCCGCTTGGGCAGATACAATCTCAGCTACTCGTTTCAAGGCGGATGCATCCTGCACGGATGTTCCGCCGAACTTCATAACAACCATGGCTACCGGACGTTAAAGATGGCAGCCAAATGTTCGGCACTTGGTACATGAACCAGGATGTGGTCGTCGACCAATTGCCGCACGGCAAGTTTCATCGTTAAAACTGGAAGCTTATATCGGTAAGCAAGGTGCCAGATATCAACGGGACCGGTACTTGCTTCTAGGGCAAGGAGTTGTGCAGCCGAGAGCGGCTGTCCACCGGCAAATCGGTCGCGCACTGCCGCCAGATATACGGCACTCTCCTTATCAACAAGCATGTCGGGCGCGAAGTAGTAGTTGTCTACGGATTTGAGGTCTCGTATGTCGAACGTACCCCGGCGCGAACCCGTGAATGCTGGCAAGTAGGCAAAACTTACCAGGTAGGGGGCTCTGGTATCGCCGGCCCACAAATCGTTCCACACCTCGGCATCTTCACTACGCAGCCAATCGAAGAATGCGATTTCATACGAAGGAAGCCTGAGTAACTCGTGAGTGCCGTATCGGTTTTGTAATAACTCAACGTGGTATTGCGATAGCGACTGCAGAACATCATCATCCAACACAATGTGCCCATGTTCTGCAAGCGATGACTCGCAATGTGCTATGAGTTCTTCTGTGGTCATGCTGTCTGCTGCGTACGATTCCTTCCGCGCCACAACATTGCAAAGGCACCAAACCCGATGAGAATGATGATGGCATTCGATGCTATGCTCACAGTTTTTCCTGTTTGGAAGGCTGGGCTGATGAATCGGAACGATACGGTGTGTTCTCCTGCAGGAACAACCACACCACGCAGCAGGAAGTTGGTGCGATGAATGGGTACTTCCTTGCCATCAACGAAACAATGCCATTCCTTGTAAAACACCTCGCTAACCACAAGCAGTCGCTGCACGTCTGTTGAACATGCGAATGTGAGGTGCTGATTGCCTTTGTGTGTAACACGCACGGAGGTGCCGATTGCTCCTGATGCGGGAGGCACTCCGAGGTCTTTCATGGTAAAAGCTGTAGCCCGAGCATCGAAGTCGCCATCGCGAAGGTGATTCAACGTTGTGCGGGCATTGCTCTCGACTCGAACGGTATCAACAAACCACGCACGTGGCAGCACGCTGGGATTGCTGTATACGTAGGTGCCGGTGCTTGAACGGAATGCGGGTTCGCCGTTGAATACGGGCTGATTTGCAACGATGTACTTAACGTTGAGCAGGTTCCAGAGGAAGGGATTCACGATCACACTATTGCCCGGGACAGGTTCACTACCCGGACCACGGGCTGCAACGTCCAACATGTCCTGGTACACTCGAATCTTGGCAGACGAATAGCCGTGAACGTTCTCAACGAAATGGTATGCCCACCAGTTGGCTGGATTATTCGTGAGGTCGGCAATGCGGAACACCCCTTTGTCTGACTTGATGAAGTCTACCACTTCCGTACGTCGAAACACTCGTTGCTCGGGCGAGCCCTCGGATGGTTCGTATGGTCTCGAGGCAACGCGCCATAGATCGATCACGGTAATTCCGATTGCGGCATACATGGCAACATTCGGTTTGATGGAGCCGCGTACGGTAAGGAGAATCAAGCCCCCAAAGCACAATGCAAGAAAGCCCGTGCCAAGCCAGTCTCCCTTCATTTCATCAAACACAAGTTGCGTGTAGCCACTGCTGATCTGCTTTGGGTCTGTGAGCTTGTCGTCTGCATCCTTGTCGACCAGCGTTTGTGCTACCGTGGCTTGATAGTCTTCCTCGGCAATGTTGGTGTACACGAAACCGATAACGAGAAAGGCTGCCGCTACACCGGCAATACCCAAAGCAAGTTTTTGCCTCTGCTTGTCTCCAGCCCACGAGAGAACTGTCGTAAGGCCGTACCCCGCAAGAACAGGCATGGCAAACTGCATCAGGTGCAGAGCCATGGAAGGTGCTCGGAATTTGTTGAAGGCTGGCACGTAGTTAAAGAACACGTCGTACAGTACGCTGAAGTTCTTGCCGAACGATAGCAATAGCGAGAAGACCGATAGAACGATGAGGAAAATCACGAAGGGATCGCGCCGATTGAACCATGCTCCCAACACACCAAGTAGTAGCACACCAATGCCCATGTAGTTGGCAGCATCGGTAAACGGCATCTGTCCCCAGTAGAGAGTCTGAACAGATTCCTTTCCTCCACGGCCACTCTCCACCTTGAGCTTGCCGAATCCATAGTAATTGGGAACGAAGAAGGTGATCACTTCTTCTGGTGAGAAACTCCAGTTGGTGGCATACTCATAGTCGTTCCCACCATCCTCTTGCTGGGTGCCCTTTGCCTGCACCAGTGGGGCAGAGCCACGAGTGCTGCTTGGAGTATACTCTCGGGATGCCAGAAACATGTCGGCATGGGTTGCCAATGCCAAAATTGTAGCCACTCCCAATGCCGCACCAGCTTTCAGGACATCGAGGGCTCCTTCCTTGCGGATGATCCTTGTTATCAATTCAGTAACCAAATACAATGCGGCAGCACAGCCTATGTAGAACATCATCTGTGGGTGTGTTGCCGTGACGAGTGTTACCATTGCCAACGTAAGCACAAAGAACATCTGCAGAGATAAGCGTTCGCGCAAGCGCTCCAGTGCAAACAGGATCCAGGGCAAGGTGGCGAATGACACAGGCTTGGTACTATGCCCGATCATGATCCAAACAAGTACCCACGTGGAGAATACTGCCGACAGGGCAGTAAAGAGGGCCACACCTTGTGACGTGTTCTTCGATCGCATGAGCGTATACACGCCAAAACCGTAGATGGCATACCACAGAACCAGTCTCCACGTGTCGTTGCCGGTACCTTCACCAATGATTTTTGGAATGAACAGAACAGCATTCCCTACCACATCCCATGAGCGTTCCCCTGCGGCCAGAAAGGAAGCGAGTGATGGCATTCCACTGAAGATGTAGGGCACCCATAACGGAAACTCGCCCGTCTCCTTAGCAGCATTCAGGTAGGGGATAAACGAGTAGAAGGCCACATTGTCGCCCTCGGCCAGAAAATTCTTACCTGTAAACAGCGCATCGCCAAAGAACACCAGCAATGCAGCCAGGATGAGTCCTGCCGAAACAAGCCACTCTCTTGTTGATTGGGTCATGATGCAATCCTGTGTGAAGGAACCGCAAAGGTACGACGCCTCCGTGCCCAAGCCCCCTGGCATGCTCTACTTCCATGAGCGGTAACTCGAACGCCGTTTGTAAGTTATTGTCAGCAAACCAGTAGGAGAAGGCGCATGGATCTTTCGCTTCGCACCATTCCGCTATCACAAAGCGATGCATTTCACCTGTTACGCCGGTGCACCTATCATCCAACCTGGGCACAAATGTCCAGTCTTGCTGGTAAAACCCCGGCCGAAGCCATAGACCTGCTGATGAGCCTGAATCCAGCCATCCCCCCCCCGGAGTGGGCTGATGACCCACCGTCAGGCAATTTCCAGGATGCACAGCGGTTGTGGCCAGAACTGCAAAGCTGGTGGATCTCGCACTGCCTGCAGCATACGTCTTTTCGTGAGCGTTTGGTGGCCATGTGGCATAACCACTTTACCAGCGACTACATCACCGTGTACTGGGCTCAGTGGATGGTGGCGCAAAGCAACTTTTTGCGTCAGAACTGTTACAACTTCAAGGCTCTAGGCGAAGGAATCGTTGGCGATCCTGCCATGCTCATCTATCTGAATGGTAACCAGAGCGTGAAAGGTAACCCAAATGAAAACTTTGGAAGAGAGTGGTTCGAACTCTTCTCGCTTGGTATCGGCAACTATACCGAGTTCGATATCGTGGAGGCTTCACGCGCCTTTACAGGGTGGCGGGTAAGTGGTTTAAACGCAACCTACACACGTCAGCTAGCCGACCTTGGACAGAAGACCATCCTTGGACAGACGGGGAACTGGGAGTACAAGGACGTGATTCGCATCACCCTTGAGCAGCCCGCATGCGCCCGATTCATTGCTGCAAAGCTTCTCCGAACGTTCGTTGAGTACTACCCGTCGGAGGAGTCGGTGAACAGCGTGGCAGACCTCATTGTTGCCAATCAGTATAACCTTAAGCCTGTGCTGCGAACTATCCTGTGCAGTGAAGGCTTTTACAACGAAGCAATCCGGGGAGCGCTGATCAAGGATCCAATGTCCGTTACGATTGGCCTAGCAAGTACGGTTGGTCTGCCTACCGTAGCTGCCAGTATCATCATTGCCGCCATGACAGGACTGACCATGATTCCGTTCTACCCACCAACAGTTCAAGGGTGGGTGGGACACCACAACTGGATCACCAGTAGCACCTTCCCACTTCGCCAGCGATTTGCGGAAGCATTCCTTGAAGGACGCCAAACGGCATCGTCGAATCCGTTGGTTGATTCTGCAGGCAACGTTATCAAGCCCGATCTCGTTGCATTGGTTCGACAGTTTCCGGACCATGACAAAGCCGAGGAGGTTGTTGCGAACATGACGAAGCTTCTGCTACCAGTTGCTACGAACAAGGAGCAGAAGGCCATCCTCCTAGAGATCATGATGGCCGGTGCACCTTCGTATGAGTGGAACATCGAAAGTCCGACGGCTGCAAGCCGCATTAAGCTTCTCATGCAGGCCATTGTGCGCATGCCAGAATTTCAACTCACGTAGGAAACGCCATGAACCGCAGACGATTCATCAGAAATCTGGGCGCCTCTGGACTTGCAGTGACGGCGTTGCCAGTGTTCATCGACAGGTTTGCCGTTAGGGCGCTTGCAGGGGGCGATGGTTCCGTTGGAACGCTGCTGGGTACCACCGATCGCATCCTGGTACTTATACAGCTTGCTGGCGGTAATGACGGTTTGAATACAATCATTCCTGTGGAGAACGGACAGTATTACGCGAACAGACCGAACCTTGCCATACCCAAGAATCAGACTCTGAAGCTGACCGACACTCTTGGTTGGCACCCAGCCCTTGCTGGATTTCGTGATCTCTATGCCAATGGGCAATTGGCCGTTGTGCAAGGGGTAACGTATCCAAATCCTGATCGATCGCACTTTAGAGGTACAGACATCTGGCTCACCGCTACTGATGCGGACGTTTTCGGAACGACTGGCTGGGTAGGGAGGTACATGGATGTTCTTGCTCCAGGCTACCCAACGGTGTTGCCCGAACAGCCACTTGCCGTGCAGATCGGAAGCTCGCTATCGCTGGGTTTGCAAGGGCCCGGTGGAGCAATGGGTATCACATTCCGTAATCCCGACGAGTTCTACCGCCTGGTGAATGCAGGTGGAGCCATCGAGGAGGTACCAAGCGCTGATCTTGGCGATACCCCTGCCGCGCGCGAAGTGGAGTTCATGCGCAACGTTGCTAAATCGGCTGATGTCTATGCAAAGGTTGTTAAGGAGGCTGCGGACAAAGCACCAGCATCTAGTGTGCAATATCCTGGAACGGAGTTAGCATCAGCATTACGCGTTGTAGCGCAGTTGATTTCCGGAGGGCTCACAAGTAAGGTGTATTTGGTGAGCCTGTCTAACGGATCATTCGACACACACGCAAACCAGTCGAACGGAACAAACCCAACGGCTGGCCTTCATGCAAACTTGCTGACTGAACTTGATGGTGCCGTGAGTGCCTTCATGGCCGACATGACCAATCAGGGTCACGCCGATCGAATCGCTGGGATGACGTTCAGTGAGTTTGGCAGGCGAGTGGCCGAGAATGGGTCAATGGGAACTGACCATGGCACGGCTGCACCCCTTCTCGTTTTCGGTTCCAAGGTAAATGGAGCAGTGTACGGTGCCGATCCGGACTTGGTGAACCTGGACGAACGAGGAGATCTGCTTATGAATTACGATTTCCGAGACGTGTACGCCTCCGTACTCCTGCAGTGGTTTGCGGAGCCATCGTCACTTGCGTCGCAGATACTATACAAGGATTTCAGTTCATCGGCATTACCACTGTTCCAAACACCCAGTTCTGTTTCAGACTCGAGTGGATCGCGCGCACATATCGGCATTACCTCTGTTTCGCCCAATCCTGCGATGGCCGACGTGGCGGTTCGCGTGCACGTTGACCCTCTGGCGGATGCCGGTATTGATGTTTGTGACCTTGTTGGCAGAGTGGTGATGTCCGTGGCTGTTGACTCTTTTTCGGGTACGGCTCGATTCACGGTACAGCATCTACCTGTTGGCACGTATGTACTGTCGTTGCGAAGTGGCAAGGCAGCAGCCCACACATTGCTTTATGTTGGAAGGTAGGGTGTTGTGGTGTGTAGCGCTCAGTGCAGAAGCCGGTCACATAATTCTGGCTTTTGTATTGAATAACCTACCAGAAGATTGAATACGGTTTTGCAGAACGAGTTTGCAGTCCTGTCTATCATCGGTTGCTGTGTCCCAAAGCCGCACCAACAATGACGGATGGTCATCGACTACGGAGATTCTCTTCATGCGTTCAACGTCCACTTTACAACCCTCTATGCGCATAACGTTCATCACGTTACTACTGCTAACAAGCGCCCTTGCGAAAGCTCAGCCCCTTACCAATCCGTACGACTTTTTCATGGGCCCGAACATGGAGATGGACACTGGACTGGTGGTGGGTTCATGGGATGGCCCGGACCCTGATCGCATTACGGTCAAGGACGGACACTTTGTGTATCCTGATGGCAGGCCATTTCGAATGGTTGGCACAACCATCCAGTATGGAGGATGTTTTCCGGACAGTGCGGCGGCCATTGCCATTGCAAGCCGACTACGAGCTTTGGGAATCAACACAGTGAGGTTTACCGGATTCGACTATCCGCACTACACTCCCATATCGATTCTTGCTGAAGGGACCAGCACAACAGAAAACGGCTTGCATCCATTTCAGATGGCACTGTTCGACTGGTTCACGTTTCAGCTGCGACAACGAGGAATTCGATACGGGTTTTCATTTCAGAGTGCATGGGTACCCCGACCGAATGATGGTGTGCGCCAACCGGATAGCACTGGCTTTGGTGCACGGATGACCGTGATCTTTGATCCTGTAATCCAGCGCATCCATCGGGATGTGATTCGGCTGCTGCTTTCACACGTGAATCCTCACACGGGCTTGGCTTACAAGGATGACCCTGGCTTGATGTTCGTTATGCCACTGGACGATAGTCCGCTCACTGCCTACTGGCTATACACAAAGGATATCGTTGAAAACAATCCCAACGGTAATCGCTCGATTGGTTTGCAACATCAGCGATGGATGGATACCTTGTTCTATCAGTATCTGGCTAGTAAGGGGCTTGCCAACGATGCAGCATTACGAAGTGCGTGGTCGATCACACCTACCAATCCCGTACAACAGATTCGAAATAGTGGCTTTGAAGATCCATTCGATCCCGCATGGACGCTGAATGTTAACACAACGAATGGCGGCCAAGCCATCTTGCAGTACACGGAAAGCGACAAGGTGAGCGGCCAGCAAGCCGGTCGGGTACGTATCGGACGTTTACCCACACCGGTGAGTGATGGAACCATCAATCTTCTGCAGACCCTGGGCAGTGTACAGCGGCTGCATAAGTACAGGTTATCACTGCATATGAAGACATCGTCAACCAAGGGTACCAGAAGGGTTCGTTTGATCATTTACAACAATGGGTATCCATACAACTCCTATGGTCTGAATACAGAGGTAACCATCTCTGCCACGTGGGCAAAGTACCAGTATGAGTTTCTTGCTTCTTCACTGGATGCCGGCACTGCGGCACTACAGATTCAGATGGGGGGGGATACTGGTGACGTATACCTGGACGATGTAACGTTTACCGAAATCGGCGCCGATGGATTACGACCTGGTGAAAGTATCATGAATGGAACGTTGAAGCGCGACGTGTTCTGGGATCCCAACACGACGCCAGCACGTTTCAAGGCCAATGCTGACTTCTATCGAAACACCTTCGAGAAGATGCTAACCGCTGATCTACGTCTGATTCGCGATACTTTAAAGAGCCAGACGCTTCTTGTGCCATCATCTCGAACCTACTTTCGGCTTGACCACCAGGCAGCGATGAACTATGATTTCTTTTCGAGTACGGACTGGCGAAACTCTAGGACCTCCATGCTGTCGGAACAATACGGTGGTACACTCGCAGCACATGCACAAAACAAGTACGATACAAAGCCACTTGTTTTATGTTTTGTTGGGATAGCCTACCCGCTCCCGTATCAGCATGAAGAGGGAATCATCATGCCCGCGTATGCTGGCCTACAGAACTGGGATGGTGTGTTCTTCTCCGTGTTCAACGAGCAACCTCGTGCCGGTTCGAACAAGGTTGATAGTTTGGGAGTATGGACTATTTATGACAAACCCAACGTGCTCACCCAGCTACCTGCAGCAAGCAACTTGATACGTAGGCGTGATGTGGTTGAGTCAGAGAAGGTTGTATCCATAAACAACAACCAGGAAACCTTAGACTTCTTTCAGTTTCATCCCAACCCGTATTCGCTAAGTGTCTTTACAGACAGTCGGCTGCCCTTATATCGCAGAGTTGAAATACGGGAGGCGTTGCAACCAGAAGAGAGTATAACACCGCACCGAGAAGTAAGTGCGTTAAGTGGTACAACGGTTGACCCCACAACCATGGATGGCGAGAACGGGCAAATCTTCTTTGACGCCAGCAGAGGCGTACTCCGCACTATCAGCCCTAATTACATCTGCATTGCCGGAAGGCTGCAGGGGCAGATCGTATCGGAGGAGAACATCATTGTTGAGCAAACGAGTGGTACAGCCAACTCTGCAGTAACCATTAGTTCACTCACTGATAAGCCCGTGCTGGAGAGTTCTCGCAATCTGCTCGTGATCGGTGGTAGAGGATTAAATGCCGGGTCCGTGCTAGCTGCCGACGGTACACTGTCATCATGGGGACAAGGCCCGTTTCAACTTGAAGGTAGCTCCCTGCGCATCACTTTGCGAGCACCACAATTTGATAGCTGCCGTGTTTTACCTCTTGGTTCGGATGCGCGTCCAATAAATCGCGGTGTTGTTGTGGCCAAATCACAAACAGGTCGGTTTAGTCTTGCAATCAACACAGCAACCGACCAAACACCGTGGTACCGTGTGGAGTTTTTCAACGTGGCTACGGGTATAGATGAAGATGGTGGCGGTACGATTGTTGTAGCTCCGAACCCGGTTAGCGATCGCTTGTTCATTCGCTCGGACGGAGTTATCCGATCCTCGCTTCTAGACATGTTTGGCGCTCCGGTGGTTGTGGGTGAAGGGGCCGACGGCATGATGCTTGATGTTTCGCATGTAGCATCCGGAACCTACGTTTTAGAAACCTTCTGTAACGGAACCCGGAATGTTCAGAAGGTACATGTTGTGCACTAGAGTGCTTGGCATGTAGATGTTTGGTAGGAGATCCGGGAACGTGATTGAAGGCGTCGGGCGCTATCTAGAGGGTTGATGCCTAGTCCATGAACAGGTATGGTCGCCACGTATCGTCAACCTTCCCAGCATAGTGCTTTAGGAAGAGCACGTGATGCGGTTTACGCGGAATCGTAAGCAGCTTCATATGAGCTTCTTCCGGTGTTCGGTTGCCCTTTCGGTTGTTACACCGCACGCAGGCACAAACGAGGTTTTCCCACTGATCAGCACCACCGCGAGACCGAGGAATCACGTGGTCAACCGTAAGTGGTGGCCGGTGATCTCCGCAGTACTGGCATTTGAATCCATCTCTGCGAAGGATGTTTTTGCGACTCAGCTCGATCTTCTTGAACGGAACGCGCAGGTAAGCACTCAGGCGGATAACACTTGGAAAGGGGAATGTGTCTCGCACGGAGCGGATGGCAACTGCGGAGCGTTGTTCCACCATTTCGGCTTTGGTTAGGAAGAGCAGCAGGAGAGCCTTCTTGGCGCTACACACGCTGATCGGTTCGTAGCTCTGATTGAGAACCAGTACCTTGCCGTTAAGAGAGTACGCCGTTTCCGCCGACTGGCGGTTACCAAATGGATGGAGATGAGTTACGGCTATACTGAAGGCTGCTTTCTCCTTTCCGCTAAAATAGTATCAGCAACGGTATTTTCGTGCGATTGGTAGAAGGTGATTTCGTACTCTTCACACTTAGGAGAACATGGAGCGGGTACCAGCAGTTCTGGCCTTGGAAAACGGACGTGTCTTTCATGGTGAGGCCATCGGGGCCATCGGTGCAGTTACCGAAGGTGAACTAGTCTTCAACACTGCAATGGCGGGGTATCAGGAGGTGCTTACTGACCCCTCGTACTATGGACAGATCGTAACCTTTACGTATCCGCATATTGGAAACTATGGCGTTAATGAAGAGGACGTTGAGAGTGATCGAATACAGGCATCTGGGCTGGTTGTCCGTGAGCTTTCGCCCACCTATTCCAACAGGCGAGCTACCACATCACTTGTTTCCTGGCTAGAGTCCAGTGGTGTTGGTGGCATCCAGGGCATCGATACTCGGTCGCTTGTACGCATCCTCCGAACTGAGGGAGCGATGCGTTGTGTTATTGGTCATGGTACCTTGCTCCACCCTGAGGCACTCGTGGAACAGGCCAAGAGTGTGCCGTCGATGGAAGGACTCAACCTCACCCCCTACGTATCCACCAAAGAACCTTACAGCTGGCAAGTCACCGATGGTCCTCATGTGGTTGCGCTTGATTTTGGGATTAAGCGCAATATCCTCCGGCGTCTGTCACACTATGGGTGCCGGGTAACTATAGTTCCCGGCACCTATTCATTTTCCGATATTTTGGCACTCGAACCTGATGGCATTTTCCTCAGCAACGGCCCTGGTGATCCGGCGGCAGTTACCACAGCCATCAATACGGTTCGCGAGTTGCTGGGGCAGCGCCCAATGTTCGGCATTTGTTTGGGTCATCAAATCATGGCACTGGCAGTTGGTGCTCGAACGTATAAGCTGCGTTTTGGTCACCGCGGTGCAAATCATCCTGTAAAGAACCTTCGAACGGGGAGAGTGGAGATCACCTCCCAGAATCACGGCTTTGCAGTTGATGCTTCAACGCTCCCAGTATCGGCGCAGGTCACACACGTCAACCTCAACGACAACACATGTGCCGGGATCGCGATTCCGGACGCCATGGCATTTGCTGTACAGTATCATCCTGAGGCTAGCCCCGGTCCGCACGACAGTGACTATCTCTTCCGCGACTTTGCCGCGATGCTAGCTTCCGTTCAAGCGTAATGTTGACGCTTTACCCAAGCCCCCTACTATTGGCTGTCGCACTCGTTCTGCTCCTCGGAGGCTGCCGTAGTGACGAGCTGGTGACTGTTGTACCTGGATCGGTGGTTACGATTAATCGGCTCCAAACCGAGGATTTTGCCAGCATTCAGGTGGAAGATGGCATTGAGCTTACCCTTGTGCCTGGCAACTCAGATACCATGGTGCTGGAAATGCCGGCAGGGTTTCTTGGCCACGTAACGACCGACGTTATTGGTGGAAGGTTGTTCGTATCACTGAAGGATCACGTAGATCCATCAGGGTTTGAACCTCGGCGAATTCGCCTGGCTGCACCCACTCTTGAACGCGTCATCGGTAGTGGCGGCTGTACAATCCTCGCTCCCGACACGCTAACCTATCCTTCGATGGAAATCACCGTATCCGGTGGAAGCACTGTTGAATTCTTCCGCGTAGGCCTCATGGATGCCAACATAACAAGCTCCGGTGGGAGCCATACGCACATTACTGCTCACCAAACCCTGCATGTGACGGCCTCAGGTGCCTCCGAGATACGTTACAAAGGCAGGCCTACCATTACTCAGAGTTTGTCAGGGGGCTCAAGAATCGTGGACTCGAACTAGTGTTTCCAGCCGTAGTGCCGGGGATATATGTTCCCGGCACTCGACAAGGCGCACGAACAGAGCGCGCGAACTCGCTGTTGTAGCGCGAGTGCCGGGAACATATATCCCCGGC
>CAZUGQ010000012.1:0-78641 GCA_964620125.1 uncultured Hyphomicrobiales bacterium
TGTTGTTGTGGAGGGTCCCGCCGAGGTCTCGTACATACGTGCACGTACTTGTCTCCCCAGTCTGCCAGCTCCACTTCACCTCCATCTCGATGGCTTGCGAGCCGTCGAACTCTACGGGGTCGAGAAGTTGTGCGTGAACCGCTGCGTGCACCAGGTGCGAAAAAACAACAGCAACGACGATGCGATGCTTCATATCGAATCAACCCTCAAACAGTAGAACCTGGCGTGGGACTGGCGGAAACTAGAAAATGTTGGGTTCGCGGAGATGTTGGGGTTGCAGTGGGAATCGAGTTGTGGAGATACCGAGACGATGGCTGTATTATCAACGATGGGCCTGCATATTCGCCCCATACATTTAGATCAGGGGGTAGCCATGTCCACAATCACGTGGGAGCAGTTTAGCATAGTTGAGTTTCGAGCAGGCACGATCGTGCAAGCGGAGGTATTCCCCGAAGCCCGAAAGCCCGCCTACAAACTGTGGATCGACGTAGGCGGAGAAGTCCGCACGTCGTCGGCGCAGGTCACGATGCTCTACAAACCTCACGAGCTCGTTGGCAGGCAAGTGTTGTGTGTGTGCAACTTCGAGCCCAAACGCGTTGGCACCTTTACAAGCGAAGTGTTGGTGTGCGGCTTTTATCGCGAGGATGGATCTGTTGTATTGGCTGTGCCCGACAAGCCGGTGCACAACGGGGCACGGCTTGGGTAGGACGCGAGTACCGGAACTCTATAATGAAAAAAAGCGCGGAGTCCCAACCTGAGACTCCGCGCTACATCAATTCTTTCGTAACGCAATTACTCGGCGTCAGCTTCACTGCCACTGTCGTCACCGGCTTCGTCGTCACCAGCCTCGTCATCAGCAGCTTCGTCCTCACCAGCTTCATCGTCAGCAGCTTCGTCGTCACCAGCTTCGTCGTCACCAGCTTCGTCATCACCGGCTTCGTCACCGTCTTCGCCTTCCATCGAGATCTCATCAATGATCTCATCCGATTCTACGATCTCATCAACGGCAAGCACGTCTTCCGTGCCTTCCACGAGTTCGTTTTCTTGGTCTGCCATACAAGTACTCCCTGAATAAGTTGGGTGGTGAAAAAAGGAACAAAAACACAACAAGACTTTGTGCAGGCAAATCTATTCGGCACCTACTGCTACGTCAACAACAGCACCCAACGAAAATGGAATGTCAACAGAACTTTATACCCACCCCCTGCTCCATACATAACATACACTACACTACACTCCTCTACTCTACCTTATTCTGAATTCTACCCTACCCTACCCTACTCTACTCTACCCTACCCTCCCTTCCCTCAACCCCTCATCTCAAGTCCCTCAAGTCCCTCTAGTCCCTCTAGTCCCTCCAGTCCCTCCAGTCCCTCTAGTCCCTCCGTATCTTCGCATCCCCACGCGGAAGTGGCGGAATTGGCAGACGCACCAGACTTAGGATCTGGCGGGGCAACTCGTGAGAGTTCGAGTCTCTCCTTCCGCACGAATTTTCATTTGGAGTATTCTTTGGAACGTACCATTTCGGTGCTTGATGGATGCAGACGCGAGGTACACATTAACCTTACTCAGTCTGACCTGGAGCCGCACTACAAAGAGGCATACCTGAGAGCGCAGGCTGAGATCAGCCTGCCAGGATTCCGAAAAGGCAAGGTGCCCATCAGCATCATTCGGCAACGCCTTGGCCGCCAGGTGGAAAGTGATGCACTTGAAACCATAGCGGATGAGGAGTTCCGCACCTTTGCTCGTGAGGAGCACATCCGTGTTGTTGGTAGTCCGGCTCTAACGGACATACAAAAGTCGGCCGACGGTGTTGGCTTTGTGATCGAATACGAGGTGTTGCCGGAGGTGCAGCTTGGTGAATACCGCGGTTTAGTTATCGATCGGCCCATTCGTGAAGTGTCTCCCGAGGACGTACAGCAGGAGATTGACCGAATCCGCCTTCAAGCAGCTTCGTTCGAACCTGCTGATCAGGTAACAGACTCACTGTTCGTTGTTGGCATCACCATGCATGAGCTGGACAGAGAAACGTCCATGCCCATTATTGGTGCCGAAACACGTGAGCAGAATGTGTTTCTTGACGACGACGACGTTGACATGCACTTGCGGAACAGCCTGCGGGATGCCACGCTGAACACAACCTTTACCTACGTTGCCGAAACCGAAGACGAGAATGCTCAGCCCCCTTCCTATCGAGTTACGGTTACCAATATTCAACGCGTGATTCCCGCCGAACTCACTGATGAACTTGTAGAAAAGATCACAGGTGGCAAGCTGCACAGCGAGCAGGAGCTACGGGCCGACATTGAACACCAACTCGCAGAATACTTTGCTCGTGCCACCAAGGAAAGAATGGAGAACCAGATCGTGAATCAGTTGGTGCAGGCACACGACTTTAGCGTGCCCGAGTCTCTCATTCATGCTGTGGTTCACCAACTGTTTGATGACTTTAAAGCCCGGAACGAAGGCGCGCCCGGTTTGGACAAGCTTACTGCGCATGATCTGGAGCACGAATTCCGTCCGGCTGCGGAACGCATCGCCAGATGGGAACTCATTCGGCAGAGCATTATCGATGCCGAGCAGATTAACCTTGTTGACGATGATTTCGAGGAGGCAGCTTCCAGATATGGTGTATCTGCCGATCAGATTCGGTTGGCCACGCGGCAAAACCGCGGCCTGGCAGACCAGTTGCTTGCAGACAAGGTGATGGCTACACTTTTAGACTATGCCATTGTGAACGACGTTAATGTGGCGTCAACTCCATAGCTGGGCCCGGTAACGGTGCTCCAGTACGTGGCGGCAGGCAATTGCCGTTGGTGATTTGTGAACTTGTACCTAAAGGAATCAGCCAGATGAACTCGCAGCTAGTGCCGATGGTCGTAGAGCAAACAAGCCGCGGAGAGCGCGCCTACGACATTTATTCCCGCCTTCTTAAAGAACGCATCGTATTCATTGGCACGCCGATTGATGACTACGTTGCCAGCTTGACCATTGCGCAGTTGCTGTTTCTGCAGAGTGAGGATCCGAACAAGGACATCTCCGTGTACATCAACTCGCCTGGCGGCAGCGTGTCGGCTGGCATGGCTATTTACGACACCATGCAGTTTGTGAAACCCGATGTTTCTACGATCTGCGTGGGGATGGCAGCTTCCATGGCACAGGTACTGTTATGTGCCGGTGCTGCGGGAAAACGATACGCTTTGCCACACGCTCGCGTGATGATGCACCAGCCACATGGTGGCTCGCAAGGGCAGGCGTCGGACATCGAGATCTACACCAAGGAGATGCTTCGCACACGGGACATGCTGTACAACATCATTGCGCAGCATACCGGTAAGGACTACGAAACCATCAAGCGAGATGCTGACCGCGACAACTGGATGACATCCAAAGAAGCACTCGACTACGGATTGGTTGACAAGATCCTTGAGCGAACACCTTCTACTGGCGTTGCATAAGTTTCGGATTAGCAACGGGGGAGTATGAACATGAGTGATTCCGGACATCCCGAAGAACTTCACTGTTCTTTCTGCGGGCGTAGCTCTCGCGAAGTCACCAGCCTGATTGCGGGCAAAGGTGCATACATGTGCGACATCTGCGTGCAGAACTCCGTGGAGATCTTGCGCAAGAATCAGCCGCAGGCAACGTTGCGCTCAGACCTAAGCTCTCTGCCGCGTCCATCCGAAATCAAGCATCGCCTGGACAGCTACGTCATCGGACAGGACCAGGCAAAGGAAGTGCTCTCGGTAGCGGTTTACAACCACTACAAGCGTATTCAGGCAGAAGATCTCGTTAGTCCGTTTGATGATGTTGAAATCGAGAAAAGCAACATTCTCATGCTGGGCCCAACAGGAACTGGTAAAACCCTGCTTGCCCAAACCCTGGCCAGAATCCTCGATGTACCGTTTGCTATTGCCGATGCCACTACGCTTACGGAAGCTGGGTACGTGGGCGACGACGTTGAGAGCATCATCGTTAACCTCTTGCAGAATGCTGATTACAACGTTGAGCGGGCAGAACGAGGCATTGTCTATGTGGATGAGATTGATAAGATTACCCGCAAGAGCGATTCGGCCTCGATTACTCGCGATGTAAGCGGCGAAGGAGTTCAACAAGGTCTGCTCAAGATCCTCGAGGGTACGGTTGCCGGCATACCACCAAAAGGCGGCCGCAAACATCCCGAGCAACCTCTCATCTACATCAACACCCGGAACATCTTGTTTATCTGCGGTGGTGCCTTCGAAGGCTTGGAAAAGATCATCGCTCGCAGGATGCGCCCATCAACCATCGGCTTCACAGCGGGCGTTACCGCTACTCTGGAAGAAACGTCACAACTCCTGAAGCATGTTGAACCGGACGACCTCATGAAGTTTGGCTTCATCCCGGAATTCATTGGCAGACTGCCTGTGGTTACGGCACTGAATCCACTCAGTGACGAAGCAATGATGGACATCCTTACCAATCCGCGCAATGCCCTGGTGAAGCAGTATCAAAAACTCATGCTTCTAGAAGGCATACAGGTTGAGTTTGAAGTCGAAGCCCTGGCTGCAATCGTGGCACGGGCAAAGGCTCGGCGTACTGGAGCACGTGGTTTGCGTGGCGTTCTGGAAGAGATCATGAACCCCATCATGTACAAGCTGCCCGACGTTGGCAATGTTCGTAAGTGCGTGATCACGCGCGATGTAGTAGAGCGCGGCGTAATGCCCATGCTGGAGTTGCAGGAAACTACGAAGTCGTCTCGATCCCGCGCCTAACGGCTTCGGGCTGCTACTTAGGCATCCTATATACTACTGCCGTTTGCACGCCATCTGGCAGAATGATCACTGCAGTTACTGGTCCACTACCAGCTTCTGGTGCCCCTACAACCGTTGTCTGCTGTGGTGCAACATCTGCTTGCATACACTCAAGCAGCACACCTTCGATCGAATACCAGCACACACGTGCCGTGCCACGTGCAAATCCAATAAGCCGAATGGCAGATTCCTGCACGTCCACACCAGCAAACATCGAATTGGAAACCTGCACTCTGCGCTGGTCAAGTGCACAATAGTCTGCAGTAATCAGACCGCTGTGAACCCGCATGTGGTGCAAACCATCAACGAAGTCAACGAGCTCTACGCCGATGTTTGCTCTGTTGAGAGGCCCAAGCAGAACATCGGCATCTACAACGGCCAGTAGAGCATTGCCAACATTGGGTAAACCGGTTGTAGACATTGTAACGCCGTTCTGATCCACACTTGCCAAAGCCCCCTGCAACTGACCAGTCACCGTTGTTTGATAGCGCACCAACGATGGATCTGTTGTGAGCCGGATGGTAGTGGGCGAGTTGTACGCGGCGATGATCGTACTCAATTCCTCTGTTGTAAGCCTGGACCGCTCGTCAGATTCCATGTGCAGAGATACTGGTGAGAGCTGGCCAACATAGCCACGAGCCGTGTCGGCCCAGATCGTGCCACATGCGATACCGGTGATACCCATTCGCACGGTTGTGTCCTGTGGAGTGAACCAATCAGCATCGGTGTCGAACACACATTCACATTGTTGCTGCCCAAGAACGGCAGGAGCGAACACCACTGGCACTTTGATCATTGCACCACTGTCAATGGTGATGGGAAGGGGCTGTGGTATTGTGAAGTCGGCCGAACCATTACACGAGATCCCTGTGATTACAACGGGCTCGTTCCCCAGATTGCGCATCACGAGCAAGGTGTCGGACTCAGCACCAACACATAGCCGACCACGTTGCACATCGTGCCTCTCAACATCCAAAAGTGGTTGCACCCCGTAGGCTTGAACTCGAATAGGCTGCACGGGCGTGCACAACTGTTCAGCAAACTGCACTGTAGCAAGTGCCTGCCGAAGGCCAATTGCCTGTGGAGCTGCAAAGAGCAATAGCAGTACAGACTGCCCTTGAGCAAGTGAATGTGGTAATGTGTTCGGTGGATCGGCCGTGCAGTAGAAATCGCCTGCATGTTGTCCGCTGAATGTTACTCCTGCGACCGTCACCGGAATGGTGCCAGTATTGGTAATCAGTATGCTTTGTGATGCAGTGGCCACCGCCCAATTCACTCGTATCCTACCAGCATCGACACTTACTGGCACGGTAACGGACCGATCGGCCACCGTTCCAACCACAACAACCGTTCTATCGCCCCCTTCCTGACTGTACACGCGAAACTCACTCGCGAATGGACCGAGTGTGTTACGGTTTACCGCAAGGCCAAGGCTCACAGAACTGCGAGCGCCAATGAGGAAGGCCGACTGTGGACTGATCTGTAGGGTATCAAGTCCTGTTTGGCGAACGGAGTCAATAAGCACATCACAACCAGATGTGTTTATCAATCGAAAGAAAGATGCATCAGCCACTCCAGGACATATCGTATCCAAGAACACGGTATCGGCCAAGAGATCGTACCCTGGCTTGTCTACAACAACCTTCATCGGCACACGCAACACATTCGGTCGGGCCGGTGTGGTAATCTCCAGCTCTCCTACATACGTGCCCGGGGTTGTTGATGAAGCTGCAACGAACACTTGGCCACGGCCACCACGTTGCACAACCTGTGGCATGAGTGTGCGACCACCAACCGTAAAAACACCGCCAGCATCGTTAGAAAGCCGAACGTTGGTGAGTGTGGCATCACATCCGCCGATATTCTGCACTTGCATCGAATCGATGGCAGTATCTCGCACACAAATTGTTGGTAGCACCAGCGTGTCGGACGCAAGGAGAGCGGTTACCTCTGCATGTTTACCAACGATGGTGATGGTTGCAGTATCGACTACCTCAACCCAGGTGGTATCACCATCACGCAAGGACTCCCAGTCACGTACTACGATCCGAACCTGGACATCTGTTTGCTGCTCCAAGAGAGGTGCACTTTCTACCATGATGTACCCAGTACCATCGGCTGGTAATAAAGGCAGTGGTGTGAGAATGGTGGCAGGGGGCTGACCAGTGGGGGCAACAATGGTAGCCTGATACACGGGCAAACAACGAATGCCGAACAGCTCTACGGGTAAAGCGAACGTGTCTTTCGATCCAGGACACACCGGTAACGATACCGTATTCTTTGCCACTATGGAAGCGAGAATTCCTGGTACCTCGACGCATACGGTGTCTCGCAAAATCGTATCAGCTCCTGCATCCACAAAGGCAATAGGCACGGCATAGCTCGTGGTTTGTAGTCGTGGTCTTGCTACAAGAGGCAGCACCGTAACACCTGTTTGGTCAGGAAGCAGCGTAGATGGTATTACGGGAATTGAGGTGAGCACTGGCTGCAGTCCTTGTGGCAGTGCTCCGATGACCAGTTGCAGACCTGTAATCGTGGAGGTTCCAGTATTTGTTGCTAGGTACAAACTTGCCACTGTGTCGGGAGAGTATGGTTTGTATCCCTGCTTGCCGCAGGTATCTTCGATAGCTGTTGAAACAGTGAGGCATGTGCCTGGTCCAGCTACGCCTATACTTCCCCCCCCTCCACCTCCGCCGCCACCGGAGCCTGTGCCGTAGGCCACTACCAACGAATCAACCAGTCCTATCTCGGTTGCTGCAACCAAGCGGCGTGCACGAGCTGCCAATTGCTGCTGCTCCCAAAGGAGTAGAATGGCACTATCGGTAAAGCTTAGTCCAGAGGGTGTTCGTTCATCCCACAGCACCTTGTACAGACCAGGAATGCCCGTACTGTTATCATCAACCCAGTTGCCAAACAGGAACCGATCGGGCTCAATGAGTTCGCTTGCACGCAGGTTTCCACGTGCTGTAAGGCCTGGTGCTAGTGGTGTGCCTTCGAATGCTATCCAAAACTCAGGAATGCCAGGAGGGGTTGCCTTGCGGAACTCAGACTCAATGCCTGAATAACCGAAAGCCGTTCCTATCGGAGCCCTGTCATTGTTACCAATCTTGGTATCCACAAGCATGAGCACACCAACGTTGTGCGCAGCGGCGCCGGCATTTTCAACAGAAGCCGACAAACGGATAAACCCTCCGCTGGGACGTTGCACCGGCTCCATAGTGAAGGTTACGCGAATACTGTCACCATTGCCTGCTCGCGCCAAAAAAACGGCGTTGATGCGTGGGCGCTGCTGCACGGTATCTCGAAACAGTCGCAGCACCGTAAGGGGATTGGGTGGAGGTGGGAAGTCGGTGGTACGGTCAACCTCGAATGGTAGCTGGAAAACCACGCCATCAACGTTTACATGAAGGTGCGAAGTGTAGTTCACCGGCCGGTTGCCCGTGCCGTCCTCACGGTAGATGAGGGTCTTGTTTGTTCCTGTGTAGTTAGTCGTTATCGAGAAATGTCCGTTACTCAATATCTGTGCACTCAACAGGAAGGGTGGTAACTGGTCCACCAAATCCAGCTTCGTTTGTGCATACACTGCAGTCGATAGCAGAAAGCATGTGGCAAGTATCAACCAGATACTGCGCGCTACTCCTCGTTGCACTCGACGAGGAATGTTAAGGAGCAGTCCTGTGCCCACGGATTGCGTGAGGGGTATCACATTCCCTCCACAGGCGTGGCAACCTCGATAAGCACGGTACGGTTGTACCAGCGTCCTTCGGGCAGATTGTTGTTGTAGATGAGCATCGGCCCAGCACCAATCGCACTGCTGCGTTCGGGCACAATACGCTGTTGTATGGTGGCTAGTATGGTCTCGGCTCTTCGCTGGGAGAGTGCCGTGTTGTGTTCGACCGATCCGATCCTATCGGTAAGACCGGTAACTCGCATAGCAGACGTGGTGCGGATACGGCTGCGGATAAGATCGATCATTGCCGTATTGAACTCACTTACTGTGGGTTTGTCGAAATCAAAAAAGATCAGCCTAAAGCGTTCGACGATACTATCGTTCACGATCTCATTCGAGAAACGCGAACTGCGAATGATCCGGCGTGCACTCAGCAACGCCCCAGTAGCCGACTCCGTGCCATCTGCATACGTTGCTCTGGCTTCGATAGTCCCTGATGCAACACTCTGCCCACCCAAACACCTGGAAACAGCCTCGGGATCAACGTACCATTCGATGGTCTGTCCAGAGCTCGTTAACGGTCCGGCAAGTGGACGTGAAGCCAGGGTGAGCTGAGCGATCGTAGAGGTAACCTCGTCCGGTGTTGCGAACGATGGCTGCATGGTCACGGTTCGTGGCTCGGACTGCCGTTCCACCAGGTTCAAGGTCACCGGTGCAAGGATCCGTGCATCGGTTGAAGTAAGCTCAGCCCTGCGGTTTTCAGTTCTACCGTCGGTAATGGCACGATTCGAAACAATGGACGGTAGTGTGCCAGCACTTGTGCTGATGCGATTGGCGTCGATGCCCCATCGTTCTACAAGGTAGGTCTTAACAACGTCAGCTCTGCTCATGGCAAGGGCTTCGTCGGCTTCGCCATCGGCTGGCTCACGATAGCCCCCTACCATCAGCTTGGCAGTGGGGTACGTTCGCATTCGAGAGCCAACGATGTTGAGAAGCTCGTGATACACGCCCAGAATAGAATCGCGGAGTTCAGCTTCACTGAAATCGCTCCTGAAAGGGTGATATCTATCGGGGATGACTGAGCTTCCTGCATCAAAGAACACGAACGGCAACAGCGGTACAACGTCGCTATTCCTGGTTTCGGTGATGAGAATGTCGGCTCCGGGTACAACACTTCCATCGGTCAGCACACTCTTCACGTCAAGTTTCATGCTTCGAGTGGGTGGTGGTGCCTGAACCACAGGTGATGGCTCTGTTGGGGGGGGAGGTGGAGGTTCAACAATCTCGGCCGGAAGCATTGCCCAGCTTACCGTTACACCTGCACGTGCTGCGTGCACCTGCCAGTCGGACGTGTTGAGAACGTTAGTGAAAGCGTGTGTGTAGCCAATCTCGGGTGTGACTACAATGTTGGGGTGAACGCGGATGTCGTACCCGGCAAGCACGCTCGCTGCAATGCGGATTCCCGCCGTAGTTCCATTCTGTTCAAAGCTTGAAGCAAGAAAAGTGCGCTCACGCCCGCCTTGCGTGAACTCCAGATACGACGGCTCCAGGATGTGTTCGCTTTGAGCAAAGTTTGCTCGTGTGTTCACTCCGAGTTGTGGCCCAATCCCTACGAACAGATTCGGGGTAACGTACCACAAACCCAACAGATCCAGGTTGATATAGTCAAGCGTTGTTTCCAGTGTGTATTCGCTTTGCATGCGAACCAGTGATCCGTCTGGAAGAGCAACGTTTGGTTGTACGTCGTTGGGTGACGTAAACGTGCCATCGGCCTTCCAGTACTGAATCCGAGCATCAAACACAAAGTGATCTGTTATTGGCAGCCAGAGAGCGTTTCCAGCCATCCAGCCAAGGGTAGTGGCGTCTTGAAACGTACCGCATTCAAGCAGGCCATCGGCGGTTGTAAGCTGGCCGCGATGCATGTTCAGTGTTGCTGATCCTGTGAGGCCGATCCGCAGTACGTCCTTTTGTTGTGCGGTTGTCGTTGTGCTTACGGCAAGAAGAAACAGGATGTATCGGATAAACATGTGTTGGACTACCTAGTGTTGAATAGCCAGCAGCACGGCATCTTCGAATCCCACCGATGATAGGAGCTGCAATGAATATGTTCCAGTCGGTATGGCTGATACATCCACGTTGAGATAGCCAGCGTGAACTGCTTGCGAAAGCACAAGCTGACCGCTTACGTCAACCAGGCGCAGTTCAAGGTTATTCCTGCCTACGCTGCTCACATGGACATTCATTATGGTACTGGCTGGTAGTGGCGAGACCGAAACATTAGCCCCCTGACCAAGCGATACTAGCGAGCGCTCCTGCCCGCACGATGGGTCGATGTAGATTGCCGAAGTATCACCCAGAACGCAAGCTTCCATGGCATCGCGTTTGGCGAACAGATCTGTAACAACATTGGAGCCACGTAAGGCTTCTACAACCAGATGTACTGTTGTTGGTGCGGATAATGGCTGTACGAAGTCGAGAACAAGTCTGGTGCCACCGACTACTCTTTGTGTTGTTGCAGCAGTGCTGAGTTCTGCTTGCCCTGGAATGGTTTCAATACCGGTGATTGCAAGTACGTCTTCGGCATGGTGTAGCAGGAACGTTGCCTGCTGAGTTCCGGGCGCGCTAATACCAACAGGTAGCCGCACGATCATACCCGGTGCCATAGAGGCGGACGGTAGTTGCAGCATGAGGCCATCAAGGACGTGCCCCACAACAGGTATGGTACTAGAGCCTGTTGATGTATTCACAACAATGTTTCCATTCAGTGGTCCGGATTGTGAAGCCCCAACAACAACCGTAATCACCTGAGACGATCTGGGTGGAAGAACGAAGGCGCCTTGAGTAGACACACTAATCTGGGAGCTGTTCTCCACAGCAACGTCAGTAACGGATATATCTTCCACGGCACTTGCATTGGTGATTACGATACTCGTGGCAACGGTGTCGCCAATGCACAGATCGCCTACTTGCACAGCAGTAACGTTGGGCACCACGTTTCGTGATCGTATCACCACACACACCACACCACTCATGAGCGAGTCGCTGTTTGATGTAGCCGTGAGTTGGATGTGTTCTTCGCCCTCCCGTTGAACCGTGTACTCAACATCTACAATTCTGATCTCTTGCGGTCGGAGGGTAAATGGAACCAGTGATGGCACTGCAAGAACTGCTGTTCCTGGAATTGCGGTCTGCACCTGAACATCCGTTACTGTTACATCTCGATCGCCAACAATTTCGAAAGCAGCGGAGAGAGTCACAACATCATTACGCTGGGCCGATATCGTATCACAGACGCCATTTCTAATCACACCCAGCGTGCGAATTCCGTTACCTAATACAGCCACAGGATAGGAGCGCGGTCCGATGTACATGGTTGCCGATCCGGCAACTGCACCACGTTGTTGCGGACGGAACACGATGCACACAGTAAGCTCCTCACCGGGTGCTACAGCAGTCTTGCCAACAGGGGATTCCACGACGAATGCCCCTGGCGGATCAATCACGATGCTGTCAACCCACGTGGTATCCGTTCCATTGTTCCGAAGCAAGGGTAAGCAGATTCTGTTGGCAGTTTTTACAGGCACATCTCCATGATCCATCACGTCGGTTATCACCTGAACCGTAGAGGCAAGGCCGTTTCCTTGCAAGAGCACCGTATCGGATACGATGCCCATGTTCAGAACAAGCTGCGATGTACGCATTCCTGGTTGCGACGGACGGAACCAGGCCAGCAGTGATCTGCTTTGACCAGCCGCCAATTCGATCACAGATGTATCGGCCGTCACGATAAAGTCGGCACCGCCAACCACCGAAATATTCCTGATCCTGATTGGTAGCAGCCATGTATTGGTAATCGTGATCAGCACGCTATCACTTCGTGCACCAACCTCTGTACTGGGAAAGGTGACATTTGCTGCGCTGAGTGGTTGCAGCACTTCAACCGCATCCGTTCCTTCGCCGCCGCACACTACAGGAACATTGCTTGCCGTGAGAGCAACGGTACGATCTGCAGCTGCCACATTCAACGCATGGAACGTTACCCAACCACCTGCTGGATCGGATGATGTTGGAAGTGAAAAGATCTCGCATGAGTTCAGCGAAGCCGTAGCCCCCTTACCAGCAACAGCCAGATAGGCAAGTGCGGTGTCTGTGGGGCTTGCGATTACGGTTGCATCAAAATGCGAACGCGCTTCGTTCATGCGAGGTGCATTACGCCATCCGCTTTTCGGGTCGTACCACTCACATGTGGCAAGTGGTACGTTGTTTTGTTCACCCCCAAATGTTCGAGCTGTCGCCGACACGTCACTAACAGGAACAGCCCAGACTCTATAGGCCAGCGGGGCGTTGGCACGTGGATCCCACGATGTTCCAGCGAGCAGTTCTGTGCTGGTAGGGGGCGATGGTTCGCCTCCAGCAGCCATGACAACGGTAGTGTTTGACTGATCGGCAAAACGATACAGGCCATGCTCGGCGCGTGCAGTGATGTGATCACCGAGTCGGCGGATGACACCCGTGATAATGTTGATGGATGCTGTTACAGTGCTTCTTGTACCCGAGCCAATTGCTCCGGTTGTTTGTGTACGCCCTCCCGATACAATGATCTCATCCACACCATCAAATACGGCCCTGCAATCTCCGGTGGCAATAGGAAGAGACCCTACGGATTCCCATCGCCATTCCTGCATTGTTGCATCGTATCGAAGTCTACTAACAGCTGCACTGCTTGCATACGAACCACTCCCTCCCGTATACCCACCAATCACATAAACAACCGATGTGTTTGCTGTTCCCGGAACCACAACAACTGCACTGTTCGTGCGAGGCGATGGATCTGTATTACCGGTTGGTGCCGTATTACCCGTTATTCCATCAAGCACCACGGATGACGTGATCACCGAGCCTGTGGCATCTCGACCACCTACCAGAATCACCTCTCCCGTATGCACCATAACAGCAGTATGGCCCACTCGAGGCATTGCAAGAGGAGGAAGCAATCTCCAGCCTGGCTCACCCGCAAAGCAGGAGGCTGACCACGCCATGAGGGCTATGATGATGTGCGGACTTCGCATGAAGGCGCGCGTTGAACGGCCCAAATCTCGCAAAGTTCCGCTCTAAGTCAACCTCCGTAGAGGTACTCATTACACAACACGTGCAGGTTTTTGCAGGTACACTCGCAGAGTCTACCGAACAATCACCATTGGTTGAGCAACTGTGTTGCGGCCAGCACGGAGCTGAACCAGATATGTGCCGCTAGGCAGATGAGAACCTGAGAAGGGTACGTGATACTGATTGGCAGACTGCTGTTCATTCACGAGAGTAGCAACGTGAAACCCAAGATTGTCGAACACATCCAATCGAACATGTTGTTCTGTTTCAATTGAGTAGGTGATGGTAGCCGATCCTCGCACAGGGTTGGGAGCAATGGCTTGCAAACGCAATCCATCTGCAGCGGCATCCTGTGCAACATTGGTGGTACCACCGTCCTTGATAACCTTCACTGTTGCAAAGTCACCCATGAGAATGTCACGAATCACCCCTGGATCAGCACCAAACCACTGTTCGAGCACGGAGGCATAAATCTGCCGAAAGTCGTACTGCATCTTCAGGTTGCCATTCTCCAAGTCTGATAGTGAAGGCGAGTGTCCTGTAATTCCATCCTGAACAGGTGTTCCCACAAAAAACATTGGAGCGGCAGTACCATGGTCTGTTCCTAAACTCAGGTTTGATGCTGGCCTGCGTCCAAACTCGCTGAAACTCATCGTTACCACGCGATGATCTACCTTGAGCTGTTCCAGGTCGGTCTGAAATGCAAAGAGAGCATCATTCATCTGTTGGAGCAAGTTGGTATGAATGCCCATAAGAGGATCTGCTACATCAACCTGTGCAGCATGAGTATCAAAGCCATTGTGCTGCACTACATACACACGTGTCTTCAAACCTCCAGCAATCAACCGAGCCACGATCTTGAGTTGATCGGCAAGGCGGTTGCCAGTCGGGTAGGTGGCAATGTTCTGTGCCTTGTCGGCAGCAGACTTGATAACGGCACTGTACTCCAAACTCTTCACCTGGATTTCGCGCACGTACTCCACGTTGTCCGATGCATATTCACCACTCGGCAGATCACCTGATGGCACCGATGTACCGTTTACGAGGTTGTAGAAGGTTTCCGGATCTTGCAGGGCCATTCCCATGCTCTGCCCACTCGAACCAATCAGCGTAAGACTCACAACCGCAGTCATCTGAATTGCTATGGGGTCGGGCATTGCCGTGTTGGGATATCCCTCTGGATAGCCAGGAAACTGCGTGTTCAGGTATCGACCAAGCCAACCGCTAGAAAGACTAACGTTCGCTGCTGAACCACTCATCCAGATGTCGGTGGAGCGGAAGTGCGACAAGTTGGGATTGGGATAGGTAACACCCTGCACGATGCCCAGCTTCTTCTCCGTATTGAATTCTGCAAAGGCCTGAAGGACAGGATGGAGAGCGGCATCATCTGTCATCTTGATTACTGAGCTTTCTGGGATGGCAACGCCTGGACGCAGCTCTGCATAGGTAGCGTACTGGTCCATGGGTATGACGGTATTGAGTCCGTCATTACCGCCGTTCAGTTGCAGCAGCACCAGTACTCTGTCCGATTCCTCCTGCGTATTAAACAGTTGCTCCAGTCGGGGCCCGTCGAATGCACGCAATGGAACACCATTAAAGAGAATTGGCAGAGTTACTGCACCGGTAGAACGTATGATGAAATCACGGCGATTGATGCCTTTTCCATTTTTAGATGTGAAGTTCATGATCTGCTCCCCTTAGTAAAGTTGGTATTCCGCCATGCGGAACAGGTACGTGAACAACCGATCGAGATTTGTGCGCACCTTGTTGGTGTTGGCCTGGCTTGGATTCGCCTTGTATGCCTCCCAAACGTCCGTCCATTCATAGTACCTACCACCATCCATCAGCACCTCTTCGGCAAGTTTCATGCGGGTGGTTTCTGTGAACGGTGTGGCAAACAGCAACTCGTTAATCTCATCAATCATCGCTAGAGCATCACCCGGCGCATGTAGTGAGTTAACGAAGGCCACAGTATCAAGCATCGGCTTCCGTGTATCGCCGAGACGAATGGGAGTCTTCAACGCATCTGTAAATCCATTGCGTTGTGGTAGTGTGGCAGTGGTAAGCCACTCCCTGTAATATCCCGGCTGTTGATAGTATGCCGTCCATCCAGCTACACTGGGTGGTTCAAGCAAGTCCATCTGCTGTGCGCTCATGGCAGAGTGGAGCGAGAACAAAACGCGATAACGATTGTTGTAATCGGAGGTGGGCGGTAACGTAAATCCAGGTATAGAACGCAACGTTCCTACAACAAGGTCGGCTGGCGATCGAAGTTGACAGCCAAATATCTCATTGCTAAACAGGTGCTGACTGAGGAGAAGCTTTTGAAGAATTGGCTTGACTTCAAAGTTTGTACCGAACTCCTGAGCAAGTGGTTCAATCACATTGGTCTGAACGTCCTCGGTGATGTCGCTATTCACGAACCACCGATAGAGTTTCCCTACGATGTACTCAGGTGTAGCTGGTTGCCTTAGTATCATGGTAAGCAAATCGTCCAACTCCTGATTGCCACCATCTACTCCACTCCGGCCTTGAATAACTGTGTTCTGATAGCGATGTGAGAATTGTTTGCTCGTGGTGTCATGTTGTCCAGCTTGGAATACTGTGCTCCTCGTGCGCCGATCAACACGCCAGCCAGTGAGAACACGAGCAGCCGCTTGTACGTCTTGTTCCGTGTAGTTGGTGTAATCACCAGGTGCAGCCTCAAGCCCCTTGCCAATCGTGAAGAGCTCCTGCAGTTCACGGGCATAGTTTTCGTTGGGATTACCCTTGGTGTTTGTATTGCCGTTCAGATACACGAGCATTGCTTCTTCGATGGTTACCTGACGCACAAGATCTCTAAAGTTGCCAAGTGCATGCTCGCGAAGGAAGCTCAGCATTTTGTACGTGTAGATGGCCTGTGCAACTACCGTAGCCTCGGTGGCAAAGTGGTTGGACCAGAATAGGGTAAGCTTTTCCGTGATAGAAAGTGGCGACTCCAGCATGAGTCCTATCCACCACGTCTTTGTGCTCAGGTTATAATAGAACTCCCCCCGAGTTGGATCATAGCCCTCGCCACCATCCACCCAGGTTAGACCGGTATTCTGGTCAACTGGTGGATTGGGTAGTGGCCGTGGTTCGAGCAGGTTGGATACGGTTTTTTGCAAGCCATCCGACACTGCAGCATCTAACTGCGCAGAAGTCGCACCGTAACATGCTCGCCGCAAAAGATGTGCGGCTTCACGTCGCGTCCAGGGTCCCGTATAGATATCGAGAGCTGCCATAACACTATTCCTTTTGAATTGCGCGGCGCCGGTCTGCACAGATGTGCAAAGCGTTTAACCACTCGGCCGAAGAATCCAGTAGTGCCTTATGCAGTTACAACTGCACCGAGCTTGGTTTCAAGTCTATCAACCAAGTGGCGTATGTGGTCGCGATACCGACCAATCTCCTCGACGGTGGCATTTACAACGCGCACGGAGGAGAGGTGAACCATGGCGATTCGGCGCTTGATGATGCTGTGCAGGAGGCACAGCTCCAGCCAGTTAAGGAGGAACACAAAGGTCTCGATTGGGTTCATTCTGCGAGATCTGAAACCAAACCTCCGAAGTGTGTCGGTACGGAAGTAGTACACCGTTCCTCGCAGCTTCATGGTCTTGGGTATCACGCCATTATCTGCGGCTTCCAACAGGCCCAAAAGCCCCTTTGCCAGATGGAGTATGATTTGCTGTTCTGTGAGATTGGCCTGCTGAAAAAAGTCCCATGTAGTACCTACGTGCAGTTCCAAGGTGCGCGGCCCAAACGGCACGGTAAACATCATGGGTGAATAGTAGGCATACACACCCATGAGCTTGAAGATCGGCGTGGTAATCCAGCGAAACAGCCGGTAGGCAAGTACGCCGCCAAGAATGCAGGCAAGAATCGTCAGTGCCGTGTCCATCCAATCGTGCAACCTGCAAAAAGACATCCGAAAGGCAAGCCATCTCCCGTTTAGCATTTCATCACATTGGCACTATCGTGCGCAGATGGTTTCGACCACCGAACGGCTAGATTGCAGGGCATGCTGGCACTCGTCCTCCGAAACCTGGTAACGCCCTTCAACCTCCTCAACGCTGCGATCATTGGCGGCTTGTTCTGGCTGTACTTCTGGTTTGACGATGACCGGTTACTTTTGGACTCCATTGGAGTAACGACGGTGGTGGTAATCAATACCGCCATATCCATCGTTCAAGAGTGGCGTGCCAAACTAGCTCTTGAACGAATAGTCCTCGAACAACAACGGTCTGCTACCATCATACGCGATGGTGCCGAAGTATCGGTGGATCGGTCGGAGGTTCGCACGGGCGACCTGCTGGTTGTTCGCCGTGGCTCCGCCATCATTGTTGATGGCGTTGTGGTCGAAGCAACACACCTCGAGATCGAGAGTAGCTTTATTACTGGTGAGTCTGCACCAGAGCTCGTCGATGTTGGCGATGAGATTCTTTCCGGAAGTGTCTGCGTATCAGGCTACGGTTTGTATCGTGCAACACGTGTAGGTGACGAGCATACGGTTGCTCAGATTTCCGACCTAGCCCGGCGCTACGAGTTCACTCCATCTCCCCTACAGCGAACGATCAACCAGATTTTCGAGTTCAGCTTTGCTGCCGCCGTGGTACTGGCATTGGCCGATGTACTGCTCAACGTTCAGGCAATCGCTGATGTTGACCTGGTGCGGCGTATAGCCACGCTGCTCCTTGGACTGATTCCCGAAGGCCTCGTGTTCTTCACAACCATAACTCTTACACTGGGTGTCTACAGAATCAGCAAGCTTGGTGTATTTGTGCAGAAGCTGAATGCTGTTGAATCCTTTGCAACGGTCGACACGGTGTGTATGGACAAAACCGGTACCATCACGGAGAACAGGCTGGTAGTTCATTCCGTGATTCCCTTTGATGAAGGGGGCTTGGATATGCGTCCGGTGGCAAAGGCCTACGGCATTGGCACACAGGATATGGATCAGGTAACGAAGGCATTGGCTGCGATCGACGTTGCGCCGGCATCCATCCATTGGCAGAAAACCATCCCCTTCTCATCAGCCAGAAAGTGGAGTGCACAACAGTCCTCTACTGGCGAGTGGATTGTACTAGGTGCCCCTGACGTTCTTGTGCCAAAGCCCCTTACCAATAAGCTTACTGCGGTAACCCACAAACATGATTTGGAGCACTATCGTTTGCTCACTCTTGGCACAGCATCTGCCGTTGAAGATGATTCCTTGGCTGAGTTCCGACCATTGTGCCTGATTGCTTTGGATGACGCAATCCGTCCCGAGAGCAGGCGCACCTTCGAGCTGTTTGATGAAGCGGGGATTGACGTAAAGATTCTCACAGGCGATGCGCCCGGTGCCACCATTGCTGCGCTGAAAGCCATCGGTAGAACAGTAACGATCCAGGAAATCGTGCGTGGACCAGAATTGGCAGAGATGGATACGGAAGTTCGCCATGAGCAGATCATGCGCGGGCGGGTGTTTGCGCGACTCAGGCCTGAGCAGAAGCGCGAGATCATCAAGGTTCTGCAGAAGCGAAAGCGGCATGTGGCCATGGTAGGTGACGGCGTGAATGACCTGCCGGCAATCAAGGAGGCACATGTGGGCATAGCTGTGGCAAAGAGCGCAGAGGCTACAAAGGAGATTGCCGACATCGTGTTGGAGAAGCAGACGTTTGATGTGTTTCCAGACATTGTGGAGGAAGGCCGAACCACTATTCGCACTGTGCTGAATGTGGGACAGCTCTACATCGGAAAAAACCTCATGTTGCTCGCCATCAGTGCATTGACAACGCTAACGGCAATCCCGTACCCGCTTACTCCACGGCGTGGGGCACTCCTCTCGGTGGTTGGTGTTGGTTTACCAGCAATGATCCTTGCAGCATCTTCACGTATCAATGCTCCGGTACGGCAGTTCATTCGTTCGATGCTGGTCTTCACGGCGTACACAACCGTACTCAGCGTGGTATGTTCCGTTGCCACATGGACCACCTTTGGGGTTGTTCTTGGCTGGACCGAATCGGCTGTCATCGAGTGCACGTTCTTTGGATTGATAGGCATACTTCTGGGTACCTTCGTTGAAGCCGACAACTTTGCTCCTACTGTAAAACGAACGCTATTGTTGTTGGCTTTGGCGATTGCAGCTGTCGTAGTTCTACTCGCCCTTGTGCCTGGAATTCCCTTTCCTATCACTATTCTTCAGCAGTTCTACGAGATACAAACGGTTGGTATGACTACCGGGATCGGCCTCGTATGGTCAATTGGTATAGGGATGGCAATGGCCCTTATTACTCATCGATTACGCAGGTCGCTCACACGCTGAATTTCGTTAAGTTCCTGCCGTTCAGGTCTAGGGGGAGCCCGGACGGGAGGGGTGCGAATGCGTCCTGCATGCGTCCTAGTATCGCTGCTTCTTACGTCGGCACTGCTACTGTCGGCTCAGCCTCTGCAACTCACATTGCAGATGAATCCTCAGCCGTCACCATATCTGAGTGACTGGCAAACGCGTCGAGAAACCGTTTTCCTTTCCATTACGAATGCCACAGCCAGCATGGTGCCGGTTCGGGTTGACGGCAAGGTGTTTCGTGATGGACCCAATGGCGTTCTCATGGCTCGGAGCAAGCTCCAGCAGATGCCAATACTGGAGATTCCACCAGGAGCAAGTATTTACAATGCAGAAGACATTTTTCCTAGTGACCTTGTTGAGTTCTTTGGAGATGTTGAAGGGCAGGCCACGCGCACTGGCAGAATTCCAGCCGGCCAGTACACGTTGTGTGTAACCCTCGTTAACCCAGAAAATTCGCAGCCACTCAGCCAACAGCGCTGTAGCCCCTTTCAAGTTCAGCAATACCAACCACCATTTCTGGTGTTGCCAGCGGACGGCGCAGTTCTCACCCTAGACCAACTTCGCACCACCATGTTTAGGTGGAACCGCGAAACACCACCCGCGCAGAACGCCATTTATGAGGTTGTGGTTGTTGAATATCGTGATGGACAACCAGTCTGGCAGGCACTGAAAGCCAACCCACCCGTGTATCAGCAAGAGGTTGCGTGGGGGGTTACACAGATGCAATGGCCACCCGATGTAGTACTTCCATCCGACAGGCAGTACGTATGGAGTGTTCGGGCAGTGGATGAAGAGCGACGCCCCATTACCGAACCAGAGTGGGCCAACCCCTTCGTCTTTAGTCTTGCACCAGGGGGGGGAGCATTTGAATCCTGTGATTGCTCAGGACTCTCCATATTCTTTGGCAATCCTACCGAGCCCGTAAACGATGCGCCTTCACTATCGCGCAGCACAACAGAATTCTCCGTTACTCCAATCGGCGGTCAGGCTCAAACCAACAAACTCCTATCCTTCAAGGCTATCACCAATTGTTCCCCATCATGTGTGCGTGCATATCGATGGACAGTTTACAATGTGACAGGTGAGCGGACGCTGGCGTCGACACCCTTAGAGGTGCTGGAGCCGTATGCAGACATGCAGAACATCGAAACCTTCAGTTTCTTGCCTACGGAACCAGGACAGTACGAGGTAGAGCTCACAATGACGGTGGCACCTGCACAGGTAACGATGCAGCGAGAGTTTCCACCGCGCGATGTTGCCACCACCGTTCTCGTACCGGTCGCCAATTCCGTGTACACGCCACCAATAGAAAATCAACAACCGTGTGTGCTTAGCATTCTGTCGCCAAGCCAGCCTTGCACAGGCTCGATGCATGAGTATCATTCTGATGGCTCAATTGATGTGCTATACGAAGTGAGTGGACCCATTACTGAGTTGGTGGTAACGGTGTATGAAAATCCTTGTGGTACATACGACCCTCCCATCACGCCTACCGATAAGGACACCCCTACGGTCCCAACAACATCTCAGCGTTCGACTACGACTGCCAGCACTCGCCCTTCGGCGACGGGGTACCGAGCAATCACGTCGCTGCCGTGTCCGACTGCATCCGGACAGGGCAGTATCACGGTTCCAGTTTCGGATTTGGTGAAACCTGGAGGTGCCTATATCATCGGCCTATCAGGCATGTGCACACGTACAGACCAAGAAGGCAACACAGCGACCTCGCTGGTAGAGGCAACCGAAGTCTGCTGGCGGTACCGACCACTAGTTGAACAAACAGCAAGCGATGCTACGAGCGAAGACCAGACTGAAGGACGCAGCCGAAGCACATCATCGGAATCAAGGCCAACTGATGTGCCCAAGGTTCCTGTTACGGAAATACCATGCGACTCTATTCCCACCTCTATTCCTTGCAGTCCATCCGCAGCTTCGGACCCAGCAACACCCATTGCGTCTACTCTTGAATTGGCGAGCCCAGACGTGTACCCCTATCCGCGTGCAGCACCTCTGAGAGTGCGAGCCGAAGACTATGACTATGCCATTTTCCAATGTCAGGGCTGTGCAGGAGGTTTGGCTGAATTGTTCACTCCCGTCCGCGATGAGATCGGTACGATTACGTGGAAACTGGTTGGCAAGGGATCACTCAACACACCGTTTGACGGCGCTGCAATACAGGCTATCGATAACGCTCTTGCTGAGTTGTTGAAACGATTGGCAGCTATTAAGGACAGTATTCCACTCACCGAATCCAAGCGCCTCTCAGCCATCGACGAGTTCAAGCAAGTACAAGCTGATGCCGAAGTCCAGTTGGCCGATCGAAAGAAAGACCTGGAAGGGGCCAAGGACTCGCTTGAAGTTCTTACGGATAAGCTCAAGGAGGTATACAAGAAGCTGGATAGTCTTGGGCAGAAGCTGGACAGTATGGCTCAGCGATATGCCGCGTTGCAAGACTCAGTGCAGATGCATCAGGATTCTATAGCCCGGCGAGACAGCTTGCTTACCAACCCACCGTCAGCTTCAGAAAAAGCAATACTTGTTGAAGTGGATGCAACACTGAAATCTTTGGATGATGCACAACAGAAACTCCAAGACCTGCAAGAGGAGATTGCTGAAACAAGCGCGACACTGCAAGCTGCCATAAAGAATGCAGACTTGGCGCTGGCTAATGCCCATGTGGCTTACTCGAACGCCCAAAACACGGCAGGAAGAAAAACCAGAGTCATTTCTGATCTGCAGGGTAAACTTTACAACACACCTGCTCTGGAGGACTACAGACAGAGCCGACGCGATATACAACAACACATCGCCGCATTTGGAGCTGGTTACCCCACAGCTACGGACCTGCCGAAAATCTCTGCAGATATCGGAACAATGCTCCTCTCTGTACACGACGCCCTTGAAGAAGACACACCTCCTGCAAGGACTGGAGCAAAGAAAACACTTGATTCCCTGGTGACAGTAGTAAAGGCACTCTTGTCATCTGCATGCTCAGCATACATCGACGCACCAACACGAGATGGATGTTCCACTGCAGTTGCTGACGTAAAAGTTACCCTTGAGCGATACCATGATCATGCAACCGTATGCCTGAAGTCTGGAGAAAAGCTAAAGAAAGGCATCGAGGCAAGCATTAGAACCGCACAAACAGACCTAGCCACCGCTGAAGGCCCACTGCTAGCCGCTGCCGCGGCGGTAGAGGCAGCTCAGAAGGCACATGCCGATGCCTTGTTAGCCTTTGCAACAACTATAGAAGGTCTTGATGCAACGAGACAGACTGCACTCGCCGAAGTAGAATCCAGTAAAGCCACACATGGGGAGTCACAAAGGCGATATCAGACGGTGCGCAAGGCACGTGATTCAGCTTTTGCAGTGAACCAGCCAAAGTTGCTAGAGGGCCGCAGTGAGTTTGCTCGCGCTCGCGACAGTGCTCGCCGGGAGATTGATTCTCTGGGAACCGTGTTTATTGACGTGCGTACAGACAGCTCGGAAACGCAGCTTCTGCTAGCATCGTTGAGGAGCGACAGCGTTCACATGGCAGACAGTATATCGGTTCTTTTAGCGGAAATAAGGAGGCTGGAAGCAATACTCAAAAGGACAGAGGCTGAGATTGCTAAACCATTCGATGAAGCACTGAAAAAGCTCCGCAAGGACAGTTCCGATGTCGAAGAGAAACTGAAGAAGCTACGTCGCGATCGTGAGTTTGCAACAGGTGGAGTAAAGGCCGCCGAAGGAGAATTCGCGTATTACATTCCGCCTCCACTAGAGTTGATCTTGGACGAAGCCTCCAGAAAACGCTTCGACGACTTAAAGGACAGTGTTGCGAAGGCTGAAACGACACTTGCCGTGTCCCTCACGAACAAGGAGGTCCTGCAAGGCACATTATCACAGATGCTTGCTGCAATCTCGAACAGCTTGGCCGAAATCAAGCTACTCGAAAAGGTGGTTGGAGACGCAGAAGACGAGCTTGCAGGCATCGACGGTGAAACTGCAGACCTGAAGAATGACCTTGCTAAGCAGTTCAGAGAAGAGTACGACGCCTTAACAAAAGAAATTGCCAGCGCTACTGCTGAAGCGAACACTGCCGATGCAGCCTACGTTGATGCTGTGAAGAAAGCAGCAGAGCTCGCAAAGGAATTGCAAGCCAAGGCCGACAGTCTATCCAAAACCCGAGCAAATCTTCAGGCTCCCCAAGCGGATCTGTCAAAAGCGGTTGATGAGTACAGAAAACGTAAAGCTGCCGTAGATGAAAAAACCCTGTCCGTAGCTGACAAAGGAAACGAGTTGAACAGCAGCAGCAAGGAGCTTCGCGGAGGACGCAGGCAGATCAAGGTTGCTGACGACAAAACCCGACGTGCCATTGCACGCGAGGACATTGCTTCCGAATCGGCCGGTCGATCGGAAAGAAGCAAGGCCTCGACTGCCGTAAGCAAGACGGAAGGAGCGATGACAACCAACAAAGCAGCACTTGCCGCACTTGGCTCAGCTCTTAGTGCCGATGTTTCAGAGTTGGTGAGCAAGGACGATGCCATTGCAAAAGCACTTGACAAATGGCTTACGTCCTTCCATGCCTTCAGTGCCGCCCAACGCTCCTATGATGTTGCCTATATCCGTTTCCAAGCGGCCAAGCAGTTGATAGAGAAGTACAGAGGTGAGGTGAACCGAGCAAAAGCAAGGAAGGAACTCGCAGAGATTAGGCAGGAGAATGTGGAGGCACCCGACAAGGCTGTAGAGGATAGTGACGACCTCGAAGCCAAGCAGCAGGAGCGCGACAACCTAAAGAAACAGAAAGACGATGCAACCAAACAGATTGAAAGCCACAAGGATCAGATCGCCAAATACGTTGCGGAGAAGGACAAGCTTATCGAGGACGCCGATAATGCTATCAAAGACGCACGAGATCACCTGGCAAAGGCACAGAATGATCTAAAAGACTTCATTCGCTCTCAGTTTGAGAAGCCCGACCATGCAGATACTCTGATCATCACCGTCCGAGATAGTGTTGTTGATCGGTGGAGATCTCGCGACAAGGAAAAAGAATTTACGTGTGTGATCCGATACAACGGGAAGCGGATTCCTGAACTGTTGTGTGAGGAGTTTACGTCCGCAAAACCTCCGGAAGTACGAAAGGACGACAAGTGTATACCCGACGTAACCACCGAGGTAGGATCACCAATCTCACCAACAGAGCCACGTATAGCAAAACCCGAGCCCCGTACCATCGCTCTTCTGTATAGAGATGGTGAACCACTTTGGAAGGAGTGGCCGGTATTCCGAGATGCAGCACTACTGGCAAAAGACGTGGTTGTGCTGGAAGGTGTAGCAACCGACGCCGATCTGTTCGTTCATGCATGCAAACCACTCGTACCGAATTGCCTGCCGCCGCCAATCTCCAAACCTCCCGTTGTAGATATCGCTTCGCGCACCTGGTTTGGTGATGGTGACTTCCGCCATGTAGTGCCGATTTCAAGAAAGGTACTGTGGCAGCCCACTGATGTTCCTAAAGGTACATGCTTCAATCGGCAGCTCACTGGCGCAGAATACATTGCCAACGAAGTCCATCCCGACGTTAACCTCAAGCGTGAGTCCAAGCAGCGTGTTGAGCCTGGTGTTCTGATCGAAGTCACCGACAGTTTGGTTGGATGGAGAGAGCACGAGGATACCATCGTTGCACGGGTGGTAACAGGAGACCACAAAGGCCTGGCAGGCGAAGAGCTTGTATTCATACCAAAACTCGAGAAAGGCAAATCAGAAGGCTGGAGTCTGAAGGGTTCACAGGATAACGTTGTTGAGCGAACGGATGCAGACGGATATGTACGCATCCCCTTTGCGTATGGAAAGGGTTTTGCCGATTGGACTGTGCGTGTTCGGTGGGTTCGCGGAGACACATGCAAGCAGGACGAGATTAAAATCACTACACCTCTTCATCTGCGATTCCACCGCTTTGGCAAGAGTGCCCCAACGATTGCCTGGGATGCCGCCGTTAAGGTTTGGGAAGGAGAGGATCTGGATGCCACTCTGAAAAAAATGCCTGACGTAGATGATGACAAGAATCCCTATGGAAAGATGGTTCACGCCATAGCGGGAATTCTGGATGAGAATAGGGCATTTGTTAACGACGAAACCATGAATTTCAAGCCCGTCAAGCCAGGCTTTAAGACAGACCCTACAAAGAAGGAGACCTCACTCTTTGGCATTGCCAGGAGTCAGGTTGTAAACGTCATCGAGAAGCAGATTATCACGATGAAGGTTTTTTCGAAGGATAGTCTGAAACCCGTTACTCGACCTCAGGAAGTAACTAAGACCTATAATCCTCGCGGGGGGAAGAGATTCAAGATCGGTGACCCAGCAGATCCTTTTTATGTGGAAATGGACGAGTCCTTCGACCTTCAGGAAACCGTATCTGGCCCTGGCAAGCTCAAGATTGATGTTCCCAACCAATTCATGAAGAGTCTGCTTGACCTACCAGTCACAGTTGACGGTGTTGTGCTCTCCGCAGACACAGCAGCAACCGAAGGTACTGTGAGCTATGCTGCTACGGGGCTTAGTGCAAAGTGGGCTGCGTTCTCCTTCATGATATCAACGATCCGGATTACAGCCAATGTTGGTTGTGGGATGGACGGAACCGTTTCGCATTCGTCACTGGAATCACCAGTCGAGTTTACGGCTGAGCTTGGCGGCAAAGGTGAGTTTTTTGGAGAGGTACGGAATCTGCCCTCGATCGAAGCCAAAGGATTCACGTTGCAGCAGGGTTCGTCCATCGCTTTGGATTTTCATAGCAAGCTTCCAACCGACTCACCCCTTGGTCCAGAATTTAAGGGCATCATCATTGGTCAAGCCCAGTTGGAGTTTCCACCAGAGTTTCGAACTAAAGGTTCTAACATTCCAACTGTGCTCTCAGTAAACAACCTTGGCATCGGTAACAGCGGCCTAAGTGGTACCGTGTCAGTCGAAGGTGGACCACTAACGATGTCTTTTGCCAAGTTTTCGATCAGCGTGAACAAGCTGTCGTTAACCTTCAAGGAGAATGCCCTGGATGAGGGTGCAATCGAAGGTGCTTTTACACTTGAGAAACCATTCAGCGGAACACTGCTAACGCGACTTTCATTCAGCGATACGTGGACGGCAGAGTTTGAGACCAAGAGTTCAATCAGTATTCCGAGCTGGAAGGCTGTTGCAGCAATTCTGCCAGGGTCGAAGTTGGAGTACAATCCGGAAAAGCAGGTTGGTACGTTCACTCTCGTTTCCGTTATTCAAAGCGATCAGCTTGGACGGATTGAGATCAAGCAGCTCACATTTGCTTCGGATGGAACCTTTGCAATCAAGGGTGGCATCAAGAAAAACGTTACAATCAAGGTACTCAAAGGCTTCGATCTTAAAATCAACACGGTAACGATCGAAGCGTCGAACGATGACTTCATTTTATCTATTCATGGCAGCTTTGGTATACCAGGCATAGGTCTCGACAAGCTCTCGGGAATACTGCACGTTAAACCTGGCCCCGAGATATCGGTGGAGTTCACAGGCGGTGCAATTACAATCAAAAAAGGGCCGTTCACTCTTGCGGGTGAGTTTGAGTGGAAGGACAATGCATTCTATGCCGATCTATCCGTTGAGATCACCAACGTTCTCAAGGGAATCAAGGGAGTGATCTTCGTTGGTACACAGCCAACATCGGATGACGACAGCTACACATTCTGGTATGTTGGTCTCACAATCACAACGGCGATTCCACTTGGTCAAAGTGGCCTCTCTATCACATCCATTGGTGGAGGTGTTGGATGGAATTGCAGACCGCCGATCGGAAGCGAACGGCCTACACCAGAGAACTTCGACGATATATCACTGCGTGCAAGCGTTGGGGTCGGGAATACCCTTCCCCCACCACCCGGTAAGGTGATCAATAGTGAATTCGTAATGGTATACGTGCCCGGATCCATCACCCTCGGTGGCTCCGTTTGGTTGATGGACCAGCGCAAGAGCATCTACGGCGATGGTCAGCTTACCATCGACTGGTCACCAAAAACTTCTGTTTCAGGTTTTGTCCGTGCAAACATTGGCATACCGGATAACGGCGGCAGGGTTCTTCTGATGCGCGGTAAGGTGGACTTCCTTTTCGCATCTCCCGCGTTTAAGATTGAAAGTGAATACTTGGATGCTACCCTCTTTGGAGTTTTAAATGCCAACGCGCAGTTCAAGGTTACTGCAACAGATGGCTTCATCAAAGGCAAGGTGTGGTATGACCTTAATAAAGAGGCCGACATTGGCGTAGGCACAGTGAAAGCGGGCATCAACCTCAAGGCTGAGGGGTCTCTCACGTATGATACATCACCTTCGATTCGCGTCACTGGTTCTCTTGCATTCGCAGGCAACGCCTACCTCTCCTTTGAGAACTCGCTCACAAGTTTCGATCTCGCCCGTGCTAATGCGGAGTGCGTGGCAACATTCACAACAACGGGCAGCACGTTTCGATTTGACGCCAAGGTATCTGCGTATGTGTCCGTTTTAGGCTTTGGTGGCAACGTTGACTTCGACCTTGGAGCGGAAGTATGATGTCGAGAACGTCATACGTTGTTCTCCTCGCTGCGATAGCAGCCTGCGCTGTAGTGCACGCACAAGAAACCAAACTGTATACGTTCAGAACGGATACGGGAATCCATATACGATGGATCGGCAATACGGATCCGTCCGTGACAGGGTGGGTTGTGGAGCGGTCAGTTGACGGTGGAGCGTTCATTCGCTTGACTCCTGAGCCCCTTTCCATCATTACTTCCTACACGGAAATGAAGAGGCGAGTAGGAAGGTACCTAGCAATGTACTTTCTCAAGCTGTTTGGCGTAGATGCCGAGCGCGACCTTACCCCTCAGGATGTACTGCGGGCCCTCAACTCTCCACAGGTAAGTCTTCACCTGGCCTTCCGAGCTGCTTCACCCGAACTGGCACAGCTCTCTGGCGAATATTACTTCGATCGTATGCCCATCGGAAACACTTGCAGGTACCGCGTGATTCCTCTGCGAGAATCAACTGAACGGCCAGCAATTGAATCACCTACCATCGACGTTGACCAGCTTGATCGACTCCCCCCCCCAGGTGCGATGATCGGTATGGGAAAGAGTGGCTACGCTCAGCTCCAGTGGCCTCGATCAAACTCTACCAAAAGTGATGAGATCGTTGGATTCCGCGTTTGGAAAGGGGCTTTGGCATTCGGACCATTTGAAGAGGTAACACTGCAAACAAGTGTACCGATATTCTCACGTCCAGATAACATATCCACGTACAACTGGTCCGATGACCTTGTTAATAATGGCGACACCGTGTACTACTATGTGCGTCACGTCCATGCAACAGGAGAGCTAAGTACTCGCAGTGAAGTGGTGAGAATAGTTGTTGGAGCGGATGACACACCATCCATAGCTCAGCAGCTTTCAGTCAAGCGCTTTGGTCATGCCGCACGATTATCGTGGAACTGGCCATCGTTTGGTTCTCTGCCACAGCGTGTAGAGTTACATCGAGTGAATGATGGCACTGCCGAACAACGAATCTTTATGCTCTTGCCCGGTGATACAAGCTTTATTGACGCAATGGCCGAGATGGGGAATGTTTACCGATACGCTATTATCACGTTTAGCAATACTGATTCTGCTAGCTCTGATACCGTATCGTTTTCCCTGACCGATGTAGTTGCACCCAAGGCACCCCAGCTTGTGCGTGCAACACCAGACACGGCCAAGATTCACCTCTCATGGAGTAGGTCGGCAAGTACGGATGTGGCTGGATACATCGTAATGATGGCTTCCGATCCCAAGTTGCGCACCTACCTTCGACTGCGGTCAGAGTTGATAACGGACACTGTGTTTACCGACACTCTGCAGCAGGAAGCAGAAGGACCATTTGCGTATGTAATCGTTGCCGAAGACCTTGTCGGGAATACGTCTGCGCCTTCCAATCCCGTTATCGCGAAACCAATTGATGTGTCGGAACCGGCACCATCACAGTTTGTGGAGTTTCGCCGCAAAGGACAACACGTCTACATGCGCTATTCGGCGTCAGCATCAGCCGACGTATCCAGCTATATGGTGCAGCGCCAGATGGATTCGTCCGCATGGATGATCATATCGGCAACAACAATACTTGAAGCGCGGGATTCTGTTTCTGCACCTGGAGTATACCGGTACAGAGTGATTGTTGTTGATAGTGCAAATAATTCAAGTGAACCAAGTCAGACACGAAGTATAACCGTTCTACCGGAGCTTGAAGCGCCTGCATTGTTAACGGTGCAGAGAGACACGTTTGCGCTGGTGCTCGAATGGTCCAGTGTTGATGGAGCTGCAGGCTATGAAATTGCTCGCGTTGATGTACAGACAGGTGAACGAATCGTGATGGACAACGTCGGTGCGAATGAGACTCGTTGGTCTGACGGTTTTTCTGATGCCGACAGAATCTGGAGGTATGAGGTTTCCGCACGGACAGCCAACTGGCGAATGGGTCCACACAGATACGTAGTCTATCAACCTTAATCCTCTATGAGTACCTTCCGGCTGGCAGCCCTGGTGTGTGGTATGTGCTTACAGAGTCTGCCAGCCGAGAGTCAGACCGATTCCACTGCGTTAAGAGTTACCGGGTCAGTAGGTGTATCCCTAGATCTTTATGATCTGCAAAGCACAGGCGGCGTAACCACACCACCTCGCAGGCCGAGCTCGGTGTTTCGGATGTATGCCAATCCAACGTTTTCAGTTTCTGATTGGCTCGAGGTTCCCGTGAACATCAGCTACACGTCACGCGAAGCCGCGCTCATTCAACCATCGTTGACTTCGCCGAACATCATGGACGTTTTGTCTAACCCTATGAACAGGTTTTCCATTTCACCAAGAATCGGCCCGGTACAGGTACATCTTGGTTCTGTTGTCCCACGGTATGGATCTCTTGTGGTAGACAACGCCCAGTTGTTTGGTTTAGGTGTCGATGCTACACCCGGCACACTACGTTTAAGTGCCGCCTATGGAATTCTGGATCGTGCAGTTGCAGCGGATACCACACGGGGAATGCACGGCAGCTACGCCCGATCCTTGATGGCTTTTCGTGTAGGGTCAGAACCCGACCGTGATACCAGATTTGGTTTCACTTTTGCTCGAATGAGCGACGATGAAAGTTCAATACCATTCATAACCGAGGATGTTGCCGTTCAAGTCCCTGTAGTTGACGGTGATGGGGTTGTTGTGAGGGATAGTTCTCTTTCGTTCGTTGAGAAAAGTTCACTTCTACCAATGGTGCAGGAGGGTGTAAGCTTTGGATTCGACATGCGAGTGCCGATTATCGAAGGGATCTACCTGGGAGCAGAGATTGCAGGCACGGGATTCACTCGCGATAAAAGCGCCCCGCAGCTGTCTGAGGAGGTTCCCGTCCTTGACTTCTTCATCAAAGCACGAACATCGACTCGAATCGATGCAGCTGGCAACCTGACCGTTGGTTACACGTCGGATGCTTGGGGAATTGAAGCTGGAGCTACCTACATCGGTCCTGGGTATGTATGCCTTACTCAGCCATATCTGCAACCCGACAGACTGGATGTCATTGTGAGTCCGCGATTTAACGTTGCTAATGGTAGACTATCAGGTAATGCAACTCTTGGTTGGAGGCAAACCGATGTGCTGAACACACTAGTAACAGGATCCAACCAACTATTGCTGAGCGTTTCGGCCACAGGAATGGTTACAGAACTGTTCACCATCAGTGGTACCTATAGTAACTACGGGTTTCGAACAACGAGCACTGAGGATACACTTCGATTTGAACAGGTGTCGCAGACAATTACTTTCATGCCAGCCTATACGATTGTTGCAGAACCATTCCGACATCAGATCGCCGCTTCGGCAAGTTGGGACCAATTCACGGACGTTACGAATCAGGATTCGCAATCGCGAGACAATACCACGCTGGCCGTCAATATCATGTATGGACTGGCTCCAATTCGGTCAGAATGGACGATACGTGCAACAGCATCTCTTATGCAGAACAGCCTTGACGTAGGTGGTATCTCTGCGCGAAGCTTGACTCTTGGTGGAAGCTACAGGATCGCCAACGGCTTGTTGCAGCCCGACGCCGCTGTGATCCTTGGAACGAACGAGATCAACGGGCTTCCAGAGGAGCTGCAACTCACAATTCGTGCTGGTTTACAGACGCGGGTGTCAACCAATCTCACTGGTTTTGCACGAGTTCAATACACCAGCAACGGTTCCAACAATTCACAAGGCCGCGACTATCGTGAGCTGTTGGGTTCCTTCGGCTTTCGCGTTTCGTTCTGAGCTCCCGCACATGCCCTCTATCGGCGCTCAGTACTTGCGGGACGTGGATCAACTACACCATATCCACCTAAGTCCATTCGTTCATGTCCGGGAACGTTTGTTTTCAGGGTGATTTGGACGCTGAATACGCCTTCTCTATCTGGTACATATCCAATTTTAATTGGGGCCGATGCACCTGGTGCCAGTTTGAATGTTGGCTCAGAGAGATGGACCAACTTGCTCTGTGTAAACTCGGTGGTGACCAATATGGTATCCTTACTGAAGGATCGCACGCCAATGGATCCAAGTATGGTATCACCTACCATACCCTTATCGAAGGCAAGAAACGAACCCTCGATCTGAAATGGTCGCTGAACACGAACCTTGAGGTGCAGAACCTTTGTTGAATCTATCGGATCATTCGAATTCACATACACCTGCTTGTGTACTAGACCGTTGGTTCCAGCGATGTTCAGAGTAACGTGAATGAAGGTTGAGTCGCCCGGAGCCAGACTATCTCGGTCCAAGGGAGCTGTTGTGCAGCCACATCCTGGGTTCACGCTGTGAATATGAAGAACTTGATTGCCAACGTTCTTCACAAGAACATCGGATTTGACGGCATCAAGTGTTCCCTTGTCCTTCGACGGCTCAATTGTTCCCCAATTCAGCGTGTCAAGTAATTGAATCTTCGGTTGAGCGATGGCCTGGGTTGCGAGCAGGACGGTAAGAAAAGCAAGTGCTTGCAGAAACTTCATGACGGATCTCAAAGGGTGGTAGGCTACGAATTTCGGTAACTTCCGAACATGCTTGGTCAACGGTGTGGAGTATGTGGTTCTCACGAACTGAGGCCGATTCGTATCGGGTCAACACCAATGGTTCGCTGTTGTACATGTATGGTGGTGTTGACGCCAACAGACGTTCGAGCAGATGAGACGTACTACGCGAGTTCATATTCCCTGAGCTATACTACCCGAACGTCAACCGAAGTGCACCGATACTTCCGATATCCGGAGTATCAACAACTTATCGGCCAAATGGTAACGCTAGTTAAGCCGCCAGCAAGGCTCCTGGATCTTGGTTGCGACCATGGTTTCTTCCTGGATGATGCCCGCCGGTTTGGATACGATGTGGTTGGTGTTGAACCCAGTGAACGGTGTCGTGCCTACGCAGCCTCTATCGGTTTGCCAGTGGTTCCCTCCTTCGACGATCTCGATGGTTCTTTCGATGTGGTAACCATGTGGCACGTACTCGAGCACCTTTCGGAACCGGCTGCAATGCTGCAGAAGCTTCATGAAAGAATGAAGCCCGGAGGTACTCTGATGATTCGTGTACCTGACGCCAACAGTTTTTGGGCAAGACTCTTAGCAGACCAGTGGATATGGTTTCAGCCTCAGCATCATTCGTACCACTACACCAAGGATAGTCTGGAGTATCTGTTAACGACTAGCCAATTCCAGATTATCAGCCTTGTACATCGAAAGCCAAACAACATCTTAACCCGCCGTGCGTATGCACTGTCGTACTCCGTAATGCACAATGCCCATGCCTTGGCAAAGCCTTCGGTACGGCAGGTGCTTGCAAGAATGTATCAAGACATCACCGGTGCAGAATTGTTTGCGATATGTCGGCGTTGACAAAACACCTTCTCTCCTTGCATCTCTTAGCAATGCTTCCACTAAGCGTTGGAAGCAGTGCAACGGAACCAGACAGTTCGATGTGGCTTAAGGCACTTGAAGCAGCAAGAACTCAGGGACTGGACAGCGCGTTCATCTCCACAATTGCATCAAGTTCCCAGGCTGGCTTTGTGGCGAAGACGATCAGGATAAACGTTACCAACTATTCATCCACTCCCGATTACTCCTGGAGCTGGAATGATGCAAGCGTTGCCACAGTAAAAGCATTCATGAAGGAGAACAAGAAGGTACTCCGGTCCGTTCATCGCAAGTATGGAGTCGCCAAGGAAGTTGTGGCAAGTATTCTATGGATCGAAACACGTTGTGGTACCGTAACTGGTACGTACCATGTACCTAGTGTTTACTTGAGCCTGTTGCTTGCAGCCGACAGTTCGAACGTCGAGCAAAGCGTCCAGCGAGTTCTTACCAACTTGGGGCTTGATAGCACAAAAGCCGACAGCATACGGTTCTTGGTACAGCAGAGAGCACAGCGTAAGTCTGCCTGGGCACTCAAGGAATTGAATGCTCTCGGAAAAATTCATCAGAGAAACGTGATGGATGTTGTAAATCTGAAGGGATCTTGGGCTGGAGCCTTTGGGTACCCGCAGTTTCTTCCTACAACAACTGGGCTGTTGATGGAGATGGTGACGCACGAATCGACCTCTACACCGTGGCTGACGCCGCGCATTCAATTGGGAACTATCTCAAGTCGAACGGCTGGGGCTCTACAAAGAAAAAACAACGGAAAGCGGTGCACCACTACAACAACAGCGATGCATACGTGAATGCCGTGTTTACACTCGCTAAGAAGCTGCGGTAAATCTATCCGCACGGAGCCACGTACAATCTTTGCCTTGAGCACCAGCACTGCCGACAATTCTTTTCAGACCGAAACGCTGCTAGCCCAGGTACGCATTTCACATGTTGTGCCCCGCTAGGCGTTCTGCTTCAGTTAACAGCCTTTCAACCACGTCCAATCCAACGTTCCAGAATGCGGGATCATCAACATTGATGTTGAATGGGGCTAGCAATGCCGTTGGCCGCTTGGAGCCGCCCGAGGAGAGGAGTTCAAGGTACATCTCCGGGAACGACGAGCGTTGTTGCTTGTAGATCTCATGCAATGCAAGTACCAACAGCTCCCCGTATGCATAGGCATACACGTAACCTGGTGCATGCATGTAATGGGAGATATATGACCACCAATGATCATATCCGTCGGTTAGGATAACTGCATCACCGAACTGTTTGGATTGCGTTTGAATCCAGAGTTCACCAAAGCGTTGAACAGACAGTTCGCCTTCCTTTCGCCGTGCAGTATGCATGGCATCTTCGAATCGGTTTAGTGCAATCTGCCGGAAGACCGTGCTAATGATGTCATCAAGCTTATTCATCAGCAGAGAAAGTCGCTGGTCGTTCGAGGTTGCTGTATCGAACAGCCTATTGAATGTGATGATCTCCCCAAACACTGAAGCCGTTTCTGCAACTGTAAGTGGCGTGTCCATCAATAGGGGGCCTTGCTGCCTGGATAAATATTGATGAATGCCATGACCAAGTTCATGCGCAAGCGTTTGTACGTCGCGATTCGTACCCGTATAGTTAAGAAACACGTATGGATGTGCAGAAGCAATCGTTCCTGCACTGTACGCACCACCACTTTTCCCCTTTCGCACTGGTGCATGTATCCAATTGCGCTCAAAGAACAGAGATGCAATATCACCTGCCCTTGGGTGGAATGAAGAATAAGCATTCAACACTAAGTCCTTGGCATCTAACCACGACCAGAAAGTATTCTCAGTCCCTATTGGTGCATATCGATCATAGTCATAGAAAACGTCAAGACCAAGAAGTTGCTTCTTCAGTTTGTAGAATCGTTGTACTAATCCGTAGCGATCTACAACTGCACTAATTAAAGCCTCTACGCTCTCATCGGTTGCTTCATTGGCTAGATTTCGACTTTGAAGCCAGTGTGTAAATCCGCGGAGTCTATCATTAGAAGCGTGATCGGCAATGACCGTGTTGAATATGAACGCTTGGGTACGAACGCTTTCAGCTAAACCTTCCGAGATTGACCGTGCGGCCAGCTCACGAATTTCCCTGTTCGGTTCATGAAGAAGTTTGAGGATTTGCGGCTCGGTGTATTCGTGCCCATTAAGGCGAAACACTTGAGCGTTCGAAATTTCATCATGCAACCGAACCCAAGAGTGCCGTGAAGCCAGACTTTTCTCGGAAAGCACCTGTTCAACTTCTTCGGAAAGGCGATATGGCTTATACTCCTGTACTCTCTCAAGCCAGTGTGCTCTGCTTTTCACAAACTCCGACGTGCAAAACGCTTCAACCAGCTCTTGGTGTAGACCAGCAACCTCGAGAGAGAAAAACACCAGCCAATGTTCAGCATGCGTTACACACTCACGAACAGATTGCAGAAGGTGTCCATTTGCCGGATTCTCGGTATCGGTTGACCATACCAGTTGAGCATACGACGCCATCCTGTCCATATCCTCAATCAGTCTCTCGTACTCCCCAAGAACGGTGGCAAACTCTTCAGGGCTCAAGTCGGCCAGAGCCCCTTTCCACCGATTATGAAAACTGCGGCATTTTTCTTCAATGGTTTGAACATCGGAAACGAACGTCGGATCCGTTGGAGATGTATAGAGATCGCTCAAATCCCAAATGATCTCTTCCGCACCAGTGCGCGGGTTTTCGAGGGGGCTAGGACTGTTCAAGGGACACTCTCTGGCGTAATTTCAGGTGTGAGAAAACAACGAACTTACAGAAGAAACATTATGCCCTCACGCGAGGTTGCGTGGGGGCTATTTATAAGCCTGCTTACACTGTACGTGGTGTACCGTGTTCCCGCCAATCTTGTTGAAGGCGTTGGAACGGGATTCAGACTCGAGATACTGGATTGGCTTACGGTTTGTGCGTTTATCGCTGACCCTGTGCTCGGGCTGTTCATCGCTCGCGAAAGGGGTAAACATGCCTTTCGGAGCTTTCTCCGGTACACACTTCCGGTTGACTGCATTTCGGTAGTTGGATTAGTGGCTTTTCCGGCGTCCGATCCACTCTGCATGCTGGCACTGCTTAAACTTTTGAATGTGACACAATTCGTAACGCGGTGGCGGCACCAGCTATTGCGTAGAGGAAGTCTGATTCGAATGCTCCTGTTTGCATACTGGCTTCTCGTTCTCATCCATGTAACTGCGTGTGGCTGGCTTGCCATTCGATTCAATCCTCCTGTATCAGCCGACTCAGGCGAATACCTGAAGGCAGTGTATTGGTCAGTAACAACGCTCACAACGATTGGGTATGGCGACATTACTCCGCAGAATCCATCGGAGATGCAGTATGCAATTGTGGTGATGTTGGTTGGCTTCCTCATGATGGGTTATCTGATTGGAAACATCTCCGGACTGCTTAACAAGCCTGATCCGCTGCGGGCCCAGTACGCAAGCGCTTTGGAGGAGGTTTCAGCCTTTGCAACCTATCATGGACTTCCAGCCGAAATCAAGCACCGCATCGTTGATTACTTCGGCTACATGTGGCAACAGAGAGCGTCGTTTAATGAGTCGAACGTTCTTGACGCTCTACCAGGTGGAATCAAGACTGAGATCATGTTGCATTTAAAACGAGATGTTATCCAACAAGTACCCTTTTTCAGAGATGCTTCGGAAGTGTTCATCCGCGAGATTGCCAATGAGATGCGACCGATCGTTGTCACACCGGGCGAGTTTGTGTTTCATAGTGGCGATCCAGCACTCCACATGTACTTTATTGGTCGAGGAACTCTTGAAGTTATCGACGAAAAAGGACACATTGTTGGAAGCTTGAACGATGGTGATTTCTTTGGTGAAATGGCATTACTTGAGCATCGGCGAAGAATGGCGAGCGTACGAGCACTCGATTATTGTGATCTGTATAAGCTGGAATCGCAAGCCTTTCATAGAATTCTTGATGCTCACCCAGACTTTCGGGAGTACATGGAAGGAGTAGTTGCCGCCCGCACTGCTACTGGCGGACAACAACAGCGTTCAACCAAAAGAGAAAGCTTGTAAACCGCTACCTACGGTGAGATGCGATAGATCATTCGCGGGAAAGGAATGCATTCCCGAATGTGCTCCGCACCTGTAATCCACTTCACGGTTCGTTCCAGTCCTAATCCAAAACCGCTATGAGGAACGCTGCCGTACTTGCGGAGATCCAGATACCATTGAAACTCTTCTTCCGACAGACCTTCATGGCGAATTCGATCAAGTAATGCGTCATGGTCATCCTCGCGCTGAGAACCGCCAATGATTTCACCTGCACCTTCAGGTGCCAGCATGTCCATTGCCAGCACAACACGCGAATCGGCCGGGTCTCTTTTCATATAGAAGGCTTTCACTTCCGCAGGATACCGATGAATGATGCACGGTTTGTCAAACTGCGTCATGATGGCTTCTTCCTGCGGGGCTCCAAAGTCGTCACCCCAGGGAAAATCTACCTGAATCTCCGATCCGTCAGGTTGTTTGCGGTTAAGCTTCACGTTGTTCTCTCGTAACCACTCCACCGCATCTGAATACGACATGCGGTGAAACGGTCGGCGAACGGCTTCAAGCTTGGTAACATCCCTTTCGAGCGTAGCCAATTCTCGCTGACAATTGGCAAGTACATACTGCACGATGTACACTACCAGATCTTCAGCCAGATCCATGTCGTCGTCCAGATCAAAGTACGCCATTTCGGGCTCTACCATCCAGAACTCCGTAAGGTGTCTCCTGGTTTTGCTCTTCTCCGCGCGAAACGTTGGCCCGAATGTGTACACCTTGCCAAGAGCCATTGCACTTGCTTCGGCATAGAGTTGCCCGCTCTGTGTTAGGTATGCTGTTCCCAAGTCAAAGTACTTTGTCTCGAACAGTGTTGACGTGCCTTCGCATGCATTAGGCGTAAGCATCGGACTATCCATCAGACGAAAACCATTACCGTCGAAGAAGTCGCGGATAGCCTTTACAACGGCACTGCGTACGCGCATGATGGCATGTTGTCTGGTTGACCGCAACCACAAATGCCGTTTCTCAATGAGGAACTCAACACCATGTTCTTTGGGCGTGATCGGATAGTCGGCACTGATCTGATAGATCTTCAGAGCTACCACATCAATCTCCACGCCTCCGGGTGCTCGAGGTTCTTCACGAACAGTTCCTGTAATGGCAACAGAGCTTTCTTGTGTGAGGGATTTGGCATCAGCAACAACCGACTCTTCTACGTTTGGTGCAAACACAACACACTGCACCATTCCGCTACCATCTCTCAGGCGGATGAATGTGAGCTTTCCCTTGCCTGTTTTATCCTGCACCCACCCTTGCAATGTGACTGTTTGCCCTATCAATGAAGGCAGTTGTTCAATGGTGCGATAAGTTTTGTATCTGGATTCCATGCACGAAAATACGCCAGTAGTTAGGGGGCTTTGGGTTTCGAAAACACGATGCACTGTTCATACCCCTCCGTCGATTTTCTGATTTTTGTCCATGCCTAAGCCCCTTTCCATCAAACGCCGCAACGCTGCCGTTCTGTGTGCCACATGGAAAGACGGCTTTGAAGCGTGTGTCCTTCTGAGTGATTTGCGAGATGCGTGTCCGTGTGCCTACTGCACGGGAGAAGAAATCATGGGTCAGAAGGTGTTTGTCGGCATGAAAACATTTGCACCAGGGATGAATGATCTGGTTTCGTTAACCCCCGTTGGCAATTATGCCATCCAAGCTGTGTGGAAGGATGGTCACGATAGTGGCATCTATACGTGGGACCTGTTTAGAGACGTATTTGAAAAAAAGAAGCTCAGTCCTGCGACGATTGCAGCCATTGATGCAGAGATTGGGCAATAACACGTTGGCGATACGAGAAGATGTGATTCACCTGCTTGCGCACTAATGGAAGTGCGATATCACCAAGTGGACCTAATGGTAAGCGATACCGCACAAGATCAGACATCTCCGTTTGATTTCCTGATGCCTTGAACTCATGCACGTGGTACCATAGCGCATACGGTCCTCGTATCTGCTCGTCGGCAAATCGGTAGGGCGGTTCCCATTCGGCAATCCTTGTGCGCCAGGAAAATGGAATACCAAACAGTGATAAGCGATAGTCGATAAGCGTTCCCACCTTCATCTCGATTGGCATCGGCGTTAGGATTTTGAATCGAAGCTCGGTGGGGGTAATGCGTTCAAGGTTGGCTGCGTTGGAAAAAAACGGAAATACCATCTCCAATGGATATGGCAGCAGTGTAGTTGTCTTCAGACTATGTTCCATCGCCTTCTGAACACGAATGCTGTGGTTACAGGTTCCCCCACAACACGGTGCCGCGTATGCATCCTTAATTTTCGGAATGTCAACAGCCACCAAGCGTGTTGTTCACGCACCGCGGGGATCAGCGATTACTTGTGCCAACTGGGAAATCGAGGCAGCCTATCGAATGATCCAGAACAATCTGGATCCTGCAAATGCTGAAAAGCCGGACGAATTGATTGTGTACGGTGGTATTGGGAAAGCTGCACGCAACTGGGAATCGTTCGATGCAATCCTAGCCTGTTTGCGCAAGCTTGCTCCAGATGAAACATTGCTTGTCCAGAGCGGCAAGCCTGTCGGGATAGCACCCACACACACCATGGCACCGCGTGTTGTGATTGCCAATAGCAACCTTGTTCCCAAGTGGGCAACGTGGGATGAGTTCCGTCGGCTCGAAGCCATGGGGTTGATCATGTACGGCCAAATGACGGCCGGTTCGTGGATTTACATTGGCACCCAGGGAATCGTACAGGGTACATATGAGACGTTTATTGAATGTGCCCGACAGCACTTCGGCGGCTCTCTTCGCGGACGTTTCCTACTTACTTCAGGCTTGGGTGGCATGGGTGGAGCACAGCCATTGGCTGCAACGATCGCTGGGGCAGCGGCACTGTGCATAGAGATTGATGAGGCTCGCATCGATAAACGAATCCACGACGGCTACTGCAACGTGAAGGCAACCGAGCTTGACGCTGCTCTGCAGCTCATTCGCGATTATGTATCCAGGGCCGAACCAATATCCGTTGGGTTGGTGGCCAATGCTGCTGACGTGTTACCGGAGCTAGTGCGCCGAGGTATCGTTCCAGACGTGGTTACCGACCAGACGTCGGCTCACGATCCACTCCATGGATACTATCCGGCTGGTTTCACGAAAGAAGAGGCCGACGAGTTACGAACATCCAACCCTGCCGAATACCTGCTACGTTCGCATAGGAGCATCGGCGAACATGTACAAGCCATGCTGGCGTTCAAAGAACGTGGTGCGGTGGTTTTTGATTACGGAAACAATATTCGTGGTGTAGCACGAGATCAGGCTGGCGTAGCCAATGCATTTGATATTCCTGGTTTTGTACCTCTGTTTGTACGTGAACTGTTTTGCGATGGCAAGGGACCCTTCAGGTGGGTTGCGCTCTCCGGCGACCCGCACGACATCAAGGTGACTGATGACGCAATCATGGAGTTGTTTCCCAATAACGATCCTCTCCACAGATGGATTACGGAAGCACAAACACACATCGGCTATCAAGGATTGCCGGCACGAATCTGCTGGCTTGGATATGGTGACCGAGCCAAGGCCGGGCGGCTGTTCAATGACCTCGTGGCCTCTGGCAAGGTTAGTGCGCCAATCGTGATTGGCCGCGATCATCTCGACTGTGGCAGCGTTGCAAGCCCCTACCGTGAAACCGAAAGCATGCGGGATGGCTCCGATGCCATCGCTGACTGGGTTTACCTGAATTTCGCTCTCAATACAATTGGCGGTGCTACGTGGGTGTCCATGCATCATGGTGGCGGGGTTGGAATGGGCCTGTCACTTCATGCCGGTATGGTTGTCGTTGCAGATGGAACTCCACAAGCCGAGCAAAAGTTGGCACGGGTATTGACATACGATCCGCTATTGGGTATACTGCGCCATGCCGACGCCGGCTACCCCAAGGCACTCACTAACGCAAGGAACTTTGGCATAGAAATACCGTTACCCTCTGTATAACCCGATTTTCCACAAAACCGGACACAATGGCATAAGTGCTACGTCATTTTGACAATCGAAACTGCCGTTTCGACTGTTTCTCTCTCACTAGTAGCAGGAGATGCCATGAGGACACGCGAGTTCCGTCGCAAGACGGGCCTGCAAATGCCACCGAGTTGGAATGGAAACCGGTATCCTTCACACACAGATGGTACAGATGCCATGGACCTAGCCCTTCAAATCGAGCAACTCTTCCGTAACGACCGGAAGAAATATCTTGGATTTATCCGTCAACGGGTGCGCAACCAAGAGGAAGCCGAGGACATCCTTCAGGATGTATTTGCCAACGTGCTGGCTGCATCCAAGGATGTGAATAAGCCTATCGACAATTTGGCGTCGTGGGTATTCACCTCCGTCCGGAACCGAATCATTGACTCCTATCGGAAAAAACGCACAGACAGCTTTGCCGACCTTGGAACTCAAGAGAGCAAGGATGATGGTTTGGACTACGTGGAACGGTTTTTGGGCGACTTTTCGTACAGTCCGGAACAAGACTTGGTGCGCAAAACCATTTGGGAGGCGGTCATTCAAGGTCTCGAAGAGGTTCCACCCGAACAGAAGTGGGTTTTCGTAAAAAATGAATTCGAGGGAGTATCGTTTAGAGAGATGTCCGAAGAAACGGGCGTCAACATAAACACACTCCTGGCCCGCAAGCGGTATGCAGTACTCCATCTCCGCAAAAAGCTCCAGGAGCTTTACGACACAGTAAACGAAAACTAGCCCCCTTCAGCCAATGACGCTGTTAACCACCAGAACAGCCCGCACGATGATTTATCTAGGATGCATCGGCGGGCTGTTGGTGTTAAACAGCCTTGCCGTTGCCTCTGCATGGAATGCACTGGTTGTTCGCGATAAAGACAGTGAGGCGAACATCAACATTTTGGAAGGGGCTGGGGTAACGGCTTTTGCATACGTGATCGTGCTTTCACTTCGGTATGGAGCGCGGAAGAACCTGGGGGTGCTCGAAACGATGCATCGTAGAGTTGCATCGGCTACCTCTTCCCGTGAGCACATGCGTGAACAATGTTCCAAGCTTACGGACGAGCAGAAGGCAGCTCTCAAACATGAGCTGATAACACATTGCGGGTGTTCAGAAACCGCAACACCCGAAAGATCATCGCGACTTGTAGATTAGGACTCCATCAGTTCACTCACAGGAGTCCCAACATGAGTATGCTTTCCGAGTTCCGTGACTTTGCCGCTCGAGGCAACGTTGTGGACTTAGCCATTGGTGTTGTGATCGGCGCAGCCTTTGGCGCAATTACCAAGTCGTTGGTTGATCACATCATCATGCCACCAATCGGCCTTCTCCTTGGTGGGATTGACTTTGCAAACATTGTCACAACACTCAAGGCAGCCGACGCGGAAGGTAAGGGTGCTGTAGTGATCTCATGGGGGTTGTTTACTCAGGCCGTAGTGAATTTCCTGATCATTGCCTGGGTGATGTTCCTCGTTGTAAAGGCCATGAACTCCATGAAACGCAAACAGGAAGAATCACCTGCACCACCACCAGGTCCTTCGGAGGAGGTGGTACTTCTCACAGAGATTCGCGACGCACTGCGCGGCAGAGCATCGTAATGTGCTTGTTGCCAATGCGAGAGATGATCAAGGCATTCGAGGGATCATGATCTCCAGTTTCGGACAGATCCAGCTTTCGGCGTAGAACCTCCGTTTCACCACTCCAGCCACGCTTTTTTATAACAAGGCTGCGCGTCCAGTTCAGGGCACGCAGCCTTTCGTTCATCCAGTTAACCCGTACGCCATCTTGAACCTCAAGAATCTCATACGTGTCGAATAGATGATCGTGGACTATGGGGGAGTTCGACAACCCGTAGGCAATCTGTGGGTCAATTGGCGACATGAGATTTGTGTGAAACAGCCAGTCAACCATTCCGGCTGCGATCACTACAGGGTGCGGCTCGATCAAGAATAAGCCAGTCTTGGGACGACTGGTAGTATGCGTACGATGTGAACGTGATAGCGCAAGCTCCTCCGCGCTTACGTGCTGTGTGAAGGAAAGCTGATGCCGTCCTACATGGCCTATACCGATCGAGACTCCATCGGGTACATGATCCGACTTCACAAGCACCCGCTCATGACAGTCTCGATGAATGGCATGCACACGAACATGCGAAGCAGACGGTAGGACAGAATCACCGTCAGTAGGACCAAGTCGAATACCTGCAATGGCTTTTGTTTCGTGGACAGCTCGATGGATGCTTGAAAGGGGAGGACTGTATTGCTCAACATCCCTCGTCCTGCGTCCGCCCTTCAATCGGCGTGACGGGTCTGCCCAGATGCCCTGCACCGTCTTTACAGTTTCTGAAGGCATCCATCCCTTGTTCACGATTGTTGCGTTGTGCACCCCGGCCCTGCGCAAGTTTCCTTGCGCAATTGCAGCTGTAATTAAATCGGGCTCATAGCTCACAACTTCCGATGCATGTGCAGCAAGAGTTGCAGTATCCACTCCGCAGCCCGTGCCGACCTCGAGTATGTGACGTGTACCCTGAAACACTTCCGTTCGAAAGGCGGCAAACAAGGGATGGCTTCCTTGCTCGGATCCCGTTTTTGTGAACAGGAAACCTGGCTGCCACTTTCCCAGCGTTTGTGCTCGATACGTTCCGATGGCAACGTCTACCAAAACACCGGACCACTTCCGAAGTTCCACCGGAAGCAGATTACGCACTGCTTCTACTTCCGAAACCGTGGGATGCGAAATCTTGGCAACAATGCCGGTGAGACGTTGGATAACTTCCGGTGCTTCCCAAGTCTGCAGAAACTCGGTAAGCGGTGTTGCGAGATCGTGTGAAACGAAAGGCACAGTACGAAACAACGGAATCCGCGATATTTGTGGCCCTTACTACGCACATTCATGAGCTTGAAAGCCACGACCATGCTCCACAATCTTAAACAACTACGCGAATCGCTTGAGCAAACCGGATTGGTAAATCTTGGTGAGTTGAATTACAATCTCACAACTCCGGAGCTCTACGAACATGCCCTGATGTACGAAGAAGGAATCCTGAGTGAGCACGGGGCTCTGTGTGTTAATACGGTTCCATATACAGGCCGACGTGCCAACGACAAGTTCGTGGTTGAAGAAGAGAGCAGCAAGGCCGACGTATGGTGGGGCAAGGTTAACAAACCATTTAGCGTGGAACGGTTCAACGCACTCAAGGCACGGATGTTTGCATACTTGCAGGGACGGGATGTGTACGTTCAGGACCTGATTGCAGGTGCAGATGATACCTACCGCCTGCCGGTACGATTCGTACAGGAGATGGCCTACCACAGCTTGTTCGTGCGGAACATGTTCATTCAGCCAACGGCTGATGATCTCAAGAACTTTGTTCCGGGCTTCACGGTGATCACTGCCCCAGATTTCAAGGCAGTGCCCGAGATTGATGGAACTCTTAGTGAGTGTTTCATCATCCTTTCCTTCGAACAGAAGCTTGTACTCATCGGCGGCACGAGTTATGCCGGTGAAAACAAGAAGTCCATCTTTACGGTGCTAAACTACTTGATGCCCAAACAAGGTGTGATGAGCATGCATTGTTCTGCGAACATCGGTAAGGACGGAGACACGGCATTGTTCTTTGGGCTTTCAGGTACCGGAAAAACAACGCTTTCAACCGATCCGGAGCGCGCACTGATTGGCGACGATGAGCACGGCTGGAGCAACGATGGTGTCTTTAACTATGAAGGAGGCTGTTATGCAAAGGTCATCAACCTCAATGCAGAAGCAGAGCCTATCATCTTCAAACTCACCAGAACGTTCGGTACCATTCTCGAGAACGTTGAAGTAAACGAAGACACACGGGTTGTAAACCTGGATTCACAAGTTCACACGGAGAATACAAGAGCATCCTATTCGCTCGACGTGATTCCAAACACTGCTCCCGGCAATCGCGGAGGACACCCACGGAACATTGTATTCCTAACCGCAGATGCGTTTGGGGTGATGCCACCAATCGCACGCCTTACGCCGGAACAGGCCATGTATCACTTCCTTAGTGGGTACACGGCAAAGGTTGCTGGAACGGAAGCCGGTGTCAAGGAGCCTTCCGCCACCTTCAGCACGTGTTTCGGAGCCCCCTTCATGGTACATCATCCAAGCGTGTATGCCAACCTGCTTAGAGACAAGATCAACGAACATGGTTCGCAGGTTTGGCTTGTGAATACGGGCTGGAGTGGGGGGCCGTATGGCGTTGGTCAGCGCATGCGCATTGCGCACACGCGCGCCATGTTACGTGCTGCATTGAATGGAGAACTGGCCAATGTCGAATTCGTGAAGGATAGCTTCTTTAACCTCGACATCCCCACAACATGCCCTGGCGTTCCAAGCGAGGTTCTCAATCCCCGGAATACTTGGGAAGACAAGGCAGCCTACGATGCGCAGGCTGCCCACCTGTTGGATCTGTTTACCAAAAACTTCGAGCAGTTTGCCGATAGCGTTGATCCTGAAGTGAGTCAGGCAATGGGTTCAACTGCCTTGAACGTGTAGCCGAGTATCTAGCACTGACTACGGCTACTCATCCTCAAAATCGTCAAGGTCAATATCGGCATCGTCAAGACCGGGGATGTATGCATCGTCATCCATTCCCTGAGCTTCCATGATTTCCTTTGCCTCTTCAAGATCGTCTTCGAAGACAAGGATGCGGTAGGACTCTCCGCCTTCCGGTTGCTCAACTTTGTGATCAATGCCGGCTTCCTTGAGTTGAGATTCCAGCAGTTGTGCTTCCATCTCGTTGTTGAAGGTTGCTAGAAGGATCATGGAGGTACCTTTACTTGTTTGGCTTGCTTGCTTGCGTAGCTGTTGCCATCTCGCTGATCAGCGAGAAAATCATGTCCTGATGCGCCTGCCGCACCTGAGAATCATCCTTCTTGAATGCCCACAAAATCACGGTATGGTCATTCACAAGAAACTGCTCCATCGGTCCACCCTGTTTGGGTTCAGGGGGCGTTTTCTTGCCAAATATCAGTTGTGAAAGGATTTCTTTTGCATTGTCGGGCAGTTTTTTTTCATACTCAAAGAAAACAATTGCCCCAGGACCATCCTTGCCATTAAAGGCCTGCCAGGCTTGTTTGCTCGGCGTACCAAATTCCTTGAGCTTGCCTGCAGGGTCTTTTTGAATGGCTGCAATTTTGGAAGAAGGACTGGAAAATGTACTCAGCAGGTTGTTGCCCTTTGGAATCTTGTCCTTTGGTAAGGGTAGCCTGGACCACGGCAAAGGAATGGTACGCGTTAGCGGATAAAAGTTGAAGTGTTTTACGGTGCTAACAACATTCACCTTCTGTCCGGGTGCGGATTTGAATACCGGTGCCTGCGGTGTTGACGGGTTAGCTACTTGTAGTAAGGCAAGCAGAAGTGCTGCAAAGAACATTGGTAGGTTAATCCCTCGTGAGTTTTCGATAGGTGATTCGATGTGGCCTGTCGGCATCGGTGCCTAACCGACGATGCCGATCCTCATCGTATTGCGAATAGTTGCCGTCAAACCACACCACATTGCTGTCACCTTCGAAGGCCAGGATGTGTGTGGCTATTCTATCCAGGAACCACCTGTCGTGGCTGATCACTACTGCGCAACCGGCAAAATCCATTAGTGCCTCTTCCAGAGCTCGCAGTGTGTTTACGTCCAAATCATTCGTTGGCTCGTCGAGCAGTAGTACATTGGCACCTTCCTTTAACATCTTGGCCAGATGCACACGGTTTCGCTCGCCACCGGAGAGCTGGCCAACAAGCTTCTGCTGGTCCGAACCACTAAAGTTGAACCGAGCAACGTATGCTCGTGATGCCATCTCCCGCTTACCAAGCGTAAGAATGTCATTACCGCCAGATATCTCTTCCCAAATAGATTTCTTGGGGTCGAGTGGTCGGTTCTGATCTATGTAACCAAGCACGACTGTGTCGCCAATGGTAAATGTGCCGGAATCCGGTTCAAGCTGTTTGGTAATCATCTTAAACAGTGTGGTCTTACCAGCGCCATTCGGACCGATCACACCGATGATGCCACCAGGTGGAAGAGAAAAGCTCAGGTTTTCGTACAGAATCTTGTCTCCAAACGCCTTCGAAATCCCGTTGGCTTCTATCACTACATTGCCGAGCCTTGGCCCGGGTGGGATGAAAATCTCACGTTCCTCGCTGCGCTTTACGGTTTCTTCAGCGAGCAACTTCTCGTATGCACCAATGCGTGCCTTGCTCTTGGCATGCCTCCCTTTGGGATTCATTCGTACCCATTCCAACTCTTCCTTCAGTGCTTTCTGCCGTTTGCTCTCTTGCTTCTCTTCTTGCTCCAGACGCTTCTGTTTCTGCTCCAACCACGAAGAGTAGTTGCCCTCAAATGGAATGCCATGACCATTGTCTAGTTCCAGAATCCAACCAGCTACATTGTCTAGAAAATACCTGTCGTGAGTTACCGCAATAACCGTACCCTCGTAGTCATGCAGATGCTGCTCAAGCCAGGCCACACTTTCGGCATCAAGGTGGTTTGTGGGCTCGTCAAGCAGTAACACATCGGGCTTCTGCAAGAGCAGTCGAACCAGTGCAACACGCCGCCGTTCTCCGCCCGAGATTACACCGACCTTAGTGTCGGGCGGCGGACACCTCAAGGCGTCCATGGCCATCTCAAGCTTCGAGTCGATATCCCAGGCGTCCAGTGCTTCGATCTTTTCCTGCAGCTTACTCTGCTTTTCCATCAGCACTTCAAAGTCGGCGTCGGGATCGGCAAACTGTTCGGAGATGGCATTGTACTCACGAAGCAGATTCACCGTTTCTGCAGCCCCCTCCTCTACAACTTCGCGCACCGTTTTTTCAGGGTCCATCTCTGGCTCCTGATGTAGATACCCGAAGGTCACGTCCTTGTTCTTGGTAATCTGGCCTAGATAGTCTTCGTCCAAGCCGGCAATGATTTTCAAGAGGGTAGACTTGCCGGATCCGTTCAGACCCAGCACACCAATCTTCGCTCCGTAGAAAAAGCTTAAGTAGATGTCGCGCAGCACCTGGCGGTTTGGCTTGTATACCTTGCCAACACCTACCATGCTGAAGATGATTTTTTGTGGTTCGCTTACAGGCATAGGGGCCGAAATTACCACGATACCGATATTGCACCCCATGAGGAAGGGGGCTTGGCAAGTTTTGCTTGCCGACAAACATGAACGTGCGATGGCCTTTGCCTCGCTGGCTGTTGCCATCATTGCCATTGCTATCACCAGCAAGTTCTTGCTGATCATGGAGCAACGTCCGGGCGTTGTGATTCCCGACCCGATCCACGCCATGGTTGGACCCGTTGACCTCACCTGGCTGATTTTTTTCGTCCTCTACGGATCCCTGCTTCTGGCCTTCATCTGGCTATGGAATGAGCCGCAGTTAATCTTTCGCGGACTGCGTGCTTATGCGATTTTGTTATCGCTCCGAATGTTAGGCATCTACCTGTTACCGCTCGACGCTCCGCCAAATATGATTCCGATGCCCGACCCCATCATCCAGGCCATCGCTTCCAACTCAGGTGAACTGTTAACGCGCGACCTGTTCTTTAGCGGGCATACGAGCTCCATGTTTCTTGCTGCTTTCATCATGCCTACAGCCGGCAGGCGCTGGCTATACATTGTTCTTGGAGCTGTTGTTGGCCTGTCGCTAATCCTGCAACACGTGCACTATTCCGTAGACATCATGGTGGCACCGATGGCGGCACTGTTTTCCGTGATGCTGTCTGGGCGGAAGAAATAGGTATTACCGAGGCCAAACCCGTTCGTTAAAACGACGGACGCGCTCCCTCTGTACCAAAGTCAAGCAGCACCTGTGTGTACCCATCACTGTTGGTTGTGCGCACAATCCCGTTGATGGGCACGTGTGGACTTAACCAGCAATCTGCTTCAATTTCATCGCCAAGAATAACGATTGTTGCATGCGTTTTCGTTGTCCCGGTAAATGTTCCAGCTGGAACTGTAACAGCTCCACCACTTACTCTTTCTGACGACTGCTGTATCCATGACTTCAATGCTTCTTTATACACTCCCTTGCTCATGTCAAGAATAAAGCCAGTGATCTCCATGGGATCATTGTCGCCCGTCTTGATTCGAATCTTGCGAAAGTCTATATCATCTATCGATCCAGTTTGCATGGCTTGTTCCATTCCCTTCACTTCGAATTGCGAGATGGAAACATTGTCTTCATTCATCGTCCATGCTTCCAGAACCCAGTAATCACCATCACGGCCAACGATGCTGAGCTTGGATAGACTACGTTCTTCATCATCATCTGTGGTACCAATCAGTACCCACTGACCAACGGCAAAAGGCATGTGTGAGATGAAGTCACCTGCGGGATACGTTGCTGATTTTGTAGCCGAAAATTTGGCGTTGATCTCAGCCTCGTAATCACTTCCAACCGCGGAACTGATGCACGAAAGCATCAGTGCAAGAACGACAACGGCACCACGCATGAATACCTCCTGGAATATTGTGCCAAACTAGCAGGCAGTTTCTCAACTCGCAAGATTGCGCACGCGGCGAGCGATACCAGCAAGTAAACACATGATCATGGTAGCAGCCAGCTTGCTCGTGCGATTGTCTACGTCGAATGGTGGAGAAACTTCCACAACGTCGAAAGACGTAAGCTGAGGTCTGGCCCCAGCTTCTACAAGAAAGTCGGCAACCTCCGAAGGAGTAAAACCGTCTGACGAAGGGGCACTAACCCCTGGGGCAAATGCCGACGCAAACGCATCCATGTCTAGAGATACATGCATGGTTTCTGCTGCGGCAACTCTTGCCATGCACCTCTCCCACGCACCTTCCTTGCGGGCTTCTTCCAGCATCACTGCATGCATGCCACGGTTGAGCACGTACTCTAGGTGCGCCATCGCCACTGCATGCGGCTGCAGGCCGAACTCAACGAATGCACCTGCATGCAGCTTGCTGTGCGGAGCATCAAGAAGTTGCCGGAATGGCGATCCACTATGTGCCCGTGAACCTGGCTGTAATGGCCGAACATCTGCGTGAGCATCAATGTTCACAACACCGAATGGTTTACCAATGGTCTCATACGCACGCAAGGTTGGCCAGGCAGAGTCATGCCCTCCACCGAGAACAATCGGTATCGCTCCACTCCGCATTAGGCCAGCAACTACATCGTGCAGCTCATCATGAATCTGCTCAAGCGTCTTGCCCTGCGTTACAAGGTTGCCAGCATCGGTAACAACAAGCCTGTCATCCTGTACTTCTGTTTGAATGGCCGACGTTGCCATTCGGTATAACATCTTCCGAATGGCGTTGGGTGCTTCGGCTGCACCTGGACGTCCGTTGTTGCGCTCTACGCCAATATGCTGCGGTACACCTACCAATACGCACACAAGCCCACGAGCACCTGCTGCGTCGGACAATGACAGGAGTAGGTCTCCCATTCGGGGATCTTCAGGATCATTGCTCTGGAACACTACGTCAGGGTGAACTGGATCCAACAGCCTGTGTATCGATCTGGGTAGCATCGCTCAGTATGGGACAACAAAGGGCACTGCTGCAGTTCCGCGATTCGAAGCCACAACCACATAATATGCTCCAGCCCCAAGGCGCTCCGGCAGTGGGAGTTCCAACGAGTTGGAGTCAAGTGTACCTTCGAACAACGTGCACACAACCCTTCCGATGTTGTCTATCACGGTTATGGTAACGGCGCGAAGTGTTGCATCGAATCGCTGAAGTGATACGATTCCTTGGCTGGTTACAGGATTCGGCACAATCGCCATCTGTGCATAGTGGTGCAGGTCGAACATGTCATCCACATGTGTAGCTCCAGTGTTGCCAATGGCGCGAACGATTGCAACCGGTGTACGCACGTCGTTGGAATAGACGCGTATGGTAGCAGAAGCCGTACCAACATCTTCGCGATCAAACCGCACAGTAACATGGATTGTATCGCCAGCCAGAAGAGTATCCGGCAACGACCGGTCTATACTCACAATGGAGAAGTAGTTGCGAAACGAAATGATGTTGATGCTATCAACAATCAGTGGTTGACTGTTTGCGGTTGTAATCGAAAAGGATCGTTCCAGTGGTTGTGGTGTAGCAGTATTGAAGTACAAGGTGTCTGTGCTCACAGCAACGGTTGGCTTTTCTGCTACGGAAAATTGCATCCAGGCTGTATTCCCAAAGTCGGGCTCGAAAGTTTTGATGATGGTACCCTGGCTTTTGAATTGCAAGCTGCCAGACCCTAATTGGTTTCGTAAAAACCAGAAGTCGAGTCCATACCCTTCCTTGTTCACCAACCGGTACTCATAACAGCCAACTTCAAGGTTGAAGGTATCGGTATACAGGGTGTTGTCTGCCAGGTTACTACCGCTGCCAATAACTTCACCATCTATCTTCCTCAACTCCCATTCATATTGTTGAGCGGCAAAATTGTTTGTTCGAAGTGTGATCTCTAGCTCTGGATAGAAAACTGGTGCACTCCTAAACTCCGTTCGCATGCTGTTGTTGTCTTGATACTCATCTGTGGCAGATGGTTGAACTACTACCTCGAATTGGTGCACTCCTTCCGATACAGGCCACGATGGTGTGGGCAGGATAACCGTGTCTATTTCAAGAAACTTCAGTATACCACTCCACGTTGCTGACCCACCAGGCTGCCCATCAATCGTGTATGTAAGCTGCACACTTGTAAGGGGCTGCGATCCCCTGTTCCGAATCACCACCTTCGGATGACCGCAAATTGGATTTGATCGGCTGTAGTACTCCCAACTGGTTGGTGCGAGAACGTCAACAAGTTCGGCATCGACAGCACTGTTTGGCTGACCATATCCGATGAGCTGACCGCTTACTTCCCACCGCCCCCAGTTTTCGGATGTTGTGTCGGGTTTGATGCCATAGTCGAGAGTTACGCTTGATTTGCCCGATGTGAATGGGGTGAGCTCAAACTCGTACAGATCGACTGGAGCACCTGGACACCATCCGGTTCTGTCAATCAACCACGTTCCGCCCTGAGGATACACTGGATTGTCTCCGCATTCCTTCCAGAGAAGCCAGCTAAAGCGTTCGGTGCCATCAACATTCAAGAAATGTGTTCGCGGGCAGAATTCTGCACAGTTGGTTGGATTATCGAAGTCGTGCCCGCTCGTTACCGTCTTAACGCGAAACGTTGATGCACGAGGATGCAAAAACACTTCTGCCGGTGCCAAGGCCGTGTTGTTGAGTACTGCGGGATAATACGCTCCGCGTTCGTACCACACTTGGTCTATCTGGTGAATGTCTCTCGCCGGAAGCCCCTTGATCATCACAAAGGTCATGTTGATGAGTTCCTGCTGGTTGCCAGCACTGAGAGTAACGTTGTTGCGGAGCAAGGGAGCGAAGTCCGTTACATCGTATATCCACTTGAAACCATTGGGACCAAGGTCCAGCCCGATGCCATACGGCGTGATGTATCGGCCGAGTTCGAACTGAACAATAGGACTGTAGAATGTTTGTGTTGAACGGCGGTAGGTGTACGTTGGTGGCACCCACGTGGAGTCTACCATTAGCCAGCTCTCATCAATAATCGGTATCCAGCCAGCTTGGTAGCACTGCTCAACGCCTGTTGGTTTTCCTGGGTAATCGGGATCGTCGGGGTGATAGATGCGTTGCTGAACATTGGTCGGGTACACCGTTACGTCGAGGATCTCTGGTTCCTGAAGCACATCCACATCGAGTCGTGTTCCAGTTGCAGCAGGTCCCATCAGGAGCCCCATAATGGGTCTTGCATTATTCACTTGTGTAAGGCAACCCAACAGTTCCAATTCAAGTCGTTCGCGGATAGGCTTGCCGTACATGGTTGCGTGATTAGCACCGCTCGACTCATCCATGAGTCGGCCATCGGCTAAGGTTTGCTCTGCAGTAAGGTATGCGATGAGATCCAGGAACTTGGGATGTTCGGATGTTATGCTCTTGTTCATCCAAGCAACGATGTCCTGAGCACTAAGCGCCGTTTTCCAGATCTGAACATCGTCAAGCATACCTGGGTACGTGCCTGCATTCCCACTGCCGATAACAAACCTGGTTATGCCGTTCATCGCAAAACTCTTTCCTGCCTCCTGCATGAACACCTGTCCATCCAGATAAATGGTCATGGTTCGTGTGGCAGCGTTTTTTACAAAAGCCCAGTGATGCCATGAACCTTCGAATTGGTTTGGAGTCGCTTGCTTCTGTATCCTGTCTGGACCATTGGCTCCGCTCCTGCCTGCATCCCAATACACGGTTCCATTACTCCACGGCAGGTGGATGTTCAATACTCGATTGCCTGCTGCATCGAACGCTTCAACAACATTGTGATCACTTGGAAGGAGAGCGGGGAATCCATAGGCCCAGAAGGCAATGGTGATCTGTTGTGAAAGATCATTGCCTATCGTGCTAGGCAGTTCTACCCGGTCGCCACGATCAAACAGCAGGCATCGCCGTGTACCATCATCGGTGATTCCCTGAGGTGTTGCCGTCCATGCCGACAGGTTGATGGTTGTTTCCGCACTCTGGCATGCCATCTCCACTAGGATGTTCGACGATCCATCCCACGTAAATCCTTGGTGAAAGGGCAGGATGTTCTGGCCCTGTATAAAGTCAACGTTTCTGCGGATCACCGTAGCCATGCCATCGTCGCTCATTGGTGCACGCACCGTGCTGGCCGTGGTGTTCAGCAATCGAACCGTGAAGATTTTAGCATTGCCACCGTTGGTAGCGGTTAGGCGTATTGCTCCGATTGTACCGGGCTGAAGACCGGCTGAATCTAGATCAGACTTTCGCAGAAGGAAACGCCCGCGCCCGCCACTGGGCTTTAGAATTGCACTGTACGTTTGGTCGGCCTCACCAATGTCGATCCAGGTTCCAGTGGCAATAGCCGACACCGTGGTGGTACGATACCGCCGAATTCGATTAACTGGAGCGCTGCTTGTAAGGAGTGAGTCGGGTGTGCTATTCCTCACAACGTAGTTCACCTGCGTAAGCTTTGTACTATCGAACTCCCCGGTACTGTCCGTGAGCACGATGTACGTAAGGTAGTCCCACTCACCGCAGGGATACTGATCTTGGGTGGTTGCCGTATCACACTTAAGGGTGTACTCAAGCAGCACCTTTTCGTATTGCTGTGGTGGCGGAAACAGCCAGGTGCCGGATCGTTTGGTAATGTCTGCAAACGTTAACGTCTGCACCCGAATCGTGTCACCGGCATGTGCAACAGTAGCACATACAAGCAGTAGCAGTAAGCCAGGTAGGGGGCTTTGGCGATGTTCCATGGTTTCCTCCGAGCGGAGAACTTACGAAAGCAACGCGCTTAGTGTTTGGCTACCCCACCATCTACATTTATCGTTTGTCCGGTGATGATACCTGAGGCAGGTAGCGCAAGGAAGGCTACAACGTTGGCAATGTCTTCGGGTTCATCGGCTCGATGCACACTCTGGGCTGGAATGATGTGTTCGAGCATGGTTTGTCCAACCTGACCCGATCTTGCGTTTTGTGTGGCTGTTAGCCCAACGCTTACGGTGTTGATGGTGATGCCGTATTTACCGACTTCGGAGGCTAACGATCGCGTAAAGCCGATGATGCCCATCTTAGCGGTCACGTAGTGCACAAGGTATGGAGTACCAAGCCACACCGTATCACTGGAAAATGTGATGATGCGGCCATAGCCCTGCTTTTTCATGTGCGGCAATACGGCACGAACGGTATGGTAAGTGGTATCCAGTGTGATTTCGAGTGTTCGTTTCCATTCATCAAATGGCAGCAGCTCGAATGGTTCTTCGTGGTAATGCCCAACGTTGTGGACCAGGATATCTATCCGTCCGAATCTGTTAATGGCCTCGGCCACGACAAGCGAAACCTGATCGGAGTCGGTAAGGTCTGCCTGCACACAGGAAACCTGAGCCCCCTCACTCTCCAGCATTCGAGCCACATCGGATGCATCCTGCACATCGGCAATAACCAAATGGGCACCCTCCTGCACAAGTCGTTCGCAGAAGGCGCGTCCATTGCCAACAGCCGCACCGGTAACGATGGCCACGCGGTCTTGCAAACCACGTTCGAACTTGGTGATCTTCATGAAGCGTTAGTGAATCACGCCAAGCTCCACGCCCACGTCGTGGAATACGCTCAGGATCTGGTCTAGATGATGGTCTTCGTGAGTAGCCATGTAGCTGGTACGAAGCATGGAGAGGTTTGGCGGCACACCCGGTGGTATGAAGGCATTTACGAATACTCCCTTGTCGTACAGCTTGCGCCAGAAGATCATCGTTTTCTCAACATCGCCGAGCACGACGGGAACAATGCCTGTTCTGCTGTCCATGATGGTGAAGCCCATGGACTTAAATCCCTGGCGCATTTTATCTGCATTCGAAAGCAACTTTTCGATACGCCAGGGTTCGTCCTGGAGGATCTGTAGGGCTGCAAGCGCAGAGGCTACCGATGCTGGTGTTGGCGAAGCGCTGAAGATGAGAGCCGGACTGTGATGTTTCAGGTAGTTCATCACGCGTTCTGGTCCGGCTACAAAGCCCCCTAACGAAGCAAATGTTTTGGAGAAGGTTCCCATGGTGAGATCCGTCTTGTCAACCACACCAAAGTGGCTGGCAGTGCCCCGACCTCCTACGCCTACAACGCCAGTGGCATGGGCATCATCCACCAGCACTCGTGCACCGTAGCGATGAGCAACCTCGAGCATTTCAGGAAGATTCACGAGTTCGCCACTAACGCTGAACACACCGTCAGTAACGATTAGCGTGCCAGCATCAGATGGGATCTTCTGGAGCACTCGCTCCAGATCGGCCATGTCATTATGATGATACCGCAGGAAGTGGGCAAAGCCACCCTTGGCTAGGATTGCGCCACTGATGATACATGCGTGATTTTCACGGTCACTCACAACGTAGTCACCTTTTTGCACTAGGGCCGATATGGTACCCAGTGCTGTTTGATACCCCGTAGAAAAGAGTAACACATCTTCGTATCCCAGGTATTCGGCTAGCTTTCGCTCCAGCTCAACGTGTAGGTTGATGGTGCCCGTAAGGTACCGAGACCCCGAGCATCCCGTGCCGTAACGGTCAATGGCATCCTTGGCAGCTGCCTTCACCCGGGGATCGGCCGTTAGCCCAAGGTAGTTGTTCGAGCCGGCCATGATTACTTCACGACCTTCAAGGCGGACAACCGGACCCTCGTTTTCCTCTACAGGACGGAAGTACGGATACAAGCCCTTTTGCTTGACTTCATCGGCTCTGGTGAAGTCAACACACTTCTGAAATAGATCCACCTGGTTCTCCTGAGTTCGCTGTGATTCTCGGGTACATCTGCCCGGAACCGCGTGTGCAAATATCGGAAATGTAATGGGCTGCAGGCATTTTGCTTCTGTGCAGGAACACAGGTTTCGTCGTATGTTCCGCCCCACATGAAAAACCTCGTCAGCTTACCGAAATTCACCTATGCCCAGGCCGACATATCGGCCGGCGTGGTGGTGTTTCTGGTTGCCTTGCCACTCTGCATGGGAATCGCTCTGGCTTCCGGTGCACCGGTGATCAGTGGACTTGTTGCAGGCGTGGTGGGTGGGATCGTTATTGCCTTCTTTTCAGGCTCTGAGCTCAGCGTGAGCGGCCCTGCAGCAGGCTTGGCTGCCGTTGTTTCATCTGCCATAGCCAGTTTGGGCAGCTTTGAGATCTTCCTTGTGAGTGTTGTGATTGCAGGGCTGCTCCAGGTAATTATTGGCTTCCTTCGTGCAGGCTTTCTGGCTGAGTTCGTACCCAACAGCGTCATCCGTGGCATGCTTGCTGGCATCGGCTTGGTGATCATTATCAAACAGGTGCCACACCTGCTCGGCTGGGATGATACCCCCGACGTTGTTGAAACCTCTGTGCACCTGTTTGACGGCCACTTTCTTGAAGACCTGATTCCCCAGTCTGCAGGAATCGAAGCCGGTGCGATGTTGATTGGTCTAGTATGCCTGACTTTCCTCGTTGTATGGGATATGCCATTTCGAAAACGGCTGTCGTGGACGGCGTTCATCCCTGGCCCTTTGGTTGCGGTGATCCTTGGTACAATGCTCAATGAAGTTCTCCTTGCAACAACACACAAACTCGGTCTTGAGCATGGCACTCAGCATCTGGTACAGATTCCCTTGCTGAGTGCTGGAGCGCAGTTGCTCACCTACCCGGACTTTGGGGCGCTTTTTAGTAGCTCCACGGTTTGGGTAACAGCAGTAACCATTGCTGTTGTAGCCAGTATCGAGACTCTGCTCTGTATCGAAGCAACGGATAAGCTCGATCCGATGAAACGCATTAGCGACCCTAACCGAGAGCTCGTTGCTCAAGGAATTGGGAATACGCTGTCGGGTTTGTTAGGGGGCTTACCCATCACTTCCGTGATCGTTCGTTCATCCACCAACATTTACTCCGGTGGAAAAACACGCCTCTCCACGCTCGTGCACGGATTGTTGATCCTCGGGTCTGTTCTTCTCATCCCAGAGATCCTGAATAGAGTGCCACTTACTTGCCTTGCCGCAATCCTCATTCTCATCGGTTACAAGCTTACATCGCTACAAATCATCCGAGAAAGCTGGGAACGCGGTGCAGATCAGTTCGTGCCGTTTGGTGCAACCATCCTGGCGGTAGTGTTCACGGACCTGCTTACAGGTATCGGACTAGGTTTGGCTCTAAGTTTCTTCTGGGTGGTTCGTGCCAATAGGCATGTGGCAATTTCAACCCAGGTAAACGAACAGCAATGGATAATACAGTTTCTCAAGGATGTGTCGTTCGTTAATAAGTCCGAGCTGAAGCGAACTCTGCAGAATGTTCCCGACAACGTACGTGTTGTATTTGATGGAACCAGAGCCTCTGTTATTGACCATGACATCTACGAGATCATTGGCGAGTTCGCACAGGCGGCAACGTACCGCGGAATTTCGGTAGAGTATGTAAACCTTTTTGGAAAGCGCACCTTAACAGGGAAGGAATCATAGTGGAAGACTATAGGCGCCTTTTGCAAAACAATAAGAAATGGGTTGCTGAAAAGCTTTCCATTACGCCTGACTTTTTCAAGGAATCTGCAGCCGTTCAGAAACCTGATTACCTTTGGATTGGCTGTTCAGACAGTCGCGTGCCGGCCGAAGACATCACTGGTGCACAACCAGGCGAGTTGTTCGTGCATAGGAATATTGCCAACATGGTTATCCATACGGACTTCAACCTCCTTTCCGTGGTGCAGTACGCCGTAGAGGTGCTCAAGGTAAAACACATCATCGTATGTGGTCACTATGGCTGTGGCGGTATCCGTACGGCACTGACCAAGCTGGACCTTGGTATTATCAATCAATGGTTGCGGCATATCAAGGACGTGTACAGGCTCCACGAATCTGAGTTCGAGAATCTCTCCAGTAGCGATGAGAAGGTGAGCCGTCTCGTTGAGCTCAACGTAACAGAACAGGCCAAGCGCATAGCTGAGTTGTCCTTTGTTCAAAGAGCATGGAAGGCCGAGCATCGTCCGATTGTGCATGGCTGGGTCTATGACATCTACTCAGGCAATATCAAGGACCAGGTGAAGATAGATCCCGGTAGTACAATCATGGGGATTTATGAATATGATTTTGATTCCCATCCTTTGTGAGGCTAACTGTACCCAGCGGCATAGTTCATTCATTGATTTCTTCATACAGCTTTCGTAACCCTTGGTAGGAACAGCCGACCTGTACCTCCCGCGAGCGATGTGTTGTTTCTGAGCAACGCTGCGTAACCGAATACCAGCTCGATTTGTCTGTGCCCCGTTTGGTACACCGCCAGAGTCTACTTATCGAACTTCAGTCTTGTGTATTTCCATTTTCATTTTTCTCTTCAAAGGAAAGGTTCATCATGGCTGCAAAACATGCGCTCAGCTGGTTCGAGATCCCGTCGGCCGACTTCGACCGTGCACGTTCATTTTATGGCTCGATCTTCGAGTCCGACCTTCCAATTCAGGAAATGCCGGATGGCGAAGAAGGTGTCATTAAAATGGCCTTCTTGCCATGTGACGAAGGTGGCGTGGAGGTGCCGTTGTTCACCATGCCATGATGCAACCATCACAAAACGGATCTCTCGTCTATCTAAACGGAGGGTCCGACTTACAGCCCATGCTTGATCGCGTTGTTAAAGCTGGCGGCACGGTGGTTGTTCCCAAGTCGGAGATTGGCAACAACTACGGGTACTTCGCACTTTTCAACGACACCGAAGGCAACATCGTTGGTATCCACTCCGAGGGATAACCATGCTTTCAGTGGAGTACTTTACGTTTTTCAAAGAGCTCGAGCAGAACAACACCAAGGAGTGGTTTGAAGCCAACAAGAAACGCTTCGAATTGCACGTAAAGCAGCCATTCTACGGCTTGGTAGATGCTGTTATTCAAGAGGTTCAACGGAAGGAGCCTGAGCTGGACGCGTCTTCTAAGAATTGTGTGTTCCGCATTTACCGGGACATTCGATTTTCGAAGGACAAGACGCCGTACAAAACCCACATGGCCGCTCATATCACGAGCGGAAAGAAAGACGATGGTGGTATGCCTGGTTTATACTTCCAGATTGGAAGTAACGGCGGCTCTCTTGGTGGAGGTGTGTATCAGCCCACGAAGGATCAGCTAACGCTTGTGCGTGATCTGATCTTGCACGAGGGCCAGACTCTCCACAAGCTTCTTAAGAGTAAAGTGTTCTTGCAGCACTTCCCAGACGGATTGATTGGCGAGAAGAACAAGGTTCTTCCGGCGGACTTCAGGGAAGCGGCAAAGAAAGAACCTCTGCTCTACAACAAACAATTCCTATGGTGGACTAGCCTGAGTGCCGACACCTTCATGGACAACGCCGCTCACAAAACAATCGCCAAGTATTACTTCGCTTCGAAGCCCATCAAAGACTTCTTCGCCCAAGCACTGGCGTGATGGACGCCAGTAGCTCATCATCACCACACAAGGAGTTGCTCAATGAAGAGAGTTGTCCATTTCGAAATCCCATGCAAAATCCAGAGGCCGTTACCTCATTCTTCAACACAGTGTTTGGCTGGGAGTTCCAGCAATGGGGTGACGAAGAGTATTACATGACGGCGGGAGGAAACCCAGCAGAGCCAGGAATCGGTGGTGCCATCATGAAACGCAAGGATCCCAATCAACCACTTGTAAACACCATCGAGGTTGAAGACATCGATGCCACGCTTGCCGTAATCACTGCACATGGCGGCTCTGTTGCAGTTGAAAAGTTCGCCGTAGGTGAGATGGGGCAGTGTGCCTACTTCACTGATCCCGACGGTGGTATTCACGGGCTATGGCAACAAACTAAGCAGCCGTAAAGGGTTCTTTCCAGCGATGAATAGAATGGGGGCTCTGCAGAGTTGCATTAGCCCCCTTTCACTTGCACTCTAGAACGAGAACTGCACGTTGCCAGTTACCTGCCTGCGCAGAACTGTGCCTCCGAAAATCTCGTAGTGTTCTCGGTCCAGCATGTTGAACACATTAACTCCAACGCGGAGTTGCGGCAGAACATAGTACCCGGCGTTCAGGTTTAGCACAGCGTACGACGGAACAAATCCTTCGAATAGTCCGGCAATCCATCGGAAGCCTTCAACATAGCGGAGCTGCACTGCTGCATCAAAGACTGTAGGCTGAATGTACTCAACTCCAACATTGATGCGATGTGGACTGGTGTTGGGCAGTATTTGCTGCTGCGTTAACTCATTGTCCTGCACGGAAACATCCAGGTATGCGTAATTGGCACTTACGCTGAGTTCGCTTGTAAGGAAATACGTGGCACTTAACTCGGCGCCTACTTCGTCCACGATGGCAATGTTTGTTGGTGCAATAACAAGAGCAGGCGTGCCACCATACGTGCTCAGCCTGCTTGGATATGATGAGTTTAGCTTGGCAAGTTCAGCGTTGAGCACAGAGTCGGCTACTACATTGTACGCATCATTCCCAGTGTTGCTCTTTACAGGCGGGTACACGTTTGGAGCAAGTCCACCGAGTGGAACGGAGATAAGGTCGGTACGCCGATTCCAGTAGATGTTTGCTTCAAGAAACAAACGTTCCGTTGCCGTGCCTCTGTATCCAAACTCAATGGAGTTGGCCTTTTCTGGTGTGAGCGTTGGATTGCCAAGGTTCCACTGAGCAGTGCTGCCCAGACCGAGGTTACTCTGCACGGCTTCGCCCACAAGAGCACTGGTAACAGAGTCAACCGTTCGCTCCACACCGGCTAGGTTTACCGGTGGCCCTGCCGGTGACTTTCTATAAAAGTCGGCAAAGCTGGGACGAAGGAATGACCTATTGTACGTAAGGCGGAAAACCTGACCAGACCACGGTTCCAGAACCACACCAAGCTTTGGACTGAGTTGTGTTTCCACGATGTTCGAGAAGTCTACACGCAGGGCTCCAACCACCTTGAGCACGTCTGTGGTTTGCCATTCACCTTGCGAGTATATGCCGCTGAATATGCCGTGTTGGTCGTCGGGATCAAGAAATGTGAGTGGTGTTTCACCGGCCGGAGTTTCGTAATCGATATTCGTTTTCACGAACTGCTGATCATGCTGAGCGCCAACGATCAATCGAAGCGTATTATCTAGAAACCAATCGTTCCACTGAGCATCAATGGTGAACACATTACTCTGCTCGCCTGATGTGGCCCGAGCGTTGTACACCACCTGGGCCTTGGGTGTGTAACGTTGTTGCCAGCTAGTCTGGACATTGAAGTTTTCACTGTTGTATGCCAAACGAGCGAATGGATGCTGTACCTCTTGAATCAGAATTCGACCAGTCTGGTTTACATAGAACTCATTTCCACTATTCGAGTAACCGCCTTCAAGCACAAAACGTGATGTTGGCGCAACGTAGTAGTCTAACCTGGCAGTGCCCACGTAGGCAAAGGGATACCGTGCATCGTCCTCCAAAGGCCGAACATCAAATGCCAGTCCTGGATACTCAACACCATTGTTTGGTTTCGTGGTGTCGCGCAGTCGGCTCACAACAGAATAGTTGAGTTGATGCGATGCTCCGAACGTAAGCTTGTAGGCAAAATCTCCAAACGTTCCCGCATGTCGGATTGTACCCTTATACGTTTCCCATTCACCTGCCAGCAGATTTATGGTGGTTCCTTGAGTTTCCTTCGGGTCTGTTGTGCGAATGTTCACAACACCATTGTATGCGTTGGGTCCGTACAAGGCCGATCCCGGACCTCGCACTACTTCGATTGTTTGTACATCCCCAAGCAGAGAGCTTAACGAGTTCCATTCGTTCAGGTTGATAAGCGGAGTAGAGGGGTCTCTACCGTCAACCAACACAAGCATCCGCCTGTTGATTGAGTTGTTAAAGCCGCGGCTGTTGATATTGAAATCGTTTGCTCCACTTTGCACAACATCCACTCCCAGCTGATGCTCCATCGTTTTGCCTACCGAGGCATGACTTCCGGCAATCTCAATCTGTTGTGGAGTAACAACACTCACGGCCGCCGGTGCTGTAGTAAGTTTCTCGGGCTGGCGAGAAGCACCATACACCACCACTTCAGACATGTCGGAATAGCTCTGCTGAAGCTTGTACACTCGTGGCAAAGCGTCGAGTACCTGCACTTCCGCATCAACTTCCACTGTCGTCCAACCAAGATGGGTGATTTTCAGTCGAACTGGCGATTCGGAGAAGTTTGCGCCGAACCTGAACACTCCATCTTTGTTGGTACTGGTAACCTGATTGCTGGTAAGCAAAACCACGGTAGCTCCAGAAATGGGAGCCCCTGTTACAGCATCTACCACCCTTCCACTTACAGCTGCTTCGGGTTGCGCTACTGCTTTTGTGGATAGGATCAGCAGGAGCAGAACGAAAATGTTTCGAAGAATCATCACGGCATGAGGTAGGTGAAGAAAACGCCGACCGGTCGGTCGGCGTTGCAAATCTACACCTATTGCTGATTCCCGTTACGGAACCATTAATACTTTCATTACCCGCTTGCCGACGTCATCCATCACCAGGACAGCTACAACACCATGGGCAAGGTGGTCGAGCTGAAGTCCACCAGGGGGTACCACAGTGGAAGCATACTGTACAGCCCCTCGCACATCCACTACTGTAACGCGCACGTTTGACGGGTTGGTGCGGAGCCTTCCATCCTGAACCCACACACTGGGTGAGCCCCCTTCCGAAAAATCGGTAACCGACACAACGTTCCGTTCGGCACGAAGAGGAATGTGGTACTCGAACGAGCAACTGTCAACAGTGAAGGATAGCAGACCAGTTGCCGTACCATTTGATGGCATCTGAGATGGATGAAACGTAATCGAGAACTGCACCGGCTGGTTGTTCTCCAGCGGCGTTCCCACTGACAGACTCGTACTAAACGGGCCAGTTGTTTTCACCGCGGTAATGGCTGGACTGGGCAGGTTCCCAACAAAAGGCATGATGCTTGTTTGTTTCATCACATCCTCGAGCGCCACGGTAACGGGATCACTGAACACGATGCTGTCTGGCCGGGTAATAGCAACGTTCACTCCTTGCAGCATTAACGGGACGGCAAGTGTGGAAGTACAGTTCATGGACTCGTAGGAGATCTTGGCCGTATCCAGCATTGTACCGATCGGCACGGGTGCATGCAGAAGGAGATTCACGGTTTCTGACTTGCCTCCCGGTATGTAAATGGGTGCTCCAATTACCTGCAAGGTTGCCCCCGAGATGCTCGAAACAGCTCCAAGCACGGTGGCCGATCGCTCAGCCTGATTGTTGATGGTTATCTGAATCGGGTTGTGGGCGGTTGACTCGCAAGCAGCACGCAGAACCCCAGGGGGGGCTTGTGTTTCTTGTTGGCCACTGATCGATCCGCGTTGCCCACTAATGGCAATGCGTTCAGTGAACCCACAGGTTGTTTCCTGGATGAGCAGCGTATCAATGATTGGCGAGGTTAACGGTAGGGTGAGCTGTAGTGGTAGTGAGTAGGTTGTGTACGGACGCATCGGTAACGGGAAATCTCGGGAGGTAACCGTGATGTTCTTTGCCGTGATCGTTTCGATCACAAACTGCTCGCTGCCGTTGTTCTGTATGGTTATCCAAATGTCGGCCGTTGTTTGGCACGCGCCAAGGGAGGGCAGCTCCAAACTATCAGGCCCTGCAGCCAGCCGCACGCTGCGCACTTCGATGGTTACGGTCACGGAATCGTTGCAACCTCTGGCATCGGTAACCACCATCGTGTAGGTTCGAGTGCTATCCGGGCTCACCACCAATGAATCAGCGTGGTCAGTTATTGGCCCGTCGTTATCTCCCCATGCAATCGTGAAGGGCAAGGTTCCACCTGTGATTGTTGGCTTGAGCACAACCTGAGTGCCCCTACATATCGGTTCCGAAGGTCCTCGCAGAACTGCCGATGGTGGAATGTTCACTCTGATGTTGGTGGTGGCAACATCCAAACACCCTCGCAAATCGGTAACCTGCTGTGTTACAACTGTGAACACTGTTGGAGACAGCGTCAGGCTGTTTGTAGTCGTCTGCATTTCAACACCGTTCACGGTCCACATGTATGTGAACGGCGTTGTTCCTCCGGTAATGGTACTCTGAATCGTGATGGCCGATCCCTTGCACACATCAATCGTGTCCGGAAGGGTATTGGAAACGGAAGGGTTCACCACAACTCGAACGGTATCTCGAACAACGATGTCGTTAGCGTCCGTAACCTCCAGAACAAAATTGGTGGTGGTGGTTGGCGAGACGCTAGGTGTAAGCGTTGTATCGCCCGTCATCCCTGTGTTGGGAGTCCACCGTATCCGATAAGGTTCTGTACCACCGTTTACGCTGCCTTCAAGATCAACCTGACTGCCGCTGCAGATGGTTACGTCAGAACCGGCGTTTACTACTAACTCATCCGATGTTGGCATGCAGGTGGCATCTTCCAGGTATTGTTCCATCAGATCCACACACAGCGGATGAAACACCAGCGTCTTGCCTTGTGGCGTAAGATGGCAATAACTCATGATCGTGCCCTTTATGGCCTTCGTGCCTGAAAAGCACGATCCGTTTTCGGCTTCGTAACACGAGTCTATGGCCGGAGACCACCAGCAACTGTGAGTGTGGGGCGAACCAACATTGTGCCCCACCTCATGTGCCATCACATCCGTATCCCAGGCATAGGTAGTACGTGGGTAGGTGTAGATGCTATTCAGCCCGCTCACTGAGTATCCCTGACTGGTGTTGCAAAGCCCATCCAGGTATGCAACACCACCAATGCCGTTCACTCCACTAAACAGGTGTGCAATCGTGCGCGAAATGCCGGTATGGTTGCTTCGGTAGTAAGAACGTAACTGGCTAAGCATGGAGCTAGACGTTGTTCCGGTGTAGGGATCGGTAGTCGTCCACAATACCCAGCGGCTGATTTCCAGTCGGGTATCCAACTCATTCAGGTAAATGTCTGATACGGCAGCTACCACTGCTTCTGCATATTCTGTTGCTGCATCGGCATCGTTATCATGATCAGCATAATAAGGGGTGTCTCCCTCAAGGGCCACGTTCATCTGGCGTATTACGGCCTGTGTGGACTCTGCCTTCTTTCGATGTGTGCCAGGGCGAAAGCGCGGCGTTGTGCTGTCGGGTGTTCCGCACGTCCATGCTTCGGGCGCAGAAAGGCTTGAGATTGGTACCAAGGCACACAATACCGAGCGAGCAGTACTGCCCTCCTGACTGATGTGGATTGGGAGTGGGCTAAAGTGATAAACCTGTCCCTCGGCTTCTATCCTGCCTAGCACATACTTGGGGTAGATGGCAAGCAACACGCGCGAACCCGGCACACCGGCTACCACTCCCCGTAGCAATACACTTTCTGGCTTTGTAAGGGGCTTTGGTCCAAAGTCCGTGATGGCCACAAGTTGTGCATTCTGCGAAAACACGTGAAAGCGTTCCAGCTCTAGCACAACCGATCGTTCACCAAGAATCACGCTCATGCGGAGCTGAGCGCCGCTCGGCAGGGACTGGCGCACAGAACGCAGCTCGGCGGTGTTCACGCTGTACACGGGTGCATTAGGTGGGAGTGGAGGTACCGAGGGTGGTAAAACCACCGGACTGCCGTAGAGGGTTAACATCTCCGTTGGCTTGGCTGCCAGAGCAGTAGTGGCTAGAACCAGAAATAAAAAGATGACGCTGTGTTTCATTGGCAGGAATGGCTTGAGTGACCCCTAATGACCCATGGGGACGTGAATCGTTACTCACCTTCTGCTTTTTCAGAAGGGATGCTTATTACCGACTCCTCAAACGTACCATCATCCCTGAAATAAATGTTCAGTGATGGCAAGCGTTCGGTACGCAGGAACTCGTCGGTTTCACATTCAAACGAATGGGTAAGCTGCTGCACAAGAAGTCCACCATCGTCAGTAACGGAACAGCCGCGCAAGTACGTAGATGAGCAGTTTGTTTGTAGCTGACCGATAAGCGTTCGCGCTACAATTGCCTTCTCGCGCCAGGTTACGAGCCAAACGCTTTCATCCCGATCTCCTTCTGCTCCACGCACGAGGTAGGCCACCAACTCGATGTTCTCGGCTCCACCATACGTATATGGACACCGATGCAACTCGAACAACCGGATGTTGTTAGGAATAGCACCCAATGAATCAGCATAACCGATGTTATCCAGCAAATGTGCTCGCGTCGAATCTTGGATACGAACCATGTCGGGCCACCGCTTCTGAGGTTCCAGTAAGTCCTGCTCGCGGATTGGCAACAGGCCATCGAAGCAAACGCTTGCTAGAAGCCCAACGGTGATGATTGCTGTAAACATTGCGATCCGAAATTATTACCGAGCTTGCAACATGCAGTGCATCGCAGCTTTGGTTCTGTTGGTTGTTTGCACACTCCCAATCCAATGTCAGGAAACTAGCTACGAGCTGTGGCCACAGGTTGATGTATATGCGTGGCTAGGCAGGGCTAGCAGGATGTATGGCTTTGTCTCAACGGTTCGGGACCGAGTATATGGCCCTCGCGACGTCCAGCTAGGCCTGCATTATGACTTCGGCGCCCCACCTCCATTACGAATGGTGTTTTCCGGATTCGACACCTCTGAGAACACGTTTGACTTCTTTCGCGTTCGCGTGGGTGGACAGTTCTTAACGGACCTAACCGGCACCAACGCTTATACTGAGTACCGCGGCATCCTAATGGCTACTCCACGATACCGTATGTCTCCATCAACAGTTGTTAGTGTTCGAAACCTTGGTGAGCTACGCGTACTGAATAACAACGTATCAGTACGATACCGTGTGCGTGGAGAACTCTACCACATGGTATACCTTGGTGAGTCAGTTGTTCTCGAACCATACGCTACGTCGGAGTGGTTCCTCGATAGCCGATATGGTGCGTTCGTGAAGAGCTTGTCGCAGGTGGGTACTTCGTTCGGCTTGTCTCGGTTTGTGGTTCCCGACGTTAGTCTAGCCTACATGCGCGACTGGTTTCCACAATCCCGTACCACACTTGCCCTGAACATCACTCTGGCCTTTTACCTTTAGGCTGTAATAGATAACTCGTCTAGTAGTTTTCGGATATGAACAGGATAAGTGTTGTGGTCATCACCAGGAATGAGGAGAAGAATATTCGGCGATGCCTGGAAAGTGTGGCCGATATAGCCACGGAGATGATTGTGATTGATGCTGGCAGTACAGATGCTACAGCCGATATAGCCCATTCAATGGGTGCCATTGTTCATGTACACCCGTGGCGTGGCTATGCAAGTGCACGCAATCGTGGTATCGAACTTGCAGCATGTGAATACGTGTTGTCGATTGACGCCGATGAAGTAATGGGGCCCGAACTCCGACGTTCCATACAGCGCGCTTTGCAGAAGGGCTTGAAGGGTGCTTACACCATGAACCGCCGTTCCAGTTATGCAGGAACATGGGTGCGCTTTAGTGGATGGTATCCGGATGTAAAACTTCGGTTGTATCCGAAGGACGGGAGTCGGTGGACGGGTGAATACGTGCACGAACGCATTGTGCTTAAACGTGGTACCATGGTGGTACATCTCCCGGGTGACCTGCAGCATTATGCCATTGACTCCGTCGAAGAACACCTGGCCAAAGCTCGTCACTACGCACACCTGGGTGCGGAGGAACTCCGCATTGCCGGCAAGAAGGCAGGTCCACTCAAACCCATCGTGAGTGCTGTTGCCAAGTTCATTCGCATCTACTTCTTCCAGCTTGGATTCATGGATGGGAAGGTTGGGTGGAACATCGCCACCATCTCCGCTAAGAGTGCATACTGGAAATATCACTGGCTGCGAATGTCGTCGGCACAACCTCCACGCCCATCCGATGACTAACCTTCACGTCCTTCACGTTTCTACACCTCATTCGTGGCGTGGTGGCGAACAGCAACTACTGTATCTGGCCATGGAGTTGCATAAGGCGGGCATCCAGCAAACCGTTGTATGCCCGCAACGCAGCGTTCTGCAAGAACGCTGTAGGAATGCAGGCTTGCCGTATGCAGACCTTGGAAACCCCGGCCTACTCCGTTGGAATGCTGCCGGCGTTGTTGCACGAATAGCAGAGATGCTGCCTGCTACACACGTTCATGTACACGACTCCCACGCACATACCATGGCTGTTATGGCAGCGCAGTTTCGCGGACTGCGTGTGCCCATCATTGTGAGCCGACGGGTAGACTTCCCTGTTAGCTCCTCGGTTCTCTCCCGATGGAAGTACAATCACCGGTCTATCAATCGCATACTCTGTGTTTCCAACGAAGTGCAGCGGATAACAGCACCTGCCATTCGCAACCATGAAGTGTTAGCCGTGATTTACGATGGTATTGATTGTTCCAGGTTCAATGGCATACGCTCTGGCAGACTACGCAATCACCTTGGTGTGCGATCAGATCAAACGCTGATAGGAACCGTTGCGGCACTGGCTGACCATAAGGATCACCCAACATTCATTCGAACTGCTGCGGAGCTTCTGCGTAACGGGATGGACGCAGCGTTTGTAATCATTGGTGATGGTAGCCTGCGCGCCGAGCTTCAATCGCTTGTCAAGAGATTGAATCTTGAACGGACTGTTCATCTTGCTGGCTTTCGTAATGACGTGGCGGAGATCATACCGGATTTTGACGTCTTCCTCTACACATCAAAAACCGAAGGGCTAGGTACGAGTGTGCTTGATGCCATGGCAAGCCGTGTTCCCGTTGTGAGCACCAATGCAGGCGGTTTGCCCGAAATAGTTCAGCACGGAGTCAACGGTCTGATGGCGCCAGTAGGTAACAGCGAACACCTTGCCAAACAGGTGGTGGCAGTGGTTCGTGATTCATCACTCAAAGCACGTTTGGTGAGTGGTGGTCTGTACACAGCTCACCAATTCAGCATTGAACGAATGGCGCAGGCCACTCTGCAGATCTACAACTCCAGTGCCTTCTCTAGCACATCCAGTGCAGCATCTAGGCGGCGCACATCCATGAGTCCACGAGCCTTGTGAAGCAGCAGCCGCATGTATGGCTGCGTTTCTCGAAGTTCCCAGAAATGTCCGCGGTGAGCTTCGATAAACGCTCTGTCCTCGAATCGCGACGCATTCTGTAAGCCCCTTTCCGCCATCTCCAGATTTTCCTTGGCGCGCGGCATAATTCCGCTCAGCTCTGCAAAAGGCCAAACGCTATTCGGATATCGGTCAGCTAAATCCAATAGCACCGTTCGGCGCTGCCCAACAGGCAACTGCCTAGCTTCCTTGATCGCTTCGAAAAGCTCATCTTCAAGCGTCATATCTGCATCGGCCATGTCCTCGAACGTCAGGTCAGGATGGGTAGGGGGCTTTGGCGTGCGCGCAGATTCCGTCGGCGTGGATGGTGAACTCTGCTCTCGAACAACCGGTGCTGGCCTTGGTGTAGAACCATTGGGTGCCTTGGTTGGCTGTTGGGTTTGCAAGAACTCCTGCACGTCGTACTCCACCCGTGCCGCAGCCTGCACAGCGTTGAACAATCCGGGGTACCGCGTTTCCAAACGCTGTAGGAAAGCCTTCATGACATGGCTTCGCTCGAAGGCATCTTCTGACGGACGACGGCCGCGACGTTGCTCGTCGAGTACCACCCGCGTGAATGCTGCATTTGCTTTCGACACCTTGCCGAGCACCTTCACCATTTGTGGTGTAGGGCCATTGGTTTGATATTCCTGTATCGCATCGCACAATGGCACCATTTCCATTGTTCGTTGCTGGTCGGGCTCCGGAAGTATTCCCCGCAGTGTTGCATACCAGGTGGTAGCATTGTCGCCACCACTTTCGAACAATGCCTGCAGAAGCCTGGCTTGCACTTCGGCAGCAAATTCGGCCGACGTTTCAGGCATCGTTGTGATCAGGGTGATCAGAGCCTGGGGGTTTTCACTCGCGATTATCGCGCGAATGTGGTTTGATATTCCTTCCAGCACGGCAGTAATTGCCGTGGGATTGGAATAATCCGTTAGGAATGGTTGTACCGCACGCCACAGTGCTGCAGAATCTGGTGCTTGGCGGATTTCTTCAACTATTCCACTTACATCGTTAACATGCATCGTCATGCCGCAAAGATACTGAGCAGCGGATGGTGACCTTTGTATCATCGCCACTGCCGGTTGTTGCTCGCGATAAAAGGTGCTCTAGAGTCTAACTTTAAAAACCACCTTTTTCACCGTGGATGCTGGTGGCTGAGGGGCATGTGCATCCTCCGGATAGAACACGGCTGCAATGCCAGGTTCCAGAACCAGACGCGTATCTGCCGCGTCGGCCATAAGGAGAAAGTCGCGTTCCGAATCATACTCTTGCTGTAGCTCAACACACATTGCCAGTGGCTTCCAGAGTACGACAAAACTTCCTTCCAACGCCATTTGCACATCTAGATATGTACGGTGAGCTTCAAGAGGATTCACCACATCCCGGAAGGATTCTTCGGCCACGATCGCATACAAATTGTCGCCATCAATGTCGTATCTCCCAGCAGGCAGTGGATCCAAGTTCATTCGTTCAACGAATTCCTTGATGGCCGACCATTGGGGAAGCACGGAAAAGGCTACAGAGTTGCTCAGATGGTCTATGATCATGGCTTGTAAGTTAGGATGATGGATAACAACTCGCCCACGCTGTTTCGCGAAGTTCAACGTGCGCCAAAGGGTCTTCGCATTGCAATGTACACTGTTAGTGCTGTGATGGTGGTGGTTGCAATCGTTGTGATCTGCGGTATGATTGAATCTTCTCAATCGTTAGCGTTCGCAGAGGTTGCAGTTAGCCTTGCTCTCGTAGCACTGCCGATGTTGATTGCCGCACTGCTGCTAAACATCAAGCAGGTTGTAGTTATAACGCCTGCGGCAATCGTTGTACATCAGCAAGGATTACCATTCAAACCTCGAGTCTTCGATCGCACTGCTGCTTCGTCGGTTACCGTACGCCCATGCAATGCGTTCTGGGAGTTCGGAGGCTGGGGTTATCGACTTAGCCTTACAGGAGTATGGGGATACATCTGGGCTGGCAGCCATTGTATTGATGTACGGATGAAGAACAGAAAGCGCTTTGTGATAACCGTGCAGGACGCTCAGGCAGCAAAGACTGCACTTGGCTTGTAGTGATGTTTTGCATTTGGTATTACGTGGAACTCTGTGAGTCTAGCTGGTGCTTGCGATTCATTCGTGAAGGCGCGGTGGAGAGGGATTCGCGCGTCGCTTGCACCATGTACATGCAGCAGAAAGCCAGGTTGCGCCGAATGGCGTGTGCAGAAACAACGCTATTAACGCCGTATTTGCCAATGGCCTCTGCATAGGCTAGCAACGTGTTCACTAACTCAGGAGCATTCATACCCGTCCGGTACACCGCATAGCCCAACGATACGTTGTGTAGTGATGCAAAGGGGCTTTCGGCAATGCCGAAGTGAATGAGCTGGTCGATGCTCATTGCTTTAATGGCAACCAACGCACCAAGGCAGGAACCAGCAATGCCGATTGGAACACACGGGCTGTCAGCAGCAAGCAGCCAGTCCACGCAGCGCATCACGTTATACTTTTCGCGATAAACGTAAATGCACCACTGTCCATCGCTACGCCCAAAATTCCGCCGGTCCACCACTAGCACATCGAACCCGTTTGCAAGCAGCACATCGGTTCAGGGTATCATTTCTGTGCGGCTCACGGCAATGCCATGGAGAACGATGCCGTCCTCGTAGCACAGCGCAGCGTTCAGCCAATGTGAGGTGGATGTGGCAGTGCATTCCGATTTCGCAGTAGCTATGCCAAAGGTTGCACATGCCAACACATTTATGGCTGTCCACCAAGATTTTCGAGCCATATTGCCTAGTAAGATTATCGGGATTACATACAAGATGCGAGCTGTTACAGTTCTTTTGTTTGTGTTAGCACTGTGTGCGCACACCTTTGCCAACCAGTATACTCTTACTGCAACCCAGAATGGCAAGTTGCTGGGAGTAATCAGGTTTCAGTTACTTCCCAACGTAGCACCAAAACATGCGGCATTCGTAGCGGCCCGCATCGCAGAAGGGTTTTACAACGGTTCAGCATTTCACAGAGTCATCCCTGGTTTTATCATTCAAGGTGGAGACCCCAATTCGATAAGTGGGCCTAGGGAAACGTGGGGATATGGGGGCCACTCACAGAAGGTACAGGCCGAGTTCAGCAATACGAAACATGTACGCGGCACAATTTCTGCAGCGCGCACGTCCGACCCCAACAGTTTCAGTGGTCAGTTCTTTATCTGTGTAGCCACCGCAGAACATCTAGACGGACAGTATACCGTGTTTGGTCAAGTGTTATCTGGCATGGAGGTAGCGGACATTATCGTGAACAGTCCACGCGACGCCAACAACAATCCGCGTGAGAAGATCAGCATGACTATAGTGCCGATAACGAGTAATGTACTCGAGGCCCATCCACGTATGCCCGTATCAGTGTTTCCTCAGCCGGCAAGGTCCACTCTTGTTGTGAGCGTTGAGCACCCGTCCAACATCGCTGTTATGGACCTCAACGGTTCAGTTGTTCACACCATGAATGTGCACGCTGGCGTACACACTCTGCCCGTCGGAATGCTGGCCTGTGGCACCTATGTGTTTGCCGTACAATCGGCCGTCTCCGTGGAGTATGTACCGGTTATGATAACTGGGGAGTGAATAGAGGCACCATTGCAGCTGAAGGCTGTTGAATGCTACAGCCCGATTTTTGCTGTACCAACTACGTTGGAGTTGGAGTCGATGAGGCCTATCAGCGCGATGCTGTTTCCAAACTTCGAAAGGTCCACATTTAGCTCGGAAAGCCCGGGTTGTAGCACTTGAAAAGGTAGTGCTACTAGTTCTCGGCCAAGCGCGTCGAAAGCAGATACCCGAACAACTATTCGTTTGGTAGTCTGTACTAACAGAGTTACATAGGGACGGTCGACTTTTACGTTGATAACATCCAGTTTCCCGGCTATAGGGAGGTGTACGTGCGCGCTTCCAAAGTCCTTCATGGGTGCTTTGGAGAATGTTCCACAGGAGTCCCCCACACAATTTTTGGGGACCATCATCAGCTTTCCATGAAGAACCGTATCTGGCTGAAAGTACCTTGCATGAATGGTGTCAATCTCTGCAGATGTAAAACGCATCTCGTTTGAATGAGGGACAAAGCAGAACGCCTCCCAGAGATAGTCAACCATTACCATGTATTTCTGAATTCGTCTCGAGTTCAAGGAGTCTATCTCATCCATGTCGAGCAAACCGAGGGTATCGTTGCGATGAATCAAGCTTAGTGCTATATCCGATCTCGAGTTCACCAGGCTTAGGCCGAAGGGTGTGCTACCATATCTCCATGGTTGCAGTTCAAAGTAGACCGTCTTTCCAGCAGCGGTCGGTGGTATCGGCACGGAGTGGTAGGTGTCGTACGGATTCTGTCCCAGATAACAAGGGAAGGCTGAAGAGTTACAGCTATCTACGCCAATGTTGTCTGCCACAAACACAATGGTGTCGTTGGTAAAGTCTCTTGCGACCAAGTATACTAGGGTCCTATCACCGATCGACCAAGCCTGCGATTTACCAGCTGGATTGCTCTCAGATACCGGGAAACAGTTTGAAATTGAGGCCATTCGGAAGAACTGTAGAGTAGACTGACCTGCTGGGATCGCTACAGCATTCCACTTTGCATCGTTCGATATCATGGTTTGGAGTGCGGCGGTGCTCGTATCGTCCAGCCAATCATTTGGTTTCCGAACGCTGGTAGGATATATACGAGTTCTACTTGCTCCGTTCACGAGTAGCAATTCGCCATAGGTAAAGCGAACGGCCACACTGTCAAAGTGATTTACGATATCATAGTAGGTAAGGTATTTAACGTCCGATCGTGTGATCGCAAGCACCGTATCTGTTGGTGTGGCCGCATTCGTGGCAACCGATGTTACCATGGCAAGCAACAACACCAAGCCTAGCTGATTTGTAGTCTTCATAAATGATTCTCCTGTTACATATTCACCAGCCGTCACTATTCGATTCAAGGCCACTCCGACCATGGCCCGGAAAGCACCATTGGATACCATGGTTCACAGCCAGACCACGCACCTTGGCTTGAGGGCACCCAGTTTTGGCCACATGGATCAGGATCTTCCCATTTCGACTCGTTGCAGGGAACTTGTGCCTGTTCGCAACATTTTGTTGGGCCTTCTAGTGGGTGTCTGCATGGTCTGTTTTCATGGCAGATCTCTTCCACGTACTCTACGAGTTTCTTAACTGTTATCTGACCCTCTCCATTGAAGGCCTCGCATCGGCATTGGCAGCGCACTTCATCTCGCTTGCACATTGCATCGGGTGGAGCTTCACCTGTTAAGGGATCGTGCGGGTCTTTCGTGCAAGGGGAACAGCACCGAATATCGTCTTGATTTGTGGTCTGCGATCGTGCCGTTGCGCCACTAACAGGAACGGCCATCAACAATAGCAATATTGGGAACGTAAACAGGGTCACCACAAGGTTTCTCCAAATGAGGATATTCAGTACTCACATCGACGCCTTCCGTACAACTAAAAAAGAAAAAAACATGTAGAAACCAAATAATGAAATGCCAACATGGGTACATCACCACGTTACAGATTGCGCTTGGTTTGGTGTAGTTCGTGCTATGCCATGTGGTGGCTACGTGCTTGAGGTACAGGCCAACGGACGCACGGACTACCGACCAATCATGATTGCGGAGCCGTAAGCCAGAAAGTGTTTATTCTACCCTTGCCTTTTAGCTCGGTAGCACCTCGAGGGATGAGAAGCAGGTCGCTCGCTTCGCTCGGGACGACGAGGGATCTCGCGAATGCCTCGCTTACATGGATGCGGCCGGGCTCTGATGTGCCTTCGAGGCGTGATGCCACGTTTACGGTATCGCCCCACACATCGTACTGCAAGCGCTCCTCGCCTACGATGCCCGCCACGGCCGGACCGCAATGCAACCCAACGCGCACAGCAACATCGAGTGCCTTGAGCCCCGTGATCATCTCGAGTGCGGCAAGAGCGGCGTGATAGGTGTGGTTTGTAAGGGGCTCTGGCACGCCGGCAACAGCCATGTAGCTATCGCCGATGGTTTTGATGCGGGTAAGGCCGTGGGTCTTGCAGGCCTGGTCACAAATAGCAAACACTGAGCGTAGCAGGTCTACCACTTCTGCAGCGGTGAGGTTGGCGCAGATTGTGGTGAAGCCAACGATGTCTAGGAAGAGAACCGACACATCATCGAAGTTGTCGCTCACTGCTTCGCCATTCACTACGCGGTTGGCCACGCTTGCCGGTAGCGCCGAGTAGAGGATGGCACGTTCGCGCTCGCGCTGACGCCGTTCTTCTTCGAAGGTGAGTTCTGCCTGCATGATGGCCAGGCGTTGGGTTGTTTCCCTGCTGTGTACTTCGTTGGTGAGCCGAAGGTGGTGGGTGTTATGTTCTACATAACCCGCAAAGTCGTTCCGAGCTAGCGCAAGCTCACGCATGTCCTTGTGTACATCCGCCTGCATATCGAGTATGCCATTGCGTTCTAAGAGCCGCAGCGCATCCTGCATGGATAGCCAGGACTCGTCCTTGTTGCCGTGATGCAGCAGCAAACGAGCATTGATCATATAACACGCGGCCAGATGTAGTTGGTTGGACAGCGTGCGCCACTCCAACAACGCAAAGTGTTGTGCTGCTAGATCAACTGACCCCTTCTTTAAGTACAACTCAACAAGGTTGATGGTTGCGTTAAGCACACCCGCCTTGTAATCGGTATCTGTGAAGCGACGCCGACTCTCCAAAAACAACTGCTCTGCCTGCTCATAATCTCCTTGATTCATGTGCACGATGCCCATGTTCATCACCGTGCCAGCCGTGATGTGGGTTAGCCCGGCGGCATCGAAATGTCTGATTGCATTCTGGTAGTGTTCTAGTGCTTCGCGGTGTGATTGTGCAGCAGAATACACGTTGCCAATGCCTTGTTCGGTAGCGGCAATGCCATATTGATTGTTGGCGGTGGCGTATTGGTGCTGTGCTTTGCGGTAATACGAGAGCGACTCCGGATACATACTCATGTTACGATACACTTCTGCAATGCTGTGCATTGCTTTTGCCGCGCCATCTAGGTCGTTGTTTTCATCGTACAAAGCCAGCGACTTCTGCAGGTATTCAATCGCTTCCGGAAACTCACCCGTGCGCATGTAGAGGTCGCCCACGTTTTTGTGCAACGCAGCAATACCTGCTTTGTGACCCACCTCTTCCAGCAAAACAAGTGCTTTCTGGTAGGCTTCGATGGACTGCGCATACTCGCCCATCTTCTGTAGTGCATTCCCAATGTTTGCTGTTGTAGAAGCCACGCGCGCGCGATGTCCGATCTGCAGATACACCTCCAGTGCCTTTTCGTACAGTGCCAACGCTTTTGCAGCACTTCCAATAAACTCCTCACGCACTGCCAGCGTATGCACCGCTAGCGCCTGTGCCGCCGGGCTGCCCTCTGCGATCAACTCTTCGGCCAACTCCTCCAACCGCGTAGGATTGTTGTTGGCAACCACCAGCTCTACGTCGTCTTCTATTTCTTCGAAGGTTCGCATGGATCAAGACTACGGTGAAAGTGAACGTCCACAAAACAACGATAGGGGCGTGTGGTTGCGCGCAAGCTTAGAAACAGCATTACACCTAGAGAATTCATTTGCGAGCAATCCTGCGCAATTTTGCGCGGGATTGTGCGCAAAATTGAAATGCACTCGTAAGTCTTTAGGCGCAAATGCGTTGGCATCGAGGTAAGCACATAACTTCGTCACGACATGCGCGGCTTATGGAAGTTCAAGCAACAATTCCCCGACGCCAGAACGATGGTTGTTGGTGATGGCGGAGTGGAGTTCGAGAGTTTTCTCGAGATGCGTGCGGAGGAGATTGGAGGGTTGGGGGGGGGATTGAATAGGAGAACGTCAGTTTAGCATTAACGTTGACGATTGGAACGTGCACCAGAATTAAGGCTATAGGGATGGATATCGCATCAGTGATAGCGAGGCTACTCCTACTATCATCCGTTATTATGCAATGGATATCCAGTATCGCGCCACTGCGCCACTGGTCTATCGCCGGGTATGCACTCTTCCTCGGTTTGCTCGTAATCAACCGCTTCTCAGCCTACTACGCATAGACGATACTATTCCTCGTGGTATACCTCTCGTACCTACCAGGCACTTTCATTCCGGCATCAACATTAATCGTGTACTCCCAGTATCGGCTTTCTCAGGAGTAGTACCTGGAGCTGAGAAGGGTCGATTTTTCGGTCCAGTCTGTGATTACAAATAAGTGGTTAGGC
>CAZUGQ010000013.1:0-7360 GCA_964620125.1 uncultured Hyphomicrobiales bacterium
TCCCGTACTCCCGTAATCCCGTAAGCCCGTACTCCCGTACTCCCGTAATCCCGTACTCCCGTACTCCCGTAATCCCGTACTCCCGTAATCCCATAATCTCCTACTCCCGTAATCCCGTACTCCCGTAATCCCGTAATCTCCTACTCCCGTCCTCCCCTCCCCCTCATGCTCGCCCTCCTCATCGAATACGACGGCACCGACTACGTCGGCTGGCAGAACCAGCCCAATGGTGTGGCTGTGCAGAGTGTAATGGAGGGGGCTGTGGCTATGGTGTACGGTGTGCCTGTGCCCGTGGTTGGCTCGGGCCGAACGGATGCAGGTGTCCATGCACGCGGTCAGGTAGCGCATGTAGACCTGCCTGCGAGAGCAAACAACATTCCGCCCGACAAGATTGCCATTGCGCTGAACACGCAGCTCCCGCGTGATGTTCGCATACGCGCGGCACGCCTGTTGGAAGCCCCTTTCCATGCTCGCTTTGATGCGGTGTGGCGAGAATACGAATACAATATCGCACGCGAACACAGTGTGTTTATGCGGCGGTATGCCTGGTGGCCAGAACTCCCCTATCGCGAAGAATTGCTATCCGAAGCTGCCAGCGTGTTTATTGGTCAGCATGACTTTACTACGTTCAGTAAGCTCAACGAAGACACACACAACTACGCCTGTTCCGTTTCTGTGTGTGCTGTTGAAGAGAAAGGTGATCGGCTGGTTGTAAGAATTCGCGCTGACAGGTTTGTATATGGCATGTGCCGAAGCATCGTTGGTGCCATGATGAGTGTAGCTCGCGGAAGGCGCACAATACAGGATCTTGCCGATGCACTGATTGCACGCGATCGTAGCAGGCAGGAAGTCCACGCCCCTGCTCACGGCCTAACGCTGGCGCGCATCGGTTATCCCACAAACATCTTCACAATCGAATAGCTTCTTGGCTGTTGTACCATCCAGCTCTCAACATCGCTACCAAGATTAAAGGACTCCAATCAACCTTACCGTGCACGAGTTACTGAATACAGTTCCTTTCCATCCACACCAACAAACCGTATTCGGAGTTCCCGCGGCAGTGCCGTCATGGTTACAAAGCCATTTACGCTCTGCGCAAACTTGGTGTATTCCATCGTGCCAGTCTCGCGCAGTTCACTACCAGCACCACTCACGATGTAGGCTATGCCTGAGCCGTCATCATGGTACTGCAGGTCGTGCTCATGCCCTGCGACATATGCAGCAACCTTGTATTTCTCGAAGACGCTCTTGAATCGTTTTTCGATATCGCTAGGCGAACCTTTTCTCTTTCCACCTGTATACATAGGATGATGCCCGGCAACGATGACCCAATCAGCTCTTGCCGTTCGCAACACACTATCAAGCCAACGCATCTGGCGGGCAGTGTCCTGCTTCGTGGCATCTGAGTAATGGGAAGGATTGTCGTAGTACGAGCTCTGGAAGGGGCTTGTGTCTATAACTACCAGCAACACGGACACCTCATCTCCATCCTCGTCTTCAGTAATCGTCTGCGTGTAGTATCGTGCAGGACACGTCCACCGCTGACTTACGGTGTCGTAATCAATCTGTGCTTGCACATTACCATGATAGTCGTGATTGCCTAGAACAACGTACCACGGACAGTGCAGCGAGTGCGCCGTATAGATTGCTTCGAATGATGACACCCACTGCGGATCCAGCGTGCTACTCACCCCATCAGGGTAGAAGTTGTCCCCCAATGCCACCACCCCATGCGCATCTAATCGTGCCGCTTCCAACCCCATGGCCTTTGCAACATCACGCTGACCATGTTCTCCATGCCTACCCCAGTCACCCACAAACAACAGGTTCACCGCAGGCTGCGCCTGCACAGCAACAGCCCCAACCAGCATCAAAGCAACGATACTCTTAGGCATTCATCTCCTCGTCATTCCGTACTCCCGTAATCCCGTACTCCCGTACTCCCGTAATCTCTGCTTCCTGTGTACTCCCGTACTCCCGTAATCCCGTAATCTCTGCTCCCTGTGTACCCCCGTAATCCCGTAATCCCGTAATCTCTGCTTCCTGTGTACTCCCGTAATCCCGTAATCCAGTAATCCCGTAATCCCGTAATCCAGTAATCTCTTCTTCCCCTCCTCCCCTACATATCATACTTCACACCTGCCTGAAACCTCGCATTATAGAACTCAGCCTGCGCCACCCGTTCCTGTACTCCTTGATAGTACCGGAGCGGCTGATTGGTGAGGTTGTTAGCGTCAACGAAGATGCGGAAGTTCGGAGTGATGGCAAAGGACGCGTTGGCATCCACGAACGTTTGTGCATCGTAGTAGCGATCGTAGAAGGCGCCGTCGCCATACTCGTCAATGTAGTCGCTTGTATAGTTGAGTGCCACACGAATCATCAGACCCGAGTACTCATACGACAATGAGGCATTGGCGCTATGCTGTGGGTTGCCACTCAACCGCAGGTCTTCGTTCTCGCGTCCCTCTAGTGGCAGACCATCTACCGAGCTTGAGGCATACGTGTAATTGAGGTAGATGCCAAGGCCGCTGAGTGCGCCGGGAAGCATGTCGAGCTGACGTTGCAATTGGACTTCGAAACCAAGGATGTTAGCCGATGCTAGGTTGCGAGGCTGCGTGTACGTATCGAATGTCTGTTGCGAAATCGGATCCAGATAGTCATTCTGCGTGTAGTTGAAAATGAAATCGCTCAGGCTCTTGTAGAACAAGCCACCACTCACGATCCCGATGGGTTCCATGTAGTATTCGGCCATCAGGTCGACATTCATGGATGTTGTGGGTTTCAGGTTGCTGTTGCCTTCGGAGATCTCACTGTCTTCATTGCTCACAATTCGATACGGAACAAGATCGAAGTAATTCGGCCGAGCAATGCCGTTGGTCCATGCACCACGAACGATAAGGTCATCTGTGGCAGCCCAACGAAGGTTCACGCTTGGCAGGATGTTCGTATAGCTGGTGGTGTTCTCTGCCGATGTAAATGTGCCTTCGTCAACATCGTAAATGTTGCCCTTGTAGGAATTGGAAGTACTTTCAAAGCGAACGCCAATGATGGCTTGTAAGGTACTACCAATGCTCTGGTCAAGCATCACATAACCACCAACAATGCTCTCATCTGCGGTGAAGTTGCCGGGCACGTACTCTTCGGGTTCGTCGCTTGATTCAAAAACTGACGAATTGCTGACGTCGTACGATCCGAGTCCATCCTTACTCACAAACTGACCTGCGCGGTACGGACCAGCCAGGAAATTCTCTATTGTTTTGTCAACGAGATTTTGAGTGGCCATCTCGTCAAGCGACCCGTCGGTGGCTTCATATTCGAAGTAGTTATTGTCACGTTCCTTGGCTTTCGTACGAATGCGTCCGCCTGCCTTTACGATGTTGGAGAAATCACCCGTCAGCCAGGGGAAGGAAACATCCAACCGTCCGTTGATATCGGCATCCGTAGTGAAACCGCGCTCTTGAGAAAGGCCATCGAATTCCATCTGACTTGGGTCGTCGCCATCAATGACGTTTACATTGGGTTGTGATGGATCCGTAATGTTAACGGTAGCCTGTGCTTCTTCGTTGATGTATGCAATGTATCGTTCATCCCTCTTTTCTTCCGAAGCATAGGCCATCGTGCCATTCCAAGTAAGGCGCACCACATCGGCGATAGTGTGTTCACCGCTCAGCGTAACGTTATACGTTTGCTGATATTCGGCACGAGCACCATCGACGCCGGGTGCATCTGAGCCGCCTTTTGTTTCCCGTTGAATTTCTGCTGCACTGTCGCCGGGGTTGCTCCAGGCATAGTTCACAGCGTAGCGGTTTTCCCAGTCGTCACGATTGTTGTAGATGGCATTCAGTCGCAGAACGTTCCCCGCATCAAAGCGATAGTCGAGGCCTGCAGAGATGCTCCTACGAATACGTTGGATATTGTACGTGCGAACTTCGAACTCTTCTAGCCAGGCATTGCCATTATCATCTTCTGCCCAAGCCCCTTCAATATTGTCGCTTCCCAAATTGTGGTCGTAGTACGAACCACTGAGCACTACACCAAAGGCATCATTAGCCAAGCGGGTGCCCGCTGTGAAGGAGCCAACCACCATGGGCTTTTCTGCAAGAAAGTTGTAGCCCGAGCCGAGTGTTGCGCTTACGCGGGGTTCGGTGGCAGCATCACGCGTTACCAGGTTCACAGCACCACCGATGGCATCGGCATCCATATCCGGCGTTAGTGTCTTGTTCACCTCGATGGCGCGGACCATTTCGCTTGGAACAAGGTCCAACTGCACCTGGCGTATCTCGGCCTCGGCTGAAGGAATCCGCTCACCGTTGATCATAACGCTGTTGAGTTGTCCCGGAGTACCTCGAATAAGGCCAAATCGTGCTTCACCCTGATCGTACTGCACGGCAATGCCCGGAATGCGCTTCATAGCGTCGCCGATGTTCTGGTCGGGGAATCTGCCAATCAGGTCGCTCGACACGATGTTGGTCACGTTCGCATTTGTTTTCTGCTGACTGAGTGCTCTGGCTTGTCCTTTAGCGCTGCTGCCTAGGACGATTACTTCTCCCTTGTCAACAACGGAACCAACCAGCTTTACAACGATGAATTCATTGAGACTGAGATCGACATCAACAGTGTCCGTACGATAACCGATACTGGATATCCGTAGTTGAACCTTACTCCCATCTACATTAAGGATGGTAAACTTTCCATCATTTCGAGATACTGCACCAAGTTTTGTTCCCAACACCTGTACGGTGGCTCCTGCAATGGGAATTCCGCCCTGAAGGTCTAGCACCTGACCATTGATTGCCTGGGCTGGACGTGCTAGCGCAGAATGTGCAGCGGCGATGAATAAGCACGCAACGAGAAGTGCAGAGAAAGTTTTCATTGATGCCCCGGTAAATGTTGGGGCGAACATCGGTACACACGTATTACCGCCGAGTTATCGCTGTGCAATGCCCATGTAATGTTTGTTGAAGACGGCTATGCAGAGTAATAGATTTGCACTCATGAGAAACCACATAACTATGTGCGTACGTCGGGGTTTACTAATCGTGGTAACCACGGCTTTGTGTGTGAGTCTGCTGCCTGTGTGTAGCAGCATCAATGTGTTCCCGGTTAGTCAGGATCAACAACTCGGTGCACAGTTTGATCAAGAGATCAGGCAGGACCCCAAGACGTATCCGATTCTCAATGATCCAAATGCAAAGGCGTATGTGCAAGGAATCGTGAATACGATAAAACAAACGCCACTTGTGGAATACGACAACAAGTTTCCGTACGCAGTAGAGGTGTTGAACGACGACAAAACCGTCAACGCTTTCTGTACACCTGGTGGTTACATCTATGTATACACGGGTCTCATCAAAATGCTTGATAACGAGGCCGCACTTGCTGGTGTGTTAGGACATGAAATTGCCCATGCCGAGCGCCGCCATAGCACGAGCCGGATGACCAAGGCATTGGGTGTGCAGGCTATGCTGGACCTGCTCTCAAGTAATACCTCTGATGCGAACATCAACCTGGCCGCTAATGCATTCGCTGGAATGGGTTTGTTGAAGAATAGCAGAGACGATGAAGACGAGGCCGATGAGTACAGTTTTAGATACCTGCAAAGCACCAAGTGGTATCCTGGGGGAATCATGGGCTTCTTCGAGAAAGTGAAGGGCAGAGGTGGATCTGGTCTTGATGAGTTGTTCTCCACCCACCCTATGCCACAGTCCCGCATTGATGCAACCATTGCTCGACTGAAAGCGGCAAACGTGCCACCTCCAAACGAAGCACAGCTAAATGCCAGAGGGTATCAGGAGTTCAAGCGGAAGCTCAAGTAACCAATCTTCTGAGCACTCTTTAATGGTAGACAGCGGCGGCAAGGTACACACCACCGATGGCAATTAACGCCACACTAGTGTTCTGCTACACCAGTGTGCCCTTACCAGATTCGGTGATGCGTACACGTTGTGGAATTCGAAATAGCTCCTGCGGTCCACGGAACGTAATGTGAATATTATTTTCCGTTAACCCGCTGTGCTCGAGGGTCTCGGGGTCGAACGTATCGCTGATGACCGTGCGAACTTCCCCCACCTGCAAGCCTGCAAACTCACGTTGCCGTTGGTCTGACAGTTGCCGAAGCCTCGCCGTTCGCTCCCTGCGAACATGGACGGGTACCCGTCCATCATACGATGCCGCTGGAGTGTTCGATCGTTCGCTGTACGTGAACACGTGTAGGTATGTGAATGGCAAACGAGAGATGAACGAGAAGCTCTCTTCAAACTGTGAATCCGTTTCACCTGGGAAACCAACGATCACATCGATTCCGATACCGGCAGTCGGCATCATGTGCCGCACATACCGGATGGTGTTCTCATACATCACCGGATTGTACCTGCGTTTCATGCGCCTCAATACATCGGCACTGCCGCTTTGCAGTGGAATGTGAAGATGCGGGACAAGAGTGGATGACCCCGCAATCAACTCAATGATTTCACGCGAGAGTGTATTTGGTTCAATGCTCGAGATTCGAACTCGAAATGGAGGTGCGAGTTCTTCTATCTTCCGGAGAACATCGATGAACCGAACTGTCCGTTCTGTGGAGTTCTTCTCGTCCGTCGTGATGCATGAATATTCACCAAGGTTCACCCCCGTCAACACCACCTCGTGGTACCCAGTGTTGGCCAATGATTGTAATTCGCTCTGAATTGAGCTAAAGTCAAGAGCACGAGCTGGCCCCCTTGCGAGCGGGATGGTGCAAAACGAGCAGGAGTAATCACAACCATCTTGCAGTTTCAGATAGGCACGTGAGCGTTCGCCACCAATCATTGTGCGAGCACCGACAAAGGGCGGTGTACGTGTATAGTCATCAACGATGATGTGTGGTGCGTCCCACGCATCCCATTCTTCAACAGCCGCTACGATTGCAGACTTCTGGGTAGATCCAAACACACCACGTACACCCTCGATGGATGCAATTGCTTCTGGCTGCAGCTGCGCATAACATCCGGTTACGGCCACAGCAGCATTCGGAGCCCCTTTCAATCCTCTGCGAATGATTTGTCTGCATTCGGCATCGGCCGTATCCGTAACGGTGCATGAGTTGATTACCAGTACATCTGCTTCCGACCCAAACGGCACCTCCCGATGCCCGCGCTGAAGGAACATGGCGCGAATGGCAGAAGTTTCTGCTTGGTTCAGCTTGCACCCAAGCGTATGAAAGGCTACTCGTTTTTGCATTTTCACTACAAAACTACCGAGGTAAGCATGAAGCCAGAGATTGGTAAGGGGCTTGGAATTGTGGAGTTTGAGGTAACACCAGAGATGGTGGCAAGGCTTGACGGGAGGCTCATCCATCCTGTGTGTTCAACATTCTGGCTCGTGT
>CAZUGQ010000013.1:7380-36156 GCA_964620125.1 uncultured Hyphomicrobiales bacterium
TTGCAGAGGTTGCTGCACGGCGAGCTATCGAACCATTTTTTGATGACGGTGAGGATGCCGTTGGAGCAGCCGTATCGCTGGACCATAAGGCGATGGCTGCCGTAGGAGCGAGCATTGTGGTGACGGCCGTGGTTACGAACGTTGAGCGCAACCGAGTACGTTGCACGGTCTCGATCGTTGCTAAAAACACGAATACCCTCCTAGCGGAGGGTATTCAGGACCAAGTGGTCATGCGAACTGAGGTCTTGGCGTTGAGGATCGCTGGTGCTGTTCGCTAGCGCTGAGCGATCAGGAGGAGGTACGAGGTCCTAGAGTTTGGTGAACACGAACGTTGTAGTCCTGTTCGTTGCTGGGCGGAACGTGGGATTTGCTGCGCTTGTCTTGCCTGAGTAGCTCTGCACTCGAGATGGCGGAACTCCCCTACGGATCAGTAGGTCACGAACAGCATTGGCGCGGCGATGCATCTCCGTTTGATCCAACTCTGCATGAGAATTGTTCAGGATTTCGAGTGCCAGGTCCTTACGCTGAATCAGCACGGTGGCAATTGAATCGAGCAATGGAACATCAGCTGGGCTAACGGAATGTGACTGATCTGCAAAGGCGAGATCGATGTCCATTACGAGAGCCTGTTCGTTGTTATTCGACATTTCAACCTTTGTGCGTGGCATCATTGCTAGCACGTCGGATGTCTTGACGAGTCCACTTGCCGAAGCTGCCGTCATCGTTGCACCCTGTGTTGCGTCGGCATACGAATCTGTTCTCAACTTCACCGTGATTGAGTAGCTGTGACGCAGAGCGTTGTAGATACCTAGGAATACACGATCAAAGTCATAGATGTCCGTTAGGCGATGCAGACGCCCGTCTGTTTCTTCCGCGATATGAGCAATTGGATCATCGTGCGATATGCCGAATGTGACTCCATGGACCACCACCTTCTGCTCACGTGCAACCCTAATGACGTCTTCGGCTGTTGCGGACGAACCGTTGTCTTCGCCATCGGTGAATAAAATGAGTATTCTACGAGAGACTTCAGGCGCCTTTGCCAATTCATTGATTGCACTGATGGCACCATCGAAAATTGCACTACCGTTGTTTCTCGAAGCCAAGCCGTTCACCTTGAACTGCGAGAGGAAGTCTTCAGTCTTGTTCGAAAGAGGAACTTCCGTATTAATGCTACCAGTAAACTTCACAACCGTGACGTAATCATTCGGATCGAAGGTCTTCAAGGCGGCCTGAATGGCACGTTGCATCCGAACTGCTCGAGGCATGGTCATGGACTGGCTGTGGTCCAGCGCAAAGCCTACAGCAAAGGATTCATTCTCCGCGGCTCGCGTCTCGGTGATCGTCATGGCATCCGGCTGGACTGGAAGGCTCAAATTTGCCGTAATGAAGTCCTTCCACAGTTCGCGGGCTTCTGCCTGAGTACCAAGGTATGGTGGGGCGTATCCACCAACACTGTGACCCTCTTGGTCAACCAAGACTAGTTGCAGTTCCGACTTTTCACCCCGCACCTCGCGGGAAATGATATGATACCGAGCCTGCCCGCTCTGCACTAGATCACGTACCGATACGAGCGATGGTACAGCATACGGTAGGTTCGACAAGCTTGAGCCCGCCTGAACTCCTGTTGCAGAACCCAACAGCAACACAGCACCCGCCAAGATGAGCATGTTGCGCATATTTACCTCCCTAGTATAACGTAGTCGTTTTTACGTACTCTCTTTCACGCAACTTATATACGATTCATGTCATTGTCAAGACCATAACCGAAAATTTTTACATACTTATACGTAGTCTCGACATACGTATTTATTCAGAGCCAATACATCGTACGTCGTAAATCCTTTGTTTACAAGGCTTAAGATATCAACAAGCTTAACCGATTACTTTCAACTACTTAAAGATGTGTCCGGTATTACGTTTCCACAATAACAGATCCAGTTCATCAGTCGGGATGCGCAGGATTTGTGCAAACCTGATGAAAACCTCTTCGAGCTCTACGTAATGCTTCGAATTACGCACGTGCGTGTTAGGCTTAACAAGATCAAATGCTTCCATACTACGTAGCACATGGCGGTCAATAATGGCCAACCCAGTCCACCCGGCGTTGCGCAGAAAATGCGACGCTTCTTTCATCCCCAGACCCCGCACCATGTTACATAGTTTGTTTCGCAAGTCTTGTTCAGCACAATCCGCAGTTTTAGCCGCCACAAGCATCGCCTCCACATCAGCCCACGTTGCTCGCAGATTCAATAAACGCTGCGACTTAACATTATGGAAGCGGATGTAGGCCTCTGGCCTGCGAAGGATTGGCGTAGGGTCGCCTCCAATAGATTGAAAATCAATGCACTTAAGCTGCATGATCGCAGAATGTGCATGCAGGGCAGATGTTTGAGGTGTAAGTAAACAGAAGCACAATTCATAGAACCATTCCGTTTGCGGAACCAGTTTGAATTCAGATAAGCGTTGCCTGATCTCAGCCATGTTGGCTTGGTAATCTGCCTTAAGCTCCGCTACCAACGATTCATTAAGAACCAAAGAACACATTTATACCAGCCCGGTGCGCTTTCGAATAATCCACTCCAAAGAGAACCCAACAATGGCCACTACTAGTGGCCAGGGTAGGTGCCAAAGTGCCTGATCACGTGTTGTTGTTACAGCCCGCGGACGTAAACGGGGATCTGTCAGCGCAGCCTGAACTACAGAATCAACATGATCCGGTCCACCATACGCCGCACCCGAGCGTTCGCTTATGGCGCGCAGCAGCTCGCTATTCTGTACAATTGCAGCATCCTCCAACCCCAGCTCACCAACAGAAAATCGTCCGGCGTCTGCCCCAAGCCCCCTGCCACTAACACTCGCTGTGGCAGAGTATGAATACTCTCCCGCTGGGAGCGCACCGGCAACGGCTGAATACCTTCCGCCGCCTGCACTTTCCAGTACCAGTTTCTGCTGGCCCGAGGGTCCTACGATCTCGACAACAACACTCGCCCCATCAACGGCCGTAAAGGTCTCATCGAGCACAGATCCTTGAAAGGCTACGGGTTCGCCAGCTGCATATCTCTGGTGCGTGCTGCGGATCTGCACACGCTGATCATCATCGTCTACTGCCAACCACGCTGTAGCGTTAGCCGTGAACTGAGCAAACACGTCGGGTGCCGATTGCCCACGTGCCGCCGACGGAGCCACGCCCATGAGTTTCCATCGATACAGTCCGTACGCAAGAACGGCCAAACTCTTTGTCCCCCCCCTTGAAGACCGAATAATTAGCGGTTCGGCTAAAGGAACGTTGTTCACCCGCATCGTAGCCAACACTTCTGCTCCTGGGGTTGGCATAACAAAGGTTTCTGTTCGAAAAACCGGAGGCAATGTGTTCCAGGATTGTGCATCCGACGCTTTGCCTTCTACACGAAGCAATGGATCGGCGGTAGCCGATTCCTTCACATCTGGTGTTGCAAGAAACTCTGTTGGCCGAGAAGAAAGAACACGGAATGGCAGATATTCTTCAAGGGGCTTGAGTTTCGCGTAGTCTGTTTCCCTGCTCGGAACAAACAGAAGCGATGTTCCACGTGATGCTGCATCAGCGATTCTCTTGATCACATCAGGCGGTGAAGATCGTAGTGGGAAACCAATGAGAACAATAGACTGTGCCTTGGCAAGCTCACTCACATTCGGTGGGCTTTCGTAGAAGTCTGCACCCTGCTTTTGGACGTACAGGTCAACTCGAACACTGGGGTTCCGTTCAAGTTCGCCTTTGATGAACGTAACATCCGCACTTGGTGCTCCAGCGATGACAATGATTCGGCGCTCATCGGTGCGAACGTCTACGTACTCCGACAAGACATTGTTGGCCAGGCTTGCTTCTGTGGCATCTGTGCGCACTCGAACGGACAGCTTTCGATTACCAGCAGTCACTGGAGTCCAGTTCAGATGCACCATGAACTGGTCGTGATCGGACTCTACCGATACCGTATCGGACGATACTGTCCTTCCTTCTTCGAGCAAGTCCACGATCACGGAATTGCCACGAACTTCATGGGCTGAAACGCTAGCTGAAACAACGGTCTGTTTTCCTACCACACAGATAGAGCTCGCGAGCACGCTTTGCACTGATACGTCAGTCGGCATAACGGTATCGCCAATGCCGATGGTATACCAGCCCACACCACTGTGTTCTGCCGGGTACACAGCAGGCTCGCCCGTGTTACTGTTACCGTCCGTAATCATCAACACCACTCCTGGGCGATCTGATCCCCGGCGATTGGATAGGGTTCGTACAAGTTGTGAGATGTCGGTTCTCTGACCTTGAAAGGATACTGAGTCAACGTCCTTGACAGCTGCTGTCTTATCCGAGAAGGTCACTACTTCCGCCGAGCCAACCCGTCCAACAATAGCCTTTAGAACGGTACGTGCAATCGCTGAGCGCTGACCCAGTGCTTCTGACCGCGCCATGCTTGCCGATTCGTCAACGGCAATGATGATTGGTGCAACCTTCTCTTCTGAGCGAACGCGTCTCAGCACAGGTTCGAACAGAGCAATCAAAAGCATCGCCATGCCAAGAGTGCGCAAGAGCATGAGGGTGACTCTTGTTGGCGTCCGCAGCTCCGGTACGGTGTTTTGGTATGTGAACCACCCTATTGCAGCACACACACCAAGAAGGAGAAGGTACAACCACCATGATCCGGTGGCAAGAAACAGTTCTGTATGATCCATGGGTGTCTAAGGAAAAGACCGGCTTCGATCGTGCCGGTCTGAACGAATCTACGGGCCATGAGACGCATGCACAGCCAGCTATTGTGTTTGTAGGCTTTGGCTGCCTCCGTACTTTTGCGCCTTACGTCGGGGCGTGGCTCAGCCCGGTAGAGCACCTCGTTCGGGACGAGGGGGTCGGAGGTTCAAATCCTCTCGCCCCGACACTATTCAACAGCCTGATGATCAGGCTGTTGTCGTATGTACACCGTTTTCTGATTCGTGAACTCAAGCATGCCGAGTCGTGCTAGCTCTCGCCCGTACCCAGACCGGAGGGTTCCGCCGAAGGGCAGCCGAGCATCGCTCTTCACAAAGTGATTCACGAAGAATGCTCCATCGCGCATACGTGGAGCCCAGCGCTCTGCTGCGTCGATATCGGCAGTCCAAACGTTGTGCGAGCGGCAAGCTCCATGGCATCCTCAACAGTATCAGCTAGCGTAAGGCATGCAACCGGTCCAAACGTTTCTTCGTCGAACGCTGGCATTCCGGGCTTAACATTTTCAAGAATCGTTGGCTCGAAGTAGGCACCGGATCGGCGTCCACCCTGCAGCACCACGGCACCCATAGAGACGCTCGCCGCCACCTGGTGCTCAAGCTTTTCAGCTAGATCCACACGCGCCATTGGACCGATGGTTGTGTGTGGATTAAGCGGATCACCGGGTACCAGTGAGTTCACCGAATCCATCAGGCAGGAAAGGAACTGCTCGTACACAGCCTTGGTAACGATGATTCGTTTCGATGCAATGCAGCTCTGTCCAGCATTCGCAAAACGGCTTTGCACAGCCAATGCAACAGCATCCTCTACGTTGGCATCCGGCCACACAACAAAAGCATTGCTTCCACCAAGTTCCAGCACTGACTTCTTCACGTGTGCACCGGCGATACTTGCAACAACTGCCCCAGCCGCATTACTTCCGGTAAATGCCACGCCTTGCACCGCTTGGTGAGCGATGATGTCGGCTGCTTTGTTGTGGTGTACAGCAAGCTGCTGGAACACACCCGGTGGATAGTTGGCATCTGCAAAAAGTTGTTCTATACGCGCAGCACAACCCAGAACGTTCGGAGCATGTTTGAGGATGACTGTATTACCGGATGTAATTGCAGGCACAGCACATCGAAAGACTTGCCAAAACGGGAAGTTCCATGGCATAATGGCAAACACGGTACCCAACGGATCATAACGAACGTAACTGCGAAGGGCATCGGTGGCAACAGCTTCAACGGCCAGATACGTAATGGCCTTTTCTGCGTAATAAAGGCACAGGCCTGCGCACTTATCGATCTCAGCCTGCGCTTCACGGATGGGTTTGCCCATTTCCTGCGTGATGACTTCGGACATCTCATCTTTCTGCAGCATTAGCTGATGATGCAGTTCCCGGAGCATCTCAGCCCGTCGCTCAACCGGCACTAATCGCCACTCGCGGAATGCTTTCGCTGAAGCATCTAACGCCTGCTCAACGTCTGTATCACTCCTACCTTCATATTCTGCTATCGTATCTAAAGTGTAGGGATTAATACTGTGAAAAATCATCTGCTATCTCCATTATCGTAGTGCTTCTGGTAGAAGTAAAACTGTGCTTTGAGCAACGAGCAGGCTTGTAAGAACGAAGAAGGCCACCTCTTCCCACGGCAACACACCGAATAGCCGTACGGCACCAACGTTGCTTGCACCAAAGTGCCACACGCCGTTCCGCACAGCCTGAACATCTGTCCAAACGAGATACACGCTGCAACCAACCGTGGCAGCAAGGATGGGCACGAAACGCGGCGCAAGAATCCCCCAGCCGAATATCCACTGGGCCACAACAATTGGAAGGAACCAAAGCAGGAGGTGTCCCCCATAGGTTCTCACGTTGTGCTTGCACGCCAGAATCCAACCAATACCCACAGTTACTCCCGCTGCGTACATGCTGAATTGAGAAAGGGGGCTAATGGTGCTGGTGGGAACGATGGTACTCCACGCAATACCAATCAGCGAGGTTGCAATTGAAACCATCACAGTTTGAATGACGAAGAAGGCAACCTCCTCGATTGGCAGGTGGGATACGCGAAACCAGACCCTGTCCGCTGGGAACTCCCACATACCTCTCTTCACTGCAGCATTATCCCACGGGAACGTGAAAACCACTGCAACCAGTGCCAGGACACCCGCTATGGGGAAACCGATGGCATGTCTGTCAAGCAGTATGGCAAGAAGAATCAGCAATAACAGGGGCGGAAGTGTATACCGTGCGTGGTATCCCCGGTAGGTCATGCTTCCGATCCCACCAAAAGCAAGGGAATCTCCACAACAAACGTGGCACCCAAGCCAACTTCGCTGTCGCACCAGATACGGCCCTGCAACTGATCAACAGCACGCTTTACCAGGTGCAGACCCAGCCCTGTGCTCACTTCGTTCCCTGTGGGTTTTGCTGAAAGGCGACTAAATGGCTGGAACAACTGAAGCTGGTCTTCTGCAGAAAGCCCCGGCCCAGCATCAGATACTGAAAACAGCAGCACTCGTTCGCCATTCTGAACATCCTGCGCGTTGAGGCGAGCAACAACGCAAGAACCCGAACTCGAGAACTTGACTGCGTTACTTGTAAGATTCTCATAGATGGACACCAACGTTTGGTCGTCCGATCTCACATACAGCTCCGATGCCGTTACATGCCACTCAAGAGCTACACCCTTTTCTGCTGCCACTGGTTCCATATTGTTCATCACATGGATAAACGGAACCGTTGCGTTTGTTGGATGCGAAGCATCTACAAGGCGTGTTTGCGAACTCTGCAGGGTCTTGGTCACCAAGTCGAACATGCGTGTAGCTACTGCGTGAATCTCACGATCGAACTCGATTCTCTCCTCTATACTCAGTTGGTCATTCGCAGCCAACATCGCCGAAACGGTACGGATGGTGTTGAGCGGATTCTTGAGTTCGTGGGCCAAGAACGCAACGTATTCTTCGTTCTGCTTGCCCATCTGCTCAAGTTTTGCAACAGCATTGGCAAGTTCAACATTCCGAAGCCGTTCAACCGCTGCTTCCGATTGCGCTTTGGCGCGTTCTATACGCTGCTTAACGTTTAGTAGACGTGTTTCTGCCTTGTGCTGCTCCGCTGCATCCATTCTATTCACAAGCTCAGCCATGAGCTCTGCAGCTTCCTTGTAGTTACCGTTCAAAAGGAGATGGTTAGACTCAGTACGAAGTAGGCTTATGGTATACTCAGGGAGGTCCTCTGTAATAGTCCATTCTCGAATACGGGCAAACAGCTCCAATGCTTCGTTGGAACGGCCTCTTGCAGCAAGTAATGTTGCCTCTGCCATGTGTATGAAATTGAACATCTCCGAGCCTTCACCACGACCGGCAAACTCACGATATGCTTGGTGTAAGTACTCCTCTGCCTCATCGAGCCGCCCTAATTCCACAAGACAGGCGATGAGGCTACCAAAGTTCAAGGCAACATCCATCGGCTCGGCAAATTCCATTCGCAAATCCAACGCTTCACGATAGAGGGCCACGGATTCTTCCCGTTTACCATGATGCCTCAAGTGTTGAGCATGGTTGTGGAGTGCTTTGCCTAATCCTACAAAATCATTCAACTCTCGAAAGAGTGATTCACCTCGAATCGTGTATTCGATTGCTGACTCGAAATCATACAGCACATACTGATAGAGACTGGATAAATTCGTCAGCACCTTCGCTTCAAGGAGCTTGTCCTCATTGGTTTCAAGAATACCGAGAACGCGCTCGTAAGCATCAACAGCATCTATGTACTGTTTTCGTCGGTGCAGCACATTGCCCACATTAACATATACCTTGCCCACATCAAGTGGCACCCCATAAAGCTCTAGTAAACTTTCCGCACGCGAATAATAGTTAAGGGCTTCATCGTACTTGAAATCTATGAAACAATACACCCCTAGCTCATTGTTAGCCAGTCCCTCTAAACGTCGAAGACCGTGCTCACGTGCCAAGCTTAATGCTTGCTGTGCAAGTGGTTGCCCAGTCGCGTACTCGCCCATGTGTATTGCCGCTCGGGATGCCAGCAGAAGTGCCTCAACGCGACGAGAGGTATCTAGAGAGTCATCCGATGCCATTCTTTTTGCATGCTCATGTGCTCCCTTGGGATCTGTACGAAGCAGGGATCGGATGTCGTCTATAGAAAGTGTTTCTGCTACATTCATAACACTATAAATCTAACCCCACACTAATACGGTGCAGAAATGCATCACTGCCCATGGTGCTAAGTGCGTAATCCATACGCACGCTTTCCAGGTACACGCCCAAGCCCCCTGACACACCAGCAAGTTGTGTAGCCACATTTACATCACTCAAGTTCCGTGTTGCATTGTCGTAGCCAACACGAGCAAACACATACTTCCCAATGCTGAGTTCACCTCCTACAGAAAAATTTAAGAAGCGATCAAAGAAAGATGCAACATCATCTGTAAGGTGATTAAGCGATGCGTTTACGAGGAGAGGCAAACCCTTGAGCCGATGGTTAATCCCTACACGAAGGTCTGTTGGCAGTTTATCGCTCACCCCATCATACGTGCTTACTTGAACACCTGCGTTGAGCAAGGCAAGCCCGATGTTGGTACGCGATTGTGGTATCTGAATCAACAACCCTGCGTCGACAGCTATAGCTGTTGTGCTTTGTGATTCGATAGCACCATGCAGGAACTTGACGGTAGCTCCCCAAGTAATGAGCGTGTCGATTTCGCGAGAGAAGGACGCTGCTACCACCACGTCGGATGACGTGAAGGAGCCGGTTATCTCGCCTGCGCTTGTCGTGGCGTCGAATGTGCCATACGAGGTATACTGAGCTGTTACTGCAAAAGCACCGGCATTAAACAGACTATCGCTATACGAAGCAAAACCACTGTTGATGTCCAACACATGTTTAACGAACGTTGCATTCAGGGTTGGAACTTTCACCGTGGACAGGCCTGCCGGATTCAGCACCACCATTCCTAGGTCGTTGGTCATCGCCACCGTGCCCCCCCCCAACGCAGCTGCACGTGCACTGATATTTCCCCTGAGGAACGGGAAGATCGTTGCATCCTGGGCCAGTAGGGGGCTTGCCATCAGCATGATCGCTGCGAAGCATTTGGTGATGGCAGTGGTGAGCACCTTCATGCCTCAACCTCTTGAAGTGCGCGGCGTACCGCGTTGGTGAAGAGTTCTGGCGGACGTACTGGACGCCATGTTGCTGCGTTGACGAATGAGTGACGCGAATACCCTGTTGCCAGTGTTACACCATCCCTCATGATCACATATTCGATTCGAATCGTGGCCCCGTTTGATGGTGTATACGACGCTTCGAGGCTGAGAACATCATCGTAGAATGCAGGCCGCAGGTACTCAACGTGCGCCTCGAGTACTGGGAGCAGAATGCCGTCCGCCTCTAGTGTTGTATACGGCAACCCCATGGAACGCAGCATCTCTGTCCGTGCAATCTCGAAGTACATCAGGTACTCGCCATTGTACACGATGCCCATCTTATCAGTATCGGCATATCGAACGCGAACCTGGCTTACATGTCGTACCACCTGCATTACGATCCCTGCCGCACACTTTCGATCGAGGCAATGATTTCCAGCAAACGCTCCAATTCGTCAAGTGAATAGAACTCAATTTCTATTGCACCTTGATTGTCTGCTTTCACGCGTAGGCGCACCTGAGTACCGAATACGTGACGCAGCGATGATTCGATATCCAGCAATGCGGGATTAAGCTGCTTTTCTGGTGCATCCGCGTCATTAGCCTTGGACCGGCGCTTGGCTGACGTGCTCTGCTCTATCTCACCACTTCTGCCTACTTCCTTGCGTCCAAGCTCAATATCCTTAACCAGTGCCTCTGTTTTTCGCACCGAAAGGTCATGTGCCTGAACTTCACGCAAAACGGCAAGCTGACTTTGCTCCGTTGAAAGAGCCAGCAGTGCCCGTGCATGTCCCATCGTGATCTTACGCATACGAAGAGACGCTTGCGCATCTGGAGGAAGCTTGAGCAGACGCAACATGTTGGCCACGGTACTTCTGTCCTTGCCAACGCGCACGGCAACATCTTCCTGTTTCAGTCCACATTCCTCTATCAGGCGCTGATATCCGTGCGCCGTTTCCAATGGGTTGAGGTCCTCGCGCTGCACATTCTCCACAAGCGCGATTTCGAGCATCTCAGCATTGCTATTTACCTCGATCACGTAGGCCGGTATCGTGGTGAGTCCGGCAATCTTTGATGCACGTACTCGGCGCTCACCACTTATGAGCTCGTAGCCATCAAAATGCTTTCGCACGGTTATGGGTGTGATCACGCCGTGAACCATGATGCTTCGTGCTAGCTCCTGCAGGCGCTCTTCGTCGAAATCCTGGCGTGGTTGCACCGGATTCACGCCAATAATCTTATCGATTTCGATTGCAGCAACACCACCGGATTCGCCGCCGCTGGGTGTTGCAGACAAAGCAGTTTGCGATGCACGCTCCTGCTTGATGAGGTCCTTCGGGATGAGAGCACCGATACCCTTGCCTAGACCAAAGCCTTGCTTCATTGTCCCCTTTCTGCTACACTTCGGTTGGGATCACACCATTACGCGTGAGGATTTCCGATGCAAGCTCCAAATAGTTCTGAGCACCAATACTTGTAGCCTCGTAAAGCAAGGCCGGTTTACCATGGCTTGGTGCCTCGGAAAGTCGCACATTTCGTGAGATCACTGTACGCATGGCCTTGTCTTCGAAATGCCGTCGCACTTCGTCTACAACCTGATTCGAAAGCCGCAGCCGTGAGTCGTACATCGTGAGCAGTACACCTTCGATGTCCAAACCGGGATTCGTGCTTCGCCGCACAATGGCTATGGTGTTGAGTAGCTGGCCCAGCCCTTCCAATGCATAAAACTCACATTGCACAGGTACCAAAACACTGTCTGCAGCCGTGAGAGAGTTCAGGGTAAGCAAACCCAAGGAAGGTGGACAGTCAATCACGATAAAGTCATACGTCTCTCGCACACGCGCAAGAGCTCTCTGCAGCAAATACTCTCGGCCTTTTACATCAACGAGTTCAATCTCGGCACCAACCAGATTGATGTGCGATGGCACCAAATCCAGGTATGGCATCATGGTCTGGACGATGGTTTCTTCTACAGGGAGACCGTTAACGAGAACCTCGTATATCGTTTTGTTAAGATTGGTGGTATCCACCCCATAACCATGCGAGGCATTCGCCTGTGGATCAATGTCAATCAACAGCGTGCGCTGCTCCGCTGCTGCAAGCGATGCTGCTAGATTAACGGATGTTGTGGTTTTGCCAACGCCGCCCTTCTGGTTTGCGACCGCAATAACTTTACCCATGATGCTCCCTAATGCTGCCCGGTGAGAGGCGGGACTGAAGCAGTGCCAGTGCAACAGCACTGAGCACAAGTGAATGACGAATAACCCCACCACGAACATATTCGATGAACGTGTTCATCGGAACCACATGGACTTGTATATCCTCTAGTGGATCCAGCTGTTGATCGCGTTGGCGCCGACAACCGTTCCAAACATACACGGTACAGCTATTCTCCATGAAGGCTGGATTCGGAAGCACCTCTCCAAGTAGCACCGGAGGTGCATCTGCTGCGAAGCCTGTTTCTTCCAAACACTCCCGCATGGCAGTCTCCATTGGTGTTTCACCGTCATGCAACACTCCTCCTGGAATCTCGAGAGTTGTTGTGCCCGAACCGTGGCGGAATTGCTCAACAAGCACTACGTCGTTGTGTTCAGTGATCGGCAAGATGTTCACCCAGGGGGGGGCAGCAGCCACCGTGAAAATTCCCTCACGCCCGTCCACGGCATGCCTGCGAACTTCACGCCGAACACGCATCACAGTAAAATCCTCTTCCGCACCACGATTCAGGGTGCGCCAAGGGGCAACAGTTTCAGCGTCAGATACCATCGTAGGTGGGATTGTGCAATGTGGTGCGGTGGACGGGTGTTGATACAAAACTAATACGCCAACTTTGCCCCATGCGCTTGTTTCAAGCATGTTTCATGCATGTTCCACGAATGGCCAGAGTACGGAACGTAGGAGGCTAGCGTCCACCGGATATTGATAGGCGTATATCGACCCCTACTTGTGTAGAGCTGTACCCAGGGGTAGCCGCACCTTCCGAAAAGTTGCCTTCATATCGAAAGAATGCAGATGCGGTAACGCGATTGCTAATCGTGTATCGTGCTCGAGGTTCGATGGTAATCTGTGTTGTTCCGTTTACCGTTCTATCCTGGATAGCTGGATACTCATCTACTTCATACCTTCCTTGTTTACTACTGCGGATTTGAGTGAGGAAAGTAAACTCAAGGTCGTTCTTCAGTTCCAAGCCAAGAAAGCGAAGGTTCATCCCACGGCGCAGATACGAGGCCTGAATCTGAATCTCGTGCGTGTTCTCCTTTTGAATGGTACCACGAGCACCGGTGGCAAGGGAGTGTGCCTCAGTTACACTGTACCGTGCTGTGGCAGTGAGTAGACCATCGAGTTTCCTCTCGTCGAAGCTAAGATTTACACCAATCAGCGGTTGGAAACCGGTGCGAACCTCCTGTATGTCTACAACCCGTCCATTGTCATTGATGGTGGCGCTTTCTTTGTACGTACTCTGGTAGCCATGTTCCAGGAAGATTCTCTGAGCGATTTCCCGAAATGGGCCAATCTTTTCAATTCCATCCCACCGTAACGTCCAGTTCAAAGCAGGCATAACCTTTGCAGCTTCGCCACTGAATAACTGGAGACTCTCAAATCCCTCTCGAAATGCATCATTCAATGCCTGCATCAGCAGGAAGTTTTTCTCATTACTGTCTGCAACTGCCTCGATTTCCTGTTTCCGTTCATTGTATAGTCTGAGAACATGCTCAATGTTGTCGTCGGCAATGCTGAACGGAAAGAAATCTGGGAAACTGATGAATGTTCGGTCAATCACCTGCCGCTTGATCACGTTATTGAAGGCAGCGAATCCATCCGGGTCGGTCACCACTCGTTGCGTGAGAGAATAACTCACGTCGGTTTTCGACGTTATGTCGAGCGTCGCTCCCGGCCAGAGCGGCCTGTTCGTCTGGAACTGGTATGTGGTCCTGCTGTTGTAGGAATCTTCCATCACACCGTTTGGTGGACGTCGGCCTGGCGTTGTGATGAATTTGAAGAATGGGAAGGTTTCACTGCCGGACAATGCGATGTCGCCGTGCGGCTCGTAGGTAAAACCGAGTTGATACGCCGTGCTCGGACCCCAAACCGGATCGTTCTCTCGAAACGTCATGGATCGAGCCCAGAAGTTGGTGAACCCAGTTCCGCCCATCACACCGCCATTATTAGCGTTGTTGTTCTGATTGAACAGAAAGGTGAAGTTCTCGAACCCGAAGAACACATCCTTCAGCACAAAGGCAAGTGTTCCAAGAAAACTCTTGTCATCATGTTTTATCGGTCCAAACAGTTCCGTTCCGAACTGTTTCCATCGAAAGATTGGACTTATTCGCAAGGTTGACACTGCCGATGACCGGCGGACAATGTCTCTCTGCGCAGGGTCTGGTTGCAGTGGATCATTTAGGCTGTACGTAACGGTGTACGATGCCGTGGTTTCCAAGAGCCGATCCAGATTGGCAATAGCAGGCAACCGAGGCCGCATAGAGAATGTGATGACTTGAGAATAGCCACCGGTCTGACCAAAGTTGAAAGCATTGCCGTTTGTAAAGAACATCTCGTTAAAGAGTTCTCCACCTGTACGCTGCTGTCCGTTTTGATCAAGTTCCAGAGGAACAAGAGTAGTCGTGTTCACCACACGGTAATCAATCGTTGGGCTGAGAAAGCCATTCTCCACAAGTCTCCAGTTAAAGCCAAACGATTGCACCCCAATGAACTCGCGAATGATGGGGCTTGGGAAGTTCAAGAAGCGGTTCTGCTCCGTTATGCGTGCACGTTCAAACCCAACGTTGGCAGTGAGATTCTGTGGTAAGAAGTTGATCTTCGTGTCTTTGTACGCCTTTAATCCGAAAACGCCATCTAACCATTTAAGGGGGCTTACATCATATTTCCCTGGTATGGTTACGGCATAATCAACCTTAAAATTCCAGCGCCACTCAAATCTGTTTGATACCACCTGCGTTCGTTGGTACTCCTGAGCATAACTGAAGTTGAACGTGAGCTTGTTGAAGGTATCGTCCAGATACCATGCCGTTGTTGGAATCCCTAGTCGTAATCCGGTAATGGCAAACTGATCTTGTACCCGCAGTGTTTCGGAACGTTGCACAACAGATTGGGCAACACTATTGGCCACCTCTTCCGAAGCCCCCTTACGTAACGTGTCCTGCCGTGCAGCCTCGGCTGCCGCATCAAGGGCAACGTCATTCTGTGCTTGAAACAAGGGCCGTTGCACGTACTCACTATGACTGTACGTTATCGGAATCTTGGCGCCTTTCATCTCCTTGGGAAGGGCCTTCTCAAGCGCGCCGTTTACGGTGACGTTGAAACTGGTTACCTGACTCCGATTGCCAAAGCGCTCTTCGAGACGGTGAAAGTTGGGGGTACTGTGATTGATAGACGCAGATATGTCGCCCAAGTCGGCAAGATTTACAGTAGTGCTGCCAATTGCTGCCCAGTCGTTGTCGCTTACTGGTTCAACAACGCGCAGCTCGTTTACCCACATGGTTGTGGTGAGTTCGTTGGGATACCGTTCGGCGGGGTTTGCCACGCCAAACCCAAAGAATGAAACACGGGTAAGGATTGGGCTTCCCTTGATGGCATACTTGGCAAGTGGATCGCCCGGCACAGGAAACTCCTGCCGATCGTTTACCCGTGTTGCATCTCGAATCTCCTTGATGGCGGTTAGGTCTTCAACAATGATTCGGAGATCCTGCCATCCCCGAAGCAGAGGCCTGCGCATCTCGTAGTAGTTGGCACTGTCAACCCCGAATCGGATGAAGGCATACGCAGGTGGAGTAGCACCTTCGGCAACCTTATCAGGCATGGTGTTGTCGCCATGAAAGAAGAAGGCCAGTTCCTTGTAGTAGAACAGATCCCATGGGGTATACCTTCGAGCGGCCATGCGTTCTTCGCCATACCTCAAGCTCCTGATATTTAGCCGAAGTGACTGTTCGTTGAGATATGGGTTTGCAAACGGATCGGGGTTCTGAAGCTGCTGTGGTGGCTGCACGCCAGGTGGGAGCGTGTAAAAATCTGGGGCATCAGCATTCTCTTCCCTGTTCACGTATGCTACTTCCAGGATGCTGTCGTTCTCTGCCACGCCAGGTTGAAAGTTGTGCCTGCGAAGCCAATAGCTTCCAACAACTCCCCAATCAGCAATGGATAACTTCACTACACCACCCCGGAATGCAACACGGACGTACTGAATGTTGGTAAACAGTGGGTTGCCAACAATCGAATCGGGCTGACGCACAGGAATCCGGAACTGGTACCAGCCTTTCTCCGGATTACCACCAACAATCTGCGGGTTCGTTGTTGGATTCGGGTCAAGATTGATCTCATACCGAAAGTATGAGTTGTCCAGCATGATCGTTTGGCCGTTGTTCTTGTTCAGAATCTCAGTGTCGGGAAACTGACCAAGCTCGCTCTGCGTGGAGTTGTTCTCATGATTATTGTACTGGATGAACTGGCTTTCCTGCTGGTTCTGTCTGTCGGCAGAAAAGTCAAAGAAGTAGTCGTCTCGCGCTGGGTCTGCCTCGCGATTCAATGGGTCGGGATACGCAGTCTGCTCCGCTGCATTCGAGAGCGTATCCAGGCCCAGGTCCTCACCGGCATCCATGAGGTTGTTGGGCGGGAATCTGTCTTCCGTATTTAGTTGCTGGTTGGGGATTACATCTTCGGAAATCTGACCAAGATCGATATACATCTTCGAGCCTGGCTCGTATGAGTCAATCCTCATCATGATCTCGATGTAGTCGATGTTGTCATTGTCGAAGTTGGTGTTGAATGGCGACAACAAACGCATCATTCCGCCCCAAATCCGATCCCTGTTTTCCGCCTGCCATTGCTGAACGTTTGCACGCACTTCGTTTGAGTCTGCGTCGTTCCACCGGGGATTGTTGTTGTCAAGAAACTCGGGATTTCGGTTGTAGATACCTCGCTGATCAGGATCAAAAACAACACGGATCGGATTGATGTTGCTTTGACCAAGACGCTGAGCACGGTTGGGGTACACGTCTTCCTGAGGAATATCAGGTACGAACTTCTGATACCAGAATGACCGACCTCGGTACAACTGAGCTGTGGTGTCGTCTGGCCAGAGGGTTTCGTCCGGAAAGGGGCTGCTGTGGGACCATACTCCTGGTGTAAGCCCAAAATTCAAGTACCGCCGTGCACTTTCGAAGTCATCCACGTATGCCACAGCACGGCCACCATCAGAGACAACACTGCTATAGCGCTTGTTGGGCTCAGGTGCTACCATGGCCCACTCACCTTTGAGGCTGAAGGCACTCTTTGCCTTTGTGTCAATGATCGGCAGATTGTCAATGAAACTGGTAAGCCACGGAAGGTTGGCAGTGATCTCCGTATCGAACCCGAACATCAGGTTACTGTTGGGTTCCTGACCTGGCTGCACGCGGTCAACTACCGCAGCCTGATCATAGTTCATGAGCGTCATGCCAATACGACCAGTCAGATTACGCTTCTTGAACAACTGGTAGTCAGCCCGCAATCCCAGGAGTGTTCGTGAAGTGAGATTGAAAATGTCGTTTCTCTCATATTCAACGGAGAGATTGGCGTTGGGCAGGGTTGCTCGAGCATTAAGAAGCGTGAGAGTACCAGAATAATAGTCTACCGTGTAATCGACTCCTTCTCGTAGATCTTGTCCATCAAGTCGCACCCGTACAGACCCCGGTGCAAGGTTGTACGCTAGCGGTATGCGGTTGCCTGTGGCTGTGCCCGCCGCCTCACCAACAATGAGGAAGCGATCCTTTGCAGAATTCAAACGTGCCGCTTGGTCCGTTGTGTCGTACACTTCATTGAACACGTACTGTTCAGCAAGTTGTGGATTGCCCTTAGCGGCGAAGTACTCCCGAAGGCCTTCCCGAAAAGGCTCAAGACTCGGAAAGATGATCTCACCACGGGCAGCGTTGAATACGGGTGGGCGCGCATCGAATTTGCCATCTGGTGGCGTGGTTCCTGTTCCGTTGTTTACCTGGTCGATACGAAAGATGGTTACCACCTTATCCGGAGCCCCTTCCAGAACATCGGTGGAGTCATTCGTGCCTCTGTAATACCACATGCCAATCTTTGCATCGGCCGCATTGATGTTGGATAGCCCAACACTGTAGATGTTCTTCATCAAGCGCTTCCACAAGGTGCGGAAGCCAGGTTGCATGGCTTGCCGAGAGATCAGTTTGAGAATGAGCGTGTCCTTTTCATTCGCATGCTTGGGCAGAGTGCCTACGTGAAGGTCGTCAAGATCAGTTGATGCAGAGGCACCCTCATATCGGTACGAAACGGCGTAGAAGCGGTCAGTACGCAGGTTTAGGATGGTTACGGTGCCAAGGTTCAGATCGACTTCGTACCGCTTGGGATCGAGCTGCACAAACCGACCGCGCTCCACCTCGCCAGCCTTGATCTCTCCTCGTTTCAATGCATCCGGATATCGCTGATTCTGGTCATAAAGTATCGGATCCAGGTCTGCATAGGCTACAGCCTCATTGGCCTGCACCTGCGTGAGTTCCGTGGTGCTCTCCCAAACGTAGATCTCCTTGATCACAAGGTTGCTGGCACTCTGTGGAAGAACCGGAGTTACGGACTCGAAGTACGCATTCCACACGGCAAAGTAGGCGGTGTCCACAAAAAAGTGATTCCGTGCATAGTCATACGCACGTACGGTAAAGAAACTGTTAGCACTGCCGCCAGTGGCGTTGAGAAACTGCCGTTCCGACCTGCGTTGCGAGGCGATGGTTTTTAGGTATAGTGGGCCAAACTGAAAATCTGCGCGAACACCAAACAACGTCTGTCCTCCTCCAATCAGAGCGCTGTTGGTTTCCATGTTCACATTGCCAAACTCCACGCGCTTGATGATGTCATCATCATACCCTTCATACCCTACCTTGAAGCGATTGTTGAATTCGAATTGGTTAAGAGTATTCCAGTCTACGTTGAAACGGAACTTGTCGCCAATGCGGGCGCTCACGTTCACTTGAATGTTTTGGTTGAACATGGGAGAGGACTGTGTCTGGCCCAAGACGCTGGCCGTACCAAGGTTCTGTGTATCCCATCGCCATCCAGCACGCACATTTACTTCGCCATTTACGTTGATACTAATCTCCGGCTTACCGAAGATGCCAAAGATGGGATTGGGCGGCAGTGGTATGGTGAGGTTCGTTGCTTGGTCGAGTAGCTTCAGAATCTCGTTCTCGGACATCATGCGCTTCAGCTCGTATGCCGTTAGTGCGGAGTCCCTCAGATTCCACTGCACTTCATTGCGCCTGCGCTTCAGGTAATCCGTTAAGTCCATCCCATATCCCGTGCCGATGCTTACACCGTTCACCGATTCGTTAAGCCGGATACTCTGGAGGATGGAGTCAACCTTGCCATCGGTGAGATATCCGCTAGGGGGCTCGGGCAGGCGTGAACTGCGTTGTGTTTTCGTTAGTGCCCTCCTGTTTACCGGACGTGTGGGATAGAACGTTGGGACATCAGTGTTGGTGGGGTCGCCATAATCCAACACTGTATCCCTTGCAAGACTATCAGCAACGGCAGAGTCCAACTGTGCTGCAACCGATGTAGGAAACAGCAGGAACAGAGGCAACCCAAAAAGCAGTTGCCAGAGGGGCAAACGAAGGCGATCGGTCACGACCGACTATTCACTCTAGATATGTGGGAAGGTTCAGGACGTACCAAACCGGGTGAATAGCGGCACTCCATGAAATCTGGACAACGTGGCAAAGATATGTGCGACGTACTTTTGTGGCTTCTTGACATAACAAGGGTTTGTTAACAGGAACCCTGTTGGCTCACCACGATTTACGCCACGTGCATAGTGTATCCTGCATGATGCGTTTCACCGCACTTCTCACGGCTTTACTGGCAAGCCCCCTCCTTCTTCTATCAGCTGACTTTCACGACTACGTTCCACTTGGACAGTCGAAGGTACAGGCATTCCTGCCAACCGAAACTCGAACAGTCATCGACCTCAGCGGGTCGTGGCAGCGGGTGGAGGATGGCGAGATTGTTGGCAACGTTCAGGTACCAGGGGTTATCTCGACGGATGGACCAGTTACCTTGCGAAAGACGGTTAAGATCGACGAACACACACTGAAGGCTCGAGCTTGGCAGCTACTGTTCCTTGGAGTTTCAGACGAAGTTCGGCTAAAAGTGAACAACCGGGAGCTTGTTCGCCACCCAGGTGGTACGTCACCGTTTACGGCACTCATATCTGATCGTATGCTGGTAAGCGGCTCCAACGTCATTGAGCTCACGATTGGTCCCGGTGGTGCTCTTTCCGCATTGGCACGGCGCTTTGCCCCCGCTGCACCAAAGGTTTGGCGAGGCATCACCAGGGAACTATTCCTTGTTGGTACACCACAGGTGTGGACTGCCGACGTTCATACGTCTACGGCCTTTTCTTCCGGATTCACCTCGGCTTCGGTTGTTGCTACAGCCACGATCCGGGGAGCCAATGTGGATAGGCTGTTGGGACTCGATGGGGCGGAGTCTTTGCGCCAGGGCAGTGTGGACGTAGCCATCGAGGCTGTACTTCGGGTAGCCCAAACCGACGAAATCGTTAGCAGATCCTCCGTTCAGACTTTACAGGTAGAACGCTCGCGCACCGTGCAGTGCAACATGGACTTGTACGTGCCGAGCCCGCGGCTTTGGACGCCATCAACACCGAACCTCTATGAACTCGAAGTTCGCTGTACACATAACGGCAGGCTTATCGATAGTTACCGAATGGATGTTGGACTACGATCTGTGCGCATAGCCACATACAACAAGCAGAGGTGGGTTATGCTCAACAACCAACCACTGTTCTTGTATGGTATCAATTATGTTGACGAGTATCCGAAGGTAGGTCCAGCACTAAGCTGGCGACAGATGGAGTATGATGTATCACTGCTCAAAACGCTGGGTACTAACGTTATTCGCGTTGTTCATGGCGCACCGCACCCATATTTGCTCTCGCTATGTGATCGGTATGGCATTATGGTGATGGCCGAAGTTGATGCAGCGTCCATCCCTTCTGGTTTATTGGAAGAAGAGGAGATAGCGGCCCAACTCCGCAACCGAGCCGACCTGCTTGCAACCTACGTTGGCTCTCATCCCAGCCTTCTTGCTTGTGGACTTAGTGAAGGGCTGGAAGAAGCACATCCTGCCACCCTGCAGTTTCATCAGTCGCTGTCCAAGATTCTTCGCAGCAGAGTATCCGCTCCACTGTATAAGGTGGTAACCGGTAGCCAAGCTTCGAATATTAGCGAAGGGGGCTTTGATGTGGTGATATTGGATCTAACGAGCTCTCATGATCGTTCCCGAATCGGTACAGTTTTAAAGGACGCGTCAACCGCGGTACGCTCTGCTGCCCTACTGACAATGGTGGGCTCGATGATTTCACCCAGTAACTCCAACGGTTTCAGCGACCCTTTATCGCTTGAATCTCAAGCCGTGTATATCCGAGAAGGATTGCAAGCAACACGCAGCAGCGGCCTGGCGGGATGTATCGTGAGCAGTTTTTCCGACTACACGCTTGACCAGCCCACCATGCTTGTGGATCACCACAACGAATACATGCATACCTCGGGGCTTGTTGACGAATGGCGCCAGCCAAGGCTTGCCTACGAGATGTATAAATCGTTGATCAACGATGAAAAGGAGCCACTGCTACAGGCTCGTAACTACAATGACGGCACACCACTCATCTTCGTGATTACAGGGATAACCCTCGCACTATTTCTTACGCTCCTCATTAATAGGTCGCGCCGATTCCGAGAGTATTTTCTTCGATCCATCGTGCGGCCGTACAACTTCTATGCAGACATTCGCGATCAGCGAATACTCTCAACTCCACAAACGGTCATGCTGGGTGTGGTGATCGCCATCGGTGCAGGCCTCGTGATTGCTGCTATGGTGTACTATTTACGCACTGATCCGAGAATGGAGTACCTCCTGCACATCCTCATACCCGGCGACGGTTTATATATGCTCCTCAGATCCATCGCCTGGCAACCAACCTTGGCTGTGGGAGTATTTGGGGCGCTCTTGTTCACAAGCTTCGTTGCCGCTGCTGGTCTACTTCGAATCGGCGGCATGTTTGTGAAAGGCAAAATCTTTTATAGGGATACGCTTACAATTGTTGTGTGGAGTTGTGTCCCCCTCCTTGCTCTGCTGCCGATCGGAGTAGCACTCTACCAGATACTGGCCACAGATGCATTGTCGTTCTGGATTCCTGCCATCACGTTTCTTGCCATCGCGTGGACGTTGCTCCGCACATTGCGTGCAACGTCGGTTGTGTTCGACGTTCCAGGCCTCATTGTGTATGGAATCGGCCTCGGATTCATCGTCCTCGTTGTTGGCATTATGGCGGTAATCTGGGGAGTGCGGTACGATGCACTCGATTTTCTCGCGTATTACCAAAACGTTGTAGCCGGCTAGCGATGTCGGTACTCGTCCCTCAAGAACCCGAGCTCAACGATCGTGCACGAACCATCCTTCGTGCCGTTATCCAGCTGTTTATACTCAATGCCTCGCCCGTTGGCTCGAGGATGCTGAGTAGGTATCTGGAACGCGAACTGAAATTGAGTGCGGCAACCATTCGCAACGTGATGTCTGACCTTGAGGAGCAAGGATACATCACCCACCCCCATACGTCGGCTGGGCGCATGCCTACCGATAAGGGATATCGGCTGTATGTAGACACCATGCTTCAGCTCGAGGGGCTTACTCGACGAGACAGTAAGATCATGGACGATCTTGCACAGCGTCCACGAGAAACAATGCTCCGCGATGCCTCTCGCATTCTGGGTAGCCTTGCCAAGGCCTTGGCCGTTGTAAAGCTTCCACGGTTCACGGAGATTATCGTTCGCAAGGTTGAGCTTGTTCCCTTGAGTGCCGATAGGCTGCTAATAGTTGTGGCACTGGAAAGTGATCTGGTGCGCACCATCACGCTGGAAACCAGCGATCTCCTCGAAAGCCTTGATCTGGATTCTCTTACCCGACACATCAACGAGAGACTCAGTGGCAAGCCCCTTCGCAATCTTCTTGACGTGTTTCCGGAAGTGCAGCAGGAAGCGAACCAGGAGAGATCACTCCTGCGCCTGTTCGTTGAACACATGGAGCACCTGTCAACAACGGTAGAGCCCTCTAGTTTGCACGTCGCCGGAGCACAGGAACTGCTTAGCCACCCAGAATTCGGTAGCCCTGATGGCATGCGGAGTGTGATCGAACTGATGTCGAATGAAGACGTGATCGTACACGTGGTTGACTCTTTGCAGGCCGACGATGGAGTCGCTGTTCGAATCGGCAATGAATTGCAGAACGACCAGCTTGCCGACTATAGTCTGGTAGCAACCACCTACCGTATCGGCCATGCTACTGGGAGCATCGCACTGATCGGTCCCAAACGAATGCAGTATTCACGCCTCATGGCACTTGTGAGAACCGTTGGAGACGTTGTAAGCAACAGGTTGCACGACGACCTACCCTAGAAGGCCTCACTGATTCGTCTACGGCCTGCTCAGGCTCCGGAAAGCCTTGAAGAATCGACCACCATCTACTGACTCATCATCACGGATTATATGAATTCCTCGGAACCGAATACCGACCCTATCCTCAACCCTGACGACCAGGTTCAGGCCGATGAAGGAACTCAGCCTGAACAGTCCATGGCCGATGAACTGGCCATGTGGAAGGACCTTGCAATGCGCCGGGCGGCCGACGTGGAGAACATCCGCAGGCGGGCCGCTCAGGACAAGGAGTACTTGGTATCCTATGCCACAGAGCACTTCATCACCAAGATGCTACCGGTTGTTGACGACCTTCATAATGCCGTCCATGCCAGCGAAACCACGTCGGACCTTGAAGCCCTTAGGGCAGGCCTTCGCATGATATACGACAAGGCCGTGAAGATTATGGCCGACGCTGGTGTAAAGATCATTGAAGGTGGTGCCGGCGAGCCGTTCAATGTGGATGTTCACGAAGCACTGATGCACATGCCGAGCGAACTCCCGGAAGGGCACATTGTACAGACGGTGCAACGAGGGTACTCACTGCACGATAAGGTGTTGCGCCACGCCAAGGTGATCACCAGTGCCGGGATTCTGGATGCTCATCAGAGCTCGGAGGCTTCTGAATGACCACACGCGACTACTATGAAATCCTGGGTGTGAGCCGCACTGCCTCGGCCGACGAAATCAAGGTTGCCTATCGCAAACTTGCCTTGCAGTATCACCCCGATAGGAATCCGGATGACCCTTCTGCAGAAGACCGATTCAAAGAAGCTGCCGAAGCGTATGATGTTCTGAGCAATGCCGACAAACGTGCTCGGTACGATCGGTTCGGTCACGACGGTCTACGCGGTTCCGGCTCGGGCAATGGTGCCGGCTTCAGCGATATCAACGACATCTTCAGTGCGTTTGGCGACATCTTCGGCTCTGGAGTTTTTGGCAGCATGTTTGGTGGAAGCCAGCGACAGCGCAAACGCAGTCGCGGCGAGGCCGGCGCAGACCTCCGCGTTCGCCTACCCCTCACCTTGGAGGAAATCGCCACTGGTGTTGAGAAAACCATCAAGCTGCGCAGGTACGTTCAGTGTGAAACCTGTAATGGCAACGGTTCAGAAGATGATAGTGGGTGGACGACCTGCACCGTGTGCGACGGCAGCGGCGAGATACGCCAGGTTACTCGATCCGTTTTTGGCCAGTTCATGAACATCGCTCCCTGCGCTAATTGCGGCGGCACGGGCGAGTCCTTGCGATCTCCATGTACTACCTGCAGAGGTGAAGGACGCGTTGAAGGCGAAAGCAGCGTGAAAGTCACAATTCCAGCCGGTGTGCGCACAGGAAACTATCTCACCGTAACGGGAAAGGGTCATGCAGGCAGACGAGGTGGTCCGGCGGGCGACGTGCGGGTAGAAATTGCTGAACTGGAACACGACGTGTTTACTCGGGACGACGATGATGTTCACGTTGACGTGACCATATCCTTCCCTCAGGCAGCTCTTGGTGCCGACGTCGAAGTGCCAACCTTGGATGGAACGTCAATCGTGACCATTGATCCAGGCACACAACCTGGAACAATGCTTAAAATGAAGGGCAAGGGTATACCGCATCTCCAATCCAGAGGTCGTGGAGATCAGATCGTACATCTCAACGTGTTTGTTCCAACTTCACTTACTGCCGCTGAGAAAAAACAACTCCAAGAACTTGCGACCAACAAACATTTTGTTCCACCTGATAAACGCAACGATCGATCGTTCTTTGATCGCGTGAAGGAAGCGTTCTCTTGATGAACGAGGGGGCGCTGAACGATTATGAAGCGTCTCCTAACAGCCATTCAACGAGAAACTGGACTTGCGGCCTCCGAAACCGTAGTCGTGCTCACCGTACTTGCCATCCTCCTAGTAGGTTGGCTTGGGTCTGCATTAGCGCCGCGCTCGGATACCCACAACGTTGTTGCAACGCAAAAGGTTATCGCCTTACTTGATTCGCTGCTCCAAACCACTGGGGAAACATCTCGCCACGATACCTCAACGTGGTCTTACAATCGGGCATACCCTGCTGCACCACGTACTGCAGAACGTTCTGTACAGACCCCAGCGCATTCCCCCGTCGGGAATAATGATGGAATGAAAGTGAACATCAATACTGCCAGCAGCTCAGTACTCCAACGACTTCCCGGCGTTGGTCCGGCAACAGCGCAGAAGATCATCGAAGAACGGAGAATGCGGCCATTTACAAACATCGAAGACATTCAGCGCGTAAAGGGCATCGGACCAAAGAAGTACGAAAAACTCCGTCCCTTCATCACGGCACCGTAATTTCTACCATGCCAACGTGTGAATACCGACATCCACTTCGAACCGTTACAACGCGATGGGAAGTTGACAACAACGTTCTGCGTATCGTTGAGTACGAAGAGTTTGCACCACGCACAATTGACGATGCAGCAGTTTCGGATGTTCTGGTGGTGCATTCAGATGCTGTGCTCTCGCACTCCTATCCTGTTGATGGTGATGATTCTGAGCGCAGTTCGTTCGAGCTAGAGCGGTTTCTAGCGGAGGCACATCCCGAACATGACAGGCTTGTAGCCATTCCCGGAGTTGGCTTGCTGTACGGCACATCCTGGACAACCATTCTGGCCATGCCTACCGGAACCTTGTCGGACATCGAGGGAGTGCTTGCCGCTGCATTACTTGGAGAGCCATGCGTTATGGCTGGACGGCTGGGCAGACATTGGTGGCTTGCAACGATTGATCAATCTGTTGCATGTCTTTGCAGGTTACCGTTCAATGAAACATTAGACCCTGCCCACGACCTAACGAACATCCTCACTGAGTTCTCCGCCAACGCCAACCTTCTTCCTCAACGTTTGGTAGTGTTCGGAGACCACGTTACGCCGTCGTTTCTTGTGGGTCTGCAAGCAGATTGGGCTGGAACGTTTACCACCATCGAGCGATTTCAACCGTTCCTTCACGTCCGGTCTTCGCTCGACTCGTCAACGGGTGATCGTGTAATCGCACGTGCGCATCTGCTAGGAAGTCTTGTTGGAGTCATGCATCTCCATACCGGACTGCTACCTCAGCTTGCTCACCCCCTTGTCCCTGCATGAGTCTAAGAATCACTGCAGGCACCTGGAAGGGGCGCACAATACCCTCGCCCCCCTCGCAGGGCACCAGACCATCAACCGACATGTGGCGCGGTACCATCTTCAGTGCACTTCATCCGGTTATGGATATGAAGGGGGCTGTGGTTTGGGATCTCTATGCAGGCACCGGAATCCTTGGACTGGAGTGCTTAAGTCGTGGTGCCGAGCATTGCACCTTTGTGGAAAGAGACCGCTCGACGTGTAAGCAGTTATCACAAACCGTTGATCTATTAAACTGCTCGGATTCCGTTGCGATACATCAGGAAGACTGCGAAGTGTTTCTATCGAGAATCAGTGCACTCACTTCCTCTCAGCAGCCGAATCTTGCACGAAGTGTAAACACCGTCCACAGCGCAAGCATGCCCACTCATACATCATTGGCAGCTACCGCAGTGCATTCACCGTATCACTATCGCGCCCCACATCTGGTTATAGCCGACCCACCATACGCACTTCGAGTGGGCAACCACCTCATTCATCGGCTATCAATGGTTCTACCAGTTGAAACGCTGTTGGTTCTGGAACACGGAACAGCGGAGGCCATCTTAGATCATGGTGGATGGGAAAAGCTCTGGTACAAGGAAAAGGGTGCTACCGTTGTGGAGTTTCTTCGGCGCAGAGGGTAGGTTTGCACATGGCTCGACATGCAATGTATCCCGGCTCCTTCGATCCAATAACCAATGGCCACGTGGATGTGATCGAACGTGCGGCGCAGATGTTTGATACCGTAACTGTGGTCATCGCCAGAAACAGTCGAAAAACCCCACTGTTTGAAGAAGCCGAGCGAATTCAGATGGCCGAAGCCTCGCTTGTACACCTACCGAACGTGAACGTAACAGTGCATGCAGGCCTGGTTGTAGACTTTGCTCGTGACAACCATGTGCAGGTTATCGTGCGTGGCTTACGCGCCGTGACTGACTTTGAGTATGAGTTTCAGATCGCGCTTATGAATCGGAAGCTGGCACCCGACGTTACAACCATCTTTCTCATGCCGCACGAACGCTACACCTACCTGAATTCCTCCATCATTCGCGAGTTGGGCCGATACGGTCAGGACCTCAGGGAGTTTGTGCCGCCTGCCGTTGTGCAAAAAATGCGCGAGAAATTCGGTTACGAATAACTCAGCCCCCTACCATGAAGATTCATATCGTAACACTTGGGTGTAGCAAGAACACCGTAGATAGCGAAACACTGGCCGGTACGCTCATTGCCAACAACATGTCGCTCGTGAGCACACCAGACGATGCAGATACCCTGGTGATCAACACATGCGGATTTATCGACGTTGCCAAGGAAGAGAGCATTCATACCATCCTTGAAGCCGCTGAACGTAAGAAGGAAGGAAGACTGAAGACCTTGGTTGTAGCAGGGTGCCTGAGTGAACGATATGCGGATGATCTCAAGCAGGAGATCCCCGAAGTAGATCACTTCTTTGGTACTGAAGCCTACGACAGCATAGTTAAAGCACTGTCGCCCAACCTTAAGTATGCACTTCTGGGCGAACGTGTTGTAAGCACTCCCAATGCATACGCATACCTAAAGATCAGCGAAGGTTGCGACAGACCATGCAGCTTTTGTGCTATTCCAATCATGCGTGGCAAACACCGCAGCGTACCCGCCGACCGTTTGGTTGCACAAGCCCAGATGCTCGTGCAGCAGGGTGCCAGGGAGTTGATACTCATTGCTCAGGACCTTACCTACTACGGCCTGGATATCGATGGTAAACGAACGTTGGCCGACCTCTTGCGCAGACTGGCCGACGAAAGTGGTGCCGATTGGATCCGCTGCATGTATGCATTTCCTGCTGGCTTTCCACCAGATATTCTTGACGCCATTGCCAGCAGAAGTAACATCTGCAACTACCTGGATATGCCCTTGCAGCATGCATCAGACAATGTTCTGAAAAGCATGCGCAGGGGGATTACTCGGGCCAAGATAGAAGAATTGCTGGATAGCATACGTGAACGCATCCCCGACATTACTCTTCGGAGCACGTTCATCCTTGGCTACCCGAACGAGACAGAAGCCGATGTTGATGAGCTCATGGAGTTTCTTGCTGCTCAACGCTTGGATAGAGTTGGGGTGTTTGCTTACTCACAAGAAGACGACACGTACGCCTACATCCTCGGTGATCCCGTACCGCATCAGGTCAAGGAAGATCGTATTAATCGCGTCATGGACTTGCAGCGTGGTATTAGTCGGGAAAAGAATGCCATGAAGATCGGTAGCAGCATTCCTGTGCTCAT
>CAZUGQ010000013.1:36171-36457 GCA_964620125.1 uncultured Hyphomicrobiales bacterium
TCTTGGCGGTGAATGGCTCGGCCGAACTGAAGCTGATGCTCCAGAAGTAGACAACGAAGTGTACGTGCGTTCGCAGCGGCCTCTGTCAGTTGGTTCGTTCGTCCAGGCAGAGATAGAGGATGCCGACGACTTCTCGCTCTTTGCTAGCGCTCTATAAAGCAACCATAGGCCATCGTGGTATCGAATGGCAGCACGGCCCCGGTTAGTAGAGAGTCCAATCGCATCTGAACGTCATGCTGTGAAGGGGCTTTCCTCCGTTTGCCGAGACCAGCGTATAGATTGTTTA
>CAZUGQ010000013.1:36467-72592 GCA_964620125.1 uncultured Hyphomicrobiales bacterium
CCCTTCCTCTATACACCATCGTACCAGCACCATCCACAATTATTGCCTGTGGAGTAACCCAAGCACCGTGGAGTTCCGTAAGCGTGTAGGTACTGTCTACATAAACCCGGAAGGGAACATCATACGTGTCGCAGAAGGAATCGATCTCCGATTGGGAGTAATCAAGGCCGGGAAACACTCCTATAAACTCCACACCCTGCGCTCGATAATCATCATACAAACTGCGCAGGTATGGCGAAGTGCTCTGGCAAATAGGACAATCTGGTTTCAGATACACATACACTGTTGGTGGCTGCACACGTGTGCCACCGGCCATCAACAACAGCACGCTGATGGTCAACGCCCAGTTCATCGTCGAAGCTGGCGAACAAGAAACGTTAGCATGATGGCGCTGATCAACGTCATAAGTGTGAGCAATGCAGCAATACCTGTGTGGTCACTTTCGCCGCTGTGCACTTGGGACCATTGCACAATGCTTCGCCAAACAAAGGTGATGGTAAAGATTCCTGCTGCGCCTGCAGCAGCGGGGAGTGTAAATGGTCGGCCCTGGCGATGAAGTATGCCGAGCACCGACATTACCGCTCCACCAACTGCTCCATTGAGCAGTGACGATGTGCTCGTACTGTCTGTTAGGATGTACCCTACCAACCCACTTATGAGCAGGAACAATCCATACGCGGTTATTCGTGCAGAAACAATCTTTGGAGGAGGCATGGAAAAGCTAGGAGATACAAAAACCGTCCTGCATTCGAACCAAACGGTTTGCTTTCGAAGCAAGCGTTTCACTGTGGGTAACTACAATGCAAGCCATTTTCATTTGCTGTTGCAGGTCAACAAGCAAGCCAGCAACAACTTCGGCATTTTCACTATCCAGATTTCCCGTTGGTTCATCTGCAAACACAATTGCTGGTTCATGCACAACGGCCCGGGCAATAGCAACTCGCTGCTGTTCTCCGCCACTGAGTTCTGACGGCGCGTGGTTCACCCGTGACTCCAGACCAACACGGGCAAGAACGTCGGCAGCTTTTGTTCGTGCCACTGCGGTTCGAACACCACCTATTAGGAGAGGCATCATTACATTCTCGAGTGCTGAGAACTCTGGTAGCAGGTGATGGAATTGAAACACGATTCCAAAGGCCCGATTGCGAAGTGCGGCCAACTGACGTGCATTCTGCGTCTCGTATTGGTACTGCTTACCATCTAACGTGAGTTTAACGCTGCCGCTGTCTGGTTTATCTAGCGAGGCTAGAAGATGCAGAAGCGTACTCTTACCAGCACCGCTCGGCCCGGTAACTGCAACAAACTCGCCAGGTTCGCACGTAAAATCCACACCACGAAGTACCACCGTGGGCACCTGGCCAGCGTTGGAATACTGTTTGGTGAGAGCAGAGGCTACAAGCAGTGACATATCAGAACTGGCGCAACACCCGCAGATCATTCTGATACAGCAACCGGATGTCATCAATTCCGGTAAGCATCATCACTACCCGCTCAACGCCAAAGCCGAAGGCAAAGCCACTATATATGTCAGGGTCAATGCCACAGTTGCGCAATACATTGGGGTGTACCATCCCACAACCACATATCTCAAGCCAACCACTATGCTTGCACACACGGCACCCATCCCCGTTGCATAGAAAGCAGCTCATGTCTACTTCTGCGCTTGGTTCGGTAAACGGGAAGAAACTGGTTCGAAATCGGAAGCGGGCATGAGGACTATAGAATCTGCGAGCAAAGGCTGTAATGGTTCCCTTTAGGTCGGCCATAGTCACACCTTTGTCGATGTATAGTCCTTCAATCTGGTGGAACTCTGCTAACGACCGAGCGGAAACCGATTCATTTCGATACACTCGCCCTGGCATGATGCACCGAATAGGTGGTTCCATTGCTTCCATCACCCGTATCTGCACACTCGACGTATGAGTTCGCAGAAGCAGATCCGGCCTTTCCGACTCTACAAAGAACGTGTCCTGCATGTCGCGAGCCGGGTGATCGTCGGCAAAATTGAGCTTGCCAAAGTTGTGAGCATCATCTTCTACATCTGGGCCCTCGGCAACTTCGAATCCCATGGTTGAGAAGATGTCCACGATGCGTTCAATCGTGGATGTGATCGGGTGAATGGAGCCAATCGCTGGTCCGCGCGATGGCAAGGTTACGTCGATGAGAGGCTCAGTAGCCGTGCTCTCAATCTGCGTACGCCGTGATTCGAATTCAGAGTCGGCCCAGGCACGTAGTTCGTTCAGGGCCTTGCCGACGGCTGGCTTGTCAGCCGTCGGCACGGTACGCAACTGTTCGGTGATCTTTTGCAGCGTTCCCTTACGAACCAGATGTTTCAAACGAAATGCTTCCAAGGATGCAGCATCGTGCACCCCTTGAAAGTCATCAGCCATCTGTTGTCGAAGATCGCGGATCTGGTCCAGCATCACAGTTGAGCAACAACGGCCTTGAACGCTTCTGGATGGTTCATAGCCAGATCGGCCAGCACCTTGCGGTTGATGGCGATGTTGCTCTTCTTCAGGTTGTGCATGAGCCGCGAGTAGGTAGTACCGTTTAGGCGAGCTGCGGCATTGATGCGAACGATCCACAGGGAGCGGAATGTGCGCTTCTTGTTTCGACGATCACGATAGGCGTATTGAAGCCCCTTTTCAACGTGATCCCGAACGATGGTCCAAACCTTCGAACGTGCGCCCCAGTAGCCTTTGGCAAGCTTGAAGTACTTCTTCTTTTTCTGGTGCGCCGCTACTTTGTTTACTGAGCGTGGCATGATGCTACTCCGTAGTGTGTGGTCGGCAGGAGAACGGCTTCCCTGCCAGGCCATGAAAAAAACTTACCGCAACGCCAATGCGTGCAGGATTTGTGGTTCGTTGGAAGGATGCACGAGCGTGCTCTGACGCAGGTTGCGCTTGCGCTTGCGAGACTTGCTCGTAAGGATGTGACTCTTGTACGCTTTCTGGCGCTTGATGGAGCCAGTGCCGGTGATCTTGAACCGCTTCTTTGCTCCCGCAGATGTCTTCATTTTTGGCATGGTATTATCCGAGTATGGTCCTTTTTCAGGTATCAGGTTGTGTCGATTCCACCGTCTCGTTTTCTGCTTCAGCGGTAACGCCTACCTTGGTTTCGTCGGCATCAGCCTGTGGTTTCTCTTTCGTACGCGATGCGTTTTTCTTCGGTGCCTCCTCTGGCTTACGCTTTGGCGCAGTTTTTTTCTTTCCATCCGGTGCCAGCGTTACACTCAACACCCGACCTTCCGTTCGCATGTCTTGATCAACCTTCGAAACATCAGCCAGAGCGTCAATGAATTTCTGCAGAAGCGCTCGGCCAATCTCTTGGTGAACGATTTCCCTACCACGGAACATCACTGAGGCCTTCACCTTGTGCCCATCTTCTAGGAAACCTCGAGAATGGCGCACCTTGAAGTCAAGGTCGTGTGTGTCCGTTCCGGCCCGCAGACGTATTTCCTTGAGTTCCTTCTGCTGCTGTGACTTCTTCTGGATCTTCTCCCTTTTCTGCTGTTCGTAGCTGAACTTGCCGTAATCAATAATTCGGCACACTGGCGGAACGGCCTGTGGAGCAATCTCTACCAGATCTTTCTCGGCTTCCTGCGCCCGACGTAACGCCTCTCGAGACGTCATCACTCCAAGTTGATCGCCATTTTCGTCGATCACCCGCACTTGCGGACTGATGATTTCCTCGTTGATCTTGTGCTTGCGCGTTTGCTCCGGTCGCTGTTGCGGACCGCGGACGTATGGTCGCCTCAATCGTGTTCCTGAACTGTGTAACTGTGTGTAAAGAAGGCAAAGATACGGACATCAAGACTGTCCTCGCAAACCTGTTCGTGTGATTCGAACAAGCTTATGAAGGGGGCTTTGCCATGCCTGCGTAATTTCGATGTTCCGTTCACGTCATCACGCCCCATGAATCAACACGACGACGTTCTTTCGACTATCGAAGAAGCAGACAAGCGTGCGCCATCGGTGCCAACATCGTTGCCGGTCCTGGCCTTGCGCGACATTGTGGTTTTCCCCCACATGATCTTTCCCGTGCTCATCGGCCGGGCTTCATCTCTCAAGGCTGTGGCCGCTTCGTTGGAGCGAGACAAATTTGTGCTGCTCCTTTCGCAGCGCGACCCTTCGGTTGACGAGCCAGGTTTCGACGACATGTATGAACATGGCACAATCGCCAAAGTACTTCAGGTTTTACGGCTGCCTAACAACCTCCTGAAAGTGCTTGTTGAAGGGATGATCCCTGCTCGCGTAAAAAAGGCTATCAGCACGGAGCCCTACCTGCAGGCACAAGCAAGCCCCCTACCATCTTCATACGATGCCAATGACCAACACTTAAATGCCCTTGTTCGGCATGCCGGTGAGCTGTTTGAAGAATACGTTAAGGAACATCGCAACCTTCCGCCAGAAGTTCTTGGCGCGTTCGAGAACCTTGACGACCCTGTTCGAAAGCTGTATTACGCCGCTGCGAACGTGCAGCAAAAGGTAGAAGTAAAACAGAAAATTCTTACGGCAGAACGCTTGGATCTTCAGTTCGTTGAGCTGGTCCAGGTACTAAGCAGTGAGCTTGAGCTTCTCCGCCTCGAAGCGGAAATCGACACCAAGGTTCAGGATCAGATTCAGCGATCGCAACGCAAGTACTTCATTCAGGAACAGATTCGAGCACTGCAGAAGGAACTTGGCGAAGAGGATGACGGCGGTCCGGAGCTAGGTCCACTGAAGGATCAGCTCGACAATGCTGGCATGCCAGAATCCATCTATGCTAAGGCCAAGGAGGAATTCGATAGGCTCAAAAAAACTCCTTCGATGAGTCCAGAGTTTTCCGTTAACCGCACTTGGCTTGAAGTGCTGGCCTCGGTTCCGTGGTACCATCGAACAACGGACGACTTGGACGTTGCTCATGTGCGAACGATTCTCGAGGAGGATCACTACGACCTGGAAAAGCCTAAGGAACGCATTCTTGAATACATCAGCGTGCTCAACCTTGTTGGCTCCATGCGCGGACAGATTCTGTGCTTTGTTGGACCGCCAGGTGTTGGTAAAACGTCTCTCGCAAAGAGCATCGCTCGAGCACTCGGCCGCAACTTTGTTCGCATTTCGCTCGGTGGAGTGCGGGACGAAGCAGAAATCCGCGGTCATCGCCGAACCTACATCGGTGCCATGCCGGGCAAGATTATACAAGCCATGAAACGCGCTGGATCTGTGAACCCGGTTATCCTACTTGATGAAGTTGATAAGATGAGTATGGATTTCCGGGGAGATCCAAGTGCAGCTTTGTTGGAAGTGCTGGATCCCGAGCAGAACAATGCCTTTAATGATCACTATTTGGAAGTTGACTACGACCTTTCGAACGTTCTGTTCATTGCCACGGCAAATGTGAAGTACGATATTCCCGCACCGTTGCTCGACAGACTCGAAGTCATCGAACTCAGCAGCTATCTGGAGCCAGATAAGGTGGAGATAGCAAAACGTCACATCTTGCCAAAGCTCTATGAACGGCATGGACTGCATGGGTTCGATATCCAGTTCACCGATCAGGCACTTCACAAAATTGTTCGTGAATACACGCGCGAAGCTGGAGTCCGCAACCTGGAACGGGAGCTTGCCAGCATTTTGCGCAAGGTTGCAACGAAGATTGTTACCGAGGCCGCAACGGAAAACCACAAAAACAAGGGTGCAAAGCGTAAACAGGCTAAGGGTGAAGTTGCCTCTGTGAAGGAAACTGCAGCTTTCAAAAAGCTTAAACGCCGAACATGGAAGGTAGACCAGGCGCAGGTGGCAGAATACCTCCGAGCACCACGCTTCAAGGAAAAGGCTCAGGAACTCACCGATAAGGTCGGGGTTGCGATGGGCCTGGCGTGGACCAGTGTGGGGGGGGACACCTTACCCGTGGAGGTCACCTTTATGCCAGGTCCGGAACGACTAACACTCACCGGCAAGCTTGGCGACGTGATGAAGGAATCGGCTATGGCTGCCCTATCGTTTTTACGAAGCAATCATGCTAAGTATGAATTGGATGCAGAAGTGGCCAAGGGTAAGGAGATTCACGTGCACGTGCCCGAAGGTGCAATCCCGAAGGATGGTCCCTCGGCAGGTATAACGATGACGATGGCCTTGCTGAGTGCTGCCACAGGCAAGCCTCTTCGCGGAAACGTGGCGATGACTGGCGAAGTAACGTTGCGCGGCCAGATCTTACCAATCGGCGGGCTGAACGAGAAACTTCTTGCTGCAAAACGTGCTGGAATGGAAACAGTGCTTGTTCCCGATGCCAACCGCTCGGATGTTGACGAGCTTCCCAAAGGCCTTACGGAAGGGCTGGAAATCGTTTTCGTGAAAACCGTAGACGACGCCATTCCATTTGCCTTTGCTGGGCACCGTGCACATCCAGCTCGACCTGCAAGGAAACAGAAACTCAACAACGTTCGCGTCAACGGCACAAAGAAGTCGGCACGGAAGTCTGCCAAACGATAATCTTTTTGTACTTTTGTGGTCTTCAAAAAAAAAAAACCAAACAGCAGCCTGAGGCACGATCATGGCCAAGAAAGGCGCTCGCGTGATTATCACGCTCGAGTGTACGGAAGCCAAAAAAGAAGGCAAACCGGCATCTCGGTACACAACTACAAAGAATAAGCAGAATGTGACGGAACGTCTTGAGATGAAGAAGTACAATCCCTTCCTCAAGAGGCATACTGTACACAAGGAAATCCGCTAGAAAAAAACAGGCCCGGCAAAACAGCCGGGCCTGCGTGTTTTTGACGGCAGAGTGGGGTGGGGCTACTTAAAAAACACTACCGTCAAAACTCAGTTGCGAAAATGGCACAACCGCCTTACCTGGATTAGTGCTGTCGTAATCGGTGGGCACGCCAAGAACGAACTTGAGAGTGGTACGAATCAGTGCTGCATGCGCTGCTTCGTTCGGTGCTATGTCTGCAAACACTCTCTTTGTTCGTAAGTCCTGCGCCTCGCCGAAATATTGGTTCCAGAGCTTGGCTGCATACACTTCAACAGCCAACGCATATCGCAGGATCCCCACTAACGAATCGAGTGCAGAGTTGGGCCCTGGCGGAAACTGGGTAAGTGTTGTTTCGGTCGTACTCCCAGGAACAACACCTCCAAGCTCTCTAATCACGCTGGCAAACCGCTCGGCATGGACGGTGTGATCGGCAATGAAGGCCTGCGCTACACTGAGAACTGCACCATCAACAATCGGGCTACCCGTAGTATCCTTAAGCTGAGCTGCTGCAGCGTAGGTGTTGACTGCCATCAACTCCAGCGTGTAACTCTCCGCAAGCATCTCTAGATCTGTTTTCATCAGAATTTCCTCTAGTTATTTGCTGTTTCTTGATTCGTTACGGCCGCGGGACTTCCGCAGAAATGATGGCCGTTGGTGAAACGCTTCGACCGATGTCTGCTCCGGCATCGGCATCGGTGCTGGTGTTCAATAGAATCTTGAGCGCTGCTCGAAACACAGCAGCATGTTCTGCTTCGACTGGTCCGATATCCGCTACAGCTTCGAGTGCTCGCCTGTTTGTTAGTCGATTGGATGCGGTGGCCGAGGTAGCATTGTCGAAGTATGCTTTTGCAGCAATGAGCTCCAACCCCAACGCATATCGAACGATCCCTTCTGTAGAAGTAAGATTTCCATACGATGGTGGGACCTGTAGAATGGTGTTGCCATTCACCATCATGCCGGTGATGAAGTTTTCATCTGGCTTAGGATCAGCTGGAGGAGCGGCTCCAAGCTCGCTCGTGATCACCTCGCGAAAGGTTCCTGCATGCCCGATATGGTCGGTGGCAAACGAGGTTGCAACCTCCAGAAAGGCACCACTGAGTATGCCCAGACCGGCAGCAGCCGTGTAGGTGTTCACGGCTAGCTTCTCGATCTGATAGGCGGTTGTTAAGAGTGCAACATCCTGCGAAGGATCGTCCGTTGGCGTTACTGGGTCAGACGTGCACGATGCAAGTGCTGAGCCCACAACTGGTAAGGAGGCTATTGCAGCGGCAGCCAAAGCCCCCTTCCGCAGAAAACGTCGGCGCGATGGATCCATGATTTCGTGGAGCACGGACTCGAGCATTTCGGCTTGCTCGCGAGCATTCTTTGAGAGCGGCATGTGGTTCCCTTGAATGTGGTTTCGGGATACCTACGACTCTCCTCTGCTCTTGGATCACTCGGCTTACACACCTGCGGATCCAACCGCAGTACACGTTAGCTCACCTTTCCTGCTACGATCATTGCCTGCAAGGTCGGCGTCGGACGTCCGCCCTTCGGTTCAACTGTTATGGCGAACATCTGGGGTGCCGCTGATGGCTTCATCTCGAGTACCATCATGCCGTCTCCTTGCTTTCGCACCAAACCAAGGTCAATGGGTACACCACCCTCGATGGCCCACAGTTGGTAGTCCTTGTGGGAATCAAGCTCAGGAAGAGACCGCGCATCGATGATCACAGCATGTGTAGACCGATTCCACCACACATCAGCGCGCACCTGCTGATTGGGCTGAACACTTGCCAGCGAAATGCGCATCAGGTCGGCACTGGCAAACTGATTAAGAATACGTTCCAGGTTCACCTTATTGGCAGCAATGCTTGTGCTGCGCTGCTCGGCCTGGGCAAGCTCGTCCTTCGTCTGCTCCAGCTCAGTCTGTGTTTGTTGCAGCTGAATCCACGTAATACCGGAAGGCACAAGACCCACAGCCAGGCCGATGGATGCAGCAACAAGGTATCGTGACCACTTGATAGGTTCCTTCGCAGGCTGAGGCATCTGAAACACTGGTGCATCCGCTTTGTGTTTATCCGCTTCTGCGGGCAACTGTTCTATCGCCTCGAGGATTTTCACACGAAGTGTGGCAGGGGGCTTGGCAGCAAGTTCCTTAGATGCCTGTTCAACAACATGAGCAATGACTTGAAGCTCCGAAGCTACTTCCGGATACAGTCCCACATGGTGCTCAACAATTGCACGTTCATCTTCTGTGCACGCTCCTGCTACATACAGTTCCAGTAATCCACTGTTGATGAGTTCTTGCGGCGTCATGCGTTTCCTCCCAGATGCTTACGAAGAGAAACCATGGCCAGTCGAAGTCTACTCTTCACCGTGCCCAAAGGGATGTTGTGTTCGTCTGCCACCTCTTGCTGAGTAAACCCTTTGAAAAACATAAGGTCAACTATCTGGCGCTGAGCTTCGGGTAGATGTCCAAGAACGGAGGTAACGTCTAGAACGTCTTCGTAAGATGGTATGTCAGTCATGGCTTGTACAGGATATACGACTGACTCGTCGTCCTGGATTTCCATTGCATCACTTCGAAGTCTTACGGATGCACTTTTTAGGTGGTCGAGAGCGCGATTTCTGGCAATGTTCAGCATCCACGTAAACAGTGTGCCCTTGCTGGCATCAAATGACGATCGGCGCGTCCAAACGGCAACGAAGGTGTCCTGCACGACGTCCTCGGCTACGGCCTGATCCCGAACCAGCCGCACGACGATGCCGTAGAGCGTTGCACCGTAGGCGTCATAAATCTCGGCTATCGCACTTTGATCTCCCGCAACCAGGCGGTCAATCAAACCTGGTATGTGGTTATTCAACATCGGCTGAGGGTGCGGTGTTTGGTTTCATCGACCTGAGCTTGGAGCACACAGCGTACGCAAGGTTAACACCCGCTGCGTTACAGTAGTTGAACAGTGCGATAAAAACATCCGCTGCTTCTTCATCGAATGACGACTCTGGAATCTGCATGCCCTTCCAGCGTTTCTTTTCAATGTTCGCCAGTTCCCCTGCCTCTCCACAGAGTTCCAATGCAAAAAACTCGCGTACTCTTGGCGGATAGAAGGTGCGCTGGTGCATGTTGAATGCGTGCTGCACATGTCCAACGTGTTCTTCCACCATCCGAACAACACGATGATAATCCGCTACTTCCTCTTCATGTGGCTGTTGCATTGAACGACGCTTTCGATGAATCTATTCTATTGTTTGACGGAAGTGAAGGTGATGCTCGGGTTCCGTGGGTCTATCAATCTTCCTTCATTCTGTACCCAACACCACGCACACTCTGTACCATCTGAGCTCTGTCTGGCCGTTCGATTTTCTTTCGCAGGCGCTTAATGTACACGTCAATGATGTTGCTCTCAGGGTCAAAGTTGTGTTTCCAAACGTGTTGCATGATCATGGACCTGCTTAGGATGCGTTCCTTGTTGCGCATCAGGTACTCCAACAACGCATACTCTTTTGTTGTTAGCTCGATCTCCTGACCATCTCGATATGCCATGTGAGTAACCATGTCTAACGTTAGATCTCCACATGTGAGCTTGGTGGTTTTTTCGGTGGAAGAACGTCGGAGTATTGACCGTAGTCGAGCGGCAAGTTCTTCGAAGTGAAAGGGCTTTGCCAGGTAGTCGTCTGCACCCAGATCCAAACCCTGCACCCTGTCCTCAGTAGTGCCTCTGGCCGTAAGCATGAGTACAGGCGTTGCATTGCCAGCAGACCGAAGTGCTTTCAGGACGCTGTATCCGTCAAGCTTTGGGAGCATGACGTCGAGCACGATAGCATCGAACACATTAGCCGAGGCCAGCTGCAAACCCTCTTCACCGTCGGCAGCAGTCTCCACGATGTATCGCTCCTCTTCCAGTCCTCGTTTGATGAACGAGGCCACTTTACGCTCGTCTTCAACAACAAGAATTCGCATACCGAAAGTTACGCAAGGCCCCTAAGCCGCCCCACCGATATTTGCACATGGCATGGGAACAGGTTATTGGGCAGGACACCGTTAAGCGGCTACTGCAAAGGGCCGTGGCCACTGGCCGATTACCGCACGCACTGCTCCTTACAGGATTGGATGGATCAGGCGTGCTGGCCATTGCCATTGCATTGTCCCGAACACTTGTCTGCGAAGCTCCTCGCAAGGATGGTGTCCACGTCGATGCCTGTGGCGCTTGTCGGTCGTGCAGGCAGGCACTAACACTGCAGCACCCGAACATTACCATCGTTACGGCTCTCCCTGCCGGCAAGGCCGATATAGAGGCAGAGTTACCCACTGACGTCATTGAAGAGCTGTCCCATCAGATTCAACTCATTGCATCTGATCCCTACCAACCGTTTGGATTAACCGGAGCAACGCAGATTCGCATCGGTCAGATACGAGAGCTCAAGCGATCCATGGCACTATCTGCCGCTCAGGGGGGGTGGAGGGTGGTGATTCTTCACCATGTGGAGAACCTAACCACCGAGGCTTCGAATGCATTCCTGAAAACTCTCGAAGAGCCGCACCGCAACGTTCTGCTCATCCTCACCAGTGCGGCACCCGAGCGAGTGTTGCCAACGATTGCTTCACGGTGCCAGCAGATGCACATCCCCCCCCTGGATGATGAGGATCTGGTGGTTGCACTCATCAAAGAAGGAGTGGATGCTCAGGAAGCTACACTCCTTGCACCGTTTGCAGAAGGAGACTTTACTCTCTCCAGAGCACTGCTGCGAGAAGATGTACAGGCTGAACGAACAGAAGCCATAAACCTGCTTCGTGCTGCACTCAAACCGAAAGAGTACCGCGTTGGCCTGGTTGAAGCAGTAAACAATGCTGCCGATCGTAAGGATCGGCAACGAGCTCTCCTGATGTTGAGTTTGCTGGCTCTCTGGCTGCGCGATGTTCAGATGGTTTGTTCGTATGGCGACGGCAGTTCCCTTGCAAATGCGGATCAGCGAGACGTTGTGCTCCGATTTGCACAATCGTATGGCACGGCCGACCTATCGGAGGCACTGCACATAATCGAACGCGCAGCTCGAGACATTCGCAGGAACGTTACCATCAATGTTGTGCTGCTTACTGCCCTTATGGAATTACGTCAACTTTTTACAGCCGCAGCTCGCCAGCTGGTGCGCTCATGATGCTTCTTCGAACGCTCATCCTGTGTGTCTTCGTGTTCGCTCCCACGTTCATGCTGGCGCAAGGGTCATTGTTCCTTCGGTCCTTTTCAACCGATTCGGCCGGTAATCAGCTGGCCGCTGCAGTATACTTCGACCCGTCCGGCAGGATTACCAACTTCGAAGCGTCTGATGTAACGATAACCTACGGCAAAACGCCAGCTCGCGTGATTCGAGTAACGTGCACGCCACCGGAACGCAGTCCCGACGTGTCGTCCGTGCTCACCATTGACGTGTCAGGATCCATGAGGTTTGGTGGACCAAACATTGCCCTCGCACAAGCCGCAGCCCAAGCGTGGGTGAAAGCAATTAGTGGTGAATCTGAATGTGCGGTTACCGCATTTGACGACGGAGTTTTGCTACAATCAGACTTTACAACCGACAAGGATCGCCTGACTTCTGCCATCAACCGACTGCGTCCACGAGGCGGCACCAGTTATGACCGAGGATTCCTTGATCCAGTCATGGGTGGGCTGGCGATTGCTCGCGAAGGCCGACACCGAAAGGTGATGGTTTTCCTTACAGACGGCTTTGGATCCGTTAACCCAGATAGTGTGGTTGCCATGGCCCAGGCTAACGGCATCACCGTCTACTGTGTAACGCTTGGTTTGAACATGCCCGGTGTCTTGCAGTCCATAGCAGAACGCACAGGCGGTTTGTGGTTCGACAACGTAACCACTGTAGACCAGGCCGTTATGGCATACCAGCGAATTTTCGCCGATGCTACAGGTGCTGGGGGCTGTGAAATCGTGTGGGAGCCGCCAGTTGTCTGTGAATCATTCTCCGCTGTTACTGCTCAGGTGCATGGTACCACATACACCACAACACTTCCAACTCTACCTACACGCAAAGGTGGATTCAACGTCAACACAACTGCAATCCGCTTTGACTCTGTAGAGCAGGACTTTCGAGAGTTCCGCATCCTGCCACTTTCAAACAAGGCAGTCATCCGCTCAATTCACCTTGATAGTCCTTCCCCGTTTGCAATCGTACATCCGCAGCTACCGATTGAGCTTAGCGCCGATGATACACTGGTGATTCGAGTGCGTTGCACCAGGTTGGACAGCTCCTATATCGTTAGCACACTCGAAGTGAACGCCTATCCATGCCCCCTTCCAACGCTGTATGTGGCTGCGGGCAATCCGCAATCTCGACCGCAAACACCAACGCTTCGAGTGGTTCACCCAAACGGTGGCGAACGCTTTGTTGTGCGTTCCGATACGGTGCTTCAATGGGAAGGCTTACCACCAGACGTGCCCGTCAAGCTAGAAGTGAGCTACAATGGAGGCAAGACGTGGGATGTGATTGCAGACAACGCCACGAAACATAGATATAAGTGGCGGGTTCCGAATCGCGAGTCCGACTCATGTCTACTGCGTGCTTCCCATGTTCGTGAACAGAAAGATCGAACAAACCCGGTGCTTACCATACCCGGAGGACATTTTAGCGACGTTGCATTTTCGCCAGACGGCTCCTTGCTTGTTACGGCCGAAGAACCCAGCAAACAGGGAGGTGCAGACAGACTTCCACCGGCAACAATCTGGAATGGTCAAACGGGTGCGGAAGTGCGAAAGCTAAAGGCAGCTGAACAGGTTTTATTCTCGGCTGACGGATCACGGCTGCTCACATGGAGCAGAGACAGTGTGAGCTTCTACTCCATGCCATCCGGCGCACACCTGTGGTCCTTACCAGTTTCCAGACTTCCACTACGCTGTGTTATGGACAAGAGCGCACGAGTAGTTGTGATCGGTGGTGCGGATGGTGACAGGACAGTGGTAGTAAATGCTTCCGATGGCAAACCCACCTACACGCTTCCACGCCGTTGGCCTTCCATTTGTTGGGTAGACGTTTCGGCTAATGGAAAGTATATCGCCGTGTGTGAACGGGACAGCATGGTAAGCGTGTACGAGTATGGTGACACGGTTGGACGAAAGGTGAAAGCACCAGGCGTCGAACGATTCTATCGAGCTGCATTCTCACCGGATGCTCGCAAGCTTGTAACCACGGATTCGTATGGCGCTGCAACCATGTGGGATGTAGCCACCCTTGCTACTCCGCAACGAATTGCTACTCGACAGTTTAAGAATGACAACACGTACCTGACGTTCACCCCCGATGCCAGAAGGCTTGCCGTGGAGACAGGCAAGGATGAGACAAAAATCATCGACGTTGCAACAGGTGAACACGTTGTGAGCATTCGAAGACTGTCGGAACCTGGTGGAGCAAGTGAGGCTACCATCCTGCCCGATGGCACCACGCTTCTCCTGAGTACCCTAAGTTTTGCCAACGTGTTCGACGCACACACTGGAGTGCAACTGCTTCGCGTTCAGAGAGGCTATGGTAATCCAACAGCACCAGCCGATGGCAGGCGCTTGGCTGTGATCGGACCGAGTCGGCAGGTGCACGTTTACAACCTCGAAACTCCCCTCCTGCAACAGGACGTTAGTGATCGACTGTGGTCCATCTACCGTCCGCTTGCACGCCTGAAACCCGTACGCTTTCGGGAGCGTGCTGTAGGTCAGTCGGTCGACTCAATCGTTATCGATGGCATTGAGAACCCATCGTCGAGTAGTATTACAATCAAGGGTATTCGCATAGAGGGGGCTCAGGCAGCCGATTTTGGTGTGAACGCACCCAAGGAGTTTGTTCTCGGTCCCGGCGAAGTTCGGCCGCTTACATTTTCTTTCCATCCACATGCCGTTGGCGAGCGGGCTGCACTGATAGTGGCAGAAAGCGCGGGGGGAATCATCAGTGCACGTATCACTGGACGATGTATGGGTGGTGTGATAGCAGCAGGCGCAGATATGCGCGACCTTGGAGTTGTTGGCATTGCTGTTCCCACCACGATTCGTGTTGATAGTCTCATTGCCAACCAGGGGCTGCAACTCGTTACGGTTACAGGCATGCGAATTGCCGAAGGCTCGGACCCGGCAATCTCGCTTCCATTGCAGCCTTCCTTCCAGTTATTGCCCGGCGAGAGAAAGAGTTTCGACGTAGTGGTAACTGCCCCAACAGTAGGCAGATATGCAACACAGATTGAGTTCGACATTGCAGGACTCGACGAACCATTGATAGCTCGTTTGTTTGTCCGAGCAGACAGTTCGGTGCGAATGGCACTGACCGGTGCAGACCCCACAACGTTTCGCAGCATCATGTTGCCAACCGCTGTTGTTCCACCACGGGGTACCATCGTTACGGGTGTGTACGACGTTTTGGGTTTAATGGCTGGCTATAGCATCACAAATAACGTTGCCGTTCTCGTTGGTGGTGCACTACCATTGTTTAACCGCTGGTTTGGTGCAACTGGGTACGACGCCTCCTGGAGTGCAGCATGGTCCATTGGCGGTAAGGTAGGGTATGAGATTGCAAACAATGTGATTGCCGGCGGTGGGTACCAATTCGGGCAGAGTTACTACGACCAGGACTACTCACCACAACTTGAGAGTAAGATCACCTTTCATGCACTCTGGACAACGGCTGGCTACGGCGATGATGACAGCCGCCTAAACCTGTACCTCGGTTACGCCTTCAAGGATCACGTAACGCTTGCTGATGGCGAGTTCCGAGCCGATGCATTCTTGGGCGGCATTGCATACGATTACCGGTTTGCGGATAACTGGAAGGTATGCGCCGAAGCATTTTACATGCGAACCATGACGTTCGTGCCGTTAACCCTAACAGCTCGATACTTCAGGACTCACGACGCCTTCGAAGTTGGCCTGAGCTATGTTGGCATACGATCCGCTGATGCTGACTCCGGTGGCTGGCCCATTGTACCCATGCTCACGTGGGTTAAGCGCTGGTAGTTAATGCAACGTGAACACGAGCTCTGTTTGCCAAGCTTGCAACTCCACAGCAACGTTCGTGCTTGCTCGTTTCACACAGGCATTCGGAGCTAGAAACATCACGCCACTGTCGGCGGGTATTTCAATGCGCTGAGAGATGGGCTCATCTGAGAGATTCGAAACACATAACAGGCCTTGCCTGCTGTTCGGTGGAATCCGCAGGAATGCAATCAACGGTTTCTTCGTGTCGAGAACGATCAGGTGATCATGGATCGATGCATGTTCAAAGAATGCAGAACCATGAAGGATGCGCGACGTTCGAATGATCGCGGCAAGCACAGCACTGTCGTGATTCCAATGGATAGGTACATCGGAGAATAACGGCAGCGTTTCAGGTGGATACTGAGCGGCCTCTTCTTCAGTAAAACCCAATCCGGTGTTCACTGGTGTTCGTTCACCAACCTCCATTCCTGCGTGAATGAAACCGATGCAACCGGGCACTACACGCAGAATGCTCCACACCGCCGCCACAGCCTCCTCGGATCCCCACCTCTGTATTGCTCGCATGGTGTTATGCGACTCGGGTGCAGCAAAGCAGCGCACTGGCAAGGGGCTTTTGGCAACATGGTGCAGGTGCGCCACAATCTCATCATAGGATATCGCAGCCAGCGGCAGATTTCCAATAGCTGCATCGTAACCATCATCAGCTGTCTGGTGGGTTACATTGAAGTTCTCCTCGAACAGTAGTAGCTCAGGCTTTGCTGCCCTCGCCTCGCGCATCACTCTCTTGCGCAAATCGCGGGGCAGAGCATGCCCCATATCGATCATCGCACCATCAATATTCATGGTGCGAACGTAGTATGGAATGAACGACGCAATTGTATTCCATAACGGATGACTCCGGTATTCCTCTGTATCCAAGCCCCTTTCAAACATCCGCACGGTATTGTACGCCATGTATCGGTAATGCGGATGATCATGAAGCCGAAGGTAGGTTACGTCCGTCCACGGTGGCTGAGTGTCGTTCGGAGGCCAGTCAGCAAATGCACCGGGAACGCGCAGCATCCGTTGTTTTGGGCCGATGCCGCGCCACCCCGCGTCCGTTAGCTCCACACGGATAGGTGGAGGAGCAAAAAGATTCTGATACTCTTCATCAGGTTCGGGCAGACCACCAAAGTCTCCTCGATCCACCTTCTCAGTTATCAGTCGAATTTGTTCTTCACTAAAGTGCGGGGGTCGCAGTCCATCTGGTAGTTCAGACACTTTTCCCTCATCAACCCAATAGAACCATTCCGGATTTGTAGGTACGAGCACAGAGTCCAAGCTTGCCGTTCGCAGCACCAACTCCAGCACCACACGAATGCCGAGTGCGTGGCACATTTCGAAGAGCACACGTGCTTGATCTTCGATGGACATTGACAGTGCCTCTTCTCCCAAGCGTGCATCTAGGTGCCACGGATGTCGCACGGAATAGGGTGACCCCAAAGTACCTTTCTTACCAGCTACGCCCACTTCAGTGATCGGCTGAAGTATCAGCGTATCAACGTCCATGCGAACAAGGTGCGGTAGCAAGGCGGCCAGTTTGACGAATGTTCCCGTTGTTCGCCAACCACTTTCTTCAACACCCGGCCCGTGATCGTACGAGGTGATATGCCGCACCATCCCATTGTACATCAAGGCGCGATCAAGCGACCACGGCCTTCCACGTCGACGACGTTCATCAGCGTCAACAAGCTGGAATTGGTGTAGAAAGTATGCCGGAGCGGAAGGAAACGTTACTGGGGTTGACGACCCGACCCAGAGACCCGGCACGGTATACGGCGGCCACTCCTTGCGCAGCATTGCACGGAGCTCCGAGCGTAACATTCGAATGAGTGGTGTCATGGGTGGAACCGCTGATGAATACGTTGTGCGAGTGTGCTACCCACCTCGTTGGCAAGCTGTTCGATGGTAGCTGCTCTAATTCCCTCGACCGATCCGAAGCGAACGAGCAACTTCGTAGCCGTCTTGGGTCCAACACCTTCGACGTTGGTGATTTCCGACTGCAATGTGCGTTTATCCCTCAACTTTCGATGATAGGAAATGGCAACACGGTGAGCCTCGTCGCGAGCACGCTGTAGCAGTCGCAGCGTGCTGGAAGCACGAGGTAAGATTGTTGGCTCGGCCTTGCCAGGTATCACAATTTCTTCCAGTCTCTTTGCAAGTCCTATCACGGGGAATTGCCCCTCCATGTTCAAGTGCCGCAACGCTTCCATTGCCGCCGACACCTGACCCTTACCACCATCGATGATGCACAAATCTGGCAGGGGTACATCCTTAAGTGATCCACCATAACGGCGGGTTATGACTTCGCGCATGGCAGCAAAGTCATCGTTACTATCCACGTACTTCAGCTTAAAGGTTCTGTATTCAGACTTCTTTGGTTTGCCATCAACAAACACAACCATGCTACTCACATACTCACCACCTTGCATGTGCGAGTTGTCGAAGCACTCAATGCGACGTGGCAGATGATCTAATCGAAGATCACGCTGTAACGACAACACAGAGCGGGGCATGCTTTGGTCTTTCTGTGCTTGCTGCACGAGGAGTTCGCGTAACAGGTAGTCTGCATTGGTCTCGGCCATGCTTAGAAGCTTACGCTTGTCGCCAATCTGCGGTATGATGAGTTCAACCTTTCGTTCTGCTTTCGCGGCGAGAAAGTTGCTGATCATATCTGCGTCGGCAAGTTCACAGGGTATGAGCACTTCGGGTGGTATCTGTTCCTGTTCCACATACCAACGCTCGAGAGTGGTTTGAATCAACTCTTCGTCAGTTCGGTCGGCGCTATTGGTTATAAAAAAGTGCCGCTTCCCAACCAGGTTCCCATCGCGAATGGTAAAAACCAAGGTGCAGGCGGTAGGGCCAATTCGAGCGAGGGCGAACACGTCGCGATCTGCACTATCTGCCGACATCACCTTTTGTTTTGCTGTGTACTCTCGGAGTTTTTCCAAGCGTTGTCGAACGATTGCTGCTTCTTCGAAGCGCAACTCTTCGGCGAGGGCAAACATTCTAGACTCCATCTGGCGTTCCAACTCTCGTGTGCGTCCGCTTAGAATTTGCTGTGCCTGACGAACATGATTCATGTACTGATCGCGGGAGATCAGATTCTCACACGGACCTTCGCACTTCTTGATGTGGTACTCCAAACACACCTTGTACTTACCTGCAGCAATCGTTTCTTCGGTAAGGGGCAGTTCGCACGTTCGCAGGGGGAAGATGGAGCGAATGGTTTTGATAAGGTAGTAGAGGTAGGTGCCATCTGTGTACGGACCAAAGTATTTGCTACCATCGCGAACAACCCTGCGTGTTTTAAACACCCGCGGGTACTCTTCACGCGTGATCCGGATGTAGGGATAACTTTTGTCGTCCTTCAGAAGAATGTTGTACCGCGGTTGATGTTCCTTGATAAGGTTGTTTTCAAGGAGCAGTGCTTCTGCCTCAGTGTCTGTTACGATCACATCCACGTCGGCAATCTTCCTTGTAAGCACGCGCATTCGTGCATCGCTCGGCCGATTCTCTTGGAAATAGGCCCGTACCCGATTCCGAAGGTTCTTTGCCTTCCCCACATACAGAACGGTTCCTTCGGCATCTTTATGAAGGTACACTCCAGGCTTGGTGGGCAGGCCGGCAACTTTCCGACTCAGACCTGATCGTTCCGTCGTTTCCTCTTCCATACAGTCCGCAAGATATGGCCCTTCCGTCAGGCCTATATTAGCCGCATCAAGGAGGAACCATGGAGTTAACGACCAGTGATGCACTGCCATCGGTAGAACAGGTAGCCATCGAACTCAAGGAAGCTGCTGCCTTTATCGGCAGCCGAGTGATCAATCGCGAGGAGGTGATTGAGCAAGCCATTTGTGCACTGTTAACCGGCGAACATCTTTTGCTCCAAAGCAGAACTGGTGCTGGTAAGAGCCTGTTGGCAGAGCAGGTGTTCAGCATGTTCGAAGGAGCCCGATTGTTTCGCGTACAGGCAAGCAAGGAGCAGCAGCCAGACACCTATTTCGGTGGCCTTGATTTGGAGCAGCTTAAATCGGGTAGGATCATTCACAATGTGGAAGGGTCGCTGGTTGAGAGTGAATTCGGATTCATCGATGAAATCTTCGATGCCAATGACTTCACACTGCGGGCTCTTTTATCACTGCTCAACGAACGCCGACTGATGCGCGGCGTACAGAATATACCGTCGGTACTGCATACGGTTATTGCGGCAACAAACTATCTGCGGATATCGGAGGTTACCGAAGCCTTGCTCGATAGGTTCATGTTCAAGGCAATGATTCTTCCGGATAAAGACCCCTTCATTCAGTACAAAATTGCGCAGAGGTACCTTGAACACGGCGGACGTCCGGCAGAACCACGCCGCCGTATCCCCTACTCCCGCCTGAAACACCTGTATCATGTTGTTCGAGGTGAGGCTGAAGATTTGATCATCAGTGTTTCCAACGAGATGTTGTACTTCACCAACATCGTGATTCGGCATTTCGAATTCCTTAGGAATCGGCAGCTGCATGATCGAACAGCAACCGGACCTCAATCTGATTTTTATATCTCGCCTCGCACTCAGGCAAAGAGCCTGGACCTACTCCGTGCACTGGCTCTCCTCAAGGGCAGAGATACCGTTGTTCACGACGATGTAAGCCGCCTGTACTTCATTTTCGCCACCGTTGGTTTACCGGAAGAAGTTGCATTATTCCGCAAGGCATACACTACGGTGCTCAACTCGTTAACCTCCGCTCGCGGATTCGATCAGGTAACCGTGCTGCTGGACTTCACGGAGATTCTGGAAGAACTCAAAGCCCATCCCTTGCGCATGCGGGAGCCCCTTCACAACCTGAGCAATACAGCGTTGCGCCGCAACTTCTTCGAATGGTTGCGAGAGACCTTTGGTGGAGAGCAGCCACAGGACAGAAATAAGATGATGCTTGAGCAGTTTCTGAAGGACTTTGTTCCTGTGTGTGACGAAGTACGGGAACTCAAGCATAGTGTGGAGCAACTGCTTCAGCAAACCATGATCCTGGTGGAACGTGAGCTCAACAGGCATCGGTGAGAGCTCCTCACGGCAGGTGATCGAAACATCGGAGTTCTTCTCACGCATGGAAGAATTCGGGTTTTTCGACTCTGTGCAAGAGCACCTTCCGCATGAATTCACTCTTATCTACGAAATCGCTCGCATCATCGAGGATGCATCGCAGTCTCTTGCGCAAACACTAGCCCCAATACTTGAGTTACAGGAAGCTGCTATAGATGCCACAACGGAATCCGTCCTTGTTCCGTTAGTGCCGGAAGCCAAGGAGTTTGAAGCTGATCTGATTCGCAGTGTCACCGAAGTCCGCCACATCTATCCTTATCAGTTCCTTCTGCCAGAGAACGTCTTCCTGCAACGACTTGCGGAACGATCACTGTGGATGCCACGCCCCCGAACTCCCAGAAACTTCCGCTACCAAACCGAAAGTGAACGTTTTGCACCGGATGACAGAAAGCAAAAGGTATATGTGTTGTTCGATACGTCGAGCTCGATGCAACATCATTATCGAATACACCTGGCAAAGGCAATAGCCTACCTGTTTCTGAGAAGAAACCAAAAGGAACTGGGTACTGTGTTCTGTCGCACCTTCGATCTGAAGGTTGGTGATTTACGAACGGCGCGCGACATTCCCAGCTTTGATCGGTTGATTAGCGACATCATGCATATCCGCGACCTTGGCAACGGAACCGTATTACAAAAGGCTTTGCAACAGGCGGTCGACGACATCTCGCACGAAAGCCAGCTTTCGCAGGCACAGATTCTCGTGATCACAGATGGCGTTGCCCACGTGGATATCGAAGGACTTCGTGCACAAATGGGATCCAATATCATCGTGAACACGGTGAAAATCGGCCATGCACGCATGGTGGTTGACGACAAGGTGATTGAAGATCAGGTATTCCAGTCTTCGAGTGATGATGCAAAACGACTGCGAGAGTTGATCCTTCAGCGCAGAGATCTGGAGATTGGCTTGGCGTCCGCTGCTGGAGCCCGACATATCGAGGCACTGCGAAGCCAGGTTACTCTTGTGCAACGGCAAATAGACAATCTCAAGCAGAAATTTGCCAGTAAGGTATCGGAAGAATACGGTCTAGAGATACAACAGCTAAGTAACGTGTATGTGGAGATCGACGACATTGATCCATCCGTGGCATTTAGCTTTCCGGAAGATAAGGTTGAGGAACTCGAAACCTTGGCAGCCGCACTCCTCAAGGAACTCCGCGAAGAGCATCAGGTGGAAGACATCAAGCGAGCTGCCGTGCTGTACGACCATCTGTACCTGCTCATGCAATACAACACCATCGATGCACCCCGGTTGGAGCGGTATGCAACCGAGCTCGAGCAATTACTGGATCACATCTTAAACAAACCGGGTCAAGCTGCAGAAGACGTTTCGATTAGTGATAGCGAACGTTTGCAGCTGAAGAATATGTTGGAAGGGGGCTTTGGTGCAGACAAGTTTTCGCTTGCACGGCTGATACGAACCATCCTTATGAAGCTCAAACGTTGGTGGCGAACTCGCCGACAGTTCAAGGTATTCCGAAAACTTACAGGCAGGCGTATTGCAAAGCGCACCCGATCATGAATACTCCCGCCATGGTTCAATAGTCGGCTTCGTCCTCATCCCCTGGTAGCACAGTGGCACGACCAATGCTGTGATACTCAAACCCACTAGCTCCCATTTCATCCAGATTGTAAAGGTTGCGTCCATCAAAAATGAGGGCTCTGCGTAATGACGATCGCACGCGCCCGAAATCTGGATTGCGGAACTCATTCCATTCTGTTGCAATGATGAGTGCATCTGCATCATCCAATGCAGCATACATGCTTTCAGCGTACATGATTCTATCGCCCAATACGCGGCGGGCATTGTTTATCGCCTCGGGGTCGTATGCCGATATCTGAGCCCCCTGCTCAACAAGAATGTTGGCAACCTCGAAGGCAGGTGCATCACGCACATCATCAGTGTTGGGCTTAAACGAAAGTCCCCACAGCGCAAATCGTTTACCGTGTACATTGCCTTCGAACCGGCGAATGATACGTGCAGTAAATCGCTCCATCTGCTGCCGATTTACAACGTGAGTGGCTTCCACAATTTCCAGAGGGGTACCTGCGCTACGAGCTGCGTGGATGATTGCCTGAACATCTTTAGGAAAGCAGCTTCCCCCATACCCGATGCCAGAGAATAAAAAACGACGTCCAATCCGTTCATCAGCACCGATGGCCATGCGAACGTTCTCTATATCAGCACCAACAGCCTCGCAATACTCTGAAAGATCATTCATGAATGAAATCTTGGTTGCGAGAAAACTATTGGCAGCATACTTGGCTACTTCCGCACTTGCAACATCGAACTTATAAATGGGTGCTCCCCACTTCACAAATGGTGTGTAGAGATCAGCCATAACCTCCAAGGCCCATGCGCTGCTCGAACCAACGATTACTCGATCGGGTTTCATAAAGTCATCCACGGCAAAACCTTCCCGCAAAAACTCGGGATTGCTCACAACAAACACCTCCTTATCGGGAGCAACATCTCGAAAGATTGCCTCTACTCTGGCTGCAGTGCCCACCGGTACGGTGCTCTTGTTGGCAACAATGCGTGGTTCCTGAATGTCTAGATCCACAAGAAGCTGTGCAACGTGTTTGGATACCGATATCACAGCGGCAAGGTCAGCCGCTCCATCCTTGTCTGGTGGCGTTGGCAAGCAGAACATCAGAATCGAGCATCGACGCACGGCATCGGCCAAGTCGAGAGAAAACTCTAGGCGGCCCTCACGAATGTTGCGTACAAGAATGTGCTCCAGACCTCGCTCGAAGATTACTGGGTCGCCCGACCGCAACCGCTCTAGTTTGTTGGCATCTACATCGATGCACACAACCTGGTTGCCTATATCTGCCAAACATGTGCCAGTGACTAATCCAACATAGCCGGTGCCGATCACACCAATGGAATACGACATGGAGAAACGAAAATCGTGGGTGGAGAAAAGATTCTACATGGTAAGTGCTCTGGCAACGAAGATCAAAATGATCAGGATGGTTACCAGTATCGCTGCTTTCACAAGTCGCTTCAGCAAAGCCAATCCAACAAACGCAATCAACACCCAAACCAAGATTTTGATTGGTGGAGCGAGTGCGTGGTACCAAACAAGAATGTCAGCCATCAACTGTTCCGGAACACAAACGTGATGGTTCCCTCCATTTCAACATTCGTTGAAAGCGGATTGAAGCGCCAACGATACAAAGCCGACATTGCCGCCTGGTCTACCTGTGGATTGCCACCACGGCGAACTGGCATTACCCAACTCACCGTGCCATCAGGACGAACGCGAAACTTGAGTTTTACTTCGGTGTTCAACGTGCCTGTGGGGAACTTTGGCATTTCTTTCTTTAAGACGGTGCGGTTACCGCCACCGCCCCAATCGACGTTATCGATTCCAAGCCCCTTTCCTTTTCCTGTTCCAACCCAACCTAGTCCCGAGCCATCGTCCGATCCGTCCTTGAGTCCACGATTATCATTGGCATCCGCCTGTTCACGACTCTTCCCATTGTTACCTGTTTCCGACACCAGGCGGTGTTGCGCATACAGCGTCGGGTCATCTGTCGATGTTGCCTTTCTTGATTGTCGAGACTGTGCAGCATCATCCAAGGGATTGCCTTCTGGTCCACGTGCCGCAGCTCCTTCCCTGGTAAGGTTTCCCCTTCTTCCGCCGGTCCCATCACCATCACCAAAACGCACCTCAATCATTCCTGGTGAAGGTGGCACTGGGTAGGGCTTTGGTGGCTCTATGCGCGTGCACATGCTCACAAGCACAACAGCGCTGAAAACAAGAATCGAAGCACCGAAACCACGGAAAGTGTTTGGGCTCCAGCGTAGCTGAACACTCGAAACGTTGATATCGTCATGTGTTCTCATTCTCGTTCTTGCTATCTCACCCGAGCAATCCACGGCTCCCGAAACCCCAGTCGAAGCGCTTCACTCTCTGCAGCATCACGTGTGCCAAACTCACCGAAACGTACGCGGTACCATGGTTCACCTTTGATGCGCTGTTCAACGATGTACCCTCCACTCACGTTTCGGTCACGCAAGGATTGCAACCACTCATTAGCATCGTCCTTGCTCGGACTGCTGAATACCTGCACAACAAAAAGAGGCTGCCCTTTGGCCGCAGTCACCTTTGGCTTCTCAGCCGGAGGCTGCTGCCGACGGCTCTTGGTAGGGGGCTCAGGCTTCGATGCTGATGCAATCGATTCAGTTCGTGGCGTCTTTGCCACGACCTTCGATTTTGTGGGTGTTGAAGTGGCAGCGTCTTGTGATTGCGACGTTGATGCGGGGGGTACAGGGTTTTTGGATACTGCAGGGTTCGTGTGTTCGACCGGTGCATACCTTTCTTCGTGCTTGCCTTCGCTCTGGGTTTGGTTTGCACTCATGGTCGAATCGCCAAACAGGGCGTTCAATGCATCCTGTTCATGCTGCGCCGAACCTTTCAGTTGGGTTACTTCCTGTTCCGGCTGGGCACTGGCACTGTGAGATGAATCATCCGCTTCGGATTCCAGGTTGCCTGCAATGAAGGCTTCTTCTTCAACCGATGGCCGTGTAAGCCAGTAGGTTACTCCACCAATCACAGACACAACGAGAACACCAGCAGCCAACATGCCAAACCAGTACAGAGCGCTGCGCTTCCTTGCCCGATCAGGTTTGGATGGTGGAGGTGGAGGTGGAGGCGGATGATGCTGCACCGTTCCTTGTGAATCGGCTGATGTTTGATCAGGCCTGAATCCAGATCCTTCGGCTCCAAATGCCGTTTGTTCCCACTCGTTGTCGTGCGTAGTCATGTTAGAACCTCCACGTAAGTCCAGCACTTACAAACACCCCACGTTCGCGGTACCCTTCCCATAGCACCATGGTGTTGCCTACTAGATTTTCTGCTCTGATGTGTGCAATGATGGGTTCCGCGATGTTGTACATCACAGCCACCTGCACATCAACATAACCGGCCACAGTTCGAAGGTTTGCAACGTCAGCATAGCGGTCACCAACATACACTATCGTGACGTTGGAACGAAGTGCTTCGGTCCAATCACGTTCATGCGTTGCAGAGGCCATCACCGTTGGTACGTAGGTAACAGCTGTCGTGTCCGACAGTGCGGCGCTCGTAACCGTTAGATCGGCACTCACGGCATCGGCTGCGGATGCAAGCCATCGAACATTGCCATTACAAGCGATGGTTGTTGTGCCCAGCCAAGCAGATATGAACGTTCCGGTATCAGCCCGCACCCACACAAGGTCACGGTCCGTTGTTCGCAGCTGCAGTCCGCCAGCTACTGTAAGGCGCACGGTTGGGTGATAGCGCAGCACTGCACGAACATCTGCTATGTCGTACGGAACATCCACGGCAAAGTAGTCTGCCAGATATGGGTTGCTCTTTAGTAAGTCGGCCACACGAAGATGACGAAGACCGCTTTGCAGGCTAACGTCAGCCGAGACCGTACTCGAAAGGAACACGTGAACATCGGCCTGCACGCCAACACCAAACCTGTCGGCACCAAACGACGTGCCAGCCCACTGTGGCGCTACGTTCACGGAAAAAGCCCAACTGTCCATTCTGCCGGCCAGGCGCCCTCCAACGGCAGAGTATGGGTAGGCCTGTGTATAGAATGAAGGCAACCGCACGTCCGCAGTCACTCCTACGTCCCATGCTTCCCACCGCTTACTAAGGCTTACACTGCCATGAATTCCTGCGTCAGAGTATGCAGCGTTCGATGCATCAGAAACAGAAGCGGTGTTCCAGCCAAGTTTTGCATCAAATGCTACGCCTTCGTAACTCCCCGACGTTGCTACGTCTGCATTCAGATTTAGTACCGAGCGTTCAGGTGTGGAGGGAATGGCGAATAATCGGAATGTATTGATATCGGCACCAAGGTCTACGGTCGTCAAACTTCCACCGAAAACAATAAACTTTTCCGGTGCCACATAGCTGCTTCGGGCGCGCCCGCCTGCACGCAGATACTCAGCCCCCTCCACCCAGCCATCGCTAGCTTCGAACTCCCCAATGAGATCAACAAGGTATCCACCAGTATTCAGTGAGTATCCCAGTTGAAGGTTTGGGGTAAGGTAGTTTCCGATTTCGGCAACCAAGTGACCGGGAGAATAGGTGTCCCGGTACCTATACATCGGCAGTGGAACTTCCGGAAGGGGTGGCAATGGAAGTTTCTCCACTGGATTAAGACTATCCAAACGACGTTGCGGCAGCATCGGCGGGCGCACGGGAGGCTGTTTCGTTGCACCAGGTACGCCCACTTGTTCCTTGCCCGTAACAATGAATTCGGGCAACTCGATAGGTTGTGCTGGTGACTGCTGTGCGTGTGCCGATGTGGCTAGAAGCAGTGCAGCTGCTAACGTTGAACAACAGATCCAGGACGCCTTCATCGCTTTTTCTCCAGGCGTTTCAGACGTGCGATTGCCGTTTTCCCGTAGTCGTCTTCTGGCCGTAGCTCTGCCACCACCGCATAAGCCTGCTTGGCTTTCTCGTACTCTTCCTTCTGTTCGTAACACGCACCCAAACCGATGAGACTGAGCGTGAACCAGTCTTCAAAACCGGAGTATTCCGTTCTCACACGTTCAAGGTACATGATTGCATCATCCCACAGCTTGGCACGAGCGTACGTGTCGCCCATATCGTACAGCGCATTTGCCTTAACCATGGGAGAGTGTGAGGTGCGAATAAGTATTGCCAGCTCGTTGCGGGCACTATCTGGCTGACGTATACCGCGATAGTACAGGGATAGCTGGTATCTGGCCTGGTCTCCATACTCTGTACCTGCATAGGCATCGGCAACCACGCGGTACAGTGCAACTGCTCGTAGAGTGTCGCCTTTGATTCGTGCCAAGGTTGCACGCTCGAACCCGGCACGCGAGGCTTCGGCGGTATCATTGGGATATGAACGCTGAACAATGGCATACAAGCTGTCTGCAACATCTGCACGGGCCGCATCACGATGATAATCGGCCAGGTCCATGTGGCTTGCAGGAACAAGGTCACTGTGAGGAAACTGTTTCTGCAAGCGTGCAAATGCATCATTCGCCTGCTGCAGCTCCTCCATGGTCAGGTAGCTCTTGCCCAGCATGTAGAGAGCATCATCACTTCTGTCTCCATCGGGGAACCTAGACATATACGCCTGCAATTCTTCAGCAGCACTGCGATAGTTCCTTCCTGTATAAAAGATGTTTGCTTTCTCCCAGGCAAATTCACGTGCAACGGCGCTGTTCGGATCGGCACTGATGAGTTGATCTGCCAAGGCAATGGCTTCATCCGTTCTACCCTCTCCCACAAGCACCATCTGCAGGCCCTTGCCAGCTTCAACAGCAAGTGGATGGGTTGGATACCGATTCATAAGCTGGCGATACGCTTCCTTCGCCCCTTCAGCATCACCTAGATTGTATTTGGCATCTGCCATGGTATACAGCGCTCTTACCGCTTGATCACCATCAGGGTATGCATCAAGCAATCGCTGAAACTCAGCTATCGCGGTGGCATCATCTCGTTGCTGGAACGCCACCCACCCGGCTAAATACAGAGCATCATCAGCAAGGCGACTTGTGCTGTGAGCTGCAACGTAGGCTCGCAATCGTGTTGAGGCTTCGGCAAGGTTTCCTGCACGATACAAACTCTGACCTACCTGGAACCCAGCGTACAATCCTTCCTCTGAATTGGGAGACCGACGCGCAGCTTCCTCATACTGTCGGGCTGCCTCGCTATAGCGACGGGTGATGTATAGTCCATCTCCCCTTCGTACCAAGGCGTCAACTGCATACTGGCTCTTTGGGTAGGACTGCAACATCCGACCGAACTCGGCAACGGATTTATCGAATTCTCTCCGGCGAAAGTGCGTCCATGCCAGTCCATACATAGCTTCTTCACGCCGCATGCTTGCCGTATATCGATTTACAACTTCTTCGTACAGTTCCTGAGCATTGCGGAGCAAGTCCGACCGGTACATCATTTCAGCCAGCCAGAACGTGCCTTCATCGCGTTGTTCATCCAAAGGGTGATTGCCCAAGTACTCGGTAAGAGCCTTGATGGCTGCTTCCCGTTTATTGTCCTGTGCAAGGCAAATACCTCGTTTCAACCTGCTCTCTGCTAGGTATCGTTCTCGGTACGGCAAAAACTCCTCCGAAGCGGTACGTGCCAGTTGCTCTGCCCGTTCATACACGGCTGCGGCCTCCGTCCACCGTTGTTTCTCCACATGAACGGCTCCTAAGAGAAGTCTGGCACGGATCGTTGTACTTGGATCCAGAGAGGACCGTTCTGCGCGCTCGAGAGCTTTTCGTGCACCTTCGAGGTCACCTCGCTGGTATGCCCCCTGCCCTACCTCCACGAGTGCTTGGGCCTGATAGGGGTAGTCCGATCGCGCAGAGAGGTCAGCAAACGCGGCACCCGCTGCATCAGCCTTGCCGCAACGCCGCAATGCCAGCGCACGATATAGCAGAGCCTGCTGCCGAATCGGTGATGCATCGTTGGCAACCTCTGCCAGAACGTGATCTAACTCACGCAAGGCCAGTTGATTGCTATCCACATGGAGGGCTGCATAACCGGCATGCAAACGAACCATGGAACGGTATTCCGAAGACGGATAGCTATTCAAAAACGCCAATGCTGTATCAAGTGCAGCGGAGTACCTGGACCGTTGCAGCAGCGCAACCATCCTCAACACGTGTACTTGCTCAGGAGCATCGTCAGCCAGGATCTGCGGTGCCAGTACGCTGGAATCTTTCCGTTGTGCTGCATCAAGCAGATCCTCAATACCGGCAAGCACATCCATACCTCGTTCCGGCATCCTGCGCTGCAGATACATTTGTGCTTCACGTATCCGAGCGGCTAGGATAACACTTCCACGTGGGTAGCGAGCACGAATGCGTGCGTATGCATCTGCGGCATCCTGCGTACTTCCATTGCGCTCATACATCTGCCCCATGGCGAAGATGGCCCGTCCAGCATAGGGACCGGCAGAGTCAACAGATGCACATTGGGTAAAGCTCTCAATCGCTTCTTCGAACAAACCTTTGTTGCACTGGGAAGCCCCCTTCCAGAACAGTGCCGCGTGCTCAAGGCTTTTGTACACGGTGTCGTTGCGAGTAAGAAACTCACGATGAGCATGCTGAGCTGCTATGCCCAGGTACGCAGCGGCTGCATCGTACTGCCCTTCTTCTAATGCAGTAAACCCACGCTCTGCATGTGCAAATGCTACTTCCGGGGCGTTCGGACGATTAAGTGTAAAGGGGCTCAAGGTACGGTCAACCAACGTTCGCTGTCCAGATGCGCGATACACTTCGGCTTCGCGCATCACGATTGCATCGCTGGAAGAGCGCACTAACTGTGTTTGCAGCTCACGCAGGTAGGTGGCTGCACGGCGCACCATACCGTCACCAATCATCCAGTTGGTTATGCGCTCACCACGTTCCAGGGTGAGATACGGATGCGGGACAACTTGGGCCTGGAGCGTGGCACCAAGGAGCACAACGCCCAAACAGGCCAAGGGCCACGAAAGGGGGCGATGGTTCAAGAGGACCCTCAATTGCTGCAAAGCAAAAGTACGAAACACGATAGTGTGCTTTCGAAAGAGAAAGCGCCTGGCTCACAAGTGAACCAGGCGCTTGAAGACTCGGTTTGTTGGCAGTTTATTTCACAACTACCATGCTCGTTACTGCAGAGCCCTCCGGCGTCGAAACTACAACCGTGTATGAACCTGCTGCGAGTACAGAGGTATCAATAGGTATGGTGGTAGCTCCAACTGGCAGTGAAACGTTGGGCGTGCTCAGTACAACAGCACCGGCTGCATTCGTAACGGAAACGGTTGCTACCGCAGCCACTGGCGAGAACACGGCAATCACGGCATCACCGGTTGCTGGTTGCGGAGCGATGGAGCTGATAGCCAGATCACCGGACTTGACCACAACGTTCACGGCTTCCGATGATTCCGAGCTTCCATCCTTATCGACTGATACCAGACGGTATGCATACGTACCAGGACTAAGGTTTTCGTCACGGAACAGGTAGTCCTTTCGTTCTGTCGAGGTTCCTGCGGCTGTTACAGACCCACGAGAGAAGAAGTGTTGGTTCTCACCTGCCGTACCCTCGGCACGCTCTACAACAAAGTGGTCGCTGTTCATTTCGGATGCAGTACTCCACATGACGTCAACATTATTGCCACGGGCTCTAGCATCGAAGCTTACAAGCTCAACGGGAACTACTGTGCCGCCATACGTTTCGAAAAAGTCGATTACCCCACGCACCACCCGTTCAACGCCAGTGATGGAGGTGTTGCTCTGCCAGTGCCTCCAGTCAACGCCAAGGTAAACGGTGTTTTTCGTCAATGATGCAGCTGCACAGCCCATGATGGAGTCGTTGGCAGTCTCCCTATCGCCTTTCACATAGATGTAGCTAGGGAATGCTACGCCAGATGTTCCCTGCGAAGAGTAGGTAGCAACGAGCGCGGGGTTCGGAGCCACGTCGCCAGCAAAGCTTGTGCGTTGAACGGTTTCAACTGAATTACGAGCAATGGCATCACCGCGAACCTTCTTGTTGTGATAGCTCTGCGACGTAGGGACTGGTGTACCAGGAGCTACGTTTCGTACACGCAGCACCTCGTTGATGAACTTCTCGTCGTTCGTAACGTCAGAGCCAACATGTTGCCGTGGGTATTCTTGGGATGCCACGCACAGGTTTTTCTTTTCTTGAATTGTGCCTGCATCCACGAACATGCGAAGGTCTCGGCGCTGGAAGCGCGACAAGCGGGTTTGATCGCCGCTCCAGAAAAGGGTGCGGTACTGGGTATAGTCAATGGAACGTTCTTCCCAGTTAGTGCGATCGAGTACGTCGTATGCATTTTGTCCAGTGGATGGATTGTTCACAAATCCAAGGCGATTTAACGCAACGATGAGCGAATCGCCATTCAAACGCCCTGCAATGGTATTCACTGGAGAAGTACCAGATAGAGTGGCGTTGGCAGAAGCAACGGAAGCTAGGATGCGAGTGTCTGCTCGACGTACAAAGTAGCGAACAACCTTTTGCTTCGTGTTATTGCCATTGTTCTCGTCGAACCCTACGGCCACTTCCACAAGGTATCTGGGGGTTACATTCCTTGCCATCCCTGAGAATTGGGCAGGAACTGTGTAGCCCACAAGCTGCTGATATGGTTGAGGATAGAAGTTGCTGACGGCCATGTCTAAATCAACTTCCTCACCAGCATTCAGATCAACAAACAAGGTCTTGTCAACAACCGAAGCGGCCGACCATTGCGGTGTGGCAAAGTTGCCATTGTTGGAAGCCACAGTTTCGATAAAGACCCGTATGCGGACGGATGTTTGTGTCTGCACCAGACTTCCGGTATTGCGAATTCGTGCTTCAAACATCGCCGGTGGTACAACCATAACGTACTCTGCATCCGACAACGTGCCGGTGGATGCCTTGTATGCAGTAGGTTTTAGGATGCTAACCGTTTCAAGATCCTTTGTGTAGCTGCGTCCGTCAAACTCGCAGGCACCAATGTCTGGCAACTGACCAGCCATTGATCTATTGCCCGTCATCGACTCGCCGATGCCCGCTAGCGATTGTCCGCGATCGTTAAGCACCGAACCGATGGGTGTGGGGTTGGTTTTGATTCTCAGCTGTTGTTTAGGAGCAATTCCATTAAGAACGTGATCATTCACCAGGTTACCGGTTACGCTATTGCGATCACGCCGAGTCCAGGCTCGCCACTGGTCAATGGTCTGGTACTCTGTCATTGAGCCGCTGCTTACGATTTCGGATGTGGCCGTGATTTCCACGAAGTGAGCCATCCCCGCATTACCCAACTGATAGGCATTTCGGTCGCTATCCAGAGCGAGCGGATCGTTACCATCAGTGAGCTGCACACCTTGAAGGAACAATGCTGCATGCATAAGGTTTGATGCCGTACTTGCTCCTTCCATGATCACAACATTGTTCCGAACAACGGTGCCGCCTCCGTGCTGTACTCCGATCCCTGCCACGGCACCAGTTCCAGTAACATTATCGTTCACCATTCGCACGGTGTTGAATACGATGCTATCCTTGCTGGTGAAATAATTGTCCGTGTTTGGTGTTAGCATACGCGTAACACCCGAGAGTGCTGGGTCGCGCTGGGTGTAGAGGTGAATACCTGCCATGTTTGCTGACGCATTGGTTCTTTTCAAACCCCAGATAACGTTGTTGGCAACCCTGGTATGTTCGGGACCATCGGGGAAGATGGAGTTCGTGCTTCCTTGCCCCAAGGACGGGAATACGTTTTGAACCTGCTCAACGACGATGCCTCGGGTCATTACGTCACCAGTGATGCCCGAGATGTCGTTAAGCTGCACATCGAGATCAATGTTATGGTAACGGTCAATGCCACCACAGCGAATTCCTGCAGCATCAACGTTTGTTCCGTTGGTTGGTGTTGCTCCGATGTTATAGATCATGTTCTGGCGAATACGAGCACCCTGTTCATATCCACAGAAGATGCCGGCACCTCGAAGGTCATGGAGATCATTCTTCTCGATCCGCGTACCGGTATTGTAGTACTCACGGAATTCGTTGATTCCGCCCTTCAAGGCTAGACCGATACCCATCGAAACGATGCCGTACCCAAATCCATATACTTCGTTTCCGATGAACTGATTGCCAGATCCGGGAATGGTATCCAGTCGCTCTGAGTTATTTCCACTCAACCCGACTGGTAGCTTGCTTCGGTGGATGATACCAGCCGAATACGTCTGGGTACTGCCACCAACAACTCGTACGTCAGGCTGGAATTGGAACAGGTTGAAGCCATAAAAGATTGTTGGCAGTGACGTGGCGTAACTAGGGGTAGCACCAGGAGCGTTCCGAATCACGCAATTCTTGATGTGAATATCCCTTGATCCGTCACCCAGGTAGACAGGTGCACGAAACGGTGTGGAAGCGTTGAGTTGAAGCACGATCGACTTCTGACTACCACCGTCGAAACGAATATTGCCGTTGGAGTTGTTCCAGAACGGCTGCTTACCGTAATCAATCTGCACTGCCTCCGGATTAGTCGCTGTAATTGACTGACCGAACAGAATGCCAGTACCATTGCCCGAATTGAGCGTGATGACCACACTACCTTTCGAGAGCGAGCGCTCAAGGGAGGGCACAAAGGTGATCGTGTTTGCTGCACTGGCACCGATGATCATCGTTGAGAGATCAAGTGCAGGTGCGTTAGTTATCGACGTTGATCCAACAGAATAAGCAGCATCCGTAAGCTCGAACGTCACCGCACCATCAATTCCCTTTTTGTACAGATCATTCACAGCATCCTGAATCGTGAGGTAATTCCTCGACTGGCCAGACTTGGTAGTTCCAATCGTATACGTACCGTTCAGATTACCTTCAACCGTAAACTGGAAACAGGTACGGTCGTTGTCTGGTATCTGGTCATTCATCTCTACCGTCAGGCAGGCTTCATACTGTCCTGCAGCATCAGGAATAAAGGGTGGGAACTGTGCTGACGCAATGTTGTTCGGAGGTTCCGCACCACAATCTGGAACGATGACCAGCTCGTTATACACAAGAGTTCGTGCGGGCAACCGGTAGATCTGCATCCGTGTTGGTATGTTGGACAGGTCTAGGATGCCTCCATTCTCGATGTTGCCGATAGGTGTAAAGGGGCGGTTGGCATAGTAGGTTTCGATGTTATTCGGAGTGCCAATTGACAGTGCTCCAGCTTCCTGATTGTACAGAAGTTGAAAGACGTGCGAGCCACCACTAGGAGGCAGACAATCGTTGGATGATTGCATGTCTATCGCGTTCAACAACTCTGCACAAACGGAGAGCGTGTAGTTTCCAACCTCTAATGAGTTGAACGAAGAAAAATCCAGTGTTGCACGATTACCAGTCGGAAGTGAGCCATCGTATTCGACTGTATCCCTATACACCACCTGCCCTGTGCTTTGACGCTTTATCTCGGCAATACATCGTACCTGCTCCACATCGTAGAACCCAACATTTTGAATCTGCATCGAAACAGGAGTGGCAACACCTCGAGGGTACTTCCGTGGAACGGATAATGGAGATCGGATTTGGGCTGCCGCCACATCATTGTCGAATGCAACGATAAATTCTTTCTGCCACGTTTGCGTGTATCCTGTGATTGCGTACTCTGCTTCCAAGCGGTAGGCACCACCTCCAATGCTCGTAAGATCGAGAACACCACCGGCACCAGCAGCGGGACCAACTGCTTCTGTGAAATTGTAGGTAAACAGCGAGGTGCTTGTGGCAACGTGGGTTATCTGAGGGTTGCCTCCTTGTCTTGCTTCATAAATCACGTTCGTGCTTGGCAACGGACCAACGATTCTATACTTGAGCCGTATCGTCTGCCCGTTCGTTTGACGAAATGCAACGTGTGGACGCTGCTTTCCATTCGTGCCATCATACACTTCACTAGCACGGAGGATTCTGTTCGGATCCAAGTCTGACGGGAAGCTGCTCTCAATTCCAGCTAGAATGCCCAGACGGAAGGTTGGTCTATAATTCTGACTTGTTGAGTTGTAGTCAACATTACAATAGTCCGCACCGTCAGTCCAACGATAGGCGAAGGCATTGAATCCTGGCTGGTAATACTGGATAGTCGGACCATTGTTCGTATATGCTGTTCGGTACGAACAGAACTGAACAAGAACATTGTCCGTTCCATTCCACTGGATCGGCGTGGAGAACTTGAACTCATACCATGTGCCACTTGGATTATTTGCAATGATTGGCACATTCCATGCACCGTTGTACCAGGTTTGTGTGAAATTGGTGTTTGTTAGTGAATACGTTGTTGGCATTGCCGTAAGATTCGTCATGGCAATACTCACGCGCATGTAGCGGCTTGGGAAGACTGAATTGTTTACAATCACACGCAAGGCGATGGACTCGAGCATTCCTGGCGATCCACCGGACGCCAAGATTTCGCTCGCACGAATCAGATAGGTATGCCTACACGTCCAATACCAATCTGTAAGTGGATTGATGGTTGTAACCGCACCAGTATACTTTGTTGCAGTACCTCCATCTATCACAGCATAGATTTGTGCAGTTGATTCAAGCACGGCACTAGTAAACGCAAGTACCAGCGCAACACTCACGAAAACCTTGTGTACCATTTGCATCATGGTACTCCTTACTATGTGGTAAATGAAAAACTCTTTCAGAGGTATGTCTCGTTGTCTAGGTAAATCAGATCGACAACCTCGACAGTGCTAACGCAAGTAAAATAGCCTTGACATGACTTCACCTGCAACACTGACAAAACAAACCTGATGACTAAACAGTCAGGCTGGAAAGAAGTTC
>CAZUGQ010000014.1:0-684 GCA_964620125.1 uncultured Hyphomicrobiales bacterium
CAGTTTGTAAAGGTACTGACTATCTCGAGTGTCTATTTTCGTCAGACCACATCACTGTAAGCTTATAGCTTGAAACAGGAGTTGTACCAATGGCTACATCACCATTCGATGCGATGCGCATGGCTTCGGTATTGTTGGTAAAGAAGCGGAGCGGGTTGGCATTTACATCTGTTAAACCGATGATGTTATTCGAAGCAGTGATGCCCGTGTTGCCGCCCAATAGCCATGATGTGCCCGCAAGAATACTAGCCGGACTTGCCCACGATGGCACACCCGCCGCAACGGTAAGAACATCGCCTGTTGTGCCAATTGCCAGAGTTCCTAGAGTGGTAGTTGTGCTGGCAAACAGGAAATCACCAACTGAAAAAACCGAGTATCCGGTTCCGCCACTTGTTGCAGGCAAGGTACCTGTTACATCAAATGTGGAGAGATCAACTGACCCAACTGAATACGCACCCGATGTTGCCCGCACAATGCCGGTGCTGCTTCCAACAACGAGCGTACCACCCGAAACGGTGAGGCCAGACGTTGCATCTAATAAACCCGTGACAGTTAAGGGCCCACCAATCGTGCTGATCAAGCTAGAAAAGGAGACGGCACCCCCATCTACGGATAGCACGCCACCCACGGTTACGTCTGCGCCAATCATCGTAACTGGACTGGCTAGAGTTATGGCACCACCGT
>CAZUGQ010000014.1:784-4326 GCA_964620125.1 uncultured Hyphomicrobiales bacterium
CTACGATGAGTTCTCCGGTCACGGTTACGTCTGCGCCAATCGTCGTAACTGGACTGGCTAGGGTTATGGCTCCACCGTCTACGATGAGTTCTCCGGTCACGGTTACGTCTGCGCCAATCGTCGTAACTGGACTAGCTAGGGTAATGGCTCCTCCGTCTACGATGAGTTCTCCGGTCACCGTTACGTTGGTTCCATCCCCCAACAGCGACGTGTTTTCCACCCAAGAACTGCCATTCCACCGAAGGGTGCTGTGAAGTGTGGATCCACTAGCGGGAATGGTTCCGGAGATCTGAACCTGATCCAGATCGCCGTTGCTATTGGCTAACACAAACCTGTTGAAGCCGGTAGGCACCGCCACCTTAGCCGTGCCACCCAGCGATGTTAGCCGGACGTTCGGAGTACCGGCTGTGCCGTTTACTTCAAGTTTGCTGCTTGATGCGGGGGTTAAGGTTCCTAAGGCGAGATTACCGTCAGCATCGATGGTCACATACTCACCTAGCTCCCCATTGTAAAAGAAAACTCGCCGGGTGCCGGTGCCAGAAGTTGGAATGGTGTCTATTTCGATGCCAATAAGGTTCACTCCGCTTGCAACGCTGGCGGTGTTAGCTACTTCTAGGTGTAATCCTCGTACTGTTGCCGAAGTAAGGGTGGCATTCGGCTCAAGGCGGAATCGGAACGCTGCGTGGTCTGGGAATGAAGCAGATGACCCGCCGCTGTTTCTGAACATCTCTGCATAGTAGTTGCTGGTGCGTGTTAGAGACCCACTACCATTTTGATTCTGGATTCTACTGTATACACCTGCCCACGACGTCATTGGCGTGTTGTTCGTTACCAGCAAGCTGGAAGACAATCCACGGATGTTTGCAATGGCACCAGTGTTGTTGATTGTCTGTGATACCGCTATCTGCGCCGAATTGTCGGCAGGGATGTTCACATTCGTATGTGAAGATGTGATTGCCAACCGCGTGCCGGTAATGGTTGTTGACGATGGTACAGTGATCAGTCCAGAACTGCTTACACGGAATCGCTCGGTTCCTGTAGTGGCAACCACAAGATCTTGCGCATTGCTTGTTCCCAGGTATTGCTGGCCAACCCCAGTACCACCTGCTGTGATAGCATTGCCGGCAGTGAGCCAGACTAGGTTGTCTGGGCTTATTGCCAGAACGTTGTTGCTTACATCTCTCGTAAGGAATGATGTTGGCGATCCACTTGTTGGGATACCGGAAAATGTAACAGTAGAGGTGCCTTCGATTGTCGTAAACCTTCCAGTGCTAGCAGAGCTCACACCGATGGCCGTACCGTCAATCAACCCGCCGTTGATATCTACACTGCTGAATGTTTGCGCGCCGCTCCAAGAATTCGGATTCGTGAGGTCCAGGCCAAGTGGGTTGCCGGTGGTTCCGTCGCCCACCAACGTGGCATCGCGCGAGATGGTGATGCTGCCCACTACACCAAGGGTACCGGACACGTCAGGCAGAGTGTACGTGCGGTCTGCCGAAAGCGTGCCCGCTACTTGAAGAGTACCTTGGTTTGAGTTCGCACTTGTATTGTCTTCGAACACGATCGTACCCGGAACCGGAGTGGCATCGTCGCCCAAGCGCAGTTCACCGGCGTTCGTCTGTGCAAGGGCGTTCTCTACCCAGTTGCTGCCATTCCATCGCAGCGTGCTACTTGTTGTAACTCCAGGTGATAGAATGATACCCTGCCAACCAAGCGTAACGGTGTATGGTCCTGAGCCACTCACTGCCGTTGCTGCCAGCACCTGGTTTGCTGCCGTTGGTTGGGTTGTTGGCAGTGTGTACGTGATGTTTGTTGACTGAGTGCCCGCTACAAATGCTGAGTAATCTCCCCCCCCTGGTTCAACGAATCGCAATTCACCGCCGTTCAATTCCACGGCATTCGTTGCATTCAGTAGAGTAAGACGAATGTTGCCCAAGCCCCCTGCCATCAGGCGTACATCATGTGCAGTTAGCGAACCAATGGTGTTCTCGGACGGACCTGCACTTGTTAGGTCATTGCCACCTAACAACCACGCCGATGAAACTCCAGGCCCAGTTGTGACAAGCAACGTACCACTTACTGGAGGTAGCGTTAAGGCCACATTGCTCGTTAACGGTTGTGGCGCAAGTGTAAGAACAAATCCAGAGCCGTTATCAGCAAGCTGCAAACCGCTACCCAACAGCGTTTGCGCATGCAACTCCCCCAATCCTCCTGCTACTGCGATTACTAGCAGGAGGCAGATTTTTCTGCCCATGTATACCCCACGATTTATTCAGCCATCATGTATGTGCGTTGCACAGCACAACCCGTGTTACCCCACACTGATCGCGTGGGCAAAGATCATTGACTGGCTATAAAGGATCATCAGAAGATCGCGTAAGTACAACGAAGTAATTTTTGCACGTACATATCGTGACCTAATGATGTACCGTCACATTGTCTTGTAATCGCATGCAAGTCGGCAACGATGTCAGCATACCGATACTTGATTCAAACAGAAAAGGGCTTCCGTACAAACAGAAGCCCTTGTTTTGTTGTGCGTTGATCCTTTGACTTTACCGCGAATAGTACTCGATTACGAGAGGTACTTCGCATACAATGGGTACTTCTTCTCGGGGGGGGAGATAGAGGAACTTAGCCGAGAAGTCAGCCTTGCTTACATCCAGATATGGGGGGGGGGATGACGAGCGAATTGCTTCCTGGAAGGCTTCAAGCTTACGGCTCTTTTCCTTCACCACGATTACGTCGTTTGGCTGCACAGCATACGCAGGCATGTTTACACGCTGACCATTCACGGTGATGTGCCCATGCCGCACGTATTGGCGTGCAGCGTAAATGGAGCGCGCTAGTCCTGCTCGGAATACGAGTGCATCCAGGCGTTGCTCAAGGAGCTGAACAAGCACGTCTACCTTGTTGCCCTTAAGGCGCGAAGCACGCTTCATCGTATTGGTAAGCTGCCGCTCGTGAATGTTGTACTGCAAGCGCAAGCGCTGCTTTTCGAGCAACTGCTTGGCGTAGTCGCTCTGCTTCGGACGCCGCCGTGCATTCCCGTGTTGGCCGGGAGTGCCTGGTTTTCTGTCCATTGTTTTGCGCGATTTAGGCGCAATTGCAAAACCCAACTTTCGGCTGAGTTTTGTTTTGGGGCCATTATACTTCATGCTGGGTCCCTAGCTCCACCTTCCATGGGTATGGAAAGGGGCGATGGTTAATGTGGAAAAAGAACGAGGTGCGAAGATAAGGAAAATTAGGGGCGTAGGGGCGTAAGGGCGTAAGGGCGTAGGGGCGTAGGGGCGTAGGGGCGTAGGGGGGAATGGATGTTCAATTGACGGTAAAAGAAAAACGCCCGGCTTTTGGCCAGGCGTCCGAAGTTTCTTGTTCGCGGTATTACCCTATGCCCCTATGCCACTACGCCCCTATGCCCCTACGCCCCTACGCCCCTATCTGCCCCTACGCCCCTATGGACTTTACGGATTGTACGACAGCAGCAGCCAGCGGTTCTCAGCACCAGAGTAAATCAGGGTTGCTGATCCAGCATCTGTGAG
>CAZUGQ010000014.1:4411-69796 GCA_964620125.1 uncultured Hyphomicrobiales bacterium
CGCCTGTACCGTCGAAGTACAATATGAGCAAGTGCCCTTCATCGGCAGCAGGTTGAGCAATGCCATCAATAGTAACGTTGCCAGTAGGATTTAAGCGGATGAACGAAAAGCGTTTTCCACCAGGGTTCGTTGGCGCTAATGCTTCGTACGGACTGGATGCATTATCAACGGTGATGCTTTGCTCGTTTAATGCCACATCACCGTTTACCTCAAGGTAAGCATCTGCCGTTCCGGTTGCACCAACCAGCAGTAGGTCTTGAATATTACCGTTGTCCTGAACTGTAAGGTTATCGTTTACCTGTAGGTTATTCTGGACAATAACGTTATTCGAGAAGTTGCCATCACCGTTTTCGTCCAGTTCTAAAACAGTTGTGAGCCCACCCAAAACAGTATTTGTTTGGAAGAACATTCGTGACGCTTCTGCCCCATCCGTTGGATCGAACCAGTTAACGTGAATTTGCCCTACTGCAGTTAAGGTGTTGGTGTTGTCGTCCATGTAGAAAGCTATTGCTTCACCAAAACCGGCTGCAGGGGTACCGGAGCTTCTGCGGTCAATCCGGAGAAGGTCACCAATGCCTGTAGTATTGGCAGTGGTTGTGCGCGCATGAATCAGCGATGTGGGGTCAGGAAGGCCAAGACCCATGTACTGCGTCTGATCTAGCACAAACGTCGGCAAGTTGTCTACAGGTAGAGTACCGTTGTCCGCTACATATATCCTCAACCCACCGTCATCTGTTCCAGGGTTCCAGCCCGTTATACGTACTGCCCGGTACTCAGTGTTGAGGGAGTTGTAATCAGTATTGTAGAAAGTAATGTCTCCCATTCCGTTGCCGTTAGCCGAGGCACCACGTAGGCGTAGCTCGGGCGTACGAACGCCAGAGGCCCAGCCGTTTTCACGGCCGTCAATCGAAGCAAGAATGTCTCTCCCCTTCAAACGTAAGCCGGTGAGGGTTGAATCTGATGATGGCACACCAGTAACTCCCATTTCAACGTTCAAGCCAACAGCGAAACCTTGGTTATAGTTTAATTGGGTGTTCACGTCCACACCGTGCAAGCCATTAACAAATCCATTGCCATCAGCGGCATCGTTGGACCCATCACCTTCTACCTCGACGGCTATGCCTGTGCTTTGCTGTACGTTCGCTCCGGCCGACCCTGTCGTTCGAAGGGTACGTGATGAAACGATGAGACCTGTAGAGCTGGTTTCGTTTGCACCTCCAGTTGTTGACGCTTCCGCTTCAACGGTCAGGCCGGTTACAGTGTAAATATCAGTGCCACCTGTGGCTGCTGCTTCTGACGATATCCTTGCACCAAGTACTGGGTTGAGTCCAGGATCGGCGCCATCGTAAGCAACGCTAAACAGATAATTCCCGGACGCAGTAGACGCTGTAGCTTGGGCACCCATCTGATCATACAGCACTGCATTTCCGAGGCCTAAGTCACTGCTTGGCCTTGCCCGCACCAAACCTGATGCATCGGATACAAGAACGAACTCCGTACCAGGATTAAATACTCCACCACCTGCAGCACCAAGCGACTGCACGGTAAGATCAGGAGTGCCTGCTGTACCCATGAGTGTGAACGCACCGGTGTTGGTGATGCGCAAACGTTCGGTGTTGTTCGTGTACAACTTCAAATGGTGATTGCTTGTTGTACCCAGGAACTCCGTTGGATCAGGTCCACCACTAGTTAAGGCGTTGCCGTTCAGCATCCACGCTGCACCAGCCAACGACCCTGTAGTAATTAGGCTTCCACCGGTGGATGGCAGTGTAAAGGTTTCATTTGCGGTTAAACAAGGAACCTGAAGTGTTGCCAGGTATCCACCACAGGTATCAACAAGGTTGAGCTGAAATGCCGTGATAACCTGTGCCTGAGTGGCAACTGCGCTGCAGGCAAACACAGCAAGAATCAGAACGCGTTGCAGTGATTTCATGTGAGGTCCTAGGGTGATATTTAGTCAGGATTGATAGCGCCGATTCCGAACTGCATCGGCTCGAGGTCAGCAGGTGTATGGCCTGTGTTCATGAACTTAACGAGCACCACACAGTCAATTGGTGCCCATGCATAGGCGGGATGAAGACTTCCGGCCATCTCACTTGCGGGTGACACCGTGATTGCCGCTCCGGCACGAATGCCCGTCATGTTCACGCGAACAACGAACGATCCTCCTGGCGGAATCATCGGCAGATCCAGCTCCGTGAACGTATGAACAACCTTTGCCACATGTCCATTTACTGCATGTGTTCCTTCGTCAATGTTCACTACCGCCGGATGTTCAACCAAGGTGCTGGGCTGCCTCGTGAGCGCTTCCGTGCTTCCAGGTGACTCGTAGGTGAGGATGGCTCCGTTGGTTGTACCAACAGCCCGAAGCTGCAACACCACCGACTCTCCGGGTGCTAACGCTGGCACTTCCGGTAATCGTAACACGTAGATTCCGCTCGTGTTCGGATTCTCTACAGTAACAGTGCTATTGCCATTTGCAACAACAATGCCGGAAGCTGTTACTTTTTGAGCAGATAGGCTGCCAAAGCCCCCTGCCCAAAAAATCATACCTAGTGCTACAACGAAGCGATACATGCAGGTTATTACTTGTTGTTCGGTGAAGGTGCTACGACCTTGGTATCAACCGCCTTCTTCGATGATGATGGCTTTTCAACCACCTCAGGTACTGGTGGGAATGGCGGCTCCCAACCTGAACAATCATAGAAGCCCATCAAGGCATATTCCAAGCATGAAGGGCCTCCCGGTTCTTCAGTGAATCCTTGTGCCTTGTCGGACCCTTTTGCCGTGGTTATGGTGTTCACGCCGCGTCCAGATGGTTTTTCAACCTTATCGTTTGTTGGTGTTGGCTGCGGCACAACGAGTGAGCATGAACGCATTTGGTCGCACATAAACCGTGCACACAAGCGTGGGTCAGACACGGGTTCTTTCCCTGCCTGTGCACTTTGAATTCCTGCCACCATGGCAATGGCAACAACGAACGTGAAGAGTTTCGACATAACCGACTCCTGAAGTAAAGTTTATTTCTGAGTACTGGAAGGGGCTTTGGTTTTTACCGCCGCCGATTTTTTTGCTGGTGGTTCAACTACAGATGGTACCATGCCCATGCACATGTTGAACTCGTCCATAGCACATTCAAAGTCAGGGCCTGAAAAACCCTGCACATCCTCGGTTGACTTCTTAGTGTTCACGGTGCTTGACCCATTTCCGTTTTTATCGTTAGCAACGCCAACTTGACCGCACCCACTTCGAAGATCCTGGCAAAGTGTTCGTGCACAACTGCGGATTTGCTCGATTGTCATGGTCTCTCCAGCCCGCACTGCACCTTGTGCCACCACGAGGAATGCAGCAACAGTGAATGCGAAGAGCACTGTCCGTGTCTCGATGATCATGGCTATCTCTCTTTCTTGTGTTACTGAATTGTTGCCGCAACAACGAACCAAACAGTGCCATTCCAGATGGCATGAATCATCGCCGTTTGACCCGTTGTAAGGATGACGCCGATGTTACTGCCATCAGCATTCGTAACGCGTAGGTTCTCCACCCCACCAGCATGTTCCAAGCTCAGATACAGTACCTGGCCTACAGTTGTACCGCCCGTAAGCTGAACAAAGTTGTTGGGTGCAGCATTTACTGTTGTTACCGTTCTGGCAACGAAGGTTGCATCGTACGGGCCGAGAGGATCGCCTGGGGTTGCAGAAGTAACAATGCCACCAAGACCGCTACCAGCTGCAAGGTTCAACGTTCCGTTAATCGTTGTTGCGTCGCCCGCTGCATCGCCAAGAGTACTGTTGCCATCAATAAACAATGCACCGTCACCATCGAACGAAATCGGTGAATTGGTGGCAACGAAGGCCGATGTTGCGTTGTCCACGGTAACGCCTATCGCTGCATCATTCACGATTACACCGGCAGCATCGGCATCAATCTGAATACCAACACCACCTGTAGAAGCAGCGTATACGTTCAAACCCAATCCTCCATTACCTGTGGCAGATGCAAGTAACGCCCTACCATTATTTGCATCGGCATAAGCTGCAACTGCGTAGTCGTTTGTTCCGTTCAACACGGAGTAACCGGTGACGCCAGCATTTGCATTGTTGGTCCGGATGGTGGTGGCAAGATTTGCAATATCGAAGTCGCTGGCTCCGGCTGCACCACCAATGCCGATGTTCGAGGCACCGTTGCGTGCATAACCAAGAACACCGATGTTCAATCCGTCAGTGTTTGCTCCTTCTGCAAAGGACTGCGTACCCATGGCCATAATGTCCTGACCTCCGTTATCGCCTACAGCATACACACCCGATACTGCTCTGGTGACGTCCAGTCCGGATATCGAACCAGTGTATAGAGCACGCGACTCAATACCGTAGGCAAAGCTGCCATTTGTAGTTGCTGTTGAGCGGATACCGCGTGCGGCAAAGGCATTTCCAGTGGAGTTTGTTGCGCTCGCATTAATAGCACCACGCGGGGAACCACCTGAGTAGTCCGTACGATCAACCGATAGTTCCCATTCGGATGTTGCAGTAGTATTTACACCAACATTGCCGGTAGTACCATCAATTGTTAGACTGTTGCCGCCGACACCATTGTTGAATGTAAGCGTGTTGCCGCTGTTCACTGTTACAAACCGTGGCGTGGTGATTGGATTGCTACCGTCGGTTGTATGACCAAGCAGCACTTCGCCGCTGAGGTACTCAAGGCCTTGATCTGCACCTACCAACGTTGAAGCATCGCGATACGAAACCACATTCGTTGTACCGTCAATCACCAGAACACGGTCATCGGTATTATCATTATCAATACCGTTGAGAATCAGATCGTTCGCTGTTGTGATGGTTACGTCGCTGCCAACACCGCTTGACGTGATCGCGATTACATCGGTACCGATTCCGTTGCCCAGGTTCACATTACCATTGGCGTTCAGTACGCCGTCAAGATTGCTATTGGTGGTCACATTTAGATCGGCACCAGTAACATCCAAACCATTCGTTGCATCAACGTTGCCAGTGAAGGTTACTTGACCAGCTCCTGACTGTGTAAGACCCCCGCCAGCTGGAATCGTGAACCGTGTGGTGCCGCTTGTTTCAAGCTGCAGGTCAAATGCATCATTTGTCCCAATAGCCCCATTTGCTCCCACGGTGTTACCGCCAATCAACCATGGCGTACCGCCAAGCATTGTAGCCACGGTTGCCGTACGGAGTGCTGTACCATCGGTGGTTACAAGTTCGTCCGTGATAACACCTGTGGCCGGAAGGTTGGGAGCGTTAATCGTTGGGGAGTTCAGGTTAATTGTGTTGCCAACGGTGTTGTTGCCAATTGTTGTGGTATTGGCAAGAGCCGTGGTGCTAATGTCAACTGCAGCACCTGCTGTGTTCGTTGTATTAAGGTTGATGTCGCCACGAATCGTGGTCACATCTGCGTCAGCATCACCAATCGTTGTGTTGCCATTGGCATTCAACGTTCCTTCAATCGTGGTGTTACCCGCTGGCGTTACGATAAAGTTTGTAGCACCAACAGTCAAGTTTGCTACGGTGACGTCCAAGCCAGCGGTGGCATCAACGTTGCCAGTAAACGTTACCTGACCACCGCCAGCGGCTTGCGTGAAGGCACCTGCGTTGGTTAGTGTAAATCGAGTCGTGTTATTGGTCTCGAAAACAATGTCGTGATTGCTATTGGTGCCAAAGGTCCACGGTCCTGCTGTGGTGAATGTATTGCTACCTACCAGCCACGCAACGTTGTTTAGGTTGGTTGTTCGAACCTCGTCACCAGCTGTGAGGCCAACTATTCTTGTAACGGTGTTGTCAACATCAACGTTCTGCAGTTCGATGTCGCCTGTTCCTGCACCTGGATTAAGGTTAATGTCGCTGTTGGCCAGGATGTTGACGGTTCCACCTGCACCGGTATTACCGAGAGTAATGGTACCGTTGTGCGCAGCAAGGTCGTTAACGATGAAATTCATCGTATTGTCGGGGCTACCGGTTGGAAGTGGTACGGCCGCTCCACTAAGGGGACGGAACATGATTTCGTCACCGCCGATGATTCGGATGTCGTCATTGATATACATCAGGAAGTTGCTACCCGTTCCCAAACCCTCACCAATAACGATCAGGTCGTTGTCACCACCACCTCCAGCGCCGCCCATGGTAAGAATAATGTCGTCGGTGTTTTGATTGCCAATATTGATGTCATTGCCCAGCGCAGCGGTGGTATTGATATTCACAACTGGCGCGTTTGCAGATACAGTGGCGCTACCGGTTGCTGCAATGTCCGCCGAATTCAGCGTAATGTCATCAGCTGCATCAACATCAACATCGTTTCCTGCACCACCAGCATTGATTACAACCGTGCCGGCTGATGCGTTACCGATGGTGGTGGTTCCTGTTCCTGCCGTCGAAATCCCAACCGCACCAGTATTGTTCAGCACAAGCATTTGTGCTGTTCCGGCTGCAGTTGTAGCGGTAAGCGTTCCACCTGCTCCAACGTTGATGAAACGCGACGACACGATTGGGTTTCCAGTTCCTGCGGTTTGATGTCCTAGGCGGACTTCATAATCCGTACCTGTCTGGTTCCAGACCAAACCTTGGTCGGCATCAACAAGATCGTTCAAACTCTGAGTGCGAACGTTCCCACTATTCGTGCCTGTAAGTGTAAGCACATTTACGGTGGTGTTGTCATCATCGATGTTGTTCAGCACAAGGTTATTCGACGTGCTCGTAACATCGATTGTAACACTGCTGTTTGATGCGATAGCAACAGAACCCGTATTTGTTGTGGCACCAATGTTTGTGGCAGCGTTTGTCGCTGCGGTGTTGATGTTCGTAACACCACGAAGGGTGTTTACGTCGGCATCGGCATCTCCAAGAGTCGTGCTGCCATCAACAGTTAGATCACCGCTTATATCGGTGTTGCCAGTACCAACGGCCACTGTAAAGTTGCTTCCGCCAACGGTAAGGTCTGCATTGGTAACGTCCAAACCGCTTGTGGCATCAACGTTGCCAGTAAACGTTACCTGACCACCGCCAGCGGCTTGCGTGAAGGCACCTGCCGCCGTTAATCGGAATCGTTCAATACCACTGCTTTCGATAATCACGTCGTGAGCACTGTTCGTACCGAATTCACCGTTCGCTGTTAGCGTGTTACCACCAACAAGCCAGGCTACGTCGTTCAGTGCAGTTGTGCGGACGGCATTCCCTGCACCAAGCGTGAGCATAGTCGTTAGTGTGTTGTTAGCATCAATACCGTTCAGTACAAGATCGTTGTTTGAGGCCGAACCGGGAACGGTGATGGTCACATCCGCTCCAGTTGACGTAATATCAATCTGTGCTGTGCCAATACCATCACCGAGCTGAACGTTATCGTTTGCAAAAAAGTTATCGAAGGCATTCAAGTCACCATTGACGTCAAGGCCATTGTTGGCGTCAACATTGCCTGCGAATGTTACCTGGTTGGAAGCACCCGTTTGAGTCAATGCACCTGACAAGTTTGTGTTGCCTACAGCATACAGAGCAAAGTCTGTTGCTCCCGACAGGTTGTTATGCGCAAGAACACCGATTGTGGCCGGGTTGGCAAGTGGGGTGTTGTTCCAGGCAAATGACTGTGCGGCTGTGGAGGATGAGGCATCACCGCTGGCACCTACAACACCAATGCTCTTGCGGCCGGCACTATTTGCATCACCCCAAACGCCTGTATTCTGTCCTGAGTTAGCCGCACTCGAGATGCCCTGTATACCCCAATTCTTGATATCGCCACCAGTTGGTGTAGCTGTGCCTGCAAGGCCAACAGCATACGGTCCAGTAAGTGCGCCTGCTGACGCAGCGCCCGTATAGTTAGCGCGGCCAACAACACCGTATTGGTTGAAACCAACACCCGTGCCCACACCTTCAATGGAGATATTGGCCGTTACACCACTCGTGCTTGTTAGGGTGGCATTCAGAATGCCGGAGCTAAGGTTGCTGGTTTTCGTGAGCTGAACGTTGTCTGTGGCACCAAGAATTGAAAAGTCCAGAGCCTCTGCAGCATCGGTCGTGAACGAAAGCGTGCCGTCTACGTTTACAAAACGTGTACCACTAACTGGATTCGTGCCGTTCACGGTGCTTCCAAGCCGCACTTCATAATCCGTTCCGGTTTCATTCCACACCAAACCTTGATCTGCGTCGACAAGGTCATTCAGGCTCTGGGTGCGAACATTACCGCTGTTTGTGCCCGTAAGCATGAGAACGTTTACGGTGGTATTGTCATCATCGATGTTGTTCAGCACAAGGTCATTAGCAGTGCTGGTAACATCGATGGTTATATCATTGTTCGCTGCGATTGAAACAGCGCCGGTATTCGTAAGTGCACCGATGGTGGTTGCTGCATTCGATGCGCTTGTGTTGATGTTGGTTGCACCACGAACATTGTTAACGTCTAAGTCGGCATCTCCAAGTGTCGTATTTCCATCCACAGTCAGACTGCCTGCAATGTCTGTATTACCAGTTGCATCATCAACGGTGAAGTTCGTAACGCCTACCGTGAGGTCGGCGTTCGTTACATCCAATCCTAAGGTTGCATCAAGGTTGCCACCATTTGCAACGTTTGCAACGTCTGCGGCTCCATTCGTAAACACGAGATTGCCACCGGCACCAACGTTCACATACCGAACTTGGCCAATGGGATTACCAGTGTACTGCGTGAGGTGACCAAGTCTATAAGCACCTGATTCGAACTGAATCCCTTCATTAGCAGTCGCGGTGAACGCTGTTCGGCGTACCTGATTCGATGCCGTAATCCAGAGTAGATCGGTGATCGGAGTCACGACGTCAATGTTGTTCAGTACAAGATTGTTCGTTGTTGCTCCAACATCAATTGTGATATCGTTGTTTGCCGAAATGCTAACTGCACCGCCACTGGCCGTGTTGCCGATATCAGTGGTTGCAGTGCCTGCGGTGTTTATGTTAACGTCGCCCGTGCTCAGGTTGAGAAGGGTATTTGAACCGTCGTTGAAGGTTAGGCTGCCTCCCCCAAGACGGATGTAACGTGCAGCAGTAATCGGCACGTTACCGTCAGTTAGTGAGCCAAGCCGAAAACGGAGGTTTCCTCCGTCGTTTTCATGACTTACGCCTTCTTCTGCTAGCGACGTTCCAGCAACCCATTGTGCACGTAGATTATTGCCCTGGCTTTGTAGCAATTCGCCTGCTGAACCCTGACCCTGCGCTACTGCAAACGTTCCTGCACCTTCAATTTCAGGAATGTTGAAGTTGCGGTTGGCAGTCAGGTTGTTCTCAACCTGGATCACTGCTGTTCCGCCAGGTGCGCCATTGTTCAAGAGAATGCGAGCATCGATATTATTATCACCAATGATTACACGACCGATGCCTCCACCGTTCTCATCAACATTCAGGATGTTGTCCAGACTGTTATTCTCAACTACAAGTAGGTTGTTGGTACCCTGAGCCGAACCACCGCGCACCCTCAAGGTTGTACTGTTGTCCGAAGCCACACCACTTCCATCATCAAATACGCGAAGGTCACCATTCAGATAAGCGTCACCATCTGCATCAATTGATGTGGTTGTGCTGGTAATCTGCAAACCAACTGCAGCATCGTCAACGCTGATACCAGTAATCATGGTAGCAGACGGGTCAACGAGGATGCCAACGCCGGTTGCATCAATGTCAATACCGGTTACCGGAGCCGTGTTGTTGCCAATGACCAGGCCATAATCCGTAGCATCAGAGGCAATACCAATACCACCCGTGCCAATTGCTTCTGCTCCAATCGCAACACCATTTGCAGCGTTTGATACTGATCGAAGACCGAGTAGACCACCTCCGGTTGCCTCGGTATACAGTCCGTTGTATATACCGGAATAATCAATGAATTCTACAAGGTACAGGCCAGAAGGATTCGTGCCTACACCAAGCAATCCATTGCCATCCAGTATCATCTTTTGAGTGCCCCCTGCCGATCCATTCCAGAACTGGATTGAATTGGCATCACCCGCACGGATCACCAGATCCTGTGCATCGGATGTGCCCACAAAGTTGCCAGTAGCTCCGTTCCACGGTGTTGTGCTCGAGTTGCCGAGCAGACGCCAGAAGAGACCGTTGCCATCAGTAAAGTCCAACGTACCTGTTCCATCCGGTGTATACAAAATGTCGTTTGCGTTTCCATTCGTAGGAGGCAAGGACAGTGTATAATCAGCAGTGAGCGTAGCATCAGGAGGCGTTGTAAGCCCGATGCGGTTGAGGTTTGGTCCCAGGCCTCCATCATAGAGGAATAGTTGCTTTCCTTGAAGGGTACCTGTTTGTGCTTTAGCTGACTCCGTTGCCACGAGCAGAACTGCGGCGGCAGCGAGCAGGACGTAGAGCGTGCGGTTCATGTTCTTGTTCTCCGTTTTTTTCACGTTCATGTCTGTAGTGGCCGCGCTTAGTTGATGCGCGTGATTTTGATGTAGGAATTGGCGTGGAGAGTTACTGTCTCACCGGGTAGGTCGTCGGTATCATCACCCCACTGGAACGTTATGTTACCGGCTGCGTTCGTGGTAATGATGCCTTTGATGAGAACCGTGAGACGATTCGCTGGCGTAAAGTCCGTACCGAGCTCTGCAATCACCGAACCGGAGCCATCAACGTTTGATGGAGCAGTTGCCTGACCACTGGAAACGACGCCATAGCTGATATCAGTTGCCGCAGCTACCGGACCAGTAACAGCAACATCAAGTGTGGACTGCGGATTGTGTGAGCCAGAGTACTGTACATACACTTCAATCTCATACGTAGAGCCGCCAACGCAGGCAACCGTCATGTCAGCATCGTTTGCTACTGGGATGCCGGCATTCCGTGATTCGTTAGCCGTTTTGCGTGCCAAGGTGATGCCAGGAGTACCTGTATACCGGCGCACTTCATTGGCTGCGGTAATCATCAGAACGTCCTCGTTAGCGTTGAGTGTGGCATCAATGCCAGTAAGCACAAGGTCGTTCCCGCTACCCGAAGCTGCATCGGTGTTGATGGTTACGTCTGCTGCAGAGCCAATCGTAACGTTACCGCCCGTAGCTGTGTTTCCAATAGCGGTTGTGCCGGACCCCGTAGCGTTAATGTCCACTGAGTTTGAGCCAACAACATCCACGTCAACTGCATTTGCTTGGAAGTTAGCTGCACTTGCAAGAAGGTGTGGTGCTGCAGCCCCAGCATTGCTGGCAACACGGAACGTGGCTGCTGCACCTGCGCCGCCGGTGGTACGATTTCCGGAAAGTGTGAAGCTACCGGCTGCATCGCGGTGGAAGAAGATGTCGCGTGTAGCGCCACCGCCTGCGCCCATCCCGTAAGAACCGTCAGTATAGAACATGCTATTGGCATTGATGCCAACGCCTGGCGGCTGGTTATAAATGGCCAGTGCCCGGCCATCACCGAGGCCGGTGGTTGGGTTGCCGACGATAGATTGTGCGGCAGCCGTTGTACCGGCGGCTGAACCCGTTACCTGTAGAGTAGCTGCATTGATGGCTGGATCGGACGTGAGCTCGACTGCAGGGGCTGTACTTGGTGCTGGAACGGCGTTAACTAGAATCCGTGGTTGACCATTTGTGATCACCTGGATGTTGCTTGGAGTAAGCGTCTGAATATTCAGAGCATTGCTCGAAGCAATTGCGTGTGTAGCAGTAACACCATCAATCCACAGGGAACCACCGAACTTGGCTATGCCAGTTGTTACTTGATCACCGGTTACAACGAGATCCCACACTGTTGGATTGCCACCAAGAGTGTTTCCAACAACGGCATCTGCCGTACCATCAATGGTTAGCTGCTGATTTGCTGTTCCATTGCCGATCGTGTTTCCTTGGTTCTGTGCGTCGAGTACACCGGTGAATGTGATGTTACCCGCACTTGCTTGTTGTGTGAGTCCACCGGTAGCGGCGTCGATCACAAAGTGTGAAACGTTGTTCGTGCGAATGTCGATGTCTACGTTGTTCAGTGTACCAAGTATGTTGTTCCCATCCGTGATCGTATTGCCAATGCGCAACCAGGCAAATGCACCAATAAGTGTGTTTTCGTCCCACTTCCGCATATCACCATTCACATCGGCGGTAAGAATGCCATTGTCGGCATCGGGGTTCGGATATGGTGTAGTCAGTGCCTGACCACCCAGGTGGTCGATGCGAACGTTTGGCGTTGCTGATCCCACTGCTTGGGGCAAACCGTTCACCGTGATCAGGTACGAAGCAATAGGAGCTTCACCAAAACCAACGTTTGCATTCGCGCCACTACCATTGCCGATCTGCGTACCGGACGAACCACTTGCGTTGATGGTTGCAATGCCGGTTCCGAACGAGAGAATGTCGACGTCGGCATTTGTAGCATCTCCATTGAACACCATCAGGTTGTTGGCACCACCATTCGTCGTAATCGTCCAATCGTTGTTGTCAAGATTGAGGAAGCGGCTGCTGGTGAATGGTACAGAGGTGTTGCTTAGGCCACCTAGACGGAAGTTGGTGCTGGCACCTTCGAGAACGTACGAAACACCTTGTTCTGCACCAGGATTAACCTTGCGGATAAGGCCGTTATTATCAGCAACTACGATGCCGTCAACCGCGGGGTCGATTCCAGTTGCAGAATTTGTCGTGAGTGAAGCAAATCGAACGTTGGGAACACCACCAGTGCCGTTAACCTCGAGCAGTGCATTTGCGTTGATCGGAGGTACGTGGGCTGACGCATACACAGCGTTTGTTGGTGCCATACCGATGCCAACATTGCCGGCCAGTCCTTGTCCATTACCGATCTGTGTGCTTTCGTTACCGTTGTTGTTGATTGTTACAAGACCCGTACCGTAGGATTCGAGATCAATTGCCCCATTGGCAGCATCACCGTCGAAGAATGCGAGATTGTTCAAACCGCCATTCGTTGTGATGCTCCAATCATAAACATCGAGGTTAAGGAAGCGATTGGTTGTAAACGGTACAACGTTGTTTGCTGTACCACCCAAACGCCAGCGAGTAACACCACCTTCGTTTACGAACGATACCCCTTGTTCTGCCGTTGGGTTGATGCTGCGTAGAACACCAAAGTTGTCGGCAACAACGAAGCCGTCAATTGTCTCGTTGTACGGTGTTGCATGCGGTGCGGATAGCGAGGCCATCCGAACGTTTGTTGTACCTCCAACGCCGTTAACGTCCAGAAGTGCGTTCGTTGTGATCGGCGCTGCGTGGGCCGTTGGACCATACGGTCCGCCCGGGGCGGCACCAATGCCAACGTTTCCTGCAAGACCGGTTCCATTTCCGATTTGTGTTTCTTCGTTACCAACGATGTTGATGTTTACTTCGCCGGTTCCAAAGGATTCGATATCAACTTGTCCGTTGGCACCTCCGGTAAGCGTGATTAATTGAGCTGCACCACCATTGGCCGTGAAAGCAAGATTGAAGGTGTTGATGTTGACAAAGCGATTGGCCAAGAATGGCACATCCGTATTAGCCAGCCCACCCAAACGCCAGCGTGTGGAGCCAAGCTCATTCTGCAGTGAAACGCCTTGCTCAGCAACAGGTGCAAAGCCACGAACAACACCAAAGTTGTCTGCGATAACAAAGTTGTCGAAAGCAGGATCGTAGTCCGTACCGGATGCCGAACCAAGCGATGCGATGCGAACATTTGGCGTACCGGCAACACCATTCACATCAAGAACAACACTACTTGTAAGTGGAACAGTGTGTCCAGTTGGCCCATACGGTCCAGCCGGCACCATACCGATACCAACGTTACTTGGTCCGGTTCCGTCGCCATTGCCAAGTGCTACATAACCACTTGAGGTAGCGGCGGCATTGATACGCACATCACCTGTGTAGCTTTCGTTTACGTACACAGCACCTTCAACATCCATGGCAATGTTGCCGTTGGTGATGAGAAGGCTTGTTACGCCAACGTTGTCCATCGAGATACCAGTTAGAGGCGAGGTTCCACCGGCAGATGGAATAAGGATGCCTACACCGGAAGCATTCAGGTTGATGCCATTGATCGGTGCGAAGGATGTTCCGATGGTCATACCAACGTCGGTAGCATCCGATGCAATACCAACACTATTCGGTCCGGATGCGTTAACAGCAATGCCAAATGCACCGAATCCAGGTGCAGTAACCGACAAGCCATTATTGGCGGAATTGGTTTGAACCTCAACTTGATACGTACCCGTTGGAAGCGTGCCGATACCAAGAGTTTGATTCAAACCGTCCATCGTCATCACGTACGTGTTGTTCGTAATGAAGTGCACATTGTCTGCATTGAGGGTACCCATGAGGTTGTTGACCCCATCGGTAATCACATGGCTATTGCCAATCACTCGCCATGCAAGAGGATCCAGGAAGGTATTCTCATCCCACTTGATAAGGTCGCCATTGGCATCGGCGGTTACTACACCGTTGGTAACATCAGGATGTGGATACAATGCCAGGTATGCATCGCCACCAAGGTGATCGATGCGAACGTTCGGGTATACTGCGCCACCGCCTACATCCTGTGGTGTACCGTTGATGGTTAACAGGTGAGTGCCCAATGCAGCTTCGCCGATTCCAACGTTTGCATTGGAGCCGACACCATTGCCTATGTGCGTATATCCTAGGCCAGTGGCATTCACGAACACATTGCCCAACACCGTTGTGGTGCTTGCTGCGTTGCCGATGTTCGTATTAAACGGACCAACGGTGTTTACGTTCGTCAAGCTCTCAATGCTTACAAGTGGAGCACCAGCATTGTTGCCGTCGAATTGAACGAAGGTGACGCCGTTCGTTGACTCGTCACCATCCGTCCAGTTGATGCTGAAATCGTCAAGGTTCACATACCGATTTTCATCGTACGACTTCTCTTGCAGGTAATTCGGTGTGCTTTCACCCGTACCGAGCCGGAAGGCACCATTCTGGTATTGAATGCCTTCGTCGGCCATGTCGGCCAGAAGCTTCTTGCGAAGCTGTTCTGCGGCATTCTGAGTGACCATGTATAGAGGTGTTGGGTCGTTCTTCATGTTGTGCATGAAGTACTCGCCCGTTGACGGTCCAACAGCCATGATAAGGTTCTGGCTGCCAGGTCCGAAGCCTGCTTGATTACCGATGCGCACATCTTCGTTGTTGCCAACGTTGATTTCGGTATAGCCGATAATCTTGGTTACGTCTTGAATAACAACATCACCAACGGTATTGGCAATGATTCCGCGCGGGTCGAGCTGACCACCGATGATCGTGTTGCTTGTTGGTGAACCAATGGTTGTAAGCTGCGCACCAACGGTGTTGATGTTTGCTGCTGCGGTAACCCGAAGTTCATTGCTGCCACCGTCCATGTACATCATTTCACCCGTGCCACCAAGGCGCGTGAAGGTGAGGCGATGCACATCCAGGTTAACGAACCGATCCTGCAGAAGCGGATTAGCTGTTGTGGTTGTACCACCAAGACGGAAAGCACTGCTCTCGAAAACAATTCCTTCCTGTGCCAGTCCGCTGCCAAGCGCTGTACGAACTTGGTTGGATGCATTCAAGAAGAGGAAGGAGAACGGCGCACCAGGAACGATACCGTTTAACGTTAGGTTGCCACTGGAGCCAACACTAATGGTAGTGCTTGAAGTGGGATTGCTGGTGTTACCGATAGTGGTTGGAGAGGCAGTATTCGTGTTGATGTTGGTGGTACCATACACCCAGTTCGTGCTCGATGGTGCACCGATGCTGTTCGTGCTGCTTGCGCCAGAACCGAACGAGTTTACGGTGTTAGCATTCACACCAATTGCGCTGTTGCCCATCAGCATGCTTGTGTTGTTCACCAGGAGGTCTTGCGTTGTTAGCAATCCACCTGCTGTTGCTAGCACATTGGAGTTTGGTACCCACTGACTGTTCAGATGATCCCAGCGAACAGTCTGATCGTTTGCTGTACCCGGAAGTACCTTAGCGTTGGTGTTTGTGATCGTGATGTTGGGAGCAGTGTAATTAACGCTGATACCACTACCGGCCACGATCGATCCTGGCGACGGTGCGGTGGTTGGCCCTGTGCCTATGAAGAATTGCCCGGTATTGAGTTGCGGACCTTCTACGATGGCACCAGCATTTGACCACATCATACGACCATTCACGAGGGGTGCCGAGCTGTTGGTACCGCCATAGGCGATATCTAGAACGCCGCTCGAAACGTTATCAACGTTCAGGTTGGTAATCAGCGAGCCATTGCGTGCTGGGAAGCGGCCTGTGTTATCCAGCACCACAACGTTGTTGGCGGTGTTGATGTCTGGGTCGCCACCGATAAAGTCGTTGCGAATAGCATCTACAATCCTTCCACCTGCAGCGGCAGTTGGGTTGATGAGAGGATTGGGATAGGTACCTTGAAGGTCACCACCGGCTGGTCCACTTGGGACGGCCGAAAGAATGGCCTGCTCCACAACGCTCAGTATCCGACCGTACTGGTCAACCTGGAATCGTGGAATCAGACCGGTGGTACCGTTACCATAGGTGCCGGGGGTCACCCCTGTGGTGTTGAGGCGAACATCGGCAATGGTGCCAACGGTGGCACTGTTGTTCAAAGCCGTTAGAATCTGTGTGCCGGCGGTGGCAGCAATATTCGGATTCGGGTAGCTGCCGGTTAACGCACCGCCAGCAGGGCCACTCGGTGGGAGTGTGGTAGGAATAACTCCGGCTGCAAGGTCGATGGCCTGAATGGTACCGTTCTGAATGTCTTCAGAAAGGATGGTTTCGTTCTGAATCTTTGCGGAGTTGACTGCATTGTCGGCAATCTTTGAATTGGTAACCGCACCTGTTGCGATAAGCGGATTGGGATAGGTACCGGTAAGGTCTCCACCGGCAGCACCAGTTGGTGTAGCACCAGAAATGGTGGTTGTGGTTACACTGGTAATCCGTCCCTTGGCATCAGTGGTGATGATCGGAATCAAGGTGCTGGAACCATACGTTCCTGGGGTGCCAACATCATTCAACCGAGCATCAGTCAGGGTACCGGTGGTGGTACCAGCATTCAGTGCGGCCAACACTTGATTGCCTGCTGTGGTAGCAAGGCCTGGATTCGGATAGGTTCCGTTAAGCACGCCACCTGCCGGTCCACTTGGTGGCAGCGTTGTAGGAATCACACCCGCAGCAAGATCGATGGCTTGAATGGTACCGTTTTGAATGTCTTCAGAGAGGATGGTCTCGTTCTGAATCTTGCTGGAATTAACGGCATTGTCTGCCAGCTTGCTATTGGTAACTGCTCCTAATCCAATGGAAGGGTTCGGGTATGTGCCCGAAAGGTCGCCACCAGCAGGACCTGTTGGTGTGGAGGGCCCAAGTGTTGCCAGGGCAACGTTGGTTACACGCCCTTTTGCGTCGGTAGTAACGATCGGAATCTGCGTAACACTACCGTATGTGCCCGGGGTGCCAACGTTATTCAAACGAGCATCACTGAGTGTGGTGGTCGTTGTTCCAGCGTTGATAGCTGCCATAACCTGATTGCCCTGCGTGGTATTCAGGCTAGGGTTGGGGTAGGTACCTGCAAGGATACCACCGGCAGGACCGGATGGTGGAAGTGTTGTTGGTATCAGACCCGGTTGCAAGTCGTTGATGGTGATGGTACCATCAAGGATCTTGTCGGTAGTGATACTGTTAGCAGCAATCTTGTTGCCGGTTACGGATCCGTCGGCCAGCTTGTCGTTCGTAACGATAAGGGGCTTGAGCACGGGGTTGGGATAGTTGCCCGTGAGGTCGCCGCCGGCCGGTCCCGTGTACGGAATGTCGGGAATTGCTACCTGTGTGGCACTCGTAATCCTTCCGCGATCATCAATCGTGATTCGAGGCACCAGCAAGTTGCTACCGTAGGTACCAGCAACAACACCCGAAGGCGTGAGCTTAGCGTTGGTAACCGAGAGGTCGGCAATCTTGGTTGTGGTTACGGCACCGTCGAGAATCTTTGGTGTGGTCACAGCACCATCGGCCAGGTCTGCAGTAGCAACGCCGCCATCAGCAATCTTTCCAGAATTCACGGCGTTAGGAGCAATCAGCGGATTCGGATACGTTCCCGTAAGGTCACCACCTGCAGGACCGCTAGGAGGCAGGGTTGTTGGAATAACGCCGGGAGCAATCTTGGCGAGAGTAATGGCACCATTCTGAATGTTGTTGGTTGCCACCGAGTTGGCTGCAAGCTTGATTGTGGTCACTGCTCCATCAGCAAGCTTGTTGGTGGTCACGGCTCCATCGGCAATGTCAACGTTGGTGCTCGGACCGTTCGGGTTGGTTATGGCCATGGTGCCCTGATTCGACGTTAGCGTCTGGATGGCATTTACGACCACGTTGCTGGTAAGAATTAATGTGTCTCCATTCTGGGTGATGGAGATACCGCCCTGGCCTTTGAGCTTAACATCACCTTGCAAGTCGTTCAAACTCTTCACGAAGCCTGTGGCGTCATCGTCCAAGCCCCCTGCCTTTTCAGCCCACTCGGCACGAATGGCATACGGCACTACGGCCAGGCGTGTGCGCGGCTCGAACGGTGCGGCCATCACGATTCCGGTTTCGAGCCAGAGCTGCTGCTCGAAGTCAACACCGGCAAGTGATGTCACGGCACCCAGATACACGTTAAACAGGCCCTTGGTGACCTGAACGTTGTTCTGTGTTTCCTCCCACACGAGGTTTCCACCGGTCACAGCATCGTATAACCGGAAGTACATGTTATACGGACCATCAGCAACTGGTGCACCGGAAGGCTGTGTAAGCAACCCCTGGTACGATACCTGCCTGACGATCTGTGCAGACGAAGGAACTGCATTGGCTACCAGCAGGCCAACCAACAGTGCGATCGATGCGAGGCGAAACAATCGGTTCATAATGGATTCCGAATCGGCGATGAAGAAAATTTTCTTTCGTAGGGAAGTAAGAAGACCAGTGCTTGTTATCGAACAATGGTCATGCGCTGAACACGAAGTAGCGGGCGTCCGTCCAGACCTGTGCCCCGTACCTCATACAGGTATGTGCCTGAACCCAATGGTGCACCGCTGTCTGTTTGACCGTCGAACAGGATTTCCTGTCCTCCAGCCAAGCTGAGCTCGGCAGTCAGAGTTCGCACAAGGTTTCCAGTTAGGTCAAAAACGCGAACGATTACGGTACCTTCCACCGGATTGTCGAACCGGATGGTGGTGGCCGCTGAAAATGGGTTTGGATAGTTGCGAACGTCGGTTGCCAGCGAATAATCGGCTGGGTTTTCGTTCACACTAACCGTTGTATCACTAAGCGGGAGCCAAAAACCCTGGCTCAACCTGCTACCACCGGTGGTAGACACAGTGCCGATGACCACTTGGCCAATAGTGCCAGATAACAACCGCTGTCCCGACACGGCACCGATCTGACCACCACTTCCAACCACGTACCACGGCAGCTGAGTCTGCGCCGTCGCAGCAGCAATACCAACAAGAAAAAGGGCTGTTACAACAGGTATCCGTCGAATCATAGTCCCTCACTCCAGCCATGAAGGGGCACACAACATCACGTTGATGTTGCCCCACCCCTCCAAATGGGAGCGTGAAACTAACGGCGAGCGTACAGTGGACTCACAAGTAGTATTACGTAATTCGTGGCTGCGATAGCTCGGGACGTGCAGAAGTAATCGTTTTATAATCAGTGAAGTAACGAAAGCACATAACAAACTTTATCTACTACGGGAATATGATATCGGATCGACATCGCCGGCTTCTCTGAAACCTCGCAGTCGGAGCAGGCAGCTGTCACATTCGCCGCATGCCTCGATGCTGTTGCGGTAGCATGACCACGTTAGATGGAAAGGGGCTTTCAGCATGTGCCCATGGTGCACAATCTGACTCTTACGCAACGAAATCAGTGGCGTTCTGATAACTACTCTTGTATCTGGCTTCGTCCCCGTATCGATCACACGCTGAAACGCCTCGAAGAACACCGTGCGGCAGTCTGGATACCCACTCCCGTCCTCCTCAACGGCACCGATGTAGATAGCCGAGGCTCCTATCACCTCGGCCCAACTGGTTGCGATGGCGAGAATGTTGGCATTGCGGAAAGGCACGTAGGTAACCGGAATCTCGTTGTTGTCCACAGCTCCGGCAGGGACGGCGATATTCGGATCGGTAAGTGCTGAACCTCCGATGGCAGCCAGATGAGAGACGTCTACAACCAGGCGCTGGCCAATACCATAATGGTCGCATATCTCGTTGAAAGCCTGCAGTTCTCTCTCCTGCGTGCGCTGGCCATAGTTGATATGAAGCGCCGCAGCCTGGCACCCATCGGCCAGGCAATGGGCGAGTGTTACGCAACTGTCCATGCCACCAGACAGCAGCACAACAGCAGTCTGACTCTGCACTGTTGCCTCCACTCAAGCTTTAGGGTTTGCTACCGTTGATGAGCTTTAACAGCTCCTCGGTCTCTGATACGTTATCGCCAGTAGCCCTTCCAAAGATTATGGCTTTCTCTGCAGCAACGCGGGCTTCTGATATCTCTCCAACCTTGAACAGCAGGGCGGCATAGGTGTCCCAAGCGGCGTAGTCGGTGCCTTTGTCCAAGACGTTCATAATGCTTGCAGCGGAAGCAAGGATGTTTTGATCTGAGACTTCCTCGTAAACTCTCCAGCAGGTTTGATTCACCATGTAAGGGCTAACCGTTCCGGCTTGTTGCGCATTGGAAAGCAGTTCCAAAGCCCCTTTCCAGCTACCGGAACGAATCCGCTGTTCCATGTCGGCATATAGAATCGCCTCTGAATATGATGGGTGCGACTTTGGCAAGCCCGAGCGAGCAGCCTGGAATGCTGAATCGTTTTTGCTCTCCAGTGCCTGCATCACCCGTCCCATGGCAATGTTCATGGCGAGTTCGTCGGCTTCCGAACTGTACAGCTTATGCAGTTGCTGGTGGTTGTCGAGAATCCATGTGTCCCATGATTCCGTTCGAGGTCCTTTGAACAACACCGTAAACGGAACCTCGGCCGTTGGGTTAGGTACCGTGCGTAGCCAGGAGTCTACGTCCTCAGCCGTAGGATTTATGCGATCCTCACCTGGGAGGAAGGATGATCGCAGAAACTGTGGCCAGTCCAGAAACAGCTCTGGAGTGATTCCGGGAAACTGCATCTGCGATGCAGGTCTGATTGCTTTAGCAAGGTCGGAAAGGAAATCCGATGGCTGACGGTAGCCCGATACACGATAGACGAGCCTGCCGTCAGGCGAAAACATCAGGAACTGCGGAAAGCTGGTAACGCGGTACTTCATAGCAAGGTCGATGCCCCAACCTTGCTCCATGTTCACTTTGGTGCTCACGAACATTTCGTTCATCACCATGGCAACATCAGGATTGGCAAAGGTGTTTTTGTCCATCACCTTGCACCATCCACACCAGTCCGTGTACGCATCAACAAACAGGAATTTGCTCTGCTTGCGTGCTTCTTGTTGGGCATTACTCCACGACTCGAACGAAAGGAAATTCACCCCGGCCCCAAGAGCGGAAGATGGTAACATCACAGCAAGCATCACAAACAGAACCATGCTCGGTACTCCACAATTGATGGGGACGTTCTGCTGGTCATGAACATCGTTATTCGTCCAGGATTTCCTTCTCCTTGGCAGCCGTAATCTCGTCAATCTCTTTAACGAACCTGTCGGTATTCTTCTGAACCTCCTCCTCACCGCGTTTGCGTTCATCCTCGGAGAAGTGTTCCGATTTTTCGGCTTTCTTGAGTTCTTCGTTAGCATCACGCCGAACGTTGCGAACGGCAAGTTTGGCGTCTTCCGCCATTTTCTTGCATTGTTTTACGATGTCTTTACGGCGCTCTTCGGTTAGGGGCGGAATGCTGATTCGAATAACCTGCCCATCACTTTGTGGAGTAACACCGAGATTGGCCGCCAGGATAGCACGCTCAATGGGCCCAACGGTAGATGCATCCCACGGCTGAATCACCAGTGTGCGGGCGTCCTGGGCACTGATACCACCAACCTGACTTATCGGCGTTGGTGCTCCGTAGTAGTCAATCTTCACATTGTCCAGCATGGAAGCCGATGCGCGACCGGTGCGAACCTTTGCCAATTGTTGCACAAGGTGCTCAACAGATTTCTTCATGTCGGCCGCTGCACTTTTCACGATATCATTAACGGGCATGACTACTCTCCTCACGAAACGGTTGTTCCAATATCCTCGCCGAGAACCAGACGCCGCAGGTTGCCTCGCTCGTTCATGTTGAACACCACAATGGGCTTGTTGTTCTCCTGAGCCATGGTGATGGCTGTGAGATCCATGATTCGCAAACCGCGTGCGAGAGCCTCGGTATAACCAATCTCCGAAAACCTCACAGCGTCGGGATATTTTTCAGGGTCCTTGTCGTACACGCCATCAACGCGTGTGCCCTTGAGCACAACGTCTGCGTCAATCTCATTGGCACGCAACACCGCCGCAGTGTCGGTGGTGAAGTACGGATTGCCGGTGCCTGCACCAAAGACAACAACTCTTCCCTTCTCAAGGTGGCGAATGGCGCGGCGGCGAATGAACTGCTCAGCCACTTGCTCCATTCGGATTGCCGTTTGCAGTCGTACAGGTACACCCACGGCTTCTAGTGCATTCTGGAATGCAATGCAGTTGATCACCGTTGCCAGCATGCCCATTTGATCGCCAGACACCTGATCAATGCCTGCTGACGCAGCCTGCACACCACGAAAGATGTTGCCACCACCCAGAACGATGCCAATCTGTACGCCAAGGTCGAATACTTCCTTCACGTCTTCGGCAAAAGCTTTCAGCACCGCAACATCAATGCCGTATGTCTGCGTGCCCATCAGGGATTCGCCACTGAGTTTGAGCAGAATCCGGTGATACTTGGGTGCCATCACAAGCCCCTTTCAGGATTAGGCTACTTCGCCAAGGTTGTACCGACGGAAGGATACCACCTTTACGTCGCCACCTGACTTCTTGCCGATCTCTACGATAACGTCGCTCACACGGCGGTTGGGATCCTTAACGAACGTTTGTTCGGTAAGCACCTGTTCCTCGTAGAACTTTCCCAAACGTCCCTGCGCAATACGTTCGGCAATATCCTCCTTCTTGCCTTCCTGGATGGCTTGCTGACGGTAGATTTCAAGCTCCTTGTCTAGGGTGCCTTGGTCAACTTGCGACCGATCTACGAACAGTGGCTGCATGGCAGCGATCTGCATGGCAATGTCGCGGGTAAGGGGCTTTGCTTCTTCGGTTGGCTTTGCGCCATCGAACTCAACGAGCACGCCGAGCCGGGATCCGGCATGTACATAATCGGTGATATGTCCGTTGGTGGTGATGCGTTCGAATCGGCGGAGTTCGATCTTTTCACTGAACTTGGCCAGGATTTCGTCGCGAAGGTCTCCAAGCTGCTTTCCGTCAACCGTTAAAGCCCATACGTCGGCTTCCGACTGCACATCATTGGCAAGAACGCCCTTGGCAACGGCATTTGCAAAGGCAACGAACTCCTCGTTCCGAGCTACGAAGTCGGTTTCGCAGTTCACTTCCACGATGGCAGCCGTTGTGCCATTATCACTGGTAAGAGCTACAACGATACCTTCGTTGGCTTGCCGATCAGCACGTTTTGCCATGGAAGCGGCACCACGCTTGCGTAGCCACTCAATGGCAGCCTGCATATCTCCGTTTGCTTCTTCCAGTGCCTTCTTGCAGTCAGCCATTCCTGCGCCGGTTTTTTCTCTCAGGTCCTTGACGTCTGTTGCCGAGATCATGGTTCCTCTGGGAAGTATGCTATTGTGAAATGGTTCAGTTAATCGTTCACCACACGTCTACTGCCTTCATCCGAAGATCAGTTGGCATTCTCCGACTTGCGTTCACCTTCCTCCGAACGGCGCCGACCACGCATCTGACGGCGCACCTTACCATCTTCTCCCTCTTGTTCTTTTGCAGAACCTTCGCCTGCAGATGCCATGTCGGCATTTCTGGCTCTGGCGATTTCACGGCCTTCAATCACAGCATCGGCAATCACCTTGCTGATGATTTCGATGGTGTGAATTGAATCGTCGTTCGCCGGGATAGGATAGTCCACTTCCTCGGGATCGCTATTGGTGTCTACTACCCCTACTACGGGAATGCCAAGGATCTTTGCTTCCTTAACGGCCAAGTGCTCACGCTTTGTATCAACAACAAAGAGCAAACCTGGCAGGCGCGTCATGTCCTCGATGCCACCAAAAACCTTGCGCAAGCGCTCTCGCTCGCGACTGAGCATTAACCGCTCCTTCTTGGTGATTTTTTCGAACGTGCCATCTACTTCCATCTTGTCTATGGCATTCAGCCGCTTGATGGACTTGCGGATGGTAGCAAAGTTGGTAAGCATGCCGCCAAGCCAGCGCTCGCTAACATGGTTGGAGTTGCTGCGCCTGCTCTCGGCTTCAATCACTGTTTTAGCCTGGTTCTTTGTGCCCACAAAGAGCACACCCCGCCCTTGCGATGCTACGTCGTAGGCGGCTTCGCGGGCAATGTCTATAAGGAGTTGCGTTTTCCGCAGGTCAATGATGTGGATCCCGTTGCGCTCCATAAAAATGAAGTTCCGCATCTTGGGATTCCAGCGGCGGGTAAGGTGCCCGAAATGTGCTCCGGACTCGAGCAGTGCCTCGACGGTAACTGCTGGCATGAAAACCTCAGGTTGTTTGGGGTGGATGAACCTCTGCGCGCTTCACCAACGATGCCGCATCCAAAACTCATGGAGTCGAGGACGTCCCCGGCACAGTCTCCACACGCATGTGTATGTATAATTATCGTTTCGAGAACTGGAAGCGCTTGCGGGCCTTCTTCTGACCGTACTTTTTGCGCTCCACCATCCGCGGGTCGCGCGTTAGCACACCTGCCGGACGTAGCATGCCACGGAATTCCTCGTTGTATTCAACAAGTGCCCGGGCCACTCCTAGGCGAACAGCACCGGCTTGACCAGCCTTACCTCCGCCCTTTACGTTAACGTTGATATCAAACTGACGGTCAGTGCCCGTCAGAGTCATGGGAAGCAAGGCATCCCGGCGGTAGGTTTCAATCGGGAAATACTCCTCGATTGGCTGCCTGTTCACCAGAACGTTTCCAGTGCCACTCATCAGTCGCACCTGAGCTACACTGGTTTTACGGCGTCCGGTTCCGGAATAGGTCTTCATTCAGTCCTCTAATCTCAGATTCTTGGGTTGGTGGTGCTCAGGCCTTAAGTGACCAGGGTTTTGGCTGCTGCGCTTCGTGCGGATGGTCGCCCCCGCGGTATACCTTAAGCTTCTTGCCAATCATTCTGCCAAGACTGGTTTTCGGGAGCATACCTTTAACGGCAAGCTCAACGATTTCTTCCGGCTTGTTGTCCTTCAGATTCTGGAACGTCCGAACCCGGCCACCACCAGGATATCCGGTGTAATGGAAGTAGGTTTTCTGCTCGGTACGCTTGCCTTGCATTACGATCTGATCGGCATTGATAACCACCACAAAGTCACCACAGTCAACATGTGGCGTAAAGGATGGCTTGTGCTTGCCACGAAGCAGGGTTGCAACCTGCGTTGCCAACCGACCGACGGTTTGGCCTGCGGCGTCAACCACCCACCAGTCATGCTGGGTGTCTTCCTTGCGGACGGATTTTGTGATTCGCTGGTTCTGGGTCATGAGACTACCCCGATACATGGGGCCGAAGCTTCGTTGGGAACTACAGAGCTGGCAAAGTTAAGGTAAACGGCACGAACAGGCAACACCTTCGGTGTAACACACGGCAACGAGGTGCTTGGGCCGTGCTACCACCAGGCCACAGAGGCAAAGGTTACGGCACTGCTGGTTGGAGAGTCATCCCATTGTTCGTACGCCAGCACTTCTCCTCTGTGTGGTTGCGCGGCGCAGAGGGAAAGCACCAGTGGTGCGTGACCGCAAATGTTTGTGGCATTGCCCGAAGCACTGATCGTTGTGTGAAGGGTGTGGGCATCTGCTCGTTTTAATGCTTCAAGCACAGCAGCGTCCGTTTTTCTCACCTGGGTATGCATGGCCGATGCTACGGCTGCATCACCGAATCGTTTGCCGTAGTGACTGAGATCTCCGCTTACTAACCAGCAAACCTTCTTTCCGCTTGCAGCTACCACGGTTTGTAAGGCTGATGCGACGCGGACGAATTCCTCCATTTCTGCCTGGCCGTCTGGCGCATCCATTCCTCCAACGAGTATGGGTAGCACGGTGAATTCGTGCCTGGGCAAAAGATGCTGGAGCAGAACGGCGTGAAGTTCCAGCGAATGTTCAGGCTTGTGAGCCACATCCGTCGAAGAGTACCCAAGCCCCCTACCAGCCAGCTCGGAATGCAGTGCCTCCACGAGCTTGCGATCTGTGGGAAGTGTGCCCAAGGGAGTCACATAATTCTTTGTCGTTGGGATCAGAAGGTCTTCATACCAATAGTGCGACGTGCCAATCATCACAAACAATTCTGCCGTGCATTCACGCAAATGCCGAGCAGCCGAGGCATAAACACCATTGGCAACGCGAAAGTCAATGTGTGGCATGAGGATCATGCCGGGTGGGTTTCGATCGTCGTCTCCAGAGGCCTGGGGCTCTGTTGCTGTAGTTGCAGAGTTGTCATCGATGCCACATAACACATCCAGAAAGTCACGTAGCTCGGTTGGGTGAGCAGGATAGGTGGCTCCGGCACAAACGGCAGGACGTTCTGAGCGTGCTGACCACTCATCAATCATGTTTTGATGACGCGTGTGTGCATGCTCTGTTTCCAGATATCCCATCTGATCGAGCTGCCCAATGAAGGCCCGAACGCGCATCATCTCCGGTCCGTCCATAGGAACATTGCCCTGCCGTGCAATCTCCTCCCACGTTACGTTGCCGTTGCAGAGTTCGAGCACATCTACCATATCAGCGTGCACCATGATGGGTCCTTCAGCTGCACCGAAGGGATCGTGCAGAATCAGATAAGCCTCACCATGTTCCTGATGAACATCGATGGATATGTCGGCTCGAAAGGCCGGTGCCCGATCCAACACAGCTTACCGTTTGATCTTAGCAGAGAGCTGCCGAACGACGAACACTCCTGATGCTCCACTAATAGCAAACAGAACGCCTGCCACGTAGTACAGCCACTCACCAGTGTAGAGGCCACTAATGATCATGATGGCCACACCAATGATGGTAAAGACAAGGATGAGAACCAGGGCACTGCCTAGTGAAGCTGAGGACTTGTTCACGGTTGTGTTGGAGGACGGTGAGTACGCACGTTATAGTTGCCGCGGTAACTGGCAACATAGTCAATGTAATTGCGAGCACTTTGTTCTAGGAATGCCACCTCGGATTCGGTGAGGTCGCGAACAATCTTGCCAGGCACACCGGCCACAAGCGTGCCGGTTGGTACTTCGAAGCCTTCGCGAACTACGCAGCCAGCAGCAATCATGCTATGGTGCCGTACCACGGCGCGGTCTAACACGGTAGCCTGCATGCCCACAAGCACGGCATCTTCGATGGTACAGCCATGCAGCATGGCTTTGTGACCGATTGTAACATCATTGCCGATATGCAAGGGATTCTTGTTGTACGTTGTGTGGCACATGGTGAGGTCCTGAATGTTAGTTCTCTCACCAATCCTAATCTCATGCACGTCACCACGCAGTACACAGTTGAACCACACGGAACTGTTGGCACCAATCGCTACGTCGCCAAGAATCACGGCTCCATCGGCAACGAACACGGTTTCATGGAGTGTGGGTGTGATGCCCCCATACGGAATAATTCTCATCCACGCCTCCCAAACCTGGCAGTAGAGGCTTGTGCAACCCAATCGTCCAGATGCTGCATAAGGTATGCCTTTGCTGCATCATGTTCATTGGGGATCACACCATCCAGAATGGCCTCTTCGAGCATCCATTTCAAATAACCTACCGTGCGCGACGGCTCCAGGCCGGTGATCTCCATGATTTCCTCTCCACGAACGGGACTCTGAAATGCGCGGAGATTGTCTCTTTCGCGCACATCCTTGAGTTTTTGTTCTACTTCGTCGTAGTTGCGAAGGTAGCGTTCGGCGCGTTTAGGATTGCGGGTGGTAACATCCGCACGGCACAACAGGAACAAGTCATCGATGGCATCACCCGCTTCCACGGCAAGCCTGCGTATGGCACTGTCCGTTACACCATCATCCACGAGTTGCATGGGTCGCTGATGTAGCCGAACAAGTGTTTGCACATACGCTAGGTGCTCAAGCGGCAACTTCATTCGTCGAAAGATTCGCTCCTGCCACCGCGCACCAAGGTCTTCATGCCCGTGAAACGTCCATCCATGCCCGTCTACAAACTTCTTCGTTCGAGGCTTGGCAATGTCGTGCATTAACGTCGCAAAACGCAGCCATAGGTTGTCCGACATTTCGCTCACATTGTCAACCACCTTGAGGGTGTGACGGAAAACATCCTTGTGTGCGTACTCCCGAGCCCCCTTCATCACAAGGTCTACGCCAGCAAGTTGGTGCACCTCTGGAAAGATGATGGCAAGCAATCCGGTTTCGAAAAGGATGGAGAGACCGACTGACGGGCGCGGGGCGGCAAGGATCTTGAGGAACTCATCGGTAATGCGTTCCTGCGAAATGATGCGGATGCGCTCGTGCATACTCCGGATGGCTTGGAGCACAGGTGGATGAATGGTGAAGTTGAGTTGGGCTGCAAACCGTGCGGCGCGCATCATACGGAGCGGATCGTCGCTCATCGTTACCGCGGGGTCGAGCGGTGTTCGGAGCACCTTTGCCTGAAGGTCGGCCATACCATCAAAGAGATCAACGATTTCTCCGAGTGTGTTCGCAGCGAGCGAAGCCGCCATGGCGTTTACCGTGAAGTCTCGCCTGCGCAGATCATCCTGCAGCGTGCCTTCCACAACGATTGGCTTTCTGGAGCCTTCTTCGTACTGCTCCATACGGGTGCCCACAAACTCGATGGTGCGACCAAAGGCTGGCACCATTGCTGTTCGGAATCGTTCGTATTCCACGGTATGAGTTGAGAACACTTCTGCCACGGTGCGGGCAAAGGCTAAGGGGTCTCCAACAACGGTAACGTCGATATCCGTTCGTTCACGGCCAAGCAGTGCATCGCGCACAAAACCGCCTACAACGTAGGCGGGCACGTTGTGATCGTGTGCGATGGTTGCAATTCGGAGTAGTACCGGATCGGTGATGGCGATGCTAGGCGTAGTCCGGGACATCCTTAATAGCTCGCACGCCGGTGCTGCCTTTGTCTCTGCGATGCATGGTTACCCGAGCGGCGGCAACGATTTCACGCCACGTAAGTCCGAACTTCTCCATAAGCTCCTCCGGCTCCCCAGATCCACCAAAGGTGTCCTTGACGCCTACAAACTCTATGGGTACCGGTGCATTCTTGGCTGTGGTTTCTGCAACGGCTCCACCAAGGCCTGCATGCACCTGGTGCTCTTCTGCAGTCACTATGCAACCACAGTCCCTGGCAGCTTCCGTAATCGTTGCATGATCGAATGGTTTGATGGAAGGGGCATTGATAACGCGAGCCTGAATGCCATCCTTTGCAAGGTGTTCGGCAGCAGTAAGAGCCTCCCAAACCATTGCACCACAAGCCACAATGGCAACGTCGATACCGTCACGCAAAACATACGCCTTGCCGATTTCAAAGGGAGTTGCACTTGTTGTAAACAGCGGAACGGGTGAACGCCCAAAGCGAATGTAGGCTGGTCCAACCATTTCCCCCATGGCAATGGTTGCCTTACGCGCCTCTTCGTAGTCACATGGTACAAGGAGCGTCATGTGCGGTAGCGTACGCAGAAAGGCTATCTCTTCAAGCACCTGATGTGTTGCTCCGTCGGGTCCGACGCTAATGCCAGCATGACCACCACCAATCTTAACGTTCACTTCGTTGTAGCACACGCTAATGCGTAGCTGATCGGCATTTCGAAGGGCACAGAATGCACCGTACGATGCGAAGAACGGGATTTTGCCACTAAGGGCAAGTCCAGCCGCAATGGTTGTTGCATTCTGTTCGGCAATGCCGATGGAAAAGAAACGGTTGGGCCAGCGCTTTTGAAAAAGCGACGTCATAACGGACCCGGTGATGTCGCCACCGAGAACCACAACATTGTCGTGTCGCTCACCAAGCTCCACCAAACCATCGCCGAATCCATGCCGAGTAGGCTTTTGTCCAAGCAGTTCCATCAGGCCAATTCCTCCAGAGCTACGATTGCTTGTTCCATTGTGGGTGGTTTCCCGTGCCATTCAAACTTGTCGTTCATAAAGCTTACACCATGGCCCATGTACGTTCTTGCGATGATTGCTGTGGGCTTTCCACTGCCCTGCGACTGGTTGGACAGAAAGTGGTCAAATCCACGGATCAGGTCGGCATAATCATGCCCGTCCACCACGATAGTGTCAAAGCCAAATGCCTTGCATTTGTCGTCAATCGGGTATACGTTCATCACGTCGGGCACGCGACCATCAATCTGACAGTCGTTGTTGTCAATGATCCAGCAAAAGTTGTCAAGTTTGAAGTGTGCAGCCGCCATTGCGGCCTCCCACACGCTGCCTTCCTGCAGTTCGCCGTCGCCCGTTAGGGAGAAAACTCGGCGATCGTTTGCGTCAAGCAGCTTATCTGCCATGGCCATGCCAACAGCGATCGAGATGCCCTGCCCGAGTGAGCCGGACGAGGTTTCGATGCCAGGCAGGTGCATATCGCGTCCGGGGTGACCCTGCAGCCGCGTGTTGAACTTGCGCAGCGTACCGAGCTCCTCCTTCGGGAAGCACCCTGCATTGGCTAAGGTGCTATACAACACCGGAGCCATGTGCCCAGCAGAGAGAACAAACCTGTCCCTGCCGTTCCACTGCATATCGTCCGGTCGGTAGCGCATGACTCCGCCGAAGTAGAGCACGGCAAAGACGTCTGCCGACCCCAACGGTCCACCGGAGTGCCCGGATCCGGCGCGTACGAGCGATCGAATTATGTCTCTCCGTATCTCCTTGGCTATCTCCGCAAACTCCTCTGGAGCGCGCCGACCATTCGAAAAGGTTGTGGTGTTGAAGTCAAGCAATGTGCTTTCTACAGTATCCATGCTTTGGTAGGGGGCTTTGGCAGGTGGAACGTGGGAGGCAAAAGTACGAAGGTGTGTAACTCGGTGAAGTCCTTTTTGTTATACTGCACGTAGGCAAAGACTACCCTTTCACGGGGATAGGATTGTTGTGTGTATCCCTGCATGGATCGCAGCTCTGACGTTGAACAATAACCAGTAGTAGACCGGAGGAAGACTCACATGACTCAACACTACGTTCGCGCATTCGGCATTGCTCTTGCTTTGGCTCTGTGTGCTGTTGTAGGAACGGCACAGAAGGTGGACAAGAATGTGCCCATGCCACAGATCATCAACGGATCGGTTGGAACGGAATTCTGGATTGCCATCCCTCCGAATGAGCTTAGCTCTGGCTACCCTGCTTTGTCTCTAGACGTGCAGGTTGCATCAGCCTACGACACGGAAATTGAGGTATGGGACGCTGCTACCGAGACGTCGTATAAACGACAAATCAAGGCTGGAGAGATCAGGGTTCTGTCCGATGCCAATCGTGAAACGTTTTGGACGTGGGAAGTTCGTGAGTCAGAAACACCTGTGCGCAAGGCCATTCGCATCACGGCAAAGCACCCGATTTCTGTGTACGTGCTGAATGCCAAGTATCAGACGTCAGATGGTTACCTCGCCATCCCCTCTGTGGCCTTTGGGAAAAAGTATATCGCCACTTCGTACTACGACTTCGATGAAAAGCTTCCCAACAGACAGTGGTATTCTGGGTTTCTGGTCATTGCCAAGGAAGACAACACTATCATCAACATCCGCCTGCGCGGTGAAGGACAAGGCCTGGCCACCACGAAGGGCGGTAAGAACATCGGAGACAGCTGGCAGGTAAGCCTGCAGCGGGGTGACGTATATGCCGTAATGGGCAATGGACTAACAAGAGGCGTATTTGACCTTACCGGTAGCGAAGTCACCAGTAACGTACCCGTGGGCTTCATTTCTTTTCATTCGCGCACAAGCATGCCCAACTTGCTTCAGAACGGCAATGGCAGGGATCACCTGTGTGAAATGACGCCACCGGTAGATACGTGGGGCAAACGATACGTTTCCGTTGAGTACATGCGGGCAGGAACAAACCCGAATGGGAAAGGTGATGTGTTTCGGGTGATAGCTTCGCAGGACAACACGGCTTGGACGCTGAAATTTTATGACAAGACAACGAAACGGTTGCTTGGCAACTCCGGTGGTAAGCTGAACGCCGGACAGTTTGCTGACCTTGCCCAGAGCACAGTGCCAACAACGCTCACGCATGGATACAGCGTATGGGAAGCGGATAAACCAATCTTCGTGATGCAGTATGCCTGCTCCGCGAATTTTGATGGCGATGATTTGCACGACCCATTCATGATCAACGTGGTGCCTCAGGAACAATTCATTCCTAACACCATTTTTCAATCTCCAACGACGCCCGATTTTTCGATACACAAGCTTAACCTGATCGTTTGGGCCGACACTGCCGACCCTAACTACGTCGATAATCTAAAGTCACTGAAGATTGACGGGCAGACCGTGTGGGATCATCCCAAGAGTATCAACCCCACGCTCTTGAACAACCACATGGGGAAGAATCTTCACTGGGTGACCATTGACTTTCAAAGCTCGGCAGCAGCCCATACCATCAGTGGTAATGGCAAGGTAAAGTTCGGTGGTTACATCTTTGGATTCGGGCAGGTGAACTCCTATGGATGGCCTGCTGCGTCGGGATTCCGCCCAACTATCGCTGTTGACACATTGCCTCCGCTGTTAACCTTCACTGAAGATTGCGGCGATTTTGAGTTTGAGGCAACGGAACTCCGCAATATTCCAGATCCTCCGTTGCCCGAACCAAAAGACACTGACCAGGTTGAAACTGGCATCTACCTTATTGATACCGTATTTGGAGAAAACAACCGCAACTATCGACTTGTACACCTAACAAGTGAGCCACCAATAACACGGGACCCGCCCTTTTATCGCTACAAGTTCCGGTGGGAAGTAATTGACAAAACCAAGGATGCGTATTGCGTGTTTGACGTTTACGATTGGGCCGGTAACTACACTCGCGATACCATCTGGTACTTTGCGCCCAAGCTTGAATTCATACCACCAGTGTTGGACTTTGGGAAACTGCGGCTTGGTGGCAGCCGAACACTTCCATTGCAGATTTTCAACCGATCTGGCGAGACCATTCAGCTAACTACCTCTAACGTTCTGTTGGGCACCTATTTCCGTATTGTATCTGGCGGCTTACCACCAGTTGTTGATCTTGCCGATGGCCAGTCCATTACGCTGACCCTTGAATACACAGGCACACGCGAAACATCGAATGTGCAATCCGACAAAGACAGGGACACGGTTGAGATCGTAACCACCTGCGCTCCCTTCCGACTTCCGATGATTGGAGTGGCTGCTATACCAAGAATCGAAGTTGATGACTTCGATGCCGGCGTAGTAGGGGTTAACCAACGTACCTGCAAGGGCACAGGTATCCGCGTACATAACCCAGGCTCCGACACCTTGGTTGTTTCCGCGATAACAGGCTTTGCAGGAACCAACTTTACTGTTTCGAATCCTACAACGCCTCCAGTGCCATTCATTGTACTGCCAGGTGGAACGGTGTTCGTTACTGAGATCTGCTACGAACGCAGTAGCGTTGGGCAAGACAGTATCGACGTGACGTTCGAGAATAATGGGGATGGACCAGACAGTATCTCCACATGGATCGGCGAAACTCAGAGTCCAGGACCGTTCATCAGCGGCTATGACTGGTTTCAACGGAGAGTAAACACGCTGCATCAAGGGCTTATCTACGTTAAAAACACGGGCAACCAGCCACTTACGCTCACCGACGTTACCTTCCTCGACGGAAGCAAGTACTACCCCGCAGGAAGTACAGATGCGAACTTCGTTTTCAAGATCAACGGACTACTCTACAATGGCAACCCGGCAACAAATGTGTCGCTAGCTAATGGCGATTCCGTAACGGTTGTTGTGCAATTCCGTCCTGCAGCACGCCAGGTATACTCGGAAACCATTCGTCCTGTGTGGCTCGAAGCCGAAGCGGCAGAACGGACAGCCAAGCTGGAAGGTGTGGGGATCCTCCCTACAATCACCACGCAAGGTGCAACGATGACGTGTGCCGAAACCCCCGAAGGTGTAGGTGCAACGCGTGACTTGGTTATTACCAACGATGGCAACATGGATCTTACCTGCAGCGTGCAGTTTGCTGCGGGAACTGATCCACAATGGCAATGGGGAGCACCGCCGCCACCTCCTACCTTTACCGTTTCACACATTCCAGGTTCGAATACGGTGCGCTTCCCGGTTGTATTTACTCGCGGAAATGGGAACAACGGAGGCAGTGCCCTCACCATCAACATTCTGCACGATGCGATCCCAGGGAATGGCCTGGACACTGGAATCTCCTCGCCCGCAACGGCAACAGAAGAATTTACTGTAGGCGGGTGCACCGGACCAGATATCACTGTAACGAACATTGACTTCGGTAGACTCCTCGCAAACTGCGAAGCACCAACACAGGAGTTCGTAATTACCAACACTGGTGGTGGAACCACTGCACTGGAGATCCGTGATCTTCAGATCGTTGGTCCTGACGCAGCAGCCTTCCAGATCATCAACATCATTGATCCACTGGGAGCGCCAGCAACACTTCCGGTATTCGTGCCAGCACAGCTTTCCATCAGAGTTGTGGTTCGCTTCACCCCAACGGAACCAAATGCTGCACCGTGGGCTGATCGCACGTATAATGCTCGTGTTCATGTGCGCAACTACGAAGAAGGGGATCAGAACGAGCTTCGTCCGGACACGTATGCCGAGCTCACAGGGGTTGGCTTCGTGTTACCTTTCTCGTTTGCCTTGACCAACAACAAGAGCGGTCAGACGGTAAACCCCGAGACAGACTCTGACATAACATTCGCAGTTGCTGGAGACGCTCAGCAATGGGCTCGGGCTGGAGTTACACAATTCACAGCCGACGTGATCTACGAAACCCTTTCATTCAGCTATACCCCGGGGTCAGTCACTAAAGGTGCTCTACCAGCTGACTGGACGATTAGCGAACCCGTCCGCACACAAATTGACAACGTGCGGTCGCGCCTAAGCTTCACAGCAAGTGGCACTACTCCGATTCCAGGAAATGGAACACTCTTCACTTTCCGCGGCACACTTCTCCTTGGCCCGAACTTCGACCAAGCACAAAATCTCGAGGTTGACCTAAAGCGTCCATGCCTGATAGTGTCTACCACCGGCTCTACCACAGAAATTGTGAATTGTGCTCTTACCAAACGAGTCATCTCGTTGGGTTCTGCCCAATTCTCTCTAAAACCGCCAACGCCAAACCCCGCTTCGTCCGATGTGGTTCACTTGGACTTTGGAATAGGCATTCAAGCTCCGGCACGGATCGATGTGGTGAGCACCAGTGGCGACGTAGTGGCTACCCTCGTGAATTCACGCCTGGACGACGGTGAATACAGCCTGTCCTTCCCAGCCTCGTCCCTACCAAACGGAACCTACTTCATTCGCCTCACCTGTGCCGACTATTCTGCTAGCCAGAGACTGGTTGTTTCCCAGTAATCTGGCACGACCATTGACTCAACCAGGGGCCCGCATCGCCGGGCCCCTTCCGTTTTCTAAGAGGGTGTTGTTGGGCACGGAATGGCAATGCCAACGTTTGGGTTGCACGCTACAGGCCTTCTACATACTTTTGTCATGGCAACATGCATCTAGCATGCAAAGAAAGCTGCATCATATCGCTCGGCCAGTGCTGGCCACCTTTTTCACGGTTGTGTTCCTCATGATCGCGGCGGGAGAGGTGTTTGCTGATAAGAGTCGGAAAGCCCCTTCCAAAACATCGTCCGTGCCAGCAACACTCACATCACCTGCACTTACCGCTGCCGAGGTTGTTGTAAACGCCATGGGCCAAAGGGCAGCAACAAAGTCCGCCAAGGTGAATGTTGCCAACGACACGTCCAAGACGGAGAGCCGCATCATCTCTGTAAGAGCCACACCCGATGTTCTGCAGGCGAAGGTTGATTTGGCAACAGACCAACAGCAAGTGGATCTGGCCATCTTCAACATGCTTGGCAAGAGGATGACTGACGTGTATCGTGGCCCTGCTTCCAAGGGTGAGCACGAGTACACCACCTCGATCTCCGATCTGCCCGAAGGCGTGTACATCTGTATTCTGCAAGGCTCCAACTTCCGTCGTGCCGAGAAGTTCTACCTGAGCCGTTAGGCAGCACCACTTTTTCAGGTTTACGTGAAATTCTCCACCAAGGCCATTCATGTTGGTCAGGAGCCGGATCAGCTTACCGGTTCCGTAACGGTTCCTATCTACCAAACGTCTACCTACGCACAGGAAGCTATCGACAAGCATAAGGGTTGGGAATACGCGCGGACGCAGAACCCCACCCGGTCTCGCTGGGAGCGCAACCTTGCTGCGATGGAAGGGGGCTTGGATGCAGCAGCCTTTGCAAGTGGATCCGCAGCCATCGATGCCGTGATGCGCCTACTGAATGCCGGAGATCATGTAATCATGGCCGAAGACATGTACGGCGGAACCTACCGGCTTGCCACCAAAGTGCTTGAGCGATTCGGGTTGAGTTTCTCGTTTGTAGACATGCGAGATGTACAGAACGTACGCACTGCAGTGCGTACGAACACTCGCATGATCTATTCGGAAACCCCTACAAATCCGATGATGACGATCACTGATCTCGCAGCAATAGCGGCTCTTGCAACCGAGATCGGTGCCCTGTTTGTTGTAGACAATACGTTTGCCTCCCCATTTCTGCAACGCCCCCATGAGTTCGGAGCACACATCGTAGTACACAGCGCAACCAAATATCTTGGTGGGCATAGTGATCTTGTGCACGGCATCGTTAGTACCAACAATTCCGCAATCGCTGAACAACTGCACTTCATCCAAAATGCTGTAGGTGCCGTACCCGGGCCATTCGAATGCTGGCTGTGCTTACGATCAGCATCCACCCTGCACCTACGCATGGAGCGCCACTGTGCAAACGCTCAGGCTATTGCAGAGTGGTTATCCGCAAGGACCGATATACCTGCCGTTCATTACCCAGGTCTAACAACTCACCCACAGCATGCCCTGGCTGCTCGGCAGATGGATGGGTTCGGGGGCATGATCAGTGTTGAACTTGGTTCGCTGGAACGTGCCATGGACTTTACGTCGAGAGTAAAACTCTTCGTACTTGCCGAAAGCCTAGGAGGTGTAGAATCCCTGATCTGCCATCCTGTAAGCATGACGCATGGTAGCGTTCCCGCCGAACAACGAGAGCGCCTTGGCATCACCAGTGGGCTTGTTCGGCTCAGCGTTGGAGTCGAAGATCTTGGCGACCTTCTGGCCGACCTTGATCAGGCACTCTCCTAAGCTGGTTCATGCCACACATAGTCCCAAGAACACTGCCAGAATCAGTTGCGATCACAGGCCTGCAGTTACTTGCTCCCGCACACCTACAACGTTGTATCGGTTGGAAACAAAACTCAGGTCTGCAAAGGTGGCTGTTCCTGCAGGATTTGCTCCGGTGCCATGAAAGTCTGAGAATGCCGCAGACTGATTCACCCACACCATGCTATCGAAGTTGAAGGCAACAGGCGCACCTGCCCGCACGATCGCCTGCTCAGCCTTTCGCACATTGTCCGAATTCGTGGTATACACCAGAACCGTGAGTGCACCGTGTTCGCGGACACTTTTTGCAACAAGCGTAACGGCTTCGTCGAACGAGCCGGTGAGAACAACGAAGCTTATCGGGCCGAACCATTCGCGTGCAAAGATTTCTTCCTGCGTGGCATCCGTTAGTAATACGAGCGGAGATGCCGTGCGAGCCATCTCGAAGCCGGGCTGCATGATGGGAGCACTTTCGCGAATCACCGATGCAGACAATGACCGTGCCTCTTGTATTCGCTGGATTGTTGCCGAATTCTGTATAGTGCCAAGAGTTCCAGGTCCTGCTTTTTCATTGCCCACTAGCGCATCAATGCGTTCAACCAGTCTGGCAACAACATCCTGTGCAGGCATTACAGAGCCCCCTACCATCACTCCTCCGGAAGGAATGAAGATGTTTTGCGGAGCCGTGCACATCTGGCCTGAATAGAGGCACAGAGAGAATGCAAGGTTGTCCAGCGCCTTGTCCAAATCAGACACGCTCTCGATGATCACGCAGTTCACGCCAGCCTTTTCCGAGAATACGATCTTGCCGGAGGCAGCAGCTTCGGCTTCCACTCGTTTGCCAAAGGCTGGACCACCAGTGTAATCAATCAACTGAATGGAAGGGTGCTGAACCAGTTCGAGAGCAATGGGGTTCTCGAGAGTGTCAACGGCAAGCTGAACCACATGCGGGTCCAAGCCAGCATCTGCCAGCGTTGCCTGGATTTCTGCAACCACGATTGCAATGGGCAGCACAGCTCCGGGGTGTGCCTTAACAATCACGCTGTTGCCCGTAACCATGCCAGCGAACATCCCTGGAACATTGTTCCATACGGGAAATGTGCTACAACCGATTACAAGGTTTACCCCTTTCGGAACGATATGATATCGTTTGTCGATACTCACATCCGTTTTGCCCATCGGCTTCGTCCACCGCACGGAATCAACAAACGTCTGTTGCGCCAGCAACCCCATGGCCGTTGCCTCCAATGCGCGGTCGAAAGCATGTGGTCCGCTAGACTGGAATGCCATAACAAAACCTTGACCGGTTGTATGCATGGTAGCATACCCGATTTCAAAGAACCGTTTTGATGCGCTTTCCAGCGCCTCCACCAGTACACCTGCCCTCTCTACCGGCTGCAATCGTTGCCAGGCTTCCTGTGCGTTGGAGGCTTGCGTTACCAAGGCATGTACTGGCGTATACGGATAGGTAACGCCCAGTGTAAATCCCCACGGTGATGCCTCGTTGCCAACCCAACCCGTCGAGCCAGCTTGCAGCAGTCCATCAAATCTCTTGTTCAAGCACGATTCGAATGCAGCCTGACCATCTGCATTTGCCGTTTCGCCATAGATCTTTCCTGAAGGGGGCTCTGGCCAGTGTGCAAAAAACGTTCGTTGTCGATTTGCCTCCATGGCTGCATGAAGGGTTTGTGCGTGCTGTTCTGCGAGGCTGGATGGTGACATACTGTGTGTGGTAGGTTTTAGAGACAGACAACATCTCCGCCGCGTACTGCTTTGTGCACAGACAGGCGGTCAGCTAAAAACGATAGGTTACCGACGCAACTGGCAACTGCGTTCCAGGTGCCAGGTTGTTGGCCATGAACGGTGCCAATGGGTTGATGAGTAAGTCCAACTTCCCCATCAGCGATCCATCGGACGACGGTGACGCCAAGGCCAGTCCAAGCATAAATCCTGCAAGTGAGGTCCCATAAATCAGTGGTGTAGCACCTTCCTCAAGGTTCGTTAAAGAGGCAACGCCAAAACCAACCAAGGTTCCTGCGATGGATCCTAGTATCATGCCGGTGCCGTCGGAGGTCCGGAAGTCCTGACTTTTCACCAACTGCAAACCACCATACATCCCCAATGCTGTTGTTGCCAAACCAACGGCTGGCAACCAGATGGAAGGTTCGTCAACAAACGGCAACACTGTGAAGTACGGTAAGGCTGCTCCGTACAAGCTGGTGAGTGTATATGCCGTGGCATCACCAAGTGTGAAGTGATAGTGATCGGCTAGTTTGTCGCCGACTACAATCCCTGCAACGGCTCCTGCAAGGCCAAGACCTGAGGCAAGGCGGACGGCAACATCGCTCACATGGTTAAGGTCGCTTAACGCAATCGCTGCCAGTTCTCCGCCAATCACACTACCGAAAAACGCGGTGCTGGTTATGGCACCTGCCCTCCCGGCCGACATGGTTGTATTGGCCGCATGCACAAATCCAGCCACAGCTTCGGTTACTCCAACCGCCGCTGCAAGGGCAAACGGAACGTTGTAGCTTGGTGCCTCGGAACCAAACAGTAAGCCAGTAATCATGAGGCCATGGCCTAGTCCCTGAAACAATCCACTCAAGGCCATCTCTCGTGATGCATCAGAAACAGCAATCGAACTCGTTAGCACAGCTGGAATGGCAAAACCGATTCCGCCGCCAATGAAAAAGCTGGCCACAAAAGCTTCCGTTTCGGCATCAGCAGCGCTGACTATGAATGGTCCGTACACCATTCCCCATAAGGTGGTTCCAACCAGTAAACCAGTACGGCCGCTCTGCGGATCAGTGGTACCCTCGATCCGCGTTTCATTCCGAGCTTCTAGCGGAACAGGTTTGTGAACGATCGTGTCTAGGCCACTTTCCACGACAACTTTGTCAACCCTTTCGCGCAACTCAAGAACATCTGCAACGGAGATAGGGACGCGCTGACGTTCTCGGCCATCCCGGCGCTCATAGATAAACTCAAGCCAGTGTTGTCCTTCGGGGTTGCGAAACAGACTTGCCTCGACGAAACCGTTTTCAACGAGCAGAAAGTTGTGTTGCTCTTGTAGCTGCCTGGTAATCACGAACACCTTGCCGGTGCCGTCAAACGGTACCTGCACGTCCTGTGCACACGCCAGCAACGGCATGAACAGAAGAACAAGAACACTGTGAACCACACACCGTGCAGGAAGCTTGTTCATACGATGGCTGGCTACCAGCCCATTACGGAATGGAGGTCCCGATACGGCATATCGAAGGCTTCGGCAACTGCTTGATACACGATGGTATTCCGAACAACATTTACCCCTAGTTGCAGTTCTCGGTTGGCCTGCACAGCTTCTTCCCATCCCTTGTTTGCAAGTTCAATGGCGTATGGAAGCGTAGCTCCGGTAAGCGCTAGGGTCGATGTATATGGAACTGCGCCCGGCATGTTTGCCACACCGTAATGCACAACACCATCCACAACAAAGGTTGGATCGTCGTGTGTAGTCGGTCGGCTTGTTTCTACGCATCCGCCTTGATCAACGGAAACGTCAACGATTACACTGCCTGGCTTCATGAGGCGGAGCATGTCTCTCGTGATCAGGTGCGGAGCCTTGGCACCAACGATAAGAACGCCACCAATAACCAGATCTGCTTCTACCACTGCTTCCCGAATGTTTGCGGCAGTCGACATCTGCGTTTCGCAGTTCTTCGGCATTACGTCGTCAAGGTAGCGCAAGCGGTACAGGTTGTTATCAAAGATGGTAACGCGGGCACCAAATCCTGCTGCAATCTTTGCCGCATGTGTACCTACAACGCCGCCACCCAGAACCATCACGTTTGCTGGCTTTACACCAGGAACGCCGCCAAGGAGCACACCCCGACCACCCATAGGGTGCTCCAGGTACTTTGCACCCTCTTGCGTGGACATTCGGCCAGCAACTTCCGACATGGGGATGAGTAGCGGCAACGATCCATCGGCGCGCTGAACGGTTTCGTATGCAATACACACGGAGCCATTGCTTACCATGGCCTCGGTTAGCTCTCGCGATGCTGCAAAATGGAAATAGGTAAACAGCACCTGGCCTTCACGAATCAACGGATACTCCGGAGCAATGGGCTCCTTGACCTTCACGATCATATCGGCCCTACGGTACACTTCCTCTGCAGTGTCTACCATCTCCACCCCAACGGTGGTATACCGCTCATTGTCAAATCCGCTGCCTTCGCCAGCACTGCGCTGCACGATAACGTGGTGTCCATTGCGAATCATCATCTCGCAACCACCGGGCGTCATGCCCACCCGCTTCTCAAGCGGCTTGATTTCTTTTGGGACTCCGATAATCATTGTTGCCTCGTTTAGGAATACAGTTGTTGTGCAAGACGTCAAAAATATGGTGCGACGCTCTTGGTAGCTTTGTACATGGTACCGTTACTCGACCTCAAAGCTCAATATCAGTCACTAAAAGCCGACCTTGACGCTGCATTGCTTCGGGTTGCCGAGAGTCAGGCATGCATTCTGGGTCCTGAAGTAGCCGCCCTCGAGGAGGAGCTGGCTGATTATCTGGGCGTGAACTATGCCGTTGGCGTAAGCAGCGGAACGGATGCTCTGCTTATGGCATTCATGGCTCTGGGACTGGGTCCGGGCGACGAGGTGATCGTGCCAAACTTTTCCTTCTTTGCCACTGCAGGGTGTGTGTCACGATTGGGAGCCACTCCCGTGTTCGTGGATGTAGAGCCACAGAGCTTCATGCTCACAGCGGCAACGGTACAACAGGCGATCACGAGCCACACAAAGGCCATCGTTCCAGTACACCTCTTTGGCCAGGCAGCACCCATGGATGATCTGATGCAGCTCGCTGATCGGCATGGCATCCCGGTTATCGAAGATGCAGCGCAGGCCATAGGCACTCAAACGGCTGATGGAAGGCGCGTTGGCAGTATAGGCCTGATGGGTTGTTTCTCGTTCTATCCCACCAAGAATCTGGGTGCTTTCGGTGATGCCGGACTCGTTACCACTAACGATGCCAGCCTTGCTGCTCATCTTCGGCAGATGCGCAATCATGGGATGGAGCCTAGGTACTATCATGCATTCATAGGCGGCAACTTCAGGCTCGACGCAATGCAGGCTGCCGTGCTTCGTGCCAAACTCCCTCACCTTCCGGGATGGCATGCCGCACGAAGAACAAACGCAGCTCAGTACGAGCGCCTGTTCGTTGAAGCCGGATTATCGAAGGGGGCTCACCATTCGCAGTCATTCGAAACCAGCACAGTGCTCCTTCCGCAGTCCATCAATTCAGGATCAGCCCCCGACAATCACATCTTCAACCAATACACAATCCGCGTTCAGAATCGCGATACCGTTCGAAAGCTCCTCCAGGATCGAGGCATTGGCACGGAAGTGTACTACCCAGTGCCATTTCATAGACAGGCGTGTTTTGCAAACGTACCGTCGTCATCCCAAGAGTTCCCAATCACCGATGCTCTGTGCAGTACTGTGCTCTCGCTGCCGATTTACCCTGAACTCACACCAGCGAACATCGAAGAAGTTGTCGCAACCGTCCAGGACGTCACACGTAGCATGGCCCCTTTCTAACACTCGGAGGATAACATGAGCGAACAACAGACCTCGTTTTCACATTCCGTAAACATGCAGTTTGGCCGAGCACAACGCGGACCGGGTTTCGGTTTTTGGTTGGGCCTCATCCTCGTTGTCATTGGTGCAGGCCTTCTGCTGGATGCATTCGTCGACATTGAATTTGGTCGAATCCTCGGTATGTGGTGGCCATCACTTCTGATGTTCATCGCCGTGGCACAGCTTGCAACCGGATCGGGTTCACTTGTGGGTTCGGGAATCATCTTTACCATCGGCGCACTTTTGCAGCTTTCCAAACTCGGACACCTTCCAGGAGGTTTCTGGAGTGCATTCTGGCCAATTGTGCTGATACTCATCGGACTCTCGTTCATCAGCTCACGATGGAAAAAAAAAGACTACACTGCTGACCCCGATTCACTCGGCCACATCAGCCACGATGGATCCAGAATAGACCGGTCAGCACTCTTTACCGGCGTTGAAACACGCGTTACTTCGAGCGACTTTTCGGGTGGCGAACTAACGGCCATCTTTGGAGGTGTGGAATGCGACCTGCGTGATGCTCGAATGATGGGTAAGTTGGCACGTCTTACAACGACAGCCGTGTTTGGTGGCATAGAGATTAGAGTACCGCGTGAATGGAACGTGGTTGTGAAAGGCACACCGATCTTTGGTGGCATTGACGACAAGAACGTGATCAATCCACAGAATCCGGATGCACCTACTCTGCTTGTTGATGCCACAGCCATCTTTGGAGGCGTGGAGATCCGCCCATGACGGTTCGCCCAGAGCGCATTCGCGATTTGCGTTCGCCGGGCATGCAACCCCATGGCAACGGACCGATCGTTTACTGGATTAACCGCGACCGCCGGGTACACGACAACTGGGCACTTCTGTATGCTCAGCACATGGCAATTGAACGCAACACCACACTCCATGTGGTGTTCTGCCTGGTACCGGAGTTTCTTGATGCACCGCTGCGAGCGTACGACTTCATGTTGAGAGGACTGGAAGAACTTGAACAGGCCTGTCGCACATACAACATCTCATTTACCCTTCTCAGTGGCTCCCCCCCCATTTCGATAAGAACATACGTTGAACACAACCAAGCCAGTTTACTAATCACGGACTTTGAGCCTTTGAAGATCAAGGCCGGTTGGATTAGAACGGTATTAGACAGCACATCGGTACCATTTCACCAGGTTGATGCACACAATGTTGTGCCCTGCTGGACGGCCAGTTCAAAGCTGGAGTTCGGTGCCTATACACTTCGGCCCAAGCTCCAGCGGCTACTGCCAACCTTTCTTGAGCAGTTCCCACCTCTGGTGAAACATCCGGTTGCGGCAAAGCCACAGCCCCCTACCAATTGGACTGCAGTGCGAGAATCACTGCGGGTGAACACATCAGTTCCACCCGTGTCGTGGATAACGCCCGGCGAAGAATCTGCTCGCACTGCGATGAAGGAGTTTCTTGCCGGTCTTGAACGGTATGAACATCGCAACGACCCAACCAGACAGGGGCAAAGTGGGTTATCACCATACCTCCACTTCGGTCAACTGAGTGCCCAGCGATTGGCACTGGAAGTAACGCACATTGCTGAATCGGAACCATCTCTCCGGCCGGCAGCTGAGAGTTTCCTGGAGGAGCTAATCGTTCGAAGGGAACTCAGCGACAACTACACCAACTACTGCTCTGCCTATGATTCGTTCGAGGGTTTCCCTGCATGGGCCCAACTAACATTGAATCAGCACCGCAAGGATAAGCGAGATTACGTGTACGAGCTACCGGAATGGGAGCAGGCACGTACACATGATGCACTGTGGAATGCTGCGCAGCGTCAGCTTGTTCGAACAGGCAAGATGCATGGTTACATGCGCATGTACTGGGCCAAAAAAATCCTTGAGTGGTCCGCAACACCTGAAGACGCCTTGCGAACAGCGATTTACCTGAACGATGTATATGAACTTGACGGTAGGGACCCGAACGGATATGCAGGCATTGCTTGGAGCATCGGTGGATTGCATGATCGTGCGTGGACGGAGAGGCCCGTGTATGGGAAGATTCGCTACATGAATGCCAATGGATGCAGAAGGAAGTTTGATGTTGACAGCTACATTGCGAGCCATGAATGAGTACACCTATGCTGGTATGATGTGTCGAAGGTGCATGCCATACCTGTTGGCAGGTCTCCTTGGATTCCTTGCTCCACACGTTACTGATGCAATGAGTGAACAGACCTATGAACTCTCACTTGGAAGAGAGATCAAACCCTTCGACGAGTATCTGCTTAGCGCAATAAGCACACGGATCAGCATTGTGAGCATGCCAGGCCCTAATGGTGCGGTAGAGTTGCAGAATGATACCGTGCATGCCATCCTGAGTGGGAACTGTGCTGTACAGGCTGTAACGGAAGATGGGCAGGAAGCCCGGAAAACCGTTACCATCCGCAACGCCCAGGTTCGATTTCAGGGTAAACCAGAAGATATCATCCCTACAGGCAGCGTTGTTCAGTGCGATTTTTCTGATGCCGGATACGTGTATACAGTACGAGGTGATACCGTCCCCCCCCAAGTGTCTGCTGACCTTGTTGGGCTCATCCGTTCGGAAGGCGGACGCAAAAGTGGACGCATCATGGATCCGCGCAAGCCGGTGAAGATTGGCGATACATGGCCCATCAACGTTTCGGCCTTCGACTCTACACTTGGCGACCCACCAGCTCGAGGTGAACGTGTGATCCATGGCACGGTAACTTTCCAGCGGATCGATACTGTTGCTGGCAAACCAACAGCAGTCGTGCTCATGGAGGCTACGGTAGACAATGCGTTCTCCGACATCGAGGGAACGCCAGCCAACAAAGCCACTATCGAAGCCCGCCTGCAGATGTTTGTACCACTCGATTCGCGCTATCCCGCATCGCGGGTTGCAACAAACACGAAAATGTCTGCCGATTTAGGCGAGGCAGGTCAGCTGATTCACTACGTGTACATTGTAAACGACGACATTGAGATGTTGCGGTAATCATGCCTCTCCCCTACACCACCGAGCGCATCGGCGCAATCATTCAGCAGAGTATCGACGCCAAACAGAATCTGCTAGCCTCTCACACCCAGGCCATCCAGGCTTGCGGACATAGTTTAGCCAGTGCTGCAGCTGCAAACAAACTGATCATGTTGTGTGGCAATGGTGGCAGTGCCGCCGATAGTCAGCATATCGCCGCAGAACTCGTGGTGCGATTACGCAGCAGTGTAGAGCGCCGCTCCATTAAGGCGATGGCTCTGACTGTTGACACATCTGTACTCACTGCTGGAGGCAACGACTACGGATTTGAGCACGTGTTTGCACGGCAGGTGGAGGCATTTGCAGAGCCGGGCAGTGTTCTCATTGCGATATCTACGAGCGGAACGTCTGCGAACGTTGTTGCTGCCGTACAGGCAGCCAAACACCGAGGAGTGTGCTGCATCGGATTGTTAGGGGGCTCTGGCGGCGTGCTGGCAGACATGTGTGATGCCGCAGTGGTCGTTCCATCATCCATCACAGCCCGCATTCAGGAGTGTCACATACTCATCGGCCATATCTGGTGCGAGATGATCGAAGAAGCAGTAGCACCGGAGCTATTCCAGGCAACCACGTGATTGTGTAGTTTTGCGGCTTCGCCGATGTAGCTCAGTTGGTAGAGCAGCTGATTTGTAATCAGCAGGTCACCGGTTCAAGTCCGGTCGTCGGCTCCAGCATGCGGCATTACTCGGTGCCACACCAGTTAGTTAATCACACACAGCCGTGTAGAAATATCGGCACCGCTCTGCAGCTTAAGGAGCACTTGCCCTTGCACGGCTTCTGGTAACTGCACCGCCATCCAGCGACCGGTCATACCGAACGAAGTGCTGCTCAACAGCCTCCCCTGAAGGTCCCACGCAGAAAGTTCCATGTATGCACGTGGGTTTCCCTGCACGTGGACGGTCCGCCCGTCGGCCAGTATTGCAACAATAGCCATCGGTTGAGACCCATACCTCACAACGCGCTTCTCAGATGCACATGAGTTACTAGTCACCGAATCCGCAACCTCGAAGAAGGTATCACAGTCATCTGTTGGTATACCGCGCACCGTAACCTCTTCTTCGCCTTCAAACAACAGCAGGAGAGCTTCGACAACGGCAAGAGTATCTGAGTTGGCATCTGGCTGTATTCGAACCAACGTGTGCTGTGCATTTGATGCCACGGTTGATACATGAGTTCCACGCAGAACCACGGGTCCGTAGAATGCTACGTTGGGGAGTGCAAGCTCCACATCGAAAGGACCAGAGGATATACCTGAACCTTTTACAACAGTCACCGTTGCCGTGGTACCGGCAAGATTGGCTTCGGCAATCACCATGAGCGTCAGTGGTGGTTTACCCTGCGGATAGGCGTACACCCACACTGTGTCTGTGGCACTGCACCCATCTTCACTCCAGCCCCTTACAACAAACTGCGTGTGCTGGAAAACCCGAACAACAGGATTGGCAGATAGGCGGTTGCCAATACCCGGCTTGTATTCCCATTCGTATCGAACTCCACCAGAGGCGTGCAGTGTTCCTGCTGCACTGTCACATAAAACGATGCTGTTGCCAGCACTGATCGAAGGTGCACCCTGCACGTGAATCCTATACTCGGCAGAGTCGGCACCGTACTGGTTCGACACACGAAGCACAACCCGGTAGTGGCCTTCTTGCAAATACCAGATCGGTGGCGGCACCTTACCGAAAAAGCTAGCAGGCTCACCCCCCTCGAACGTCCATTCCCAGGTGGTTGGCTTGTTCTTCGACAGATCCGTGTAGATCGCACTATCCCCTTGGCACACCACCGTGTCGAAATCCATCACAACAATTGGAGGAGCACATACTTCACGCAATGAATTGTCGAGCATCGACGTTACAAGGTTGGGTAGACCAACAATGATCCGAGCAGGTGCCTGGAATCCAAGAAAGCGACTTCTGAATTGGCAGCCAACGCCCGGAACATTGGGCGAAGCAATACGCGCCAAACCAAACGATTCCGCAAGCCACAGAGATCCATCCGGTCCCTGCTGAATTCCTCCCAGCTCATGGTCGCGGTTATTGTCGGCAAGTGTTCCAATCAGAATGGGCTGACTCACACCACGTACGTCGTATTGACGCACCACAGGACCCGGCGAGTTACCAGCCACCCACTCAACGGTGTAGAGCAACGAACCCGACGGAGAAAAACACACACCATAGTTTCGGCTCACAGTATCCAGCATCACGGGATTGGTAACTGCTCCGGTATACAGATTAAAGTCGAACACTTCCGTGCGATAACTGAACGGAACGGCCATGGCAAGTTTGGTGCCGTCGCGCGAGAATGCCATGAGACCTTGCCCGTATGCACCTCCACGAACATTACGAACGGACGGCACGTAGGCCGCCCCAACTCTGCTGATCACCGGCGGCTCTAAGCCATCCTTCGTAAGCTTATAAGCATAAAACGTTGGATGCTCCTTGGCATGCACAACAAGCCAGATGTTCTGTCCGTCGCAATGTTGTGTTGCTACCAGCTTTTCGGCCATACCCTCGGCAACTACTACGTTGGACTGTGTAATCACGCCAGCAGGATCCACAGAAAAGTCAACCACATTCATTGTAAGCGCACTGTCGTCATCTTCGGGTCGAGAACTCAAGTCGCCAATACAGAACACATAAAAACGAGTGCATTCTTCCACTCTGCGGAATGTGGGATCGGGCAGAATCAATGCACTCTGTGAACTCGATGGGCCACCGCGCAACTGTGCTGCACCGGGCATAACAGACCCATCTGTACGGTACACGCGCCGACCATCGGTCGAAAACATGAGTGCACCCGTAAGGGGATGGCACCACATGCTTGATCCTTCGTCCGTATAAAACGGTGCCGACCGCGCGACTGGTGAGCCCCCTGAAAAATCCAAGCCGGCATAGTAGCCAAACTGCCACACATTGTATTGCCGCTGGGCTGCACAAGGCGATGCCAGCAGGGTCCATACGATTAGCCCAGCACCAATAGCAAGACAAGTGGATCTAGTTCTCATCGTTCGATGAACAACCTACGAATGCAATGGTTCACTCCGAGCAATAAATTCCCGTATGCACACCGCCAAACTCAAACCCCGTGAACACCACCGGATTCTGGAAGGTCACCTCTGGGTGTTTCGTAATGAACTCTCCGTAACACCCGACGCCGCCGCTGGAGAAGTGGTTCACGTTTTGTCCTTCGACGAACGACCGCTTGGCATTGGCTTCTACCACCCAACATCACGGATTGCGATACGGATGGCAGGGGGCGTTGGCGAAACAGTTGATGTAGAGTATTTCGAACGTCGGTTCCGTCGGGCGCAGGAGCTTCGCAACACCCTTCTTCCGGCCGAGGAAGCATACCGAGTAGTTTTTGGCGAGGCTGATTTTCTTAGCGGATTGATTGTGGACCGTTTTGCCGACACGCTGGTAGTACAGATGTTTTCGGCAGGAATGGATGTACGCCGACACGAGATCTGCGAGGCGCTACGCCGTGTGCTCCCAACGACAACGGGAATCGTTGAGCGTAACTCAATGCCTACACGAGTGAAGGAAGGTTTGGAATTGCGTGATGGTCTGCTGTGGGGTACCGTACCCGACAGGATACCTTTCCGTGAGAATGGACTTCGGCTGGAGGTTGACGTAGTAGGTGGACAGAAGACGGGCTACTTTCTTGACCAAAAGCTCAACCGTTCATGGGTTGGTGCTCGTGCTGCCGGGATGCGCGTGCTGGACGCCTTCTGCAACGTGGGAGGGTTTGCCCTCTGTGCGGCGAAAGGAGGTGCCACCAAGGTGTTAGGGGTTGACAGTTCGGCACACGCCATTGAACACGCCAAACACCACGCGCACATCAATGAACTGCAGAATGTGGAGTTTCAGACAGGCAATGTTTTTGACGTGCTCAGAGATCATGCAAGTGAAGGAAGAACGTGGGACATGATTATCCTCGATCCACCATCGTTTGCGAAAACACGGTCTGCCCTGCCTGGGGCACGGTCCGGTTATTCCGAGCTAAACCGGGCCGCACTGAAACTCCTTGAACCGGGCGGACTTCTTGTAAGTGCTTCATGCACGCAACTCATTCCAGAACATGAGCTTTTGGATATTGTGTACCGCGAAGCAGCACGATTGCGAAAGCCATTGCGTCTTGTGCACCGCGGCAATCAGGCCCCCGACCATCCCGTATTATTGGCCATGCCTGAAACGGCGTATCTGAAGTTTTTGGTGTTCGATGTGGCCTAGTTCCCTGCCAATGTTTTGCAGTGTTCATTGTCCACATCAACCTGTAACGATTGGCTCGTTCGAACAACGGCCGTACATTGCGTCCGACTACGAGCGGATGTTTCTTTTCAACCGAGCGTGGCATGCTAGACTACTTTAGTGACGACGATGCGGGTGATGAGCAGGATGCTCAGAACCTTGATGAAACACTTCAGCGGTTTCGTGAATCTCATCGCAGCGGCCAGTGGCAGAATGGTCTGCCAAGCCCCGAGGCCCTCGAGTCCGTTGTCCACTTCTGCCTGGAAACCCAAAAGTTCGAAGATGCTCTCACCTTTGCTCGCATGTGGCGAGAGAGTGCTCCGTACAGTGCCGATGCCTGGCACAAGATGGGTATCGCTCTTGGCAGCCTAGGCCGATGGCATGATGCCCTGGAATGTTATACCCGGTCAGCCGAGCTTGACCCGGTTGACGTTGAGATAGCCGTTAACCGTGGCATCGCCTTGGAGCAGCTTGGACGTTTAGACGACGCCAGCGCCGTGATCGAGCGCGTGTTGGATATGGAGCCCGACAACGCCGATGCCTTGTTCACCAAGGCCATGATACTGGAAAAATGTGCTCGGTTCGACGAAGCCAAACGGCTGTTTACATACCTGGCACGGCAGGAAGGTTTTGTTCGCGACGCTCTTTTTGAACTGGCCTATTGCCATGAGTCGCTCTTAGAGTTCGACGACGCCGCTGCCGTGTACGACAAGCTCATCAATCAAGACCCGTACGACGCCAATGCATGGTTCAACAAGGGCGTGATTCTGGGTAAAAAGGGCGCTCATCGGCTGGCCGTTGCCTGTTACGACATGGCAACGGTGATTAAGGCCGACTTTGTGAATGCCTGGTACAACATGGGCAACGCTCAGGCAGCCTTGGGCAAGATTGACGAAGCCATCGAAGCATACCGCATGGCTCATGCCAGTGACCCGCGGGACGTACCGGTGATGCATAACCTTGCCTCGTCACTCGAAGACAGAGGCAACTATGCCGAGGCAATCGAGATGTTCACCAAGGCACTGGCGATAGAACCTTCGCACATTGCATCCATCTTTGGTAGGGGCACCTGCTACGATGCACTCGAGCAATTCGATAAGGCCGTGGAAGACTACGAGGCTGCCTTGGATCTTGATCCGAATCAGGGTGATGTGTGGTATGCCAAGGCTGATGCCCTTTACAATGCCAATCGACTATCGGAGGCAGTTGGTGCCTACCGAATGGCATTAGAGCTAAACCCGGATGATCTGGAATGCTGGTTCGACTTTGGCTCGAGCATGCTTGAGTCAGGCGACGTTATGGAAGCACTCCAAGCCTTTGCTCACTGTGTGGATATCGAACCTGAGTGGGCTGACGGGTATTATGCCATGGCCAAGGCACTATGCGCTGCAGGGCAGCCAGTTAGTGCCATGCCCTACCTGCAGCGGTCCTTCGCACTAGCCCCTAAGAAGAGGCAGGAATTTGAAACCGATTTTCAAGCCATCGCCGGTCCACTCGGCATGGAGTATTTGAGGAATATCATTGACGACAGGAGCACAGACGAGTAATGCCGTACGACCCCATGTTGGTAAAACCAATGCGAGAAGAACTCACAAGCATTGGAATCAAGGAATTGAGAACTCCGGAAGAAGTAGATGAAGCGTTCGCCAAACCGGGGCTTACGATGGTTGTGGTAAACAGTGTGTGCGGATGTGCCGCTGGCTCTGCCAGGCCGGGCATCAGAATGGCCTTAGAACATCCGAATCGTCCGGATCATGTTGTAACGGTGTTTGCAGGCCAGGATCTAGAGGCAACCGAACGAGCCCGAAGCTATTTCACCGGCATGCCCCCGTCCTCACCGTCGGTAGCAATCCTTCGTGATGGGGAGTTGGTTGCCTTCATGCCGCGGCACCACATCGAAGGCCGCATGCCGGAACAGATTGCTTCGGCACTCATCCAAGCCTTCGATTCGCTGGTTGTTGCCTGAAAGCGGGCAGCTTTTAGGAGCTTAGCACAACCGTCCACCTATCGAGCTCAGCATTAGCCAAATCATAATTCGGCAGGATTTGGCGCGCCAAACTCCGAAACTCAGCCCCGTGGTTCATGTGTACGAGGTGGGCAAGTTCGTGGGCAATCACAGCTTGCGAGCAGGCATCAGGCACTCTGATGAGTCGTGTGTTAAGGGTGATATGCCCACTTGCGGAGCACGAGCCCCAGCGGCGCCGCATCACGCGAAGCCGGAGCGACTGGAATCGAAGTGCGCCCAGACTTAATGCTGGCAGCATAGCATGTATCATCCCGGTGAACACCTCGTGTGCCTGTTTACGCTCCCATACATCCCGCGCTTGCGGAGCCCCCTCCCAGAATCTTTCCAAGCCCCTGTGATAGAAAGAGTTAGGTCTGGTAAGGGGCGGAAGGCTTTCGTTGATTGCAGCTACCTGAGCAAGTCGTGCCTCGATCCAGGCAGCTCGATCGCTCAGGAAAGCGTCAATTTCGCGCTGCGGAAAGCGGAGGGGCGACCGAACAACCAGCTCACCCGTAGGGTGAACTTCGACGGCTATGGTACGCCGACGGCTACGTTTCAGGGTATAGCTATGAACGGTAACCTTTTGAGACATCTCTTGTTGCTCCCCTAGGATGGAGAGAAGACTGAGCGAATATACCGACGCCGAACTCTTCGGCCTGTTCAGCACAGAGCAGGGAGAGGAGGCGTTTGGTGAGTTGTATGCTCGGTACTCCAGCACCGTGTATGCCTACTGCTTACGAGTGATGGGAGACAGGGACAAGGCCCACGACGTGTTTCAGGACACGTTCATGAACTTTTTCCAAAGTGCCAAGCGGCATGCCAAGCTGGACAACGTGAAGGGGTATCTGCTAACGATTAGCCGTAACCTCTGTTTGAACGAAAAGAAACGAGCATTCTCTCAGTCGCTCGAGTTCGATGAGTCACTGTACAACCCAGGTATCTCGCGCGAGGCAGAACGCAGCGAAATGATGCAACTCATAGCCATGGCGCTGGAGTTGTTGCCGCACGACATGCGCGAAGCATTCGTGCTGCGAGAGTACCAAGGGTTGTCCTACAACGAAATCACTACAATCCTTGATATCAAGCTTGAAACAGCCAAGGTGCGTGTGTTTCGGGCTCGGCAGAAGATCAAGGAGATACTCCAGCCGTATTTGGACGAACTGCACCACACCTAGGAGAACCCTCCAGGAGGGAGCGTATGGAAAACCAACAAGAACAAATCAACCAATTGCTGGACGGTGAGCTGGATACAATGATGGAGCAATCATTGTATGGAAGGCTTGCCGTGGATGCCGAGTTGCGGGCCGAAATGCGGGAACAGCTTGCCATGCGGCTTGCCATTCAGGAGGATCGTGCATTACTCGTGCCTCCAGCAGCCCTCACGAACAATGTTTTCTCAGGCCTTGGTTTTGCAGCTCCTCTGGCAGGAGCTGCCGCCGGTGCTGCCGGTGGTAGCATGCTTACGCAATGGCTTAGCAGATTGGGTATCCCTATTGCAAGTGCATTGGCTGCTACTGGACTCACGATTGCACTTTCTAATGGTGGTGCACCATCATCTTCCCAGGTTGCACAAACAACATCTGTCGTTGCCGGCCAAACACCTTCGGCTCCGATCCTGCCCGAAAAGATCACCACCGTTAACGAAGTCCCTACCACGCCAACCATGCGTACGGTATACGTAACCGATCCTCATGTTCGCGAACAGTTGGCACTGCTCGAAGCTGAGAACAACCGACTACGGGCTGAGTTGGCTAACCGACCTACGGTGGAAGTTTCGACGTCGGAAACAACGGTGCAGCAACACGAACAACCTCGACTTGCAGAGGTACGACTTGTTCAGGCATACTCACCGCAGAGAACGGCCGACGTCCAGCCGTATGCCGTGCAGGCATTGCGCACTGCGCCAAGCACTGAATTCCTGCCGGGTGTCTCGCTCCAGGTTCGAGGCTTTTCGCTGAATGCCTTGCAGAGTACACAAGCTCCCGAACAGTCGGACTGGTACAGCAATCTAGGATTGAGTTTCCTGTATCGCTTCTCGAACAACCACAGTGCTGGAATTGAGCTGGGCAATGAATCATTCCCCATGATCTTTCAAGGTGACCGCAACGGACAGGTTATCCAGTATGAACAATTCCCCACTGCCTTCTGGGTGGGTGCCACATACAGATTTACGGGCAACAGTTTTAGTGCCTTCCCTGCCGCACCGTACGCTCAGGCAACTCTTGCCGGATCTCAGTTTGGTCCAATAGGACGCGTTGCTGGTGGCATTCAGTATACACCGCTGGGCCCGGTAAGCTTCTTGCTGGGCGTGGAGGCGGCAAGCCTTGCCTACAGCTTCCAAAACCAGTGGTACTTCTCACCCAAGGTTGGCCTTACCTACGGTATGGCCGTACGATTCTGATCATCAACATTCTACTCTCATGATACGCTCCCTTTCTTTCGCAACCCTGATTGGTGCCGCGCTCGCGCTCGCGGCATGCCAATCACCGCTGGATACCGATGTGCCACGCATCGAAACACCTCTTACACCAGCGCCAAAGGTTACCCCATCGTATGTGCAAACGGCATTCACAACTGGCGACCTTCGGTATGCCATCGTGGGTACCCCAAACATTTCGGTGGATACCTCATCGGAAACCATGCACTTCTGGATTGATCTCCGTATGGAGCAGACCAACCCTGATGCCGATACGCTGATCAATGGTTTCTCGTTGAACCTCGATTCCATTGAGGCCACGGGATACCCCGTTCGCTTGGGACAGCAGCAGGGTTCCATCAACATGGACCTTGGTCGTGGCCCGGAAGACGTGAACTTTGCCGAGGAGATCAACACCGGAACAATACTCATCGAGGAACTGCCGCGCAAAGCTGGCGAACCCCGAACTGTTGAGATAACCATCCTCATCGAGGGTAACAAGGGTGACCGTGTTCCTGGCTTTGGCGAACAGATGGTTCTGGGCAGACTACGAGTTGAGATTTGATGGTAGGGGGCTTTTTTTAGATCACCTGTAACTCCGTTGGGTAGGCGGGTTTTTAGGGTTGTTCAATCGAAACAACCCTTTTTTATTTCAAGGAGGACTCGAATGAGTACCGTAACCCTGTTTCTACGATCTGCCTTACTGCTCGTAGGCCTGTTTGTTGGAGCCACTGCGCTCCAGGCTCAAGATGCCCCCGGTACGCCGGTGGAGTTTGCTGCAAAGTTGATTGAAACGAACGAAGGTGTTTCCGTCAAGCTCATGTGGATGGCCAACCGAACTGGTGGCGTACCTACACACTTTGACATTTACATCGCTGAAGGAGAAACAGACAATCTCGATGAGTTCCAGTTGCTGGACACACTCGAATCCGAGAACTCTTCCAACGGAATGTTCTACTATCAAACCAGAACACTGGAGCCCGGCGTTTACTCCTTCTACATTGTGGCTCGAAACCAGGGTGGCTCCAGTGAACGCTCCGTGATCAAGGTTGTAGAAATCAAAGAACGCGAGCCCAAACCAGAGAATGGTATTTGGATCGTTTCAAAGCGTGTTGCCGAGACTGAACCCGGTGAACCGTGGGAGTGGGAAGTTGAAATTGAAAAGAAGGGCGAGTTCACGTCAATCACCTATTCGCTTGATAATGAGCCCGATGGAATGGTCATCGACGAAGAAACTGGGGTGATTTCATGGGAGTCACCTACCGAAGGGCGCCATGTTTTCCTTATCAAGGTTACTGCAACTCTTGCCAACGGCGAAACCATCACTGTAAAGCAGGAATTTGTATTAGAAGTTGGGGATGATGACGAGCCCAACAAACCATGCGCCGAAGTTACTGGCACTGTTAAGTCAGAAAATGGCGACGTGATCATGGAAGCAATCGTTACCGCCTGGATGATTAAAGAGGGCGACAACAACAACGATGATTGGCATGCCGTTCAAAAGGCATACACGCGGCAAGGCACGTACGTGATGCCGCTGCAGCCTGGCACGTACAAAATCCGCGTGGAAGGGCCTGGCATTGTTGCTGAATGGTATGAAAACGCTGCTGAACTTGTTGATGCAAAAGACGTGGTGGTGACCTGCGAAAACCCGCGCAGCGTTGTTGACTTTATAGTTGAAAAGAAGCCGGAACCAAAGACCTTTGTTGTTACCGGTCAGGTATACGATGCAGAAACGAATGGCGGACTGCACAATGCCTTGGTCATCTTTAGCCCCCGTAAAACCGAGAACCGTGCGGACTATTATCAGCGCGAGGTCAAGGCCGAAACAAACCATGACGGTTACTACGAGGCTAAGCTTATCGAAGGTGTTACATACGTTGCAATGTGTATCGCTCGCCCGTCAAACACAGTAAAGTCTGAATACATTCCTGAGTGGTACAACAACACTCACGATGCAACCGAAGCCACAAGCATTACGCTTACCGCCAACATGGATGGTGTAGACTTCCCGATGGACAAGCGCGAAACCTACGACAATGGTTTTGGTGGCAAGCTTGTTGACAATGAAAGTGGTGAAGGCATCCCAGGAAAGGTCGTTGCCTATCAACTCACCAACAAGGAAGGTCGCGAAGAAGGTAAGCGCCACGTAGAGTCCGTAGCTACAGACGACCAAGGTAACTACACCTTTACGAACCTTGAGCCTGGAACATATATCGTATTCGGAGTACCCATTGAACGTCCATGGGTTCCTGGATGGTATGTGGCTGGCGAAGCTGCTGCTGAGTCTTGGAAAGATGCAACCCGCATCGATGTTGGCGAGGTAATGCTCACCGTACAACACGACATTCGACTCGTGCAAGCCGAAAAGGAAAACGGACGTGGCCGTGTGCGCGGGCATTGTTATGATAACCGTGGTGGCGTTGTTGCCAAGGGCGACGGTGGCGTACAAGCGGCCATCCCGGTAGCAGGTGCACTAGTGATTGCCAAGGATGCAGCAGGTGTGATTGTGGACTTTGCCCTGGCAAACGAAGCTGGCGAGTTCTCGCTTGAAGAGCTTGGTATTGGGAACATCACCGTGACCGCAGACCGTATCGGTTATGATGAGTCCACCAGCGTCCTGTCCATCACCGATCAGCAACTGGATGTTGTTACTTCGTTCGGTATGAACCCGGTTGTAAGCAGTGTAGAAGTCCCAACGGATCTTGTTGGCACCACATACCATCTGTTCCCCAATCCAGCCACCTCCGCTGCCACGTTAAGCTTCCCAGCTTCCGGCGCAGCTACAGTGCATGTTGTTGACATGACGGGTACAATCATCTCCACACAATCCGTTCAGGCTAACGGAGGCACGGCCACCCTTCACATCGAAGCTGCCACCTTCCCAGCTGGCATGCTGATGATTCATGTGAACAATGGCACGGCAAGCTTTGCATTGCCACTACACATCGTTCGCTGATACACTAACGTTCAATCATAAGCTAGCGGGTCCGGCATACTTTGCCGGACCCGCTTTATTTTGGGTTCACGTGCAAAAGCCCCTTTCCATCCTGTTCTGTGTGATCGTGTGCGCAAGTGTTTCATCCGCGCAGATGCCACCGATTTCATCACCTACCGAGTATCGTCAGCAGCCATTCGATGTGATTGATTATGACCTAAGCCTAACCATCCGTGACCTGGAGAATCGGCAGGTTGAAGGGTGGTGTGCGATGCGGATTGAGTGGACGCAACCCATCGCAGAACCAGCGTTCCCATTCCATCTGCGATATCTACGCGTTGATTCCGTACTGCTACAGGGAATCAGGCTCACTGTACATGAGCATGGCATACCAGATCTTGATACCTTTCACTACCGAGCAGTACTACCGAGCGCAGTGGAAGCAGGCGATACAACAATACTCACGGTATTCTACCAGGGAACGATGAACAGCGAAGAGGGCGATCAGCCGTGGGGGGGGGTGCATTACCAGGACAGTGTTTTGTACGCATTAGGGGTTGGCTTCCGGAACCCGGCGGTAAGTGCAACATCACATTGGATGCCCTGCTACGATCACCCTTCCGACAAGGCACGCTTTCGGTGTACAATGCGAGTGGAGGGTAATTCGAACGCATGGGTATGGGCTGGTAGGAATGCTGTGGCTTCTGTTGGTGTACTGCGAACGGTTGACACAACAGAAAACATCGCAAGCTTTCAGTGGGAAGAAACACACCCAACGGCAACGTATCTATACACCTTCGCCGCTGGTCCGTTGGTCAAGCTCGTGCTACCTACCTCAAACACCACTCCAATCGAAGTGTATTCTCTTGCTAGAGACACTGCTGCCTCGAGTGTGGCCTATCGGCTCGTTCCAAGGATGACGAACGTGTTTAGCGATTTGTACGGAGACTACCCATTTCACAAGGTAGGCTATGTGAACACCACACGTGGTGCCATGGAACATCAAACGCTTATCAGCTTCCCAATCAGCATTGTCAATCGCAGGGACACGATCAACACAACTGCCGCACATGAACTCGCTCACCAATGGTTTGGCGACCTGGTATCGCCGCTAGACTTTCGGCATGCATGGCTAACGGAAAGTTTCGCAACGTATAGCGAGGCTGCATGGGTAGAAAACGTGCTGGGATGGAATATCTACCTGGCCAGCTTATTGAATGGTGCTCGAGCGTATCAACTTAGAATTTCGCAGTCAGAGGGAGTGTTCCCGCTCTTCAACTTCCCGCGAGCAGCACCATCAAGTAACTATCCTGAAACCATCTATCGCAAGGGTGCCAACGTTCTGGCCATGGCACGCACCCTTGCCGGCACCGAGGCTTTCTACTCCGCGCTGCGACAGTATCTAACCAACCATCAGTATGGCACAGCTACAACCTCTGATATGCAGGCTGCACTACGTGCGGCATTAGGCTTTCGCACCGATGCATTCTTTAACGAATGGGTGTATGGGATTGGGTGGCCGAAGCTGCGGGTAACCTTCACCCATTCAGGCAGCACATGGCAGGCAACAATCACTCAGGTGCAAAATGAGGAACACCAAGACTGGCCAATCTTTACAACGCTGCCACTCAACATCACGTATACACATCCCACAACAGGAAAACCCGTTGATACCGTGATCGTGATGGAAGGGGCTCAGCTTTCGTTAGACATCGCCGACAGTCGCGGATTTTCTATCGATGGCGGAACGAAAAGTCGGTCCCTTGCACAGGTGCTGAGCACAACTTCGGTTCAGCACCACCGCGATCAAACAATCTCAGTGAACCTTCGGCCCCATCCCGTAACGGATAGCTTCTCAATAGATCGGATGCCATTCGATCGGCTAGCTTCAGTACAGATTGTCGATCTTGATGGCCGCACCGTGCAACAATTCAGCATGGATGCTGATGTTGCAAGCAAGACAGTTGACGTAAGCTCCATACCCTCCGGCGCGTACATGCTGCATCTGCAGCAAGAAGGGTCCAACCCGATTCCGATGCCACTGCATATCGTTCGCTAGCGAATCCAGCGAACAATCTCTCGTAGTGTAGGCTTCTTGCCATACGATAGAATGCCAATGCGATAGATGCGGGCTGCAATCCAGATGGAGCCTTGGAATGCTGCAACCGTAAGGATAACGGATAACACAACCTGCCACCAGGGCACATCAGTGGCGGCAACACGAACCGTCATCAGGATTGGCGTGAACAGTGGAAAGAGAGAAAGAATAACCGACAGGGAACTATTCGGTGCAGAAACCACACTACCAATGAACATGATCGTGAGGATGATCGGCAATGAAATCGGAAGCGTTAGAGTTTGCGCATCCGCTTCCTGGTCGACTGCCGATCCTACCGCTGCAAACAAGGTTGCATACAGGAAGTAGCCCGCCAAAAAATAGAACGCAAACAGCAGCAAGCTTACCACATTCAGTGAGGGTATTGACAGATCGCCGATCTTCAACATGGACTGTTGGGCACCAACCTCAGGGCCTTGCATCTGCGCAAGTTGCTGCACCTGTTCTGGATCAACCCCACCACCGAATAACGCCGCTGCGGTTGCCATCACACCTGCACCTAGAACGATCCACGCTACCACCTGCGTAAGTCCAACAAGGCCGATACCAATCACCTTGCCCATCATGATCTCGTAGGGCCTTACAGACGAGGCAAGCACCTCCACGATACGATTAGCCTTTTCCTCCACTACGCCTCGCATCACCATCGTTCCGTACAGGAAGATGAGAACGTAAATCGCAAAGCCAGCAAAGTACCCGATTGCCGCAGAAGCGGTAGAGCTGTCTTCCTCGATGCCACGTTCGGTAATCTTCAGCGAGGAAAGCTCCACTCCTTGTTCTACCAGACCAATCACGGACGTATCCGTGCCTGCTCGCATCAACCTTGCCTTCACAACAAACGGCTCAACGTCGCTCTCAACCGACCGATCGAATGCAAACCCCGAGCCACCACGCGAGTACATCGTGAACCGACCATGGTCGAGTACATCCTCTGGTATTACAACGTATGCTTGTAGCTTCTCCTGGCGAACATCATCGGCAAGTTGCTGCTCTGTGCGCCTTCCCGCTATCTCATACTTGGCCGTGTCGGCCTTAACAATCAACTCTCCAACCGTATTGGACCGATCGAGCACGGCAATCTTGCCTTCTGTTCCATCGCCCGTAAGCAGAGCTGCCACAATTGGAAGGGCGATCATTACCAGCAGGCCAACCGGGCCTAACAATGTGGAGATCACAAACCACCGGCTACGAACGCGCGTTGTGAACTCGTGGGCGATGATAACGTTGATTTTACTCATAGAGTACAGCAAAATACAGTGAAAGGGGGCTTAGGCTCTGTGCCCCTTGGTGCCGCATGTGTAGTTTTGCCGCGCCGAATCAGACATCCCACCTGGAGCATCACCATGAGTATCCTTCACGACGCACTGAATGCACAAGCCGAATCACTCCGTAAGCGCAAGGCCGAACTACTTTCTGCCCATGGTGAAACACCGATTGCAACTGTAACGCCCGGTGCTGTTCTCGGAGGGATGCGCGGCATACCCGCACTCATCTGCGAAACCAGCAGCGTTTCGGCAGATGAAGGTTTGCGCATCCGCGACATTCCTATCATGGAACTTACTGGTATCACTCCAGAAGAAACGTTCTGGCTTCTGGTTACCGGCCAACGCGCCTCCGAAGCAGAGATCGCTGAACTGCAGGCTGTGTTCTCCCGCTACTATGCCATACCCGAATATGTGATTAGCACGCTGCGGGCCATGCCTTCGGACAGTCATCCTATGACGATGCTGAGCGCAGCCCTGCTCACGATGGAGAGGGAGAGTGAGTTCCGTAAGGCCTACGATGAGGGAACCGGCAAGGACGACCTCTGGAAGTCGATGGTAAACGATGGTGTACGCCTCATCGCATCGATGCCAGGCATTGCGGCAGCAATCTATCGCATTCGTTTCAACAAGGGTGATGTGATTGCACCTCTTACCGGCGACCAGGATCTCTCCAACAACTTTGCGCATATGTTGGGCGTGAGCGATGATGCTTCGTGGAAGGACCTCATTCGCCTATATCTGGTGCTGCATAGCGATCATGAAGGTGGCAATGTGAGTGCGTTCACCAGCTACGTGGTGAACTCTGCCCTCAGTGATCCATATTACTCCACCAGCGCAGCTCTTTGCGGACTGGCAGGACCTCTACACGGACTTGCCAATCAGGAATGCCTTGCCTTCATTCTAGAAGTGAAGGAACAGTTTGGTGGCGTACCCACCGATGAACAGATCAGGGAGTTTACGTGGGAGCGTCTGAAGAGCGGTCAGGTGATTCCCGGCTACGGCCATGCAGTTCTGCGCGTAACAGATCCGCGCTTCACCGCTTTCCATGAGTTTGCGCAGCAGCACAACCTGCAAGACGACAATGTGCAGATTGTTCAGCGCATCTTTAATGTTGTTCCTGGTGTGCTGTTAGAGCACGGTAAGGCCAAGAACCCCTGGCCAAACGTTGATGCATACAGCGGATCGCTGCTCTATGCGTATGGCATGACGGAGTTCGACTTCTACACGGTGATGTTTGGTGTGAGCCGTGCTATCGGCCTCTGCTCGCAGATCATCGTCAATCGCATGTTGAACCTGCCAATCGTACGCCCAAAGAGCCTGACACTCGAAGCTCTTGCCAATGCAGTTGGCTAGGCGAAACGCACAATAACAATGGCTCGGCGTGGCTTTCTTCTCGTGGCTATGCTGGTGTGCGTGTACACCACACATGCACAACCAACCTGGCTACGCGTAACGTTCACACGCGAGGCAGCAACACTCAACGCTGTTTGCAGCACTCCAACGCGACACTTCATCGCCGTTGGTGAACATGGCGTTATACAGCGGGGCCTCGCAACAGACTCGCTCGTTCCCGTTGCCGGAGATCGCACTCTTCACACACTCAACGACGTGCTCTATCACCCGCAGTACGGTGTGATAACAGCGGGCAACAACGGGCGTGTACTACGCAGTACGGATGATGGCCTAACGTTTTCGCCTGTTCAAGCCCCCTCTATAGACTTCACATGCCTTGCTACCGACTCCAGTGGCGTGGTGTGGGCGGGCACACGTGAAGGATTGTATCGTAGCACTGGGTGGCCGAGCAATGTTGAATGGGAGCGAGTAGGGGGCTTTGGCCAGATCACGGCAATGCTTTGTGTAAAGCCGCATGAATGGCTTGTGGGGACGCTTGATTCTGCAGTATACAGGTTTAACGACCAGACTTTGGCAACAAGCCTGTGGTACAAGCACGAACACTACACATCACGTGCGATGGTCAAGAATGGAGCACATGTAGTTGCTGCGTTTGGTGCATGGGCTGCACTGTCCTTGGACACTGGTGCCACGGTAGAAACCGTGCCACAGATCACGTTTGGGGGTTGCGAGGTAACAGGAATGACTGTGTTGCCAGATGGAAAAATTCTTGCTGCTGTTGATGGTGATGTAGGGGGGGGATTGTGGCTATCGGTAGACCCATACACGTTTTTTCGGAGTCAGCTTGGCAATCCCCGTCTGAGAGATGTAGCCGCCAACGATAGCACATTTTGTTTTGTTGGTACCGAGGGAACGTACATCGGGAATCTGAACAAGAAGTTGAATTCACGCGATTCGATTGAACGCTTGATGGCCAGGGCCAAGCTGCGTCAGGACTATCATAGCTGGCAGGTGGTACGTGGAGATCGCAGACACTTGATGGCGCTTGGAGGGTTTGGTGAGTCGTCTGTGATGGAGAGCCTGGACAGCGGACGCACGTTCAATGCAGCATGGATTGACACCTGCAATAGTGTTGACAGCAGAGACTTTATCGAGCCCTACGACCTGCTTGAATTGGAAGATGGTTCACACCTCTTGATTGCAGACACCGTGTGGACCGTCTGGCCAACCAGTGGCGAATCCCGGGCGTCGATACTTCGAAGAGAAGCCGGTGGAACCGAGTGGAAGCGGGTTGTTTCTACAAAGCGCGACTCGTTGATTCAACGCGGCACAGTTGGACCAAATGGTGTGGTGTTGTTGTGGGGTTACAAGAGTGCCTATTGGAGAAGCACAGACCATGGCGCGTCGTGGACCAAACACAAACGTCCATTCAACGATACCATCTGGAGCAGCACCAGCCATGGGCAATTCATCTACGCCATGGGTTCTGCTCTGCATGTATCAACAGATGCCGGTATCACGTGGCTTGCCGATCGCGTAGCTCCAAGCAAATACGGCACGATCAAAACGTTCCACACAGGTCGTCTACTTGTTACTGACGCCTACCACCGAACTCCAGGATTCTCTCAGGGATACCTTGCCTGGGTGTCGGACGATCAGGGTCAAACATGGAGAACCACACTTGCAGATACTGCCCAATCGGTAGCGTCGTTCGGCTATCGCGGTGCCACTTCAAAAACAAAAGGTCATGCTGGCATTGCGGGCACCAACCAACAGGTGCGCATCAGCACAGACTACGGCGAGACGTGGACCATCACCTCAGTTCCCGCCCGCGACCCCGTAGACTTTGTCCATGCCTCCTTCACACCCGACGGTTGGCTTCGTGTTGCGGGGTTCAACAATGAGATGTGGGAGCTGGATATGAGCCAGATACCAAGCTCCGTTTTTGAAGAATACACGCTTACCGTTTCTCGCAAAGAGTTTCTAGCAAGTTTCAACGGAGTTCAAATCAATGTGCAATCAGATCTGAGTTGTGGCTACTATGTACTTGTTGATTTGGCCGGTAGAGTTGCCATCAATGGAAAGTTTGATCAGTCAATCTTCTCGATTCCAGCTGCAGGGCTAACTGCAGGTGTTTATGGACTGGCGTTATCGGACGGTCGAGTTTATAAGCAGACCACTTTACTAATTGCAGAGTAAGTCTACATTTTTCGAAGTTCTACTCGATTTGATCACTCGTCATTGCCTGGTGCTTTTCAATCGCTCTTCAGCAAGTAATCGTTGCTTTTCATAGTAATGTTTCTGTCTATTTGGAGGAGAGTATCGAGATGAATACTACGCTTGTTGATATCCCACGCTATCAATCTAAATCCCTCATGAAAAGCAGTGTCGAAATCAATCGAGCTAGCCACGGCGAATAGTGTCTTGTCTATGGTGATAGTGTCAATGGAACGCGCTTGTTGCAAATGCCACACTACCTGTCCATTGTGAGACCAGTTCATGCGTATGTGGCTCCGCATGTACCCAACGGATGCTTGGTAATAATCGTAGTCGATAGAGTCGCCATTTGGAGTTTCGGTACCAAACCAACGATCGTCCATTTGATGGATAAACCAATCGCCAATCTCAGTTTCACTGATTGACTTGGCAAGAATTGGAGTAATCCACTTTTGAAATTGCCTTGGAGTTTTTAGTTGCCGCTTAACTCCAAACGTGCAAACAACTTTCAGGTTGAGCAACGAGTCGAACTTCAGGACGCGAACTGAATCATCAAGCTTTGAATCAAAGTCATCGAATTCATTAAGGATGTACACAGAATCGTTATGTATAAACGGGCGGCAAGATCCAATTAGATACCAAGTGTCTGGATGAAGGTCGTCACCATACATTCTCTTGTGTTCATATCCGTCAGCACCCGGCTTAGATACATGGACTCCAATGAAGCTGACGCGGATCGACCCCTCCTGAGAAGGGTCGATTTTTCGGTCCAGTCTGTG
>CAZUGQ010000015.1:0-62216 GCA_964620125.1 uncultured Hyphomicrobiales bacterium
CCAGCAGTAGAGTGCGTTTGGCCCGAGCGGAACGGAAAACCCCCATGGATTTGGGTTATTGCAGCCGGTGTTTTTGATCAGACAATAGAGGGCATTGAGGATGTCCAAATCAGTATAGCCAATAGGTTTGGGCCCATTGAAGCAGATTTTCTTTATTCTGGAAAATCTGTTCTGTCCCAAGGTTGGGTTACAACGTCCACCAGGGTATCCAGGGGGATTTGTGTACTCTGTCTCGCAGAAATGCACGGTAATGGAATACGAGGAGTCGTCGAGGCAGATGTCAACGGTGCGCTGAACATTAACATCACAACTGCATGGCTGAGCGGAGGCCTGGCACGGAGACCAAGCGAGGATCATGGCGACGAGGGGCGTGGCAGAAAGCCAGCGGGATAGGGCAGGACAATGCATAAGGCACTCCTTTAAGGTAGATATTGGAAAGAGGTATCAACCAGAAGAAGCTTCGTCTCTTCTGCCACTAGCTTTAAAAAAAAAAACGTGGAAATGCGCAAGTGTTTTTTTACTGATCCGAAAAAAAACAGTTTGGACAGAGATTTGAGTGTCGGTCACGTTTTGGGGTGTTGAAACCACATTGCTTGAAAACGGCAATTGGAGGGTGCGGGAGAGCGGTGGGTGCGTTGTGGCGGGAGGATGGTCACACAATCATCCCCCCGGGTGGGGATGTGGGTGGTTTTACCACTGACCTACACATCCCACTGCTCGATACTTTTGCACCAATGCCTCGCACCCCACTCATCAACATCCTCCGCCGGGCCATCCGTACGCACCTGCGTGACACCCCACACGCGGGCAGACGTGCCTTCCTCCGCACAACAGCTCTGGCTGGAGCCAGCGTAACCTTGGCTCCACTACTACCCAGTTGCTCCAAACCACTCGACTCCCTCTCTTCCTTCCTGCCACGCGTGGTTATCATCGGTGCCGGCCTGGCCGGACTGAACGCTGCCGAAACCCTCCGCAAACAGGGCATTCTGGCATCTATCTACGAAGCCTCGAATCGCGTGGGCGGACGCATCCTCTCACGCCACAACCTGCTCTTCCCAGGTACGGTTACGGAGTTGGGAGCCGAACTCATTGATTCCGATGATGCCGAACTCCATCGCTTGGCTAAAGAATTGCACCTTGATGTGATAGACCTCCATGAGCTTAACCAGATGGGGCTGCATGAGTCGTTGTTCTTTGGCGGACGGCATTATTCGGAAAACGATGTGGTACGCGAAATCGCTCCTATCCTTGATCACATCGCTACCGAAGCTCAAAACGCAATCGATTCTCCCTCTACGCCTGCCAAAGCCCCCTTCCAACACTTCGATGCAATGAGCATCCAGCAATACTTCGATCACCTGGGCCTGGATGGCTGGTTACGCCAGTTCCTGGCTACAGCCTTCATCACAGAAAATGGTTTGGAACTCGATGAACAAAGTGCGATGAACTTTACGTCAACAATCGGATTGGATGTGTCGAGCGGCCATTTCTCTATATACGGTTCCAGCGATGAACGCTACAAAATCCGTAACGGCAACTCACAAATACCAGAATTGCTGGCACAACGGCAGACAGACCGCATACATACCGGCCACGTGCTCGAAGCGGTAAAACGTGTTGGCAGCACATACGCCGTAACACTGCGCTCGGGGCAACGCGTATTTGATGTTCGGGCCGATGTGCTGATTCTTGCCATACCCTTTACCATGCTGCGGAACGTGCACTTGGATGTTGACCTTCCTGCCAACGTTGCCAACATGATCGCCAACCTTCGTTACGGTGCAAATGCAAAACTTGTTGTTGCCTACGAACAGGCATTCTGGCAACACACTGGCTGCAACGGTGTGCTGTATACTGATCTGCCCGTACAACTAACATGGGACAACACCGCATTGCAAGATGCACAAGGGGGGGGACTAACATTCTTCAGTGGAGGTGATACGTGCAGGAAGCTTTCCAGCATGACTACCGACGCTTGTGCCTCGTACCTGATGACGCAGCTTGCTCTTGCCTGGCCTGCAGCAGCTAGCATAAAGGCAGGCCCGGTTGTTCGGCTGGACTGGCCCTCCATGCCTTGGATTAAGGCCAGTTATAGTTCGTTTGGCCCGGGGCAGTGGACGCAGTTTTCTGGCTTGCTGAACCGTGGTTACCACAACAACACCTTGCAGTTTGCTGGGGAACATTGCAGCGACGAAGATCGAGGCTTTATGAATGGTGCTGCAACGTCTGGACGGCAGGCAGCGGAACGGATTCTAACAATGCTTGCCGTTAACCACTCCTAGTGCTCACGTACTCTGCCACGGCCATAGCCACGCGTTGTCCGTCAAGTGCCGCGCTCATGATACCACCTGCATAGCCAGCACCTTCACCACATGGATAAAGACCTTGCACTGAAACGGAGGCCAGGGTTTGCGGATTTCGAGGTATTCGGTACGGGCTGCTTGTTCTACTTTCGGTAGCAACAAGCACGGCCTCGTTGGTAAGGTACCCGCGCATCGTGTGGTTAAAGCGCACAAGAGCATCGGCCAGCCTTGTTGATACCTCGTTGGGTAAGATGGTTCGCAGATCGGCAGGTACAATGCCAGGAATGTAGCTGGAGGATGGCAACGACGTGCTTTCACGGCCAGCCACGAAATCCGTAGCTCGCTGCGCCGGAGCCTTCTGTGAGCCCCCTTCCACGGCATCGAATGCGGCCTTTTCAACTGCACGCTGCTGTGTTATGCCACCATTAACTTCCACAACAAGACCGCTGTTTGCATACTGCGAGTCGCGTTTGCTCATACTCATGCCATTCACTACAATTTCGCCAGGTGCTGTAGCAGCAGGCACGATGATGCCTCCGGGACACATGCAAAACGAGTAAACACCCCTGCCGCCCGATTGGCATGCTATTGCATAACTGGATGCAGGAAGATGCGGGTCGCGCGGCACCTGATGGTACTGCAACTCATCAATCAGCTCCTGCGGATGTTCAATCCGCACACCCAAGGCAAACGGCTTCTCCTCTATCGCTACTCCACGCCGGTGGCACAGCTCGAAGATGTCGCGTGCACTATGGCCTGTTGCCAAGATCACTGCTTTGCCATACACTTCGGAACCACCATTAAGCACAACACCAATTGCCGTTGGCTGAGTTTGCTGAACACCGTGGGATAGGATGAAGTCCGTTACGTATGCATTGAAATGTACCTCGCCTCCGTAGTGCAGTATGGTTTCTCGAATGTTCTGAACAACAGCCCACAACCTGTTACTGCCGATATGCGGATGTGCATCCACAAGAATGTCGGCACTTGCCCCATGTGCCACAAGCATCTCAAGCACGTTGCGCACATTGCCACGTTTGTGCGAACGCGTGTACAACTTTCCATCTGAGTACGTACCAGCCCCCCCCTCGCCAAAACAGTAGTTGCTATGTGGGTTTACCACACCGTACTGTGTGAGTGCACGCAGATCACGGCGCCGTGATCGCACGTTGGAACCTCGTTCCAACACCACAGGCGTTAGGCCGCGTGTAAGCAGCTCCAGCGCAGCAAAGTATCCCGCAGGTCCCGACCCAACAATCACAACCCGATGCCGAGGATCGGCCTGCCGTAAGCTGGTAAGGGGCTCTGGCAGTGCAGATGGCGGTTCTGTGCTTACCTCTACACGTATCCGTATGCGTGGATGGCGTGATCGAGCGTCGATGGATCGCCGCACTAGTCGCACATACACCGCCGGTCCGTCTGCAACACCTGCTTCGTTCAAGGCTCGGGAACGCACAGCCGAGGGGTCGGCCGCCATCGCCGGGCTGAGCAAGAATTCCACAATCATTCTGGCGTCCAGTGATGCTCCTTCATGTTTACCCTATCACCACTGAACCGAACCCCTTCCGCTTCCAGTCGTTCGCGCATGGCATGAGGGGTTTCGAAGTGCATTCTGCCACTGAGCTCTCCGTTTCTATTTACAACTCGATGGCACGGAATCTCATTGCGTTGCTCCAGGGTAACACCGTTCAGTGCCCACCCTACCAGGCGTGCGCCGGAACGGATGCCGAGTGTTGCGGCAATGTCTCCATACGTTGTAACCCTACCTTCCGGTATCCTTCGCACGATTTCGTACACGCGGTCAAAGTAGTCGGCCCTGGCCATGGGCGAATTTATCGGATTTCACGTGCCTCGAAGGCTCTCCCCGTTTCCGTACCTTTGTGGTTCACGTTTCATCAAACGAGGACACATGAGATACCTACTTCTAACAACCGTTGTGGCTGCCGTTACCATTGCTTGCAATGCTCACGAAACACCACAAGCCAAGCTCACCTCTAAAAAGGACTCCATCTCCTATGCCATCGGCATCAACATCGGCAAGAACATGAAGCAGCAGGAGCTGGATGTGGATCCTGCCAAGATTGCAGCTGGACTGGCCGACGGATTCGGCGGTACAGCCACGCTCACCGATGAACAGATTCAATCAATCATGATGGCCTTCCAAATGGAAATGTCGCAGAAACAGCAAGCCAAACAGTCGCAGAAGGCTACCGAAAACCTGGCGAAAAGCGAAAAATGGCTGAACGAAAACAAAAGCAAGCCGGGCGTGATGACGACACCTTCTGGTTTGCAATATCGCGTTGTTAAGGAAGGCACCGGCAAAAAGCCCACAGCGTCGAGCACCGTAAAGGTCCACTACACCGGCACTACAACAGACGGTACCAAGTTCGATAGTTCCATTGACCGCGGAGAGCCAGCGGAATTCTCTCTGAGTGGCGTAATCCCAGGTTGGACGGAAGGCTTGCAGCTCATGACCGTTGGCAGCAAGTACATTCTGTATGTACCACCACAGTTGGCCTACGGTGAAAATGGCGCCGGCGGAGCCATCGGACCGAACGAAGCACTGATTTTCGAAGTTGAGTTACTCGACATTGTAAACAAGTGATTCCAGCTCATGGTTTGACGTCGGCTGCGATTGCCAGACTTCAGCAGCAGTACCCCGCCCTGCGTGTTCAGCGCAACGGCGGGGATTCTGTTTTGGGCCTTGTGGTTGACGACATGTCTGATGTCGATGTACAAAACCTTACACTGGACCTTGAGTTCTACCAACGTAATCCAACCTTGCCACTAGAAAACCTGTGCTCACGGCTAGATAACTATCAACCCCGCAGCCCGTCGCAGGTGGAATTGCTTGACTATGCCCGTCGGCTAGCACACTTTACCGATGACAGTCGAGGAGCTGGCCTTTACATTTATGGCGAGGCGGGAATTGGCAAGAGTCACGTTTCTGTTGGACTTGCCAAGCTGTTTATGAGTCAGGGACTCAGCCCGATATTCATGGTGGCAGACACCTACTCGTTCGACACCCGATTGCTTCTTGAGCCAGGTCAGGTGTGGATTGTTGACGACCTGAACACCGGATATGGATTGGCAAGCAGACTGTTCAAAAAGGTCGTGCTCAACATTCACGATCGCGGTGGACGGATGTTCGTTACGAGCAACAAGCCGTACGAGGACTTGCTCAGAGAGATGTTTGTTGGTGAAGGTAATGCCGACAGGATGCGGTATGACGACCGTACCCGAGGACTATTCAAAATTCTCCACGTAACCGGCGAGAGTTACCGCCAGGACACTGCGTGGTACGTATGAGCGAATTGGGCGAATTGAGAGCACAGGCTCAGAAGGCTGTAGTTGCGGGTGATGCCAGATCGCTCGAGCTAGCACTACAGGAACTCGACACACTGCCTGATCTTGGAGCCGACCCTCTTGTTGTTGCCGATCTGCACCGATTCCGTGGCATCCTTGCTATGATGCAGGGAAAGTACACCGAGGCCATCGAGAAGTACAAGGCTGCGCTCGACATATTAGAGCCCCGTAACGATGCTGCCGCCATTGCACGGGTATGCAACAACATGGGTGTAGTGTACCACACGCTGGCCGACTATCCCAATGCCGTGTACTGGTACCAGCGAACACTCGAGGCCCGCGAAGGTATTGGAGATATAAGTGGAATCGCTCGTGTTGCAGCGAACATCGGGATTGTATACTCATCGATTGGAGATGCAGAACAGGCACGGCGGTACTACGAACGATCGCTTGAACTGAGCAAACAGCTTGGTGATGCAGAAGGAATCGCTCGGGGTAATAGCATCGTTGGAAATCTCTACGTACAGCTCGGCGACGATGCAACTGCACGTCCGTATCTATTTGACGCCATCGAACAGACCCGACAACTGGGCATGGATAGAGAGTGGATCAGTGCCGCAGCCAGTCTGGCATCTGCCCTCTACAAGACGCATGAGTATGAACGAGCACTGGAACTCATCTCCGAAGTGGAGCCCGTAGCCAGCGAGCTTGGATTACTTCAGGAACGTCTGCACCTGCGAATGATCAAGGCCACCAGCAAATACCAGCTTCACGGTGATGTATCGCAGCTCGATGTACTCACCCAGCTGCTGGCAGAGATTCAGGATCATAAACTCGCGTACGAAGAGAAAGACCTTCATTACCAACTCTGGGAACTGTACAAACACCAGAAGAATGCCGATCGGGCCCTGTACCACCATGAACAGTGGGTGGCCGTGCGCGATAGAATTTCGGGCGAAGAACGCCAAAGGCAAATGATCCTCTTGGAAACGGAACAGCGCCTAAAGGAAGAACGGCGGAAGACGGAGGAACACAAACGCTTGCTGCACAACATGGTACCGGAAGCCATTGCCTCCCGCCTGCTGCGCGGCGAAATGGAAATTGCGGATGCCTACCAAAACGTGAGTGTGCTCTTCACAGACATTGTAGGATTCACACAACGAGCAGCCAACATGCCTGTTGAGGAACTCATTGCCCTTCTCAACGGGTTGTTCTCACGCTTTGATGATGTTGCCAGAAAACACGGCGTTACCAAGGTTAAAACCATCGGTGATGCGTATTTGGCTGTAGTAGGTGCTCCCGAACAGTGCGATGGCTACACAGCAGCCGTTCGAGCAGCAAGTGCTGCCATGGAGATGCTTCAGTCGGCTCGCGATCTCAACATCCGGATGGGATTACACGCCGGTCCTGTTGTTGCCGGTGTTATTGGTACCGAACGGATGATTTGGGATGTGTGGGGTGATGCTGTGAATGTTGCCTCACGCATGGAAAATACATCGCAACCTGGGCGTATCCAGGTTAGCGAAGACTTTGCAAGACTGCTCTCGAATGGTGCCAGTCCGGTTTTGGACGGCACCGATATTGTTCTAACGGCCACACCTTTCAGAATGGTGATGCGTGGCACCATCGACGTGAAAGGCAAGGGCGAAATGAAAACTTTCTGGCTTGAAAAAGCCACCACACTCTAGTTGGAGTTCCGTGCAACACCCCTCAATTCTCGCTCTCATCGTTCTACCATTCGCTGCCGTTGTATACGCCGCTTGGTGTGTGTTCACCGGCAATGTGAGTGTACTCGACGTTACACTGTGCCTATCTCTGGCCGGACTAACTCAGTTCGGCGTAACCTTCGGCTACCACCGAATGGTGGTTCACAAATCATTCGTTGCTCATCCAGCCGTAAAGGCTGTTGCCCTTGCACTCGGATCAATGGCCTTCCAGGGTCCGGTGGTGAACTGGGCGAGCGTTCACACCTCCCATCATGCCCATAGCGACCAAGAGGGCGATCCACATAGCCCAACCATCAAGAGCTTTATCTACGCTCACCTTGAGTGGTTGCTGGAGATGCGCCAAGAGCGTTTGGATGGCATCAAGGCCAAGTGGTCCAACCGTTACCTCAAGGATCCGCAGGTTCGATTCTTTTCAAACACGTTCGTGTTCTGGACGGTGTTTAGCCTTTTTCTGCCCGCACTTATCGGCTTTTTGGTAGGGGGCTGGCCAGCCGCGTGGTCCGGACTCATCTGGGGTGGCTTGGTGCGCATCTTCATCACCTCGCACATTACTTGGAGCGTAAACAGCATTTGCCATGTTATTGGCGGACGAATGTTCAAGACAAAGGATCAGAGCAGAAACAATCTCATCGTGGGCATTCTAGCATTGGGCGAAGGCTGGCACAACAACCACCACGCCTTCCCCGCAAGTGCCTTCCATGGTATGCGCTGGTGGCAAATTGATGTTACCGGAATCGTGGTTGGGATTCTGGAGAAGGTTGGGTTGGTAAAGAACGTTGTACGCATTCCTATGGCATTGCAGGAAAAACATTTGGCGGAAACGCCATCGAGATAGCGAGAATCCCGGGTGCACGATTGAGCTTTTCCGACGTGATTCCTTATCGAAGGAGTTAAAATCTTGTTTTTGTGATTTCGTTGTACGATTTTGGTATCGATGAATGAGTCGTACAACGAAAGGCAATCGATATGGGCAGCACCGTAACCGTCTCGCCGAAGTACCAGATCGTGATACCGCAAGAGGTGCGAGAGGCGATGAACATCAAACCCGGGCAACGGGTTATGTTCATGGAATGGAAGGGAGCCTATGTGCTCGTACCCGTTCTAAGCCCAGACGAAGCCTTTGGCATGTTCAAGGGCCAAGCGGTTGACGTTGAGCGCGAAAAGGAGGAGTACGACTAATGGCCACCACACCGTATGTGATGGACTCCTCCATCTGGGTAAGCTTTTACCAAGGCAGCACGACGATTCACAAGCTCGTAATCAAGCCCCTTCGCGAAGGCCGCATCATCGTTCCAAGCATCTGCATCTACGAAGTTGCACTTGCCGTGGAGCGGCGCATCGGGCAGGACTATGTGAAGATTGTGATCGCTAATATGCGCGAGCAAATCATCGACGACCTCACGGCTACCCGGGCTCTGGCAGCTTCGTATGTGCGCAATGAACGCAAACTTGCGATGGCCGATAGCATCGTGTATGCCACAACACTTGCTCACAACGCTACGTTGATTACTCATGACCGCGACTTCGAGGGCCTACCCAACGTCATGTACCTGAAGGCATCACCGTAGTCAGGCACGATCAACACAGTACCACCAACCCCAATCGAACACACCTACCTTCCTTCACTACTTCTCCACCCGGCATGACACATAACCTTGATATGATTACTCGCTTTTACAGCGAGCTCCCTTCACGTATTGCCGTAGCACGCACCATATTCGGAAAGCCCCTTACCCTAACCGAAAAGATTCTGTATGCACACGTGGATGTGATGCCCACCACTCCGTACCAGCGGGGTAAGGACTACGTGGACTTCCGCCCTGATCGCGTTGCAATGCAGGATGCAACTGCGCAGATGGCTCTGTTGCAGTTTATGAGTGCCGGAATACCTCAGGTTGCCGTTCCCAGCACTGTGCACTGCGATCACCTTATTCGCGCCGAAGTGGGAGCCAAGACCGATCTTGACAAGAGCTTGGTTGAAAACAAGGAGGTGTTCGACTTCCTTGCCTCCGTGAGTAAAAAGTATGGAATCGGTTTCTGGAAGCCCGGCGCCGGCATCATTCATCAGGTTGTGCTCGAGAACTATGCCTTCCCTGGTGGTATGATGATCGGTACCGACTCACATACCCCAAATGCAGGGGGCTTGGGCATGGTGGCCATAGGCGTTGGCGGCGCTGATGCTGTTGATGTTATGTCGGGAATGCCGTGGGAACTCCTCATGCCCAAGGTGATCGGCGTAAAGCTTACTGGAAAGATGAGTGGGTGGACAAGTCCGAAGGACGTAATCCTCAAGCTTGCTGGCATCCTCACCGTTAAGGGTGGTACGGGAGCCATCGTAGAATACTTTGGCGACGGCACAACATCCTTTTCCGCAACCGGCAAGGGTACCATTTGCAACATGGGTGCCGAGATCGGGGCAACAACATCGGTGTTCCCATACGATGATTCGATGGACCGTTACTTGCGTGCAACGGAGAGGCACAACGTTGCCGACCTTGCTCGCAGCGTGGCAGAACATCTGGTGCCTGACCCCGACGTTGTTGCCAACCCTGCGGCATACTACGACCAGGTGATCGAGATAGACTTGAGCACGCTGGAACCACATATCAACGGACCGTTTACACCCGACCGTGCAATGGAACTAAGCGAGTTTGTACAGGCAGTGAAAGAAAACGGCTGGCCCGAAGAACTTCGCGTTGGCTTGATTGGATCCTGCACGAACTCTTCGTACGAAGACATGAGCCGTGTAGCCGAAATTGCCGAGTATGCTGCAGCTCATGGCTTGAAAGCAAAAAGTGAATTCACCATCACGCCAGGTTCCGAGCAGGTACGTGCAACCATCGAACGTGATGGTTTGCTGAACAAGCTCGAAAGCATTGGTGGTGTGGTTCTTGCAAATGCCTGCGGTCCGTGCATCGGCCAATGGAAGCGGCACGATGTACAACCGGGAGATAAGAACAGCATCATCACAAGCTTCAATCGCAACTTTACCGGCAGAAACGATGGTATCAAGGAAACCCATGCCTTCGTGGCATCTCCAGAAACCGTAGCGGGTTTCGTTCTTGCAGGCAAGCTTACCCACAACTTCATCACGGAACCCATCGACGGTGTGGTACTCCAAGCACCGAAGGGCATGGAGTTGCCGGAAAGGGGCTTTATACCAGATCCTGAGGGCTATGTTGCCCCTGCTGCCGATGGATCGAGTGTAGACGTGATCATTGATCCTACCTCTAACCGTTTGCAGAAACTGGAACCCTTTGCGGCACCGCGTAATGAGGAGTTTGTTGACATGCCTCTGCTTCTCAAGGTAAAGGGCAAGTGTACCACCGATCACATTTCGATGGCTGGTCCGTGGCTTCGATTCCGCGGTCATCTCGACAACATCTCAAACAACATGTTCATCGGTGCCATCAACTATGCCAATAACATGGCAAACAGTGTGAAGAACATCTTCACCGGTGAATACGACGAGGTTCCAAAGGTTGCCCGCGACTACAAGTCTCGTGGCATCAGTTGGGTAGTAGTAGGCGACGAGAATTATGGCGAGGGTTCATCGCGAGAACATGCGGCTATGGAACCGCGCTTCCTTGGTGGAAAGGCAATTATCGTAAAGAGCTTTGCCCGCATCCACGAAACCAACCTCAAGAAACAGGGCATGTTGCCCCTCACCTTTGTGAACCCCGCCGATTACGACAGAATACGGGAAGACGACCGGATTACCATCGACATCGAACAGATCTCGAGTGGTAAGCCCCTTACCATTCTTGTAAAACACGCGGATGGAACCACCGACTCAATCGAGCTTAAGCATACGATGAACGACCAGCAAATCGGTTGGTTCAGGGCAGGCAGTGCGTTGAATCTGATTGCTGGGAAGTAGTTGTGAAGGATGTGGCGGTTAGATCCTAACCGCCACATTTCATTCCAGGTACCACACGCTTTTGCATCGTTACTGGTCTGACCCAAGCACAAGCCCCGAACCAGCCATGTTTGAAGTATTGCTCATCGTTCACATCCTATCGGCAACGGTGTGGACGGGTGGGCATCTCATTCTCTGCTTTGGCCACCTGCCAAAAGCGTTTGCTAATTGTGACCCAACAGAACTACGGAGTTTTGTTGCAACGTTCGAAAAAGTGGGTATTCCAGCCTTTGTTATTCAGGCAATAACAGGACCAACGTTGGCCTACTACAGAATACCTGACCTTGCGGCATGGTTCCGGCTTGAAACAGCAGATTCGTATCTGATCGCAACAAAACTCATTCTGTTGATCGCTACAGCAGCTTTTGCCGTGCATGGCAAACGAAAGCCTCCAAGAGATTCGGTCAGTAGTGCTCTTCGTGCACTGGCATGGCACATCATTCCTGTTACCATCCTCTCCGTTTTATTCGTGGTGATTGGTGTATCCTTCCGACTTCATCTATTCGTCTAACCACAACATCATAGCACCACATGCCTGAGCCACTTAAGCTGTTCTTCAATGAACATGCTGTAGATGCAATTGCTTCCATGGTAGCAACAGCTCAGCCATCGTTTGATAGGCAGAAGTTCGTGCATCTATCCGTAGACGGCCTTGATGCCTTGGAGCTACTACCCCGAGCAAAACACATTGCATTGGCACTCGAGCAAACGCTTACCGTTCCTGCCAACGAAGGACTGGATATCATCACGCGCAGCTTGCCACCCGTTGTGCACGTGGAAGAGAATCATGACTTCACGTCCTTCGTTTTCCTACCATTCACCTTTTACATACACAAGCACGGACCGAAGTACTTCGACGCTGGCATTCATGCCTGCTATGAAATCACCCAGCGTTTTACCGCTGAGTATTGCATACGCCCATTTCTGGAGGCGCACACTGAGCGAACACTTGCAGTGCTTGACGAATGGACGTCGGATAAGAGCCACCACGTTCGCCGTTTGGTAAGCGAAGGCACACGCCCACGCCTGCCCTGGGCAGCGCGCTTACCCATGTTTCAATCTGATCCGTGGCCAGTCATCCGTCTGTTAGACAAGCTCAAGGACGATTCATCACTCTACGTGCGAAGGTCGGTGGCAAACAATCTGAACGATGTTGGAAAGGACAATCCTCACGTTCTCACGTCCGTATGCGCAGCGTGGTGGAAGGGGGCTTCGGCAGAGAGGATGTGGGTTGTTCGGCATGCACTCCGTTCGCTGATTAAGCAGGGGAACACCACGGCACTCTCGATACTTGGCTACGGTAATGATGCAACAATCAGGATTCAGAATGTTGATGTTTCGCCATCATCACCAACTATTGGCGATACGATAACCATCGAGTTCACCGTTGTAAATACGGCACACGTGATCCAGCGATGTTTGGTTGACCTGGTGGTGCATTTCGTTAAAGCAAATGGCAGCACGAGCCCAAAGGTCTTCAAGCTTGCCGAGATGGAGTTGGAGCCTGAAGGTGAACGACGATTACGAAAAAGCATCTCCCTTAAACAGCATACCACACGAACACATTACCCGGGCACCCATTCTCTGGATGTACAGGTGAATGGTGTGCGCTCTGCTCTTGGTACTTTTACTGTGCGTTGACGTCGGAACAACGATGCAAACACACCTACAGCAAACGGGCTGGAGTGTTAATAGATGTATCGGGACACAGCCATAAACACAACCGTAATTCCCATCATCCATGCAATCAATTTGCTGCCCGACTGAATTTGTGCTGATAATGTTTGCAACTGCGCCTGCTGTTCCGGAGTTGGTGGTTGGCCACTTGAAGCGATACTTGCGCTAATCATGCCAATCTTCTTTGCACGTGGCCGCATGTACGACATCCCATGCCCAAAGGTGAGAATACCAAGAAGACTACCAAGCCATACCACTGTGCCGTGGACTGACGTCAAATACATCGCATCGAAACCATTCGAGGCAATCCACAACAGTCGTATGCCTGTTAGAATCACCAGTAAAGGAGCGATGGTCATTACACTTACAAGCTTTGTGCGCGACGTGAGTGCCTGCATGAATGCTGACCCCTGCTGGCCAATTGCCTTTACTGCTGGTTGCACAAAGAAAGCCAATGAAAACGCCCATCCAGCCCAAAGTACCCCACACACGATATGGATCAATCGTAGGCCAATCATTTCTCCCTGCATGGGTGCTCTCCGTGTATTATGAAGGTGTTGCGGTAGGCAAATTTGCTTGACTTTATGCTTCGCTCCAATCCATGCCTTCGCTTCCGTTCCGTTGCCGTCAGCATGCTGTTTGTTTGCGCCGTTGTCACTGGCCATGCTCAACAGGAGAAGAAGGAAGAGGTTAGCACCTATGCAGGCCTCAAACTGGGCCTGCAACTCGTTGCAATGGATTCAATTACGAGTGGCCCAGCAGGACTTACCGATCCCGTGGTAGCATTTCCAGCAGACTACGGGCTGATGTATGGCATCGAAGCCGGTGCTCGGCTTCCATTTTCCGATGCCCTGGCAATCAATACCGGCATTGGCTTCACGCTGAACTCAGTTGGCTTCCTCACAACGCAACAGAGCACCGTGAATCCTCGGGGAGTTCCAATACCAGTTACAGTCGAGGAAACGCTGGATCTGAGCTGGTACGAACTCAACATGCTTGCCCGACTGGAGTGGACGTTAGGCGGGTGGTTCGATGTTCAGTTGGGCCTCGGGGCAACCTTTCCCGGATCGATGACCGTGGTAGCGCGAGAGCGAATCCTAGAGCCACCCGAGGCCACCTACGATGAGCGCAATCGCGAACGACTACGATTCTCGGGTGGCCTGGTAAGTCAAGCAGCCTTGCGCACGGAGCTCCGTATTGCAGCGATACTGCGAATGACGGAGAAGCTGGACGTTGTTCCCTTCATCGAAGCTGCATACACTCCAACGTCGCTTGCCTCTCAGGTGAACATCAATACAGCATCAATCAGTTTTGGAGCACAGGTTCGGCTTGCAACATCTTTTTTCGTGGAAACGGATGTTCCACCAATCATCCTGACTGCACCAAGAATACCCGAACATTTGCTTGTAAACACGGAGCGCAGATTCGATAGCCCCCTTCCAGAAATCTCGATGATTCGAGCACCATATCTGGCAACGGCTGTGCAGGTGCAACTCACAGGTCTTGACGCCCCCCCAACCAATAATGCCGACATCGTTGTTCGTGTACTGAATTGTCTGCGACTACGCCTTGCCGACACGGATATAGACCCCGAATCCACCATCTGGGATGCCACACGGTTCGAGCTGATTCACAAGGATTCCATACTCGATGCAACGCCGCCCACCGCCATCATCCGTGTTCGGTCAACCGCCGAAGCAGGTGTTGCTTCGGGCAGCGTTCGTGCCATGAGTGGTGGAGCATTGGCCTTCGAAAACACGTGGTCCGCCAGTACGGACACCGTTTTCTCCTGGCCATTACGTGAGCTGCCAGTAACGGCACTTGCCGGTGATACCACAGCGATACAGATTCACAGCACCGTTACCGATCATTTCGGAGGCGAAAGTGTTTCCATCCCGCAACAGATTGTGGTGATACGCAGTCGGCCCACGAAGCGGTCAGCCCTTGTTCCCGATCTGGTTACTGCCGACTTTACCACACAAACATTCCTACGTGGAACCGATGACCTTTCCAAGGCGGGAAGGGGCTTGGTAGCTGCACTTTCAGATCATGCGCGTGAGGCTCGTGTTATCCGATTCAAGGGCCCGATCGAACGGTGTAAGCGGGTTCTTAATGAGCTTGCGCCAACGGGAAATGTTCGTGTTGAGATGCCAAAGGAACAGGCTACCTCGGAGGACGATGCCGTAGTGGTGATGATTGAGCGCTGAGGTCTTCGCGTACTTACTACGCACCCCTGCCTTTGCTGTTAATCCTCCTGTTTGCCGCACCGTCTCAACGCACCGCGCACACTGGTGATGGTCAAGCCAACAGTCTACACTCACGATAAACGAAAACGGCATCCTCGCTAGAGGATGCCGCTGTACAGTGTTTGCACGTTTACGTTATCTGCCTATCGAGTTCCGGAACGAAGCAATCTCTTGCAGCAATCGTGTTTCATTTGCTGATCGAGCCAGCCGTTCTGCAGCATCCAACGACCACTGAACCTTGTCCTTCCTGTCGTGCAGATTCAGCGTTCGAGCCAGGTTGAAATACGTCTGAGCGGCTGCGGCAAGGTCACCTCGTTGCTCGGAAACACCAGCCAGGGCAACCTGGTCGTCGATGAGTTTATCAACTGCCGCCACGTTCTTTTCAACGCGGAAGGCAACCGGCTCGGACCGTCCCGGACCAGCAGGTTGTGTAGCCTTTACTGGCGCCTGTTCGGCAGGAGCAGTGAACTCGAATGTTGGCTGTGTGGAGCTTGTTTCAAGTGAAGGGGTAGATGTAACCTGAACTACGGTTCGGTTCGATTGGAAAACCAGAAGGCTGAGCACAGTCAACAGTGCTGCCACCCCGAGGATGGGACCCACTCGGTTGCCTCGCGGCTTGATACGTGCGTGAAGATCTGCACGCGTCTTCTCGTACTGCGGCTCTACGGCATTGGCCGTAACCTCAGCGTATTGTTTGAGAAGTTGGTCCAGGGGTTTCATGATTCTTCTTCCACAAGATGTCGTAAGATGGCTGCCAGCTTGATTCTGGCTCTGTATAGGCGGGTTTTTACAAGCTCTGTTGAGATCCCTTCGGACTCAGCAATGTCTGCAACCCCCATATCTGCAAAGTACTTGAGCATGATTACCGTTCGAAACTCTTCAGGGAGCTGCAGGATAGCTTTCCGAACGTGTTCTGCTTCGTCCTCTTCTTCCAGCCCTCTATCGGAGTAGGAGGGTAGATCTTCCACTGTGTTCACCGACGGCCGACGTTTCCTGTTACGGAATTCCGTGCGAGCCGCATTTCGGGCTATGGTGAACAGCCACGCTTCAAAATTACCACTAACAAACCGATCACGTGCCTCATACATCTTCAGCATCGTGATGCTAAAAAGGTCCTTGGCATCGTCCGTAGACGTGGTAACCGCCAAGCAGTAGGCCATGAGCGGTTTCCTGATCGCGTCATACAACTCATCAAACGCTGAACGGTTGCCATTTCTGGTTTCCGCAAACAACTGCGTTAGATGTTCATTCGAGGAAGTAGCCTTCGACTCCTCGTTTTCTTGCATTCGAGTCACCCAACTCCCCTGTTGTCGTGCCGTTACATCAGGTTCCGCATCAATCACACCGAAAACTACTACATGTGGTAAAACGGACGATTTGGTTCCAAAGAGTCCAGCCCGGCATGGTGCACCTGATGGTACCCCTTGCCGGGCTGGCTGGCGTGGTGAAAGCACACGCCTGTGTGAGCCGGAACTAGCGCATCTATTTTGGCAGTTTTGGTGAAAAGTCGAAGTAAGCCGTTGCTGGCGCAGCTCCTGGTGGCAGTGCTGGTGGTGCTTCTTCGCCTTTGGGACCCAGGTGTTTGATGAAGGCGAATATGGCGCCCAGATCCTCTTTCGTCATGTTGTGGAGTGACCAGTAGGGCATCGGCGGAGTAGCCTGATACGTGCTCACAAAATTCACCCAATCCGTTTCGCTCATCCGCTGAACCATCGTTCGCAGATTCCAGGGGTAGCTTACTCCCCACGGTCCGGCGAAACCAAGCGAAGAGCCAACAAGCCACTCACTTTCGGGTACATCGATGTTCCCTTGCATGAATTGGGGTGTGTGGCAGTCGTTGCAACCGGCAACGGACACGAGGTACCGACCGCGGCTGATGCGCTTACGTTCATTCTTATCCTGGTTGGAGGACTTGCCTCCAGCCATCGCTACGTCGACGGTTCCAATCAAGATCAGAACCAGGGATGCCAGCACGGCGGCTGGCCAAAACCGAAGGAAAATGTTCATGGCGTTCATGATCGTTACGGTGAAAGTGTTGTTCGAAGTGTTCATTGTGCATCGAGGCTCCGTGCCCTGTTTTCTCAGATGCAACCTACGGGCCTTTCATGCACCAGTTCGACGAATTTTGTGATATTTGTCCGATGTCTAAAGCTCCATCTTCTGAACTGTTTGACCTTATTAAAGCCCTTTCCAAGACGGAAAAACGCTACGTCAAACAAGAAATGAAGCGGCACGTGCTGCACGGTACAAGCCAGGCCGAGCTCTTATTTGATGCGATAGCGGAACAGAGTACCTACAACGAAGCCGAGATCAAGACACGGTTTCGAACAAAGGGATTTGCAAAACGACTGCCCGAAGCCAAGCGAGAGCTGTTGGAGGTAATTCTTCGCGCAATGCGCCAATACCATGCCCATCGCAACGTGCGTCGGAGATCGCTAACCGCTGTGCTCGATGCAGATTTCCTAAGGCTTCGCGGTTTGTACAGGTTGGCGGAGCAGAGGTTACTTCATGCCGCAGAAGACACCAAGCTTGTTTCCGATGATGTTGTAAACGTGCTCGTGGCAGCATCCCTGAATGACACGTTGCGAATGCAGCACAAGCTGCCACCCGTGCATTCAACACCGGATGAGGATGCCGTTGTGCGCAGCGCACGCAACCTGGAGGAGGCCACCTTCATCCAAGCGCTGCTGGACAGAATGGAAAAGCTCATTGAAGAGTACGGCCAAACTTCTACTCCCGCATTGAGGGCCTTGGCTGCAGACTTAGTGAGCGCTGGCGAGAAACGTTTTCCATTACAGTCCGATGCAGCACAATCCGATTGGCTTACTCTCCTAAGCAAAAAGGCATTGTTCATTGATCTTGATCCGGCTGCCGCCTTACGATACGACCGCTCCCGGCTTGACCTTATCGAACGCAATGAAGCCTACCGCCAAGCAAATCACCTTCAGTGGGTTGGACTTCTCCATGGTGTTGCCTTGCGCCTTCTTATCACCGGAAACATTCCTGAAGCACTTCCACTTCGCGACAGAATTCATGACTATTGGGTGAAGAGAAGGGCCACACTTTCGCCACACAACAGGCGCATAGTAGGCTCGCAATACCTGAACATCGAGATCCAGCTTGCTCTTCAGTCAATGGAGTTGGAGCGCCTGCAGGAGAATATCGATATGGTTGACTCCGTTCTCGATGAAATGGAGGAAGCTGGACCCACCGAAACCGGTATCGCCTGCACCTTTAACATTGCACTCATACAATTCGGGCTCGGACGGTACCGGGACGTAACCCGGAGAATTCACGCACTTGAAGATTACCCGGATTCAATGCGCGTGGAATTGCACACTGCCAGCAGGTTGCTACACATTCTTTGCCATGTTGATCAAGGTCACGAAAGCGTCGTTACAAGCCTCGTTCGATCCGAGCGCCGTCGGGCTAAAGGAACCGCCATCCCCGCAGATCAAGATGTATTGCTCTCCATCGCAACAAAACACTTCAGCCTTCCGCAGGGATCTCGGCTAACAGCAGCTTATAAGAAAGCTCTGGAGAGCCTTGAGGCTATCCCGAAACCAGAGGGCGAGTTGGTTACTTCGCTGTTTGGTTTTAAGGCTTGGCTTCAATCCAAGATTCTTCGCAAGCGTTGGCGCGACGTGCTCGCATCACAGTAGCACGTTTACGGCTACCACCCACACGATCAAAACCGGTCTTCGACGAACAACGTTAGGGTGTTTTGTCACGCCACTTCACCGATCCAGCCACAGTAAACAAACGAAAATTTTTCCACATTAACCCACGCTTCCAAGCAACGTTATAAACCACCGGGAACCCACGGATTGCTGCAAACGTCGTAACCACGGCTCTTCGTGAACCGGCCGCGCTAACCCTATCACCATCATGAACTTGTATTCATGATGCAATTGAACAACACGTTTGGTGTCCATGGCGTACAGGCGTATATTCCAACCCATAGAATGAGGCGGAGGAAATTAATGCAGCACCTTTCACGGTTCGGGGCTTGGACGGCATTTCTGCTAGTTCTACTGCTGAACGCTGCCCTTCTGTCCGGCACTGAGTTTCCGACAGCAGACACCACTCGAACCTATTTCCCGGATGAGTTTTCAGACCTGGATGAAGGGGGCTCAGGTGCATCACTAAGCCAACTGGAGCCGGCTGTTACAGAGCGACTGGACAGAGCACGCGATGCCTACTTTACCGCACTTTCCTGGATAGAAAAGCGGGACACTGTTCGTGCAGCGCGAGAATTCGAAAAAACAATCCGCCTGCTCAACGAACTCTCGTCGGAACCGGGAATCGAGCTAGTGCCCGATTTCACAGATCTCGTTACGAGTGTGATCGAGGACTATGAGGCCTACATCACCAACATAGACAAGCTTGATGAAGACGCCTCGATTTCCATCCTGCGTCGGAAGATGTTCGACGACATCGAGCGCAAACCGGCTGTTGAACCCATAGCGGGTGCAACACCAAAGCCCCCTGCCAAAAAGAAGGCCACAACCATTGCCCTGCCGATGAATGAGGATGTGGAGAAGAGTCTGCAATTCCTCACCACCGACCGCGGTCGCCCATACATGAAGCGCTGGTTGGAACGCAGTGGCAGGTGGTTTCCGGTTCTGCGCCAGATAGCCCGTGAAGAAGACATGCCAGAGGAAATCATCTACCTGGCCATGATGGAATCCGGACTCAACCCCAATGCTGTTTCCTGGGCCAAGGCTGTTGGCATGTGGCAGTTTATTGCCAGCACGGGCAAGATGTACGACTTGGAGGTAGGCCCATGGGTCGACGAGCGCCGAAACGTGGAAAAGGCTACACGTGCAGCAATGCGGTTCCTCAAGGATTTGTACAACGAACTTGGTGATTGGCATCTTGCCTTGGCAGCGTACAACTGTGGCCCTGGTGGAGTTCGCAGAGCAAGAAGGCGTGCCGGCCTTCCCGACGGCAACTTTTGGGAGATACGGGACAAGCTGCCACGAGAAACACGGAACTATGTGCCCCTGTACATCGCAACTACGTTGGTGACGATGAACCCCGAACAGTATGGCTTTCCGGCGGACTCGCTCACCATGCATACCCCACTGCACTTTGACACGTTCACCGTTCCCGAGGCAGTGAATCTGGCGGCGCTGGCAAAGTGTGCCGGAATCTCTGAAGACTCACTAAAGGCTCTAAACCCGGAGTTGGTGCGGCCATGCACTCCGCCAAATGTGGCCTATAAGCTAAAGATCCCACCAACATCCAAGGATGCAATGGCGCGGAACTTTGCCCTCCTCACAGCCAAGGAAAAAGAGCCGTGGGTGACACATGTGGTGCAACGCAGAGAAACGCTGGCTGGCATTGCACGCACATACAACGTAACCGTAGCTGACCTCGCAGCAATCAACGGCATCAAGGGGTACAAGAGCAGGCTGCGGCGCGGAGCCAAACTTCGAGTGCCGGTAACGGATGCCAAGGATGAACCTGCGTTGATTGCCAAGACAAACGCAACTGCGCCAACAACAACTCAACCACCTATCCCAACCGATACTACCTCGCGGCAACTGCACGTTGTGCGAAGTGGTGAAACTCTCACCTCCATCGCCACGCGATACAGCGTTCGGGTTGATGATCTTCGATCGTGGAATGACATGGCCCCAACCGATCAGGCCGTGCTTCCAGGAGACACGCTGATCGTTTCGGTTGTAGGCAGGCCTACCACCGTTGCCTCCGTGGAACGCATCCGCGTAAAGAAAGTGGTGAACCACAAGGTTCGCAAAGGAGAAACGCTCACGGACATTGCCCAGCGCTACGGCACATCGGTTTCGTCCATTCGATCACTCAATCACATGAGCAGGCGCTCCGCCTTGAAATATGGAACCTCAATCAAGGTAGAAACAACTGTTGTTACCAACCGAACAGTAGCCGAAACTCCTGCCCGATCAACAACCACGAAGGCAGCTTCCAGTAAATACTACACCGTTCGTAGGGGCGACACCTTAAGTGGCATCGCCGAGCGAAACAACAAAACCATCGCCGAATTGCGTGCGATGAACCCATCCGTTGGAAAACGCGGCGTGATCCGAGCCGGCCAGAAGCTTCGCGTGCAATAAGCTCCGTACATTTGCCGCTCATGCGCGCCATCATCCCCGTTGCCGGAATCGGCACCCGGCTCCGACCGCATACCTACACTCTTCCAAAGGTTCTCGTCAACGTAGCCGGGAAGCCTATACTTGGACACATCCTGGACGCCCTTGTTGAGCAGGGGCTATCGGATGCCACCATCGTTACCGGATACAAGGCTGACCTGGTAGAAGAGTATGTCCGTTCGAACTATGATCTTCCCTGCACCTTCGTGATGCAGGATGATTTGAAGGGGCTTGGGCATGCAATCTGGACTGCGCGGGAGGCACTGGCCGATAAACCCGTGCTGATCATTTTAGGCGACACAGTTTTTGATGTTGACTTGAGTGTGCTGCATACCAGCCAGTTCTCCTCGCTAGGAGTAAAAACCGTTGAAGATCCCCGACGGTTTGGAGTTGTGATCACTGACGGACCCTTTGTTGAACGTTTGGTAGAAAAGCCGGAGACGCCGCTGAGCTACAATGCCCTTGTGGGTTTGTACTATATCGTTCATCCACGACTGCTGGCGGAATGTCTCGAAGAACTCATTACCAAGGACGTGCGAACCAAGGGAGAGTACCAGCTTACCGATGCTCTGCAGCTAATGGTAGACAGAGGAGAAAAGTTTACCACGTTCGCCGTTGAAGGTTGGCACGACTGCGGCAAACCCGAAACACTGCTTGAAACCAACCGATTTCTTCTAAACAATCGATCATCAAGCGCCGCCCCTGCTGGCTGCGTGATTGTTCCACCGGTTCACATTGACCCAACAGCCATTGTTGAACATAGCGTTATCGGACCGTACGCCTCCATTTCGAAAGGTGCTGTGGTTCGCAATGCAATCGTACGCGACTCCATAATCAGCGACCTTGCCACGGTAGCGGACATTGCCCTGGATCAAAGCATTGTTGGTGAAAACGCTACGGTTACTGGCCGGTTTGCCAGCATCAACATCGGCGACGCGTCAATTGTGAAGCTCACACCCTAACTGCCGTAATGGTATTCACGTCTGAATCCGTTTCCGAAGGCCATCCCGATAAGATCTGTGATCAGGTCAGCGATGCCGTTCTCGATGCCGTTCTCAACGAAGATCCCGCAGGCCGTGTTGCGTGCGAATGTTTTGCCGCTACAGGGATGATTGTTGTTGGTGGTGAGATTACCACGAACACCTACATAGACTTACCAGTCCTTGTACGAGGCGTGATCCGCGATATTGGGTATACGGATCCTGCTCTCCGATTTGATGCAGAGTCTTGCGCCATCATTAATGTGATCAACCGTCAGTCGGGCGACATTGCCATGGGTGTTGACACTGGAGGTGCCGGCGACCAAGGGATGATGTTCGGATATGCCTGCAAGGAAACCGATGAGTACATGCCGTCGCCTATCTACTACTCACACAAGCTCGTAAAACGTTTGGCAGACATTCGCAAGCATGACGCCATCCTGATGCCATACCTGCGCCCTGATGCCAAAGCACAGGTAAGTGTAGAGTACGCAGATAACGGAGAACCTGTGGCTATAAGTGCCGTTGTGGTTTCCACACAGCATGCCGAGCGGGACAGCTTTGAGCGTGAGGTGACGCAAAAGCGCATTCGCGAAGATGTCCTTGAAAACGTGGTGAAGGCCGTTATTCCTGAACACCTCATCACGAACAACACGGTGTATCACATCAATCCTACCGGACGATTTGTTATCGGTGGTCCACATGGCGACACTGGCCTTACCGGCCGCAAGATCATTGTAGACACCTACGGTGGCCGTGCCCCTCATGGTGGTGGAGCATTTTCTGGTAAGGACCCCACAAAGGTTGATCGCTCTGCAGCGTATGCTGCCCGGCACGTTGCGAAAAATCTGGTAGCTGCCGGTGTGGCTTCGGAGTGCACCATTCAACTTGCATATGCCATCGGCGTGGCCGAACCAGTTTCCATCCTGGTGAATACCCATGGTACTGGCAGCGTACGTGATGCCGAGATTGCTCGGTTTGTGAAGGCGAATGTTGACCTCACACCGGACGGCATCATCAACCGACTCAACTTGCGCAGACCCATCTATCGTCCGTCAGCCGCATACGGCCACTTCGGACGTCACCAGTTTCCCTGGGAACACCTAGACCTGGTGGATATGTTTACTCGCTCACTCACGTAATTGCAAACCTCATGGCTACAACAACAAAAAACCGTTCGTCCGTGCCCAGTGCATCAACTCACAAGAACGGAGCCCCTCCGCGCAATGCTCCATTTGGCAAACGCACCACGCCAGCTCGAGTTACTGGCGGCAGTATTGCCTACCAGCCGCACTCCTATGCCGTGCGTGACCTTGCTCTCGCTGAGTGGGGACGGCGCGAAATCGAACTTGCCGAAGCAGAAATGCCCGGCCTGATGGCATTACGTGAGGAGTACAGAGGCAAGAAGCCACTGAAAGGAGCACGGATTGCCGGATGTCTGCACATGACCATCCAAACCGCAGTGCTCATTGAAACACTTGTTGACCTTGGGGCCAAGGTTCAGTGGTCCAGTTGCAACATCTTTAGCACGCAGGATCATGCTGCCGCCGCCATCGCAAAGACAGGCGTACCCGTCTTTGCGTGGAAAGGCATGAATGCCGAGGAGTTCGACTGGTGCATAGAACAAACCTTGTTCTTCGGTAATGGCCGTGAGCCCCTTAACATGATCCTTGATGACGGTGGCGACCTTACCAACATGGTGTTCGACGAATACCCCGAGTTGATGGCTGGCATCCGTGGTTTAAGTGAGGAAACCACAACAGGCGTGCATCGCCTCTATGAACGCATGAAGAATGGCACTCTAAGTATGCCAGCGATAAATGTGAACGACTCTGTTACAAAGAGCAAGTTCGACAACAAGTACGGCTGCAAGGAATCCCTAGTAGATGCCATTCGCAGAGCGACAGACATCATGATGGCCGGTAAGGTTGCCGTTGTTGCAGGTTATGGTGATGTAGGCAAGGGTTCTGCCGCCTCACTCCGTGGAGCGGGTGTGCGCGTGATCGTTACCGAGATTGACCCAATCTGTGCCCTTCAGGCAGCAATGGATGGCTATGAGGTTAAGAAGATGAGGGACGCTGTAAAAGAGGCCGACATCGTTGTTACGGCAACCGGTAATCGCGACGTTATCACAGCAGAACATTTCAAGCGGATGAAGGATAAAGCCATCGTGTGCAACATCGGTCACTTCGACAATGAGATCGACGTTGCTTGGCTCAACAAACACTACGGTAAGACGAAGGTGGAGATCAAACCGCAGGTTGACAAATACACCGTGGAAGGCACTGACATCATCCTGCTTGCAGAGGGACGCCTTGTGAACCTGGGTTGTGCCATGGGGCATCCCAGTTTTGTGATGAGTAACAGTTTCACGAACCAGGTTCTAGCACAACTGGAGTTGTGGCTTCATCACAAGAATTACGAGAATAAGGTTTACGTGCTCCCTAAACATCTCGATGAAAAGGTTGCCCGCTTGCACCTGAAAAAGATTGGTGTGGAGCTCGACAAATTATCCGACGAGCAGGCCAAGTACATCGGTGTTGATGTGAAGGGTCCGTACAAACCGGACTATTACCGGTACTAACTCTCAAACAATGCGCTGGGCTCTCTTTGTGATGTGCTACCTGCTCCTTGCGTGGTGCACACCATCGGTTGTGTTTTGCCAAACAGTTCGGTTAGATCCAGTTCAGCAGGAGGTAGCAAGTACCGAACGAGACGTGACAACCGTTGGTAAGAGCCATTCGGAGCATCGCATGGTACGGATCCACGGTGGCACCTACACGATTGGAACCAACGATCCAACCGCACCCAATCGCGAGCGTCCGGCCAAAACAGTTACTCTGAACTCTTTCTGGATAGATCTCCATGAGGTAACGAATGCGCAGTTTGCCGCACATGTACAGGCAACAGGGTATGTGACTGTGGCGGAGCGGCCGATTGATTGAGATGTGCTTTCACAACAGCTACCACCTGGAACACAACGACCACCGGATTCTCTTCTCAAGCCCGGTTCCCTCGTGTTTTTGCAGCCTTCTACCACAGTTCCATTGGATGATGTGCGCACGTGGTGGCATTGGATCCTTGGTGCAAATTGGCGCCACCCAGAAGGCCCCAACAGTTCCATCATTAATCGCATGGATCACCCCGTTGTGCATGTTGCATACGAAGATGCAGAAGCATACGCTAGATGGGCCGGACTCCGTTTGCCCACCGAGGTTGAGTGGGAGGTTGCCGCTCGTGGCGGTATCCAAGGCGAACAGCGCTACAAATGGGGAGAATCGGTTTCTGACGACGACAGTGTAGCCAACATCTGGCAGGGGGCTTTCCCAGACGAGTACACAGAGCGAGACGGATATACGCGAACAGCACCGGTTGGCAGCTATGAACCCAACGGTTACGGAATTTGGGACATGTCTGGCAATGTTTGGGAATGGTGCAGCGATAGCTACGCAAACCCTTCCGATCCCACTGTTCACAAACGCGCGATTAGAGGAGGTTCGTTCCTCTGTCACGCGTCATATTGCGAAGCATATCGTATAACCGGCAGGTCTGGCGAGTCGCCAGACACGAGCACAAGCCATATCGGCTTTCGCTGTGCTATTTCAGATCAATAACCACCTTCGAAATCTTTCCTGTAGAACGATTCGGTGGCTGGTATGCTTCGTCAACAGGTGCACCAGTATCCATACCCACATCGAGTGCACCACCAAGTCCAAGCACAAGTGGGTGTGTGGCTTCAACTCGCGAACTCCCAACTTGCTTACCATTTACGGTAAGGGTAATCGTCCCTCCCTTACCCATGCCGCCGCCATCGTACACAAAGTCGGCAACGATGGTCGCATCACCTTTGGGCAGCACGGATGATGATCGTACGCGCGTATACTTTTGCCCGAGGTAGTTGACGACGAATACGGGATGTCCCTTGTCTACATAGATCCCATATCCGCCATCAAGACCTCCCATACTGAATACGCAGCCTTTCACATCGCTTGAGGTGGCGCTAACTTCAGCTGTGATAGTAAAGCTCTTACCCAACAGGCTCGGCGCGGAACCCGGTGTTACTGCTACGGTCCTGGATAATACTCGAAGTGCTTTCTGCCCATTGTTGGTGTTGGCCTTCCTTGAAGCACAGAACTCAGTCTTTCAATCCGCAGACCATCCATTGGAAGTACATTGTATCGAGCAGCTTCTGCCCACCAGAGGTTTTGCAACTGACGGAGTTTTCTCGGATCGGATTTCGACAGGTCGATCGCTTGCGAAAAGTCCTTATCAAGGTTGTACAGCTCCCAAGCAAGTGTATCGGGGTCAACGGGAATACCCGTCAGCTCGGGACAGAAGCCCTAGAGAAAGCCCACCAGCCGTCGCTATATATCCCGCGATTACTGAACATTTCAAAGTATTGGGTACGATGTCTTTCCTTCGCGTTCTTGTGGGTGAAGGTATACACCATACTCGTACCTTCAATTGGCTTTTGAGGAATTCCCTTGTATTCGGCAGGGGGCTTGATGCCAACAGCTTCGTAGATGGTTGGCACAAGGTCTACAACGTGACTGAACTGGCTTCGAACCCCGCCCTTCTCTGAAATTCTCTTCGGCCAGGAGATTGCCACTGGGTTGCGAACCCCACCCTGGTGTGAAGCAATCTGCTTTGTCCACTGAAACGGCGCGTTCATAGCCCAGGCCCATCCCGCCGGAAAGTGGTTGAAGTGTTTCGGCCCGCCCAGCTCGTCCATACTCTTAATCTTGTCTTGGAGTGATTCCGGAACATTGTTGAAGAAAGAGTTTTCATTCAACAAGCCGGTGAGTCCTCCTTCAGCTGATGCTCCGTTGTCGCCAACGATATACATGATGATTGTGTTATCCGCATCTGGTAAAGATCGCACGGCATCAAGCATCCTTCCCATTTCGGCATCTGTCTGAGCGGTGAATCCCGCGAATACTTCCATCATCCGTGCATAAAGCTTCTTCTCGTCGGCAGATAACGACTCCCAAGCGGGCAGCTCTTTGGGCCGCGGGGTGAGAATTGCGTCGGGTGGGACAACACCAAGGTGCTTCTGCCGCTCAAACACCTGCTTGCGGTACTCATCCCAACCGGCATCGAACTTTCCTTTGAATTGTTCGATGTATGACTTCGTTACGTGGTGTGGCGCATGCGTAGCACCAGGTGCCATGTACAGCAAGAATGGCTTTGCCGGATCTAGCGACCGTGTTCGGCGCAGCCAGGCGATCGCCTTATCTGCGAGGTCTTTAGTGAGGATGTACTCAGGATCAGAAGAACGCTCCACCAGATTGTGGTTTTCGTATAGGGTCGGTGACCACTGGTCAACATTACCGCCCATAAATCCATAGAAGTAGTCAAACCCGTTACCTCTCGGTCAATGATCAAACGGTCCAAGCATACTTGTTTCCCAGTCCGGCGTGTTGTGGTTTTTCCCAAACCATGCCGTGGCATGGCCATATTCCCGAAGTATCTGTGCAACGGTTGCTGTGCTTTTCGGAATAACCCCTGTGTAACCGTCGTAGCCGGTTGCCGCCTCAGTAATGACTCCGGTGCTGACGGAGTGGTGGTTGCGACCAGTAAGCAATGCAGCTCTAGTCGGACTGCAGAGTGCAGTTGTATGGAACCGTGTAAACTTCAGTCCGTCCGCAGCCACACGATCCAACGCTGGCGTAGGAATGAGCCCACCAAACGTTCCGAACTGACCGTAGCCCGCATCATCTAGTAAGAATGATCACAATGTTGGGTGCTCCTGCGGGAGCTGTTGCTGGTTTAGGAAACTGCGGAGGATCACTTTCTTTGATGTTGCGCCCAACTGTGCCCTGGTACTTCCAATCGAGTGTTGGTAGAGAGCCCTCGGCCTGTTGCGCATTCGCATGGGATATGGCTTGCTGAAGATCCAGAAATAGTATTAGCAAACGGTGCAATGTGCGTTGCATACGTGCATATATGTGGTGAAGATTCTGCCAGAAGTTAACAACGGACAGTCATCCTGTTTGCGACCCATCAGCGTAAGGCTCTGTACTAAATCACCAATCATTACAAGGTATTAAGGGTACATTATCGGATGTGGCCTTCCCAAGATTTCACCGATATATAAAGTGCTCGCGATCGCTAAGTTTTGATGACATGGAGGCACAACGAATGCCCACCCATCATACAGGGTGGTAGATGCCTGCACGCAAACCCATTCGAGACAGCTGCACAGATCATGGGCCTAACTACTGCCCTGTAAACAAATCCCGCATAAGCCGACCTGTGGCACCGTACAGGGTCAGATACACTGACGCGCCTTCAGGAGCTGTTCATCGTACCAGCCAAGCCCCTGGGCGCGAGTTGGGGACTATCAAGAGAACCGGCGGTGTGGACACATACTCCTGCTGTCAGGTTGCCCAATCGAAACGGAGCCTATGGAGTAGCAGGTTTCCGGGAGGGGTAGTACGGCCTATATACAGAAATCCATTCTTCAAGAATTGTGGGTAGTAGGTTTGCGTGTCCAATCCCAGTGATTGTGGCTAGAAGCGAGTACTTGTTATGAGGAGTACCCGCGACCCTTATCCATACCACTCGGTTCACTAGCACATCCAAGCATCGTATCTCGCGGTTGCAATTAGGGCCAAAGCTCTGCGATATGATCAGGCACGTGCAATCGTCCGTCAGGCAACTGACAATGGGGAAGCCCCCTTTCCAGTATCAAGCATTGTATCGCTGACGGGATAGGTTTTGGTTTGTCACATTCAGTATCCGTTTCCACACTGTTCGGGCATTTTACTCTGGCGTGGGCGATGTCACACAGCATCCCCCCCGGGTGGGGATTGCGGGTGGATGGTTGTGGCAATATGGTGCCATCGACGTGAATCATCCACTTCCCCAGCATCTCAACCTTCACACCTACCTTGGCAAATCCCTATCTTGGACACCTAAGTGGCATTACGCTTTCGATCCGAAACAAACCTCCAACCATCACAAGGAACAGGTGTGGGCAACCCAGCCGCCTCCTCAGCACGACTACCCGATCTTGTCACCAGCCGTAACCCGCGAATGGCTGCACGGTACTCCGGCAGCAGCAAGGTGCCAATCGGCCAGTTTGTGGAGGACTATATCGCCGGTGAAATCGACATTACCTGCAGCATGCAGGATCTCCTCCAGCAACGCACGAAGTTTTTCGACTATCGATTGATTCCTCACCACTTTCAGTTCTTCTTTTCCAAGTTCATCCCCTCCGTAACCATCCATAGCAAGAAACAGGATGAACGTATCATCCGCGATCACTACGATCGTGGCAACGACTTCTTCGCTGGATTCCTCGGCGATAGAATGGTGTACACTTCTGCCTTCTTTCATACTGGCGATGAGTCGCTGGAACAAGCACAAGATCAGAAAATGGATCTGGTGTGCCGCAAAATCCAGATGGAAACCGGGCATCGGCACTTAGATATCGGATGTGGCTGGGGTACCCTCGTAGCCCATGCCGCCAAGTACTACGGTACGGATAGCACGGGCATTACCATCGCACAAGCGGGTGCGGACTATGGCAACCAGCAAATCAAGGATTGGGGTGTGGCCGAGAAAGCACGCATCCATCGCATGGACTACCGAAGCATCCCGCAAGAGAAGTACGACCGTATCACGTGTTTGGAAATGGCCGAACACGTTGGAGTAAAGTACTTCACAAAGTTCATGCGTCAGGTTAACAGTCTGCTAAAGGACGATGGACTCTTCTTCCTTCAGATAGCTGGCTTGAAACACGGCATCCATGCCGAGTCGATAAGCTGGGGCCTGTTCATGAGCGAATACATCTTCCCTGGTGCCGATGCTTCTATGCCGTTGTCATTCGTTGTCAAGCGCCTGGAGCTGGCGGGCTTCGAGATTCACAGCGTGGAGAACATTGGAATTCATTACTCACAGACTATCCAGCTCTGGTATTACAACTGGCTGGAAAACAAGGAAAAAATTCTGGAATCATACGGACCATGGTGGTTCCGCTTGTGGGAGATATTCCTTGCCTGGTCCGTCGATATCGCCAAACAAGGTAACAGCACTTGTTTCCAGTTGGTGTGCAACAAAAACCTCGAGAACTTCAACCGCCGCCGCTGGTTCGGTGGCATTGAGCTCGGTGAACGCGTTTCGGACTTCGCCTCTTTACAGCAGTAAGTGCAGGAACCATCTAACCGGCAATCGCGTTAGCTACGGTGCTTGCCGTTTAAGGGAAGCAAAAACAACAACGCCTCGCATGGGTGCAGACATGCGGGGCGTTGCTATGTACAAAAGATTGTTTTGCAGGGGGCTCCGGCAGGCTCACGTCCAGTTAGGAAAGATGAAACTATCAGCGTCATCATCGATGAGTAACTCCAACGTGTACCCAGATGGTGCTGGAATAAAAAAGTCCTTGCTATCTGGATTTTCCACGCCAACACCTATGCTGTAACCAGGTGTAAAGTCTGGCAGCCAATGGAAGAAGTTCTCGCATGCCTCGTCAGTGCCTTTGCGGTAGATAATCGCCGTATTGTTTACGGCTCCAACTAACTTTACGTCATCGTCATCAATATCGCCCAGGCGCACGCCAGGAATAATAAGATTCTTGGGGTCTTCAAAGGCAATGATGTACGCCACACCTGCACGAACGTATGATGGATCGTTCGGTGAATCAGCTCTGGAATTACATGCTTCGTCTGGTGGATCGGATTCGAACACAATCTCGAATGTTCCCCGACCTATGTCGATGGTGCCAACACCAAAAACATAGCTGTAATCAGGTGAGGTACGGCTCACCATCCACAAGGCATAGAACTTTGTTGTCGGTGGTATGGGCAGTCCCTTGGGATTTCGTATCGTGCCCGATACCCGAAACGCTGCTGTATCCGGAGTAACCGTGGTGGGGCCTTCACATCCGCCGAGCCCCACCAATACAACTGCTACTATTAGAGCCAGAAACGCTTTCATCACAGTACCTCGAAGATTGCATAGGTGAGGTAAATCGTGGTCATGTTGGTCTGAACATCGCCATCCAACGGTGTGCTGATGTCGGAAAGGCCACGAAGATATCATGTTCCGATCGACAGGCCAAATGGTGCTCTCCACACCAACCCAATAACGGCAAGTCCCTCGCCATCGGTGCTTACTCCGTCGGGCTTACTGATAAAGTGTGCGTACTGGCTTCCAATCTCAACCATCAAACCGAGGGGCAACCCTATTCGTAAAAGAACCGGCAAACAGATTGTGCCCATATTCACCGTGTTGGTGCTGTCCTGATACGATAGATCGAAGGTTCGACTTTCATAGTACAGTTCCGGTGCCAGAGCCAGTAAGTTGCCCAACCCGATTTGCGAGCCAAAGCCAAGGCTCCACCCCTACCCAGAGGTGCTCTCGTATCCATTAGGCAGACTTGTTGGAAAAGCATGATTCCCACCTGCTCGAGCACTGATTTCCACGAGATGTTCACTAGCCGATAGGCTCCCCGCCAGAGTGAACATTGCTGCTAGCGTCCCAACAACGATATGCTTCATCATGTGTCCTTCCCAATACGATGAACGGTGTACATATTCTTTAGATCTATTCCTTACGTGGCTTGTTGGCGTTAGGGGCCAGGCTAGCCACAGTGCTCGAAACTACATGCTCGGTTCGCATTGGATTGGTGTGGTGCACTAGATGTCCAGGTTCTTCACGTACTGAGCATTCCTCTCTATAAATGCACGCCGGGGCTCAACGGCCTCGCCCATAAGTGTTTCGAATACTAGGTTGGCTTCGGCGGCGTTTTCAATGCTTACCTGCAAAAGTGTGCGTGTCTCTGGATTCATGGTCGTTGCCCAAAGCTGTTCTGGGTTCATCTCTCCCAAACCCTTGAATCGAGAAATGGTAATGCCATCGGCGGTTGCACCTTCTTCTGGTATCTCCGTTACCTCCTCCTCTTCAACCTTCTTACCTCGTGCTGCTTTGCGTTCTGCCTTTTCCTTACGAATGCGCTCGATGATCTCGTCGCGCTCCTCTTCGTCGAAGGCATATTGCTCTGTTTTTCCCTTCTTCACCTTGTACAGCGGAGGTTGTGCAATGTAGAGCTTGCCGTCGTTGATCAGGTCGGGCATGTGCTTAAAGAACAACGTAAGCAACAGTGTACGAATGTGCGATCCATCAACATCAGCGTCGGCCATCAGAATGATCTTACCGTACCGTGCCTTTGCCGAGTCGAAATCATCACCAAATCCTGCACCAATAGCGGTGAGGATGGTGCGCACCTCTTCGTTCTCGAGCACCTTGGTAAGCCTGGCCTTGTGCACATTCAGAATCTTACCCTTGAGTGGAAGTATCGCCTGAAACCGGCGGTCTCTGCCCTGTTTTGCAGAGCCCCCTGCCGAATCACCTTCCACGAGGAACAGCTCCGTGTCTTCGGGCGACCGCAATGAACAGTCAGCAAGCTTGCCCGGAAGTGTTCCACCATCGAGCGCATTCTTGCGCCTGATCAGATCCTTGGCCTTGCGCGCCGCGGCACGAGCCTCGGCTGCTTGCATGGCTTTCTCGATGATGTGCTTTGCTGCACCAGGGTTCTCATCAAGCCTCTTGGCAAGCTCCTCATTCACAATTTGCCGTACAATACCGTCAACGTCGCCGTTGCCAAGCTTGGTCTTGGTCTGCCCTTCAAACTGAGGCTCGGCTACCTTCACGCTGATAACAGCTGTAAGACCCTCACGAAAGTCGTCGCCAGTAAGGTTGGTGTCCTTCTTCAGCAGGTTGTTTGAACTTGCATACGCATTCAGGGTACGCGTAAGGGCAGCTCGGAAACCGGAAACATGCGTGCCTCCTTCAACGGTGTTAATGTTGTTCACGTAGGACAGCAACAATTCACTGTACCCGTTGTTGTACTCCAAACAAATGTCTACCTGTGTTTCAATACCAGCTTCGTTGGTAGATGTACCCTTTATCACAAGGGGCTTTGTAATGGCAGTGTTCGATGCGTCAAGGTGACGAACAAAGTCAACCAATCCGCCTCTGTACGCAAAGGTTTCCTTCTGGCCGTCGCGCTCGTCGAACAGATGAATGGTAACGTCGGGATTCAGAAATGCCAATTCGCGCAGTCGGTCGGCCACTTTCTCGTAGCGAAACACCGTTGTCTTGAAGATCGTCTCGTCTGGCCAGAACCGCACGTGCGTGCCCGTTCTGCTAGTCTTGCCAATCTCCTCAACGGGCCCTTCTGGCTTGCCCTGATGATACACCTGCCTGAATACTGTGCCTTCGCGTTCAATGGTTGCCTCGAGCGTTGTGCTGAGAGCATTCACACAACTCACGCCAACACCATGCAAGCCCCCCGACACCTTGTAGGTGTTCTTGTCGAACTTGCCGCCTGCATGAAGCGTGCACATCACTACTTCGAGAGTGCTGATTTTCTTAACGGGGTGCGGTCCGGTTGGTATGCCCCGGCCATCGTCCTGAACACCGCAGGAACCGTCGCTGTACAACGTTACACTGATGTTGCGGGCATAGCCGGCTAATGCTTCGTCGATGGAATTGTCAACCACCTCCTGAATAAGGTGGTGCAAGCCACGTTCCCCAACGTCGCCGATGTACATCGCCGGACGCTTGCGTACGGCTTCAAGTCCTTCAAGAACCTTGATGCTGTCTTCGGTATACCCTGTTTTCTGTGCGCTCAACGTGTGTCCTTTCTACTTCACCTGCAAATCCTTGATGGCTTCCTGACCAATGAGGTCATTGAGCTTATGACGTATTTCTTCCTTGCGCAACGTGAGTTCCATTCGCCATGTGGCATCGGATACAACAACGCGCAATACTCCATCCTCGAACGACTTTATTTCGCTAATGGTAGCAAGTCGAGCGCCTACCACAGCGGCCCAGTGTTTGGGCATCTGCTCACGCAGCATGGCCTTCTCCAAACCGTACCGTTGGATCACTCCTCTGAGTAGTTCGGAAAGTGCCTTGGTCATGCGGCAACCTTTGTATTCTCTCCGAGAGTTTCAACGTCAGCAGGTACCTGTACACATGCCACACCGTTAGCCAAGTGCTGCTGCACATGCTGCAGCACACGTTCGCCGTCGGTGGTGGTTACCAGGCACTGCAGTCCCAGCTCGGCAACACGAGCCAATACTCTCGATGCACGCTGCTCGTCAAGTTCGCTGAACACATCATCCAGCAACACCACCGGCCGCTCATTACGCCGCTCATACACCAATCGCGCTTCGGCTAGTTTGAGTGCTACCAACAAACTCTTGTGCTGACCCTGCGAGGCACATTCACGAACAGATCGGCCGTTCAGCAGACAGTGGATCTCATCCTTTTGCGGACCGAATAATGTTGTGGCCCGAACACGCTCCGCGGATGCCAATCGATGTGCTGCTTGTGCAAGTTGCTCCATCACGGAGCCGCTACCATCGGCAACATTGTCTGCTTCGTAAACCAGGTCTATTCTTTCGCGATCCCCAGCCACACCGGCGTACTCTTCGCGAACAAGCGGTGTTAGGTCGGCAATAAAATCACGCCTGCGCTCAACCAGCCGAGCCGAGGCTTCTACGAAAGCCGTAGTCCATACTTCAAGAACGTCGTTGCCAACTGGCGGGTCTGCGGCCAAGCCGGCATTCCGTTGTTTAAGTAAACGCCGATGTTCGAACAGCAACTCTGATACCGAACGTGAACTCTGCGCCATGAGCGCATCAATGAATGCACGGCGCTCAGAAGGACCACCAAAGGTGATGCTCTTGTGGTCGGGGCACAGTGCCACCACCGGAAATTCACCAATCATATCCTTTGCTGTAGGATGATCGGACACTGACGTTGTGAATCGCTTGCGTTGTCCTACCCGGAGCTCTGCAGTTGCTTTGTACAGGGTTCCAAGGTCTGTGCGTGCTTCGATCGTGAGATGCGAAACCTCAGCCCCCTGCCGAATCAGAGAGCCGTCGGCAACGGGAACGAACGTACGCGTCATGGCACACACGTTCACGGCTTCGAGCAGCGACGTCTTGCCTGAACCGTTGGGTCCGCTCAGGATGGTAACGTTGCTGGCACAGTCCAACCGGGCATGCTCGTGGCACCGCACATTGGTTGCGGTAAGGCACAGGAGTTGCATCCGCAAACTCAGTTAAATCTTTACGGGCATCACGAGCATCAGCAAACCACTGTCTTCAACGCCAGGGGTGATGAGCACGGCTCTGATGGGCGTAGAAAACGTCATGCGAACATTAAGGTCCGGATCGTCGTCACTGCTGATATTCTTGATGGCTTCTTCAAGAAACCTGTAGTTGAAGCCTACTTCGAAAGCATCGGCGGTAAAGTCGCACGGTATTGTTTCCGTTCCCTTGCCGCCAGATTCCTCGTCCTCGGAATGAACAGCCAAATCCTTTGGGCTCAGCTTGAACCGCACATGCCGCGTGTTGGAATTGGCAAACAGACTTACACGTTTGATGGCACTGAGAACCTCTCGCTGATGCACCACGAGCGTCTTGTCGTTATCCGTAGGAATCACATTCTGATAGGGTGGATACTTCTCGTCAATCACCCGAGTGGTAATCGTGAGAGTGCCGATGGTGAACCGTGCATGGGTTCGCGAAACGTCCATCGTAACGTCCTGCTCCACCTTGCGCAACAGCTCAACGGCCCGTGCGGGGATGATGACTTCTAAGTCCGTTGGGAACGTGTTGTTCCCACTGGCTGCTACACTTACGCGCGATAACCGAAAGCCATCCGTGGCAACGGCTGTGGCCTGTTTACCGTCGAACTGAAAGAACACACCCGTCATGCTGGGCCGATACTCCTCCGTACTTACAGCAAACACCGTCTTGTTAGCCATCCTGCTCATGTCTTCACGTGCAAGTTTGGCTGTCTTCGATTCCGGGAATGGTGGTATAACGGGGAACTCATTGGCATCAAGGCCCTTCATTTCGAACGACCCCGTTGGCGTGCGAACGGAAACGGTGTAGGAATCATCAACCTTTACCGTGATCGTTCCAGCCGATCCCAGTTCTTTCACCAGGTCGTTGAACTGCCGGGCAGGAATCAGCACATCTCCATCACCTTCACCTGAAACGGGGATGGTAAGAGAGATGGTAATCTCCTGGTCCGTGGCTGTAAACGTGAGCTCGTTACCGCTCAGCGTTGTATGCAGGTGTTCAAGAACCGGAATGGTGGATTTGGCTGGGATGGCCGGTAAGACCTTCTGGAGGGCCTTCTGAAGGTCCGTGAGCGCAACCGTGAACTGCATACGGGGAGTGTTGTAGTGACCGGTGAATCGAGCAGGAAACGCCGCCGTCGTGGGCGCGAAATCGCTAATTTGACCGCCGAAACTACGAAACCGCGCATGACCGTACAATGTGAAACAGGGCATGGATGCTGACGAGTTACGGACGCGACAATGCATTCCTGATGCTGGGCATTGGTACAGCAATCCTCCTTTTGGCAGCCACGCCTGTTAGCGTGCTGGTGCGTGCTGCGTTGATTGCACTTGGTTTGGTACTTATTGCATTCACGCTATGGTTCTTCCGTGATTCCAACCGCCCACTCAACCCTGAAGCAAACAATCCTGCCGTAATCGTTGCCCCCGCCGACGGGTCGGTAACGGAAGTGGTTGCAGTGAACCATCCCGACATTGGAGGAGACGGCACGCAGATCAGCATTTTTCTCTCACCGCTCGACCTGCACGTGAATCGGTTTCCCGCCTCGGGCTTCATCACCGCCGTTCGATACTTTCCTGGCACCTATCTCATGGCATTTCACCCAAAGGCCAGCCTTGAAAACGAACGGTCAGAATTCGTCCTTCAAACCACGTATGGCCCCATCCTGTTTCGGCAAATCACTGGTTTCCTTGCCCGGCGTATCGTATACGATGTGCAGCAGGGGGCTGTGGCGCATGCGGGGCAGCGGTTTGGCATGATGAAGTTCGGATCACGAATGGATGTACTGGTTCCAAGCACGGCAACCGTGATGGTTCATGTGGGAGACAAGGTTGTTAGCGCAGCAACCATTATTGCCAGACTACAACAGTCGGAGCTGGCGTGAGGGTAACGCGAAGCATCGTTCCCAACCTGTTTACGCTGGCAAACCTGTTCTGCGGCTTTACCTCGGTGATTTCGTCGATGGAAGGGCACATTGACCGGGCCGCACTGTTTATTCTGCTTGCCGGCGTGTTCGACATGCTCGATGGCGTGATTGCACGATTGGTGCGGAGCACCAGTGAGTTTGGCGTGGAGCTGGACTCGTTGTGCGACGCAGTGAGTTTCGGACTTGCCCCGTCGGTTTTGCTGTGGACGGCTTTCTTTCATCAGTGGCTCAACTGGGGTCTGCTACTTGCCTCCATGCCTGCCTTGTTCGCTGTTTTGCGGCTGGCACGATTCAATGTGCAGCTTACGTCGATGGAAGACAAGCTATACTTCCGCGGCATGCCGGTACCTGCTGCGGCCTTCACCATCGTGAGTTATGTAGTGTATTGGCACCCAACGCACTACTTCGCACCTGAGCATCAGGCGATTGCACTCGTAGCCGTTGTTGTACTCGTGTCGTTAGCCATGGTAAGTACGGTGAAGTACGACAATCTTCCTCGACCAACGTTAACCGAGCTGCGCCGCAGGCCGTTGCTTTTTGTGGTATTTTTCGCCGCCATCGTTGCAGCCTTCATCACACAAGGAAGAGCCATCTTCCCCGTTATGGCTCTGTACCTCGTGTGGGGAGCACTTCGGCAGGCAGTGAACATCCTTCGCGGATCCGGCCGCGACGATGCGGATGATACGCTGGAAGAACCCGACCCCGATCCATTCTCGATGTAAGCCATGAAGCACTTCGTTGCACATATCACCGTGACCTTGCGAAAGTCCATACTGGACGTGCAAGGCAAGGCGGTAGAACAGGCCCTTTTCAGCCTGCACATGCCTTCGTTATCCAACGTGCGCATCGGTAAGTACATCGAAATGGACGTACATGCGCCCGACGCCGAAACTGCCCGCGAACAGGTTGAAGATGCCTGCGAGAAGCTGTTGGCCAATCCTGTAATGGAAGACTACACGGTGAGCATCACAGAACAACGTCTGGCTGGAGAGCCCGCATGAGAGTGGGTGTAGTAACCTTTCCGGGTTCCAACTGCGACGCCGATGCACGACATGCCTGCACGCTTGCGCTCAACCGGAATGGTATCGGCGGATCAGTAACGTCCCTGTGGCACAAGGACACATCGATACCCGATCAGCTTGACGTTATCATCCTGCCTGGTGGTTTTTCGTATGGCGACTACCTGCGGACGGGTGCCATTGCTCGATTCTCACCAATCATGGCCGAAGTGGTTCGGTTTGCCAACGCCGGAGGATACGTAATCGGCATATGCAACGGATTCCAAATTCTGTGCGAAGTGGGTTTGCTGCCGGGAGCACTTATCCGCAACCTGAACATGCGCTTTGTCTGTGCGGATGTTTACCTCCGAGTAGAACGCACAGATACAGCATTCACTAACGTTCTGGCCATGAACAATCATCGTCCGCTGCGTATACCCATAGCTCATGGAGAGGGCAGGTATGTGGCACCGGATGCTGTACTCAATGAGCTTGAAGGCAACGGCCAGGTGCTGTATCGCTATGTGACTCCCAGCAATCTCATCACCCCCGAAGCAAACCCAAATGGTAGCCAACGCAACATTGCTGGTATCTTGAATAAACGCGGCAACGTGATGGGTATGATGCCCCATCCCGAGCGAGCCATGGAAGCTGCTCTGGGTTCGGATGACGGCAGCACCGTATTCAACAGTCTGGCAATTGCCACCACCCACCACGAAGCCGTTGTTCCCACAGCACAGTACTCGGAGTAATCATGCCTTTCAACATCGGACCAACCGAGCTCATTCTTATCGTTCTCATTATCGTTCTTCTCTTCGGCGCTCGCCGCATCCCTGAATTGATGAGGGGGTTGGGCTCCGGAATCAAGGAGTTCAAGAAAGCCGCCAGCGGGCAGGACGAAGAAGAGAAGAAGACCACTACCGACAACGGCAAATAGCAGATTACCATGTTCGATGTTGGCGGTGGTGAACTGATCCTCATCCTGCTTGTGGTACTCCTTCTGTTCGGGCCGAAGAGTCTTCCCGACCTGGCACGTTCCGTAGGAAAGGGGCTTCGGCATGTGCGCAAGGCACAGGAAGACCTTACGCAGCAGATTCGCGACATCAGCGCCGATGTTGAGAAGCCTGCTGCAACGCTGAAGAAGGATGTCGAGCAAGCAATTACTGCCCAGCCGGCTGATCACGCCACACCGCGCACACCAAAGCCCCCTACCGATTCCATACAGCCTGAATGATGTACGCTGAAGACCGCTCGGAATTCGAGCGCCAAACGCTAAGCGTTTCCGAGCGAGTGCAGGCTTGTCTCGCTCGCATCAACGAGCATGCCCACCTGAATGCCTACCTGCACGTATGCGCTGAGTCCGCTCTGCTGCAAGCCGCTGAAAGCGACGAACGCTTTCGCAACGGAACGGCACGTGTGCTTGAAGGCCTGATTGTTGCAGTGAAGGACAACATCAGTATGAAGGGGGCTCCGCTAACGTGCGCCTCCAGAATCCTGGAGGGCTTTCAACCGGTGTATGATGCAACAGTTATCGTACGCCTTCGGGATGCTGGTGCCATTGTGATCGGTAAAACGAACATGGATGAGTTTGCCATGGGGTCCAGCAACGAAAACAGCGCCTATGGTGCAGTGCTGCATCCTATTGACGCTACCCGTGTACCCGGCGGATCAAGCGGAGGTTCGGCAGTGGCTGTTGCAACGGGAACGTGCCATGTAGCACTCGGGAGCGACACCGGCGGTTCTGTGCGCCAGCCTGCAGCTTTTTGTGGTGTGTATGGTTATAAGCCAACCTATGGTGCCATTAGCCGCTACGGTTTGGTGGCCTTCGCATCGTCGCTTGATCAGATAGGCATTTTCGCAAACACCACGCAGGATATTCTTTCCGTACTCGCTGTTATTGGTGGGTACGACCCTCTGGACAGCACGAGCAGCACGAGTTTCTCGGTGGCTGGTGATGATATCAAGGTGAATGGGAGTCGTGATTCAAACAGCTTCCACCCATTGCGGATAGGACGAATCTCTGGCTCACTACTGGAGGGGTGCAGCCAAGCGATCAGAAGTGCATACGAATCCTTCATGCAAACTCTTGAGAAACAAGGAGCGGAGGTATCCAACATCGAGCTACCAGCCTCGGAGATATGGATACCCACCTACTTCATCCTTGCAACGGCAGAGGCATCGAGCAATCTGGCGCGGTATGATGGCGTGCGATATGGAATGCGGAGTGCGAATGAGGATTCTGAAACTGACATGATCACGGCAACACGAAGTTCAGGTTTTGGCACCGAGGTGAAACGCCGAATCATGTTGGGCACGTATGTGCTTTCCAGTGGGTATCACGACGCGTACTACACCAATGCTCAGCGAGCACGCCGCATTATCGCCGAAGGTTATGAGCGGATATTCGATCATGTGCATTTGGTATGCCTACCAACCACACCAACCACAGCCTTTGTACGAGGTGAGATCACCGACCCTGTCCAGATGTGGCTTAGCGACCTGTTCACGGTAAGTGCCAACATCGCCGGAATCCCAGCCATCAGCATTCCGTGGGGAACGGACGAGCAGGGGTTGCCCATCGGAGTTCAACTTCAGGGTAGGATGTTTGGCGATCAGGACTTGTTAGTGCATGCAGGCAGTACCATCAAAACGATGGTCGGCTAGAATACACACCTTGGCAAACCATGGCATAGCGGTTTGCTGCAGCGCATGCATCAACGTGGAGTGACTAGCTGAAGTGAATTGGCACTTCAATCCTGTCGCTTATCGACAGCTTTACCGGGCATGTGGTAACGGCATTCGTGAGAATCTTCATCTCCTTATCGTCGAAGCTCCGATTCAGGTGTATCTCCACCGTGAGCCGGCCCACACGGCGCAGCGGATCGGCCACCATCTCCTTGCGGATGGTGAGTGTGGTTCCCGTCACATCCCACCCATGCCTGTTTGCCGCAAGGCCGATGTACATGAGCATGCAGGACCCCAGAGAGGCAGCAAGCAGATCCGTTGGCGAGAAGGACTCGCCACGGCCGTGGTTGTCCGTAGGTGCGTCCGACACCAGTGTTGTGCCGGATGGGCCATGAACGATGGTACTTCGAAGGTCTCCATCGTACCGTATTGACATTTCGACCATGATGCTCTCCGTGGTGGTTCCGTAATTTCGTGGTCTTCACCACAAGGGGCAAGCACGAATGAGCGTTCTGGTCAATAAGAATTCGAGAATTGTCGTCCAGGGCATCACTGGCGGCGAAGGAACCTTCCACACATCTCAGATGCTGGAGTACGGCACCAACGTGGTTGGTGGTGTTACCCCTGGAAAGGGTGGAACCACATATTCCGGCAAGGGCGAGGACACCTTCATCCGACCTCTTCCAGTATTCAACACGGTACGGGAAGCTGTGGACGAGACGGGTGCGGATGTATCCATCATTTTCGTTCCTGCCGCGTTTGCAGCCGACGCCATCCTTGAAGCCATTGATTCCGGCATCAAGGTTATCGTGTGTATTACGGAGGGCATTCCGATTAGGGACATGATACCTGTGAAGGCAGCTCTGCAACGATCCAACTCCGTTCTCATCGGACCGAACTGTCCCGGCATCATCACCCCCGGCGAAGCCAAGATTGGCATCATGCCTGGTTACATTTTTTCTCGTGGTCCTGTTGGCTTGGTATCACGTTCGGGAACCCTTACGTACGAAGCCGTAAAACAACTCACCGACGTAGGCTTGGGACAGAGCACATGTATCGGCATCGGTGGCGACCCCATCATCGGAACACAATTCATTGATGCTATTCGGTACTTTAACGAGGATCCCGAAACCGAGGCTATCGTGATGATCGGCGAAATCGGCGGTTCTGCCGAGGAAACGGCAGCAGAGTACATTCGCGACAACGTGAAAAAACCCGTCGTAGGCTTCATCGCAGGCCGCACCGCCCCTCCCGGCCGCCGCATGGGCCATGCAGGCGCCATCATTTCCGGCGGTAAAGGCACCGCATCCGACAAGATTGCCACCATGCAAGCCTGCGGCATTACCGTAGCCGAATCACCAGCCCTCATCGGCCAAACAATGAAGATGGTACTCTCCGGCTCGAACGGCACCACACCACCTAAAGCAGCTAAAAAGACAGCTAAAAAGGCAGCATCGAAGAAGACAAGCAAGAAGAAGTGAGCAGTGACGTAACCCCGTAACCCCGTAACCCCGTAACCCCGTCATCCAGTAATCCCGTAATCCCGTACTCCCGTAACCCCGTCATCCCGTCATCCCGTAATCCCGTCATCTCCCAATCTCCTCCCCTCCCATGTCCCTCCAACGCACCCTCTGCATCATCAAGCCCGATGCCGTTCGCAACAACAACGTCGGCAACATCATTGCCATGATCCAGGAAAACGGCTTCCGTATCCTGGGCATGAAACAAATCACCATTTCTCAGGCCGTTGCTGGTGCTTTTTATGCTGTGCACAAAGAACGCCCCTTCTATGGCGAGCTCGTCCAATTCATGAGCTCCGGCCCAATCGTTCCTATCGCTCTTGAAAAAGAGAATGCCGTTGCTGACTGGCGCACCCTCATTGGTGCTACCGACCCTGCCGAAGCAGCCGAAGGCACCGTACGTAAGCGCTATGCAACAAGCAAGGGAGAAAACGCTGTTCACGGCTCTGATTCGGAAGAAAACGGACGCCTTGAAGTCTCGTTCTTTTTTGCCGAGAGCGAGCTGGTGTAGGGCAACACGACGAAACCACGAACGGCGTCAACTGTTCTAGCAGCGAGGGCGGTACTCCCGCCCTCGTGCTATTAACGGCCCTTTGGTAAATTCTCACACTCTCATGACCCATCCCTTTTCTGTTCGCTTCGTCATTCCTTGCCTTCTTCTGCTTATTGGCGGCCCCGTCTTTGCCCAGAAACAGGGTGAACCCGTTCAGGCTGTTAGTAAGGGACGAGACTTCCGCCTGGAGGCGCGGTATACCGCAGGTGTTGCTCAGGCCTATGAATTCACTGAAACAACCAAGGTGGTGCGAACGCACAGCGACAGTTCCAAGAAGGAGTATGGCCGAACGGTAAAACACTTCATGACGGTGCGCTGTATCGAAAGCCTGAATGGACTTACTAAGCTCGTTGTGAATGTGGACTCAATACAGTACCAGTTTACAGCACCTGGCATCAACGTTGAGTATGATTCGCAGGTTGATATCACACCCAAAAAGTTTGTCGACCTGAATGCCTACATCGGCCCACTGAACCGCACCTACACGCTTAGCATGAACTCGTATGGCGAAGTCACCAGCCTTGAAGGTGAGCAGATTGAGTTCTGGCGCGATTACATTGCAGAGAACAGTGCTGGCATAGACAGCACCACACTGCTCGTTTGGCAGCAGTGTTTGGCCGACGAAAACCTGATCTTTGTTGGGGATCAGCAAAAAGGAATCATCCCCGGCCTAAAGGTGTCCGTGGATTCAACATGGCAACACAAGTTGCTCTTACGAACAAATGGTGTGTTGTTTGTGGATACGGTTCGCAGCAGATTCGCACAGTACACTGGTGGACTGTATGTCTTAACAACTGCAGACACATTAGCGGCAGCTTCGCAGCCCCTTCGCACCTTTGGCATCGACATGGTTGCTCACGTACTGGATGGGAAGGCTGCAGTTAATGGTGAGCTTGTATTACGCAACACCGGTGTTATCGAAGAACTCACTCTGAACGTTAACGCATGGTACACGGCCAAGGCCCTCATGGAAGTCTTCCGAGAAGACGTTTCTTCCACCTATCAGTGGAAACTCACTGGCCAGTACCAGTGGTAAGGATTGTGCTCTGCATGCTGTGTGCCGGACTGGTGGCATGCAGCACTCAAGACAAAGATGGCGTTCCAGCAGAAGTTGCTGGTGGTCCAAAGGGGTCGGTATCGGTACTCAGTGCAGCAGACACTGCGTCGGGCGAAGCTATCAGCCTAGAGGACGTGAGGTTGGACACGCTGCGAATACGGCTGGATCCATCAACCGCGTTTCGGCACAAGGTTTTGATGTACTCTACTACGGACCAGGACACCTTGCATGCAGAGCGAAAGGAATATTATACAATCGCCACGTCGGTTCTCAGGCGTGATTCACTCAACCGGTATGCCCTGAAGGTAAGGTTTGAGCACATGAACCTTGCTGCCTCCTTCTCGAACCCCGTTACAAAACAGACGCTGATGAAAACGGAGTTCAAGTCTGATGACTCGGCAGCTGGTAAGAAACCCGAGAATCGTCGTTTTCTTACCATTCTCCGCACACCCATCGAAGTCCACGTTACCGACAGAGGAGATCTGAAAAAGATTCTTGGAACCGAAGCAATCGCGGCACAGATCATCGCCGATCAACAGGGCGGGGCAATCGTGAGCAGTCCGGACCCTGCCGTGATGAATCAGATTCGCACGTCCATCGAGGCTTCGATTGTTGCGCCATTCGTATCGGCGATCTTTATTCCTTTTCCAGACTCTGCTGTGAAGGAAGGGCTTCAGTGGACCAAGACACAACATTCCGATATTCTTCCAACGGTACGAGCAACATCGACGCAAACGCTTAAAGTTGTAGGCATGCGCCTGATCAAGGGCCGACGCGTTGCAACCATCGAAGGTGTTACGACTGGTTCTGTAAAGTCAGCCGCCGGAACCAATGAAGTCGAGGCCTTTGGCAGCAAAATCACCAACACAAAACTTCAGGGGTCTGCGCGGGCAATTGTTGACCTGGAAAGTGGCATTACGCTGCATCACAGTTACGAGGTGGTAACCACCATGCGCCTCAATTTCCAATTGCCGGGAGGCAAGACCAAGCACATGGATCAGAAGATGGTCATGGGTTTTACAGTAGACATGGTGCCGTAAACAATGCCAACTCGCAAGGTAGATCTCCGCAGTGTGTTCATGCCAAGCGATAGCATCGCCTTTGTGGTTATCATCATCGGGCTGTTTATCGCACTGTTTCTTGATGAGATGGCCGTTCGACTCATCGGAGTGTGCATTGCCGTGTTAGGTGGTGTGGCCTTGTTTATGATGGTTTCCCCACGCCTTACGGATCTCTCCATGCCACGGCCACCGCGGCCAACGGAGAGTCCGCTGTTTATGTCGCAAACCACGAGTGACGGCCGACAAACACGCCAGGTATTCGACAGCCTTGCCTATCGAGCAACCTTTGGTGCAGAGGACACTTCGGGTGAGCCTCCGTTGGATGAGCGACAGATTCAGCTGTTTCCGGGATTGATGGAGGAGCGTGACCCTCCTCCAACAAGGCTGCAGCAGCCAACGGGGAAGGACTTGCTCGACATGGAGTTTGCTGATGGGCAGAGCTCTGTGCGCGTTGTGCGTGTTCGCAGCTCACCAGCTTCCACCAATCCACCCCGCCTGGCCATCGTAAGCCGAAGTGTTCGGAAGGCTACAACGGGTCAGGAAGAGACTGCCTCGGCCGACGATGCATCGCCAAAGCCCCCTACATCATCACCAAATGTGGTTATCAGTGGGCCAGTGAACAGCGAAGTTCGGCTTAGCGACGATGTGACGGTTCGTCCGCGTGGCGTGCAGAAGAATCAGCCAGAAACACCACAGCCAACACAAACAACCGTCGACGCAAGTGCTGACCAGCCGCTGCGGAAGCCAGAGATCCGTGTTTCGGCGTTCATGACGGACGACGATGAAGAGATGGAGATTTCCGAAGAGCCCCGCAAGGAGTTCGACTATCTCCTGAACAGGGTACTCATGGTCATACGGTCGGCCACGAATGCTCGCACGGCGGCCTTCTTCTGGTTCAACAGAGAGAGGCAGCAGCTTGTAGTCGAAGCACGGATAACGGATGCAACGGAGCAGTTCACTGAGCAGCGCAAGTTGCCCATAGCTCAGGACGTAGTAAGCCAGATTGCTCTTGAAGGTCGTCCAGAGATCATCAGCGACATTATCCCAACCGCAGAACTGGAACTGATCCCTTACTACACGCACCGTGCTGGTACCGTGAGCTTTGTTGGTGTGCCAGTGTACTTCCGTGGTAACGTAGTTGGCGTGTTATGTGCGGATTCAACCGAAGAGCATGCCTACACAGATGTTACCGTAGGCTTCTTTGGTCACTTCACAAAGCTCATCAGTGGATTGGTACTGAGCTACACGTCGAAGTTCGACCTTCAGCAGAATTCGCGTCTGCTGGAAACCATCCTCCACTTCCGCACGTCCGTTGCCGAGGCAGACCCTTCGGTTTCTATTGTGATTACGGCATTGTTCGATGCTATCGTAAAACACATGGATGTTAGCACGATGGGTGTGTGCAGCTTCGACAAGGCAGCTCGTGCATGGACTCTCACTGATGCACGCAGCGTAGTGCCAGAGTATGGGGCTTTGGTTGGAACGTCCGTTAACCTCGAGCAATCACTGGTAGGCGAATGTATTCGTAACGGTGAGTCTATTGCCATCAGTGTAGAAGGCAGTGCTATACGTGTATCACCACTGGAACCACCGATTGACTTGTGCCAGTTCGTAGCTGTGCCAATGCGTTCGCTGCTGCATACACATGGAGCGCTGTTTCTTGAGAACCACCGAGGTACCATCACAAGTCATGATGTATCGGTTGCAGAGGTGCTGGCAGACCTTGCTGGCGAGATGATCGGCGGCCTAAGAGACGTACCCCCTGATGGTAAACACCAGGAGACAGACTTCACCGCAGCACCGTTACCAACTGCTCCGCAGGATGGATTCATGGATCGGCTGGCAGAAGAATGTGCTCGAGCTATTGACTACCAATCAACTCTCACTGCATGCATCATCAGGATTGATCCGCTCAAGGGCATACCAGAGGCCGACGAATCACAGGTTCTTGATGCTGCAGCTCATCACATCATCGGGCGTGTTCGCGAACAAGTGCGTGAATACGATCTCGTTGAGCGAACCGATGAGCACTCCATCACAGTTGTGCTGGTTGCATACACAGCTCAGGAAGCACAATTCTGGACGGAAAACCTGCGCCGCGATGTTGCAAGCTCGGCAGTAACTGCTGGTAGCAGACGGGTAAACGTAACCGTAAGCATAGGTGTAGCTGAGTTTACCCCAACTGACACGAGAGAGTCTCTTCTTGATCATGCACAAACCGCACTTGCCATTTCCGTTCGGCAGCAGAATAAAGTAACGGTGTACAGCTAAACGGGGCCAAATACGAGCTATCGAACAGCAGCCACGTCGGGGTCGGGTGCAACAACATCCAGGCTTACAAGCACTGGGCAATGATCGCTGACCTTCGAGGCATCCTGCGCACTGAGATACTCATTGTGATTCTCTACCCGCGCAGTTCCCGACACAAATCTTGCTGCAGCCTGAGGTGATGCTAGGATGTGGTCAATCACATTCCACTTGGGGTTAGCACAACTTTTAAGTCCGTTGGTAAGAAACACCAGCTTCCCATCCAGCAGTGCATCCAAGGTAGCATTGGAACGGCGGCCAGGATAGTCGTTAAAGTCCCCCGCAATAATCACGTCCCTCTCTTTTCCGCTACTCACAACGGAGTCAACAAACGCTTTGGCAATAGCTGCCTGCTTGGATCGGATTTCTCTGCTTTCCTCTAGCAGAGCTGGAGTGCTATCGTACTTGGAAGAGCTTTTCAAGTGAACGCTCATCATTAGCCACTGGAAAGCCCCCTTCCTGCATTCAACCAAGAGTCCAGGTCGCAATCGTTCTGGTCGATCAAGTTGCAGCGGCGTATAGTCACCAACACGCTTCACGGATATCGAGCTGCGATATACAACCCCAACGCGCTGCTGTCCGCCACCGCTACTCAGCATTCCCGCATATCCATCAAGGTATCGCAGCACCTTCTTCAGGGCCTCGTCATTTTCCACTTCTTGCACGGCAAACACATCGGCACCCGACTTGATGATCACATCAGCTACCATCAGGTAGTCCTGATCAGTACGTGGCAACCTGTCCTGTTTGCCATCGCCCAACCACTCCATGTTGAAGGTGCCAATCACAACTCGTGCATCGTCGGTACCCTGCGACGTTGAGCACCCAACAAGAGTCCAGCTCAACAGGCCTACAGCAATAAGCTGCAGGGGGCTTGGGAATGGTGATTTCATGTGCGTCCAGTTAGAACGGCTCTGGCTACGTAGCCTGCTATCTGTGGGTTCTCCTTCAAACGCCGGGTTGAGTACCCATACCAATCTTCGCCGAAGGGAACATAGATGCACACCGGATGTGCAGCCGCCAACAGCCGATCACGTTCGTCTTCTCGAACACCCATGAGCATCTGGAACTGGTACTGTTCGCTCGTCAACGACTTTTGAGCAATCAGGTGTTCGGCATCGGCAATAAGAGCAGAGTCGTGCGTGGCAATGCGAACCTTGGATCCACCATCAATCAACATTCGCAGAAGGTGCTTGTAGCTGCCACGAATCTCTTCTGGATTCTTGAAGGCAACATCTTCTGCTTCAACGTATATCCCTTTGCACAGGCGTACATCTGGTTGGAAGTCCAACAGCTCCTTCACATCATTCTCTGAACGACGCAGATATGCCTGGATTACGATGCCGAGGTTGTTGTATCCGAGTTCCCGTAAGCGGCGGTAAAACTCAAGTGTGATGGATGTGTACGGAGTATTCTCCATGTCCATCCGAACAAACACATCCAATTCGGCTGCGCGATCCAACAATGACCGAAGATTGTTAAATGCAAAGTCGCGATCTACATCAAGCCCTATGGATGTAAGCTTCACACTCAGGTAAGCCTGCAACCGATGCTGGTGTATCGCCTCGATCACCTGCCTGCTCATCTCCGTTTCCGAAGTTGCTCTCTCGCGCGTTTCGGTAAACTCACCAAGCACATCGATCGTTGCCGTAGCACCAATCGTGTGCAGGTTCTGCGTAGTACGAATGGCATCAGAAAGCGAAGGCCCAGCGATATACCGCTGGGCCACACGTTTTACGATTCCTTTTGGTACGATGGGCAAGGATGCCACAACGAACTTGTTGAAGAGGCTCATTGCTCTACTCTCGATATCGTCAGCGTACAATGCGCAGTGTGGTTGATGCCGAACGGTCACCACCTCGCACCACAAGCTGATATGCTCCACTTGGTAGAGATTCCACCGGCACATTCAGCGATGTTGTTCCAGAGCCAGAAACAACAATACCTTGTATCAACGTATTGGAGCTTCCGCTTGCGTCAACAACATCAATATCAAGAACACTACCTTCAGCATGGTTGATCAGCACGGTTACATCGGATGATGCCGGGTTTGGGGTTACAGCCGCGATAGCGAACCCATTGGCGGAGATACCCTCGTTCACGGAGGTTACTTGCGTGCACTCCTTCACCGTTAGTTCATTGCGTGTTGCCAGCACTTGATCGTTGGCAACATTCGAAACGCGGAGCTGAACCTTTGTTCCAGCAGCAATCTGCCCAAGGTTTGAACTGCGCGAGAAGATTTCCCACTGATTCAACGGCACTGTTAGTGGCTGAAGCGCATTCCGCCAGGTGGTTCCCCCGTCCGTACTGTACTGAATACGAATCCGTTCGATGAAATCACCAGACCATCGATACTGATTGTCGAAGTTGTTGCACAGATCAGCACCCTCCATGGGAAGCAGCAGCTCAAATCGCGGAGTGCCGATAGCAAACACTTCACTAACGTCATCTACACTGCTATTGGTTGCGGCGGAAACACGAATCCTGGCTTGTTCGGTTTCTATGGACGGCACAGTCCAATCAAACGTGGTGCCCGATTGGTTTGCTGCGATTTGTTCCCAGTTGCTGCCATTGTCGGGTGAGAAGTACACATTCACATTGCCAACGCTATTGTCCTTGCTCCAACGAATTTGAAACGTTGTGCCTTTCCCAATTCGCTCGCCACCAATGGGCTGCGATACACTCAGCGGAACACGTATGGTATAGGCAGCCAGTGAAACATTGTTTACTTCTGCGTTGCTTGCATCACTGATGCGAATCCACAGGTTAGTTGTGTTGATGGTTGGAAGCACCCAGGCATACGTCTTGTCGGCAGCATTCAAGCCACTGGCGATAGGCGTCCAGTCTCCGCTTCCGGTTAGACTGTATTCTAGATTCACCATGCTAACGGCAGCAGATACCCATTTAATCGTCATTGTTGCGCCACCTGCCCAGTTTTCCGGACCTCTGGGTTCCGTGATTCGCACGGTTGGTGCCGTTACGGGCTTCATGCAGGAAGCATCAACCCACGTGCGCATCCGTTCAGCCACGCGTGTGCCAAACGTAAGTGGAGTGCTCGAGCCATTCACCAGGTGGCAGTAGCTCATGATCGTCCCTGGTCGAACCCGGCGCAACGATGGGTCGGAATAACAAGCGTCCGTGTTGTCTCCTTGTAGCTGGCATGTATCTACTGGCGGACTCCAGAAACAGTTATGTGTGTGTGGTGCACCAACATTATGGCCGATTTCGTGCGCTGCAACGAATACGTCCCAAACAAAGGCATTCCGATCGGCTGCTGCACCCGGTATCTGGGTATTCGCGCGGAGGTCTAGAGTACTCACGCCATACGCGCCGCGGTGGTCAGTCACACACAAACGGCTGCCTGCCTGTCCGCCATAGGCAATTCCACCAACATACATCCCCTGCACGGCACGCTTAATGGTATAGAGGTGGGCAACAGTCCGGTCAACATTGTCATAGCCTGATGACCAAACTTGACTGAACTCATCCAACAGGTCACCGGGAGAAGCACCGTCATAGAAGAAGCCAGATGGTTCCTCCATGGTAAACATTTCTAAATACCCGATGTACATGTGAGCGCCAACCTCTTCTTCGTACACCTGCGACATGGAAGCTACAATCTTTGCAAAGTGCTGTGCTACTTGCTCCTCGTTCAAGCCCTGCGCCCCAAGTGCACTGTCAACATCCTCCCGCAATACCAATGCAAGCTTGAGTTCCTTCAGCTGCAGGTTCTGACTGCTCTCGCCGTTCTTAACGGACGATGGCATAAGCATGCTGGTTACGGCATCTTTCTCATCAAACGGTAGCTCATCTGCTCCGCACAGAAAACTTGCAAGTGCTGCAGGGAGTGCAGCAACGGCCTCCGACTGGAACACGTGTGGCGTTGCCTCGTGCTGGGCACGATACTCAGGCGCCCGACCTACCACCGTGCGCGAACCATCGGTATGCGTGATAAAGCCCGTAAGCTCTCCCTGGCAGTAGTGGATTGAGGCCTTCGAGCCAGGCTGACCATCCACAACACCCTTATACGAAAAGATTGGACGCACCTTCAGCGGCACCTTACCCTGTTTTGTGGCAACAACAAACTGGGTGTTGGCGTCGAACACCGGTCTGCATAACTCGAGTTTGAGTGTACCCGTAGCTCCCGGCGGAAGTGGAACGTTCGTAACCGTAATCGTCTGATTCCCGCTCGCAAACAAAGCATCAGCGACGTCATGCTGGAGCATGAACGGTTTCATGAATTCGTGAACCTGTGCATGTTCATCGTTCTTCGCTGCTGCAATCGGCGTCATGAACTGCCGAAAGTCAATGGTGTTGTGTGTTCCCGCTGCAACGCTAAACGAAGTGGCAATCAGAAACAGAACGGTGACAACGTACTTCATCCTAAGGGTTCCATGGTTGAGTGAGCATAAAAGTTACGGAATGGACGGCTCCCGTCCGGTGTTAGCGAAGTCGCTTCTGAAGCTCTTGCACGATAACTGCATGAATGAGGTCGCGGTCCTGAACTCCATCCACTACAACAAACCTCCGTGGATCCATTTCGGCAATAGTCAGGTAACCTTGGCGGACCTTGTCAAAAAACGCCCTTCCACTCCGTTCCATTCGGTCGGGTTCCGCTGGCGTGGCGTGAAAATGCATGCGGAGTTGGGCTTCGTCGTATGGTACGTCAATAAAGAACGTCACGTCTGGCATGACTGATCGGGTTGCAAGCCTGTTACACAATGCAACGGCTTCAAGGTCAAGTCCCCGCCCATACCCCTGATACGCTGTGGTACTATCCACATATCGATCACACAACACTAATGACCCCTGCGCAAGTGCAGGCTCAATGACTTTTTCCACGAGTTGCGATCGTGCTGCCGAAAACAAGAGGAGCTCCGCCGTTGGCGTTATCGTCTGCCGATTACTCAGGAGTATTTCTCGAATACTCTCCGATAACATGGTGGCTCCCGGCTCTCGTACACTTATAACGTGTCTGCCAGACGTTTCCAGCCATTCTCTCAACATGGTAAGCTGAGTGCTCTTACCACTGCCGTCAATTCCTTCAAACGAGATGAACATGGCTTGTAGGGGGCTATGGTGCTTCGGCACCGTGAACGAGCACTATACACTCACCTTTTACTCCACCTCGTTTGCCGATAACACCGTGTATCTCGGCAACCGTTCCACGAAGGTACTCTTCATGCAGCTTACTAATCTCCCTAGCAACAACAACCTGTCGGTCGGCACCCGCAATGGCAGCAATCTCCTCTAGCAAACGCTCAAGTCTGTGTGGACTTTCGTACATCACGCATGTCTCTCTTCGCTCAAGTAGTGCTCGAAGAAAGGTTTGCCGTCCCTTTTTTTGTGGTGGGAAGCCCGCAAAGTAGAATGCATCGGATGGTAGCCCCGAGGCGGCCAACGCTGTTATGGCGGCCGATGGTCCGGGGAGGGCCGTCACGGCACAGCCGGCATCGATACACGCACGAACCAACCGGAAGCCGGGATCACTTATACCCGGCATGCCCGCATCGCTTACCAAGGCAACGGTTTCTCCCGATGTAATCCTCCGAACAACTTCAACGGCTCGGACTTGCTCATTGTGCTCATGGCTACTTAATAGCTTGCGTGGTGCAATACCGTAGTGTTTGAGCAGTTGTCCGGTTACGCGGGTGTCTTCGCACACAATCACGTCAGCACGCTGTAGCACTTCTAGTGCCCGCCTTGTTACGTCGTGCAGATTGCCAACGGGAGTGGGTACAAGCACTAGCACCGACGTTCTCCAAAGAAGTCTTGCATCACGGCAGCACACTCACGCTCGAGAATGCCACTTCGTACGATACACTGGTGGTTGCTGCGAGGATCATCTAGCAACTCATATCTCGAGCGAGCTGCACCGGTCTTGGGTTCACTGGCCCCGTACACCACCGTGTACAAACGCGCAAGCACCAAGGCACCGGCACACATTACACAAGGCTCCAGTGTAACGTATGCGGTAGCCCCCTCCAAAAACTTCTCGCCCACAGTTGCTACGGCGTCGGCGATGGCAACAATCTCTGCATGCTGCGTAGGATTTGCCGTAGCCTGAATACGATTAGCTCCGCGGCCTATGATGCCGTGGTCTTGCACAATCACGCACCCAACAGGCACTTCACCACGCATGGCTGCTTGCTGGGCTAACGAGAGTGCTTCGCGCATGAAGTGTTCGTGACGACGTTGAACGTCGGACATCTCTCAATGCCCTTCGCGGGCTGCCTCGTACATCTGCGTGTTACCAGGATCCAGCGAGATGAGCAAACTCCACGCTGGAGAGTTCCGAATACCACGAAACATGTCGGCTAGCTCACCTGCTTTTGCGTCGAAGAAGGCCTGCATGAGTACGGACCTGTTGGATACATACGAGCGCTTGAAGTCGCTTATGTCCTGCAAGGTCTGCACCATCATCTGCCGCCCCTTGTCCTTGTCGTACGCATACTCATCAACTGCGCCGTGATAATCATAGATGAGCCGTCGGAACTGCTGATAGCGCGGGTCGGTGAGGTCCGTAATCAGTGCCATGCGGGTGAACTCGCCGGGCTGGAAGTCAGACCTGAACTGGCTGATACCACGGGCATTGCCAAGCTGAGCAATCTGCTTGGCATCGGTGTACACGTTGTCGCCACCCAGATCGGAGTAGGTGTCCAAGTCCAAACCAATGGCAATGAGCATGTAAAAGTCCAGCAGACTGGAGAACTCCTCGTACCGCATGGACTGAAAGGAGAGGGACGGACTAAACGTGTACGGGAACTGCCATTCACTATCGTACACACGCAACAATGGTGCTCCCGTGTTTGGCTCGCCATCCACGAGTCGCTGACTCACTACCGTAAGCCTGGCTTGGTAGATGTTGCCTGTTTTTCCTGTTAAGAAAATGGTAACTGTTACGGGAATGCGCGGGCCCTCCCAGTCACCACGTGTGTAGCGCTGATTGTTCAGGTAGGCGCGCACGTCCGCCTCCATGGTGCGCACATCCACCTTGTCGTCAATCTGAAGCTGCGTCATGTCCACGATAACCGTGGCTTGCAACTCCTGTGCAACCGTCACACTTGCGTGGCCCACGCACACTAACAAACAGGCCATGAATAACCGAAGTACCATACGTCACCAGGGGGTTCGAAACGTCACGAACATACGGACGCATAACGTCACCTTCTTGTTGGCAGCTCTGATGTCTGCCATCACCACTCACAGCCAGCCTCTGTTTCCGGCATCCGTGTCGGGTGGCACCGCCCTCACTGCAATCGATGCCCTCCACTGCAGCACCCTTGCTCCTTCCATGGCGGCAGTTACCATTGCACCAGCCCCCTACGGAATTGTTGCCTTAACACGGTGCATACTGGCCGTGCCTGCCTTGGATGGACTTCTCATTGTGGAAGGGGGCTCTGGCGGTGGGTGGACGGACGTAGGCATCCACGGGCTACATGGCTTTGGGGTTACCTCGGGGTTCGAGGTCGGCGTACAGGGAACGGCGCGGTGGACCACAGCCAGCAACTTCACTTCCAATTTCTCTGCTGGAGTGGCTCTGCAGGCTACCATTCACTTGGACAGCACATGGACGCTGGCCCTAGCCACCGATGATGTTGTAAAGTTCAGCACTTGGAGCGGTCCACCCGATCGTGCGATTCGTGTTGGTGCTGGATGGTCCGGACCATGTGCCGTGACCGCCGATGTTCGATTACAGCCACACAAGGGGATGAGTGTGTTGCTAGCTGCACGCATGCCTTTGGAGGAGGTATGTACGTTCCGTGCATCGTTGAGCACCGAACCCCTGGGTGTCCAAGCAGCCTTGCGCCTTGCCGTACCCAACGTGCTGCCGATAACGTTGTCTTTGACCAGCGTTCTGCACACAGGGTTTTCGGCCTCCATGATTGTGGAGTGGTGATGGACGTTTGCATTGCTCATACCCTGCCGGAACACCAGCGCACTGTTCGGTTCGGTGCAGTACTTCTTGTTGCGCTGTGCCTTTTGCAACAGCAGCACCTTGTGGCACAACTGGATGATGTTGCCGATGACTCCTATGCAACACCACAGTTCGATGCCATCGAGCGATTTCGGGAAGACCCTTTGTGTTTGCCATGCATCACACCAACAGAGCTTACCATTATACCTGGATTCGGACGCACTACTGTATCAAGAATACTTAAGGCCGTGGAGGCAGGAGTGCCAACACTCGAGGCTATTGCCGATACAGCATGCCTGAGCATCGATCAGCGAGTGTTGCTATTACTGTGTACATCGCTGAATTGCTCATGTGCACCACGCCTACAGAATGTTCGCACCCGGATTCGTGGATCTGTCGCTGATGGTTCTATGCCTGATGTAACTGCACGAATTGATGTTGCAACGGACCTAGGAAGAACCGGTGCCGTGTTTCGGCGCAATGCTGCTGGCGATGTATCAGGTGGCTGGCTACTTCTTGATACACCATTAGCTTCCATTGCCCTTGGCGATGTGAGTGTAGGAAGTGGTCTCGGTCTGGTACAAGGGGGGGGTGGAGGATTCGGACGCACCATACTAGGTCGGCTTAGTGCTGCCGACGTTACACCAAGATTACGTCCGTGGACGAGCACGTATCGGGATGGCTCGCAGCGTGGCATTGGCATCATCCTGCATCCTACACTCAATTCGAGCTCAGCACACGTGCTAGGTTCCTGGTCTCGTACAGATGTAGGTACCCGCACTGAGCACCAGGCTAACGCCTCCTTGATGGCAACCATAGACGCGGTCACGGCTGGATTAACGATGCAGCATCTGGCCTACAACGGAAGAACCGAGAGCACTTCCATGCAAACCGTACCACAGTCGAACAGAACTCTTCTTTCAGCCGTGGCCGATTTTTCCGGACCTGTGCGGCAGCTTACAGCGGAATGTGCTATTGATGACAGCATGCGGACGGCATTCACCATCGTGGGCAGCACTGTATTCCATGGCACACACCTTTTAGCGGGCGTGCGATGGGCACATCCTTCGATACGTAACCCGTATGCCTCGCCTGTGAGCTCGCTCAGCTCGCTTGGCAACGAAGCCGGTATCTGCCTAGGCTTACGGCTGCGAGGTACACAGCACTTGTATGTAGAAGGAATGGTTGACGTGCACAGCATCCTTAGTCGCAGCTACGGCCGACCCTTACCGTCATACGGTATGGACGTTGTGCTTGATGGACTGTTCAGGTTCAATCGAACGATGGAGCTTTCCTGGAGGCTACGGTACGAGGCTGACGACGAAGGTTGGAAACCACCTGAATCCGCAGCCATCCTCCTGCAGCAGCGGCATCGAGCCACTACCAGAGCGCACATGGTGGCCCAGGTTGCGCCAACACTCCGACTTGCTGGCAGACTAGATATCCGCAATGTGTGGTATCAGTACCAAGCAGAAAACGAGCTTGGGGTTGTGGCATATACTGACGTGATGTGGACGCCACATCATTCAATTCGATTTAGTGCAAGGGTTACGGCTTTCCAAGCCCCCTCCATCGAGAGTGCTGCCTATACCATGGAAACACCGCTTGTTGGGCTACCACGTACTGTAGCCGGAACAGGCAATGGCACACGACTCATGGCAACGTGTCGGTACACACCTTCTTCGTGGTGTGCTGTGAGTGTAGCCTACACGGAGCAACAGCGCCGATACGAACCAACCATTCGCTGGGGCGCCCTGCAGGTGGAGCTGTTCTACGTGAACAATGCTCGGTAGGCAGCAACCTCGTGCAAGAAGTGTTTGGCTATTGGCAATGAAAGCGGGTTCTCCCATTCCAGTCGTTCAGGGTGCCACTGCACAGCCAGTAGAAACGGCTTACCGCCTAAGGCGGCATCGCCCCATTCAAAGGCCTCGATCATGCCATCAGGTGCGTAGGCCGACGGTGCAAACAGATTGCCCAGCCGTTCAACGCCTTGATGATGCGCACTGTTGATTGTGCCCTGAGTAACTCTGCAGATGCGAACGATAAGGCTACCCGGCTCTACATCAAGGTCATGCCGACTATCATTCTCACCCAAACGACGGTGTTCTATCGAAGTCTGCTGGTCATCAGCAGATACCGGCTGGAATTGCGTTGGAATGTCGGCAAAGAGCGTTCCCCCATAGGCAACGTTCAGTAGCTGTGCTCCCCTGCAAATTGCCAGCACGGGAATGTTCATCTCAATAGCAGATTTGGCAAGGGCAAACTCCTGTTCATCACGCTCTACGTCGATACCCATGCAGAGACTGGCCTGCTCCGACTTGCCGTACCGGCCTGGCTCGATATCCGGACCTCCCGTGAGTACAAGGCCCGTTGCTGTAGACAGAGCTACCACCGCATCATCCGCCTTTACACCCGTGAGGTCTACAACCTCCACGTCTTCGTTCGCAGCCTTAAGCCACGCACCATACAACGCATACTTTTCGCTGCCCGACGCTTTGCTGATGGCAATTTTCATCTGATTTACAGTGCCTCCAGGAGTTTACTGATTGAGTTTGTATTGGACGCCAGTTGTGCTTCGATTGGAAGCACAAAGAAAGAAACGCCTGCCCTTTCGAATAGCTCATGCGCATGCGGAAGTTTCACAACGTCCTTCTGTGTTGTAACCACTCCAGCCCGTGCACCACGGGCGCGGGCGATGACGTTTTCCACCTCCTGCTTGGTGTACCAGTGATGATCTGGATACTGCACCGAGTCAACCACAACTGCGCCACACGCTCTTGCACTCCTGATGAATCGCTCTGGGTTGGCAATACCACACATACACACAACCCTCTGCCCTTCCAGCTCGGGCATGGCTGCCATCATGCGCACACGTGCAACGATGGCGTCAGGCCTGCAGTAGCCTCGAACTTCTTCTTCAGAAACATCGTCCATTGCCAGCACAACCGATGCTCGCAGCAATGACTGTGTAGGCTCTCGAAGCCGACCGATAGGCAGCAACCGCTGATCGGAGAGTGTTGGTCTATCAACCAACACCACATCAACGTCACGATGCAAGGCTCGGTGTTGGAAACCATCATCAACAACGATGATGTTGCACGGAAGGTGTCCCGCTGCATACACGGCACCCTCCGCCTTATACTCATGCACTACAACAGGCACACTTAAGACGTGCGCATGGAGATACGCTTCATCACCAGCGTCGCGCACACTCGATCGGATCCCTTTACCATCGTGTACCACAACCAGACCGCGAGAGGCACGGCGATACCCTCGAAGCACCACTGCCGGACGGTATCCAAGATCCTGAAGCAATCGCACAAACATTTGCACAACGGGCGTCTTCCCCGTACCGCCAACACTCAGGTTACCAACGGAGATCACTGGCCTAGTAACATGAACAACAGGCTTCTTGCCTAGGTCATACCCTTTGTTCCTCCTTTCCACCAGCGCGCCATATATGGCACTCATCCAGCCGATCATGATCCCTCCCGAGAACCCCTGACTGCCGGACCAAGCAGGGATTGCAGTTGTTCCACCATGGTGGTGATCTGCTCCCTACTGCTGTCCTTCGGGACAATAAGTGGCTCACTTACGTGAACGTCAATTCGTGAAAACGGCAACGGCACCGCAAAAGCATCCCACGATCTCCGGAATCTTGTGCACCATTGAATGTGTACCACTACGGCATACACTGGCACACCTGCACGATGAGCTGCAACAACCGCTCCCGGCTTACACACACCAGCTGGACCGCGCGGACCATCCGGCGTAACCAGGACAACGCCTTGCTTAGCCCCCTTCACTAACTCTTCCAATGCTTCCGACCCACCGTGTGATGATGAACCGCGCACAACGCTGTATCCCCATGCTTCGAGCAGCGCTGCCAGATACGAACCATCCTTACTTTTACTCACAATGGCAGTTGGGGGGGGGATTGATGTACGTCTGCGGAACACGTACCACACAGGCAACATGATGCCATGCCAGAACGCAACAACACATGGGTGATTTGGCAGGGGGCTTTGGCAACGTATTCGCCACGTGGATGCCCACAGTCGTACCACCATCACCCCAATACGACTTGCTACACTCATATTGAGTAGATCATGATCTTGAACGTGCATATCTGTCTGCGATGACCTCTGCAGCACGATCTGCCGGCAGCGGCAAATCAGGCAGCATACCCAACAGCTCTCTAACCTGGTTAGATGCCTCTGCAAGCTCACGTCGGCGTTCTTCATTCATAAGCAGATCTGCAGCCTCCGCCACAAGTGCACGTGCCGTTGCCTGATGCTGCAAATACTCATGAACAACGGTGCGATCGAGGAGTACGTTCATCATGGTTACGTGACGAAGCGTTATCACACGCTTGGCGATGGCGTAGTTCAGCGATGATGTTCGGTAGAATGTTGCAAACGGTACACCAAACAGTGCAGCTTCCAACGTGGAAGTTCCTGCCTTGATGAGGCCGGCACTACTGGAAAGCAATGCCTGATGAGCATCGGCAACAATCGTGGCTCCACACTCCTCCAGTGGAGCAAGGTCACTACGAGAAAGGGAGCGTGCCTGCGGAACACGGATGTCGACTGCCGATTGCATCACCTGAGGTAATCTCTGCATCACATCGCGGAGAAGGGGTACATGAGCTCGTAATTCCTGACGGCGCGAACCAGGCATGAGCACCAACGTGTTTGGTTGTGGAGACGCTGCCGCCTGAACTACGTCAACATGCATAGGGTGCCCAACCCACACTGCACGTATCCCCACGTTCCGAAAAAACTGCTCCTCGAAAGGAAATACCACCAGCAGCACATCCACAACCTCTGCCAAGTGGCGTGCCCTGTTCTTTCCCCATGCCCAAAGCTGAGGAGCTATGTACCATGCAACGGGAATTCTTCTGGCCTTGGCGGCTGCAGCCACTCGAAGGTTGAAGCCCGGGTAGTCAACCGGAAGAAAAAGGTCGGGCTTACGACTGTCCAGCAACGCAACCGTTCGCGTGATGAGGTTCCGAAAGTACCCAATACGTTTACCCACTTCCCAGAAGCCCGATACCGCCAGATCTCGCAGATGTGCGATAGAGCGCAGGCCTTCCATTTCCATGGACGGCCCACCAAAACCTTCGAACACAACCTCCGGCACTCTTCTGCGCAGTGCCGCCATTAGGCGTGCAGCGTGGCGGTCGGCAGAAGGATCGCCCGCCGTGATCAGAATGCGCATGGTGCAAATCTGGCTATATTGGTGCCATTCTGAACAAAACTGTGGAGCCTAGAATGCTTCGAACGCTGTTAATCATCGTTCTTGCAATACTGATAGCCATTCCTTCGATTGCTGGGCCTACCATTCGGGTAGTACCTCGCATCAAGTCGGTTGACGTCGACGGTCAAACCGAAGTCAGCGTCAAGCGCATGCCCGAGGGTGGCCTCTTCGTACTTACGGTGAACAAAGGTCAGGACGTGCGTCACTACGACATTCAGTGGTATCGCAATGGTGAACCCCTTGTTGGCGAAGTAGGTCAGGAGCTGCGGTACCCCATTGCCAGCAAGGATTTGGAAGGCACGTACTCCGTAAAGATGTCCAGCCCCTGTGCAACCGTTATGAGCAAGCCCATGCAGGTGATCATCGAGCCTCGAACCTTCCAGTTGAACACGGAGATGGGAGGGGGCGATGGCGTTGCGGGGCGCACCCATGAGACGGAAGCGGCCGAGATCGTTTTGCATGACTGCAAGCCCAACCCAGTGACTGACCGCACGCTCATTTCCTTCGAAACAACAACTTCGGTTCCTGTTGTTCTCAAGGTTGTGGATTTGAATGGCAATGTGATTGCCACGTTGGTGAACGACGTCGTGTCGGCCGGGAACCACAGCGTAGAGTTCAACACTCGCGAGCACAATATGGCCAGTGAGCTGTACTACTACGTTCTAAGTGCACCGGGCTTCACTGCTACTAGGCCGTTGATGTTGGTGAAGTAACACGACATAAACACCCATCACGACATTCCACCAACCACACGTATGAGCTCGTTAACGACCATCACTGGCGATGACGAGGTGTGTTTTGTGGGAGAGCATGTACAGGGAGCCCACCGACGTACGCGCAGGTCGATTGTACTCCCATGGAGCAAGGCCGGTGTGATCGGCGGAGATTCCTCTTTGGTAGATCCCGCTTGTTATCGCAAGGGCACATACCGTTCGGTTGTTATCGGATTGTTGTGTGCGGTGATCCTCGTTTCTGGATGTGCGCAGGAATCGGACACTCCGCCTGTTGATCCTGAACGTCCACTATCCATCCGTGATAGCATTGTGTTGGAGCGACCTCATGGATGCAAGGGGTTGGTTGACGAGTGTGGAGGTGTGGAGATCACCTTTCCAGTTTTCGGAGATGGCGAAGGCAACACTGCTCTTGTGTTAAACCGTGCCATACGTGCATTCTTCGTCGATCAGATTGGTGGCAGTGCCGAGTCAAAGGGTACACCAGGCGAACCTGATTCGTTGTTACATCCACCAAGCATCATTGATGCCGCTCGGTTGCTCCTTGCCGACTTTGCCGAGTTTCAGGAGCAGTTTCCGATGAGTTCTCAGGTGTGGACCGTACAGGGCTCGGCCAGTGTAGTGGCGCGCGACACCATCACATGTGTGCGCATGGACGCCTTCGTTTACCTAGGGGGTGCACATCCCAACTCTACAACCTCGTTTGTAACCGTGCACAACAGATCTGGCCGGATACTTACATACAAAGACGTTGTGAAGAACGTTGATGAATTGATCGACGCAGCCGAAGCCGCGTGTCGTC
>CAZUGQ010000015.1:62226-67336 GCA_964620125.1 uncultured Hyphomicrobiales bacterium
TACGAGATGTCGCCCAACGACGACTATGGATCCCTTGGTTTCTGGTTTCCGAACAACACCTTTGCCTTACCCGAAAACATCGGCTTCACGCCAGACAGCCTGATACTGTACTACAACGCTTTTGAGATTGCCCCCTACGCTATGGGACCAACCGAGATCAAGCTGTCGAGGAAGGTTGGGGCGGGGCGTGGGAAGTAGGGCTGCGGGGTAGGGTGACGTACCGGGACAAGAGGTGTCCCGGTACTGGTAGCGGTACCGGGACACCTCTTGTCCCGGTACCTGTCATCCCGATTTCCCAAAAAAGAATAACCCCATGTCATCCATGGGGTTATTCTTCGCTCCGCAGCAGGGACTTGAACCCCGGACCCTCTGATTAACAGTCAGATGCTCTAACCAGCTGAGCTACTGCGGAATTTGAAGGGCGAAAATACGAAGATTCCGCACTCCTCCTACGGTCCTCCACTCTCCTGTTCTACACTCCTACACATTAGTTTTCGCCTACGTCCTGCCACACCGCTACCGAATCACAAGCCCAATTCTAATTGCCCCGCTGTGCTCTCCACAGAAGCTGTTGTTCTGCATAGCCGACGCTACGGCGATACATCGCGTATCGTGGTGCTGTTCACCGCTAGCCTAGGTAAGATGAACGTGCTTGCCAAAGGGGCACGTACCCCCAAAAGCAGCTTCGGCAGCGCCCTTGAACCGCTCTCAATCGCTCACGTCCACGTATACCATCGGCCTCAGCGCGACCTTCACACTATCGGTAAGGCCGAGCTCATTCACTCCTGGAAGTCGCTCACATCCTCCCTTGAACACCTGGAAGCAGCTCTGGCAGTGTGCCGCACGGTAATGAAATCGGTGCCTGCCGAAGTGCATGCACCAGATGTGTACAAGGTTCTGAAAGGGGCTTTGCTTTCGCTGGATACAACCGATCCCTCGTTTGCCTATCAACGAGGTGTGTACGCTCGCCTGCAACTAGCAGATGTACTTGGCTTTGGAGCTCGGTTTGCAGCACATGCGGTTTCACCCTCCACACCGATGGACACAACTCCCCCTCCCACCCACGAATCACACACTACATACACGGCCAACTCAGCATCATACCTATACATCAGTCTAGAAGATGGTTTGCCTACACAGTCCGGTGGCTACCAACTGAGTCGCTCGGCATACAACCTTCTTGCCCAAGCCCCCTACGGCTTAACGGTTCCAGCACAGGATAAGGTTGAGGTGGAAGCCTTTCTGGCACACTACTTCGCAGAACATCTAGGAAGAGGATGATGCACCGTCCTGCTGCCAACACACAAGCACACCTTCTCGGCAGCGATGTTCTGTACATTCTGCCTCCTGCCATCAACTAACTTTGCGGCATGCTCGGGAACATCGCCCTAACATTCTTCTTTGTCTTCCTGAATGCCTTCTTTGTAGCCGCAGAGTTTGCAATCGTTAAGGTGCGGGCTTCACAGATCGACCTGAAGGTTCGTGAGGGAGATGTACTCGCTACGGTGGCACGCCATATTCTTGCCAACCTAGATGCATACTTAAGTGCTTGCCAACTGGGCATCACTCTTGCCTCGCTAGCTCTGGGCTGGATTGGAGAACCTGTTGTTGCAGGAATCGTGGCCGACGTTGCCGGCTGGTTTGGCGTAAGCGTTCAGGAGGGCTTTCTCCATACGGTAAGTGTGGTCATTGCCTTCAGCATCATCACGGTGCTTCATATCGTGATTGGTGAGATAGCACCAAAAACGCTTGCAATCCGGCGCTCCGAAGGTGTAACACTCGCAGTCTCCCTCCCACTGCGAGGCTTCTTCATCGTCTTTAAGCCGTTTATCTCCGCCCTGAACTGGATGAGCATCGGCCTGCTCAAACTGATGGGCATTCAACCAGCACCAGAACACGATGTGCATTCGCCAGACGAGTTGCGCTACCTTATCGCACAAAGCAGCGAGCAGGGTGCCCTGGAAATCAGCGAACGCGAGCTCATAGAAAACGTCTTTGAATTCACCGAAACTACGGCTGGCCAGGTGATGGTGCCTAGGTCTAAAATCGTGGCGTTGGACATTAACCAAAGCATCGACAAGATGCTGGATCTGGTGATGGAAGAAGGATACTCACGCCTACCGGTTTATCGAGGTACGATCAACGACATCGTGGGCATCGTGTATGCCAAGGACCTGATAACGCTTATGCATCATAAGGACCTAATCATCATCCAGGACATTTTGCATGAAGCATACTTCGTGCAAGAGGATGTGATGCTGCGCCAGTTGCTGCGCGACATGCAGATGCGTAAAGTGCACATGGCCATCGTGCTGGATGAGTTCGGAGGTACGGCAGGGTTGGTAACGATGGAAAACATCATCGAAGAGCTGGTGGGCAATATTCAGGATGAGTATGACGACGAAGCTCCTCTCGTTGCCGCTCAGTCCGTGGATACCTGGGAACTTGATGCAAGCATACACGTGCACGAGGCCAATGAAATTCTTCCTAAGCCCCTACCCTACGATGGCGACTACGAAACGGTGGGCGGCCTTATCAATAGCGTGGCTGGCCGTATCCCTGCCGTTGGCGATGCAGTGTCGTTAGATGACTATGCGGTAACCGTGCTTGCCGGCACGGCACGCCGCGTGGAGCGTGTTCGATTCACACTGAAAGGGGCTTTCAATACGCAGGCTGAAAGCCCATCTGATTCCAGATAAATGCATACTTGTCCGTGATGTTGTCCAATGCCTTCTGCCTGTTTACGGCACCATGACCTGACCGCACTTCTACCCGTAACAACATGGGTCGAACACCTGAATAGGTCGTCTGCAGTGCCGCTGCAAACTTGAATGAGTGGGCTGGCACCACGCGATCATCATGATCGCTGGTCATCACCATCGTACTTGGGTACTCCACACCTGGCTTTATGTTGTGATAGGGCGAATATCTACGGAGATAGACAAAATCTTCGGGCTTGTCTGGATTACCATAATCGGTTGTCCAATATCGGCCAACGGTAAACAGGTGATACCGCAACATGTCCAGTACGCCAACTTCGGGAACAGCAACACGAAAAAGGTCTGGACGCTGCGTAATCACTGCACCAACTAACAGTCCTCCGTTTGATCGGCCATTGAGAGCCAGGAATTGCTTTGATGTGTAGTTGTTGGCTATAAGCCACTCCGCTGCGGCAATACAGTCGTCAAATACGTTCTGCTTCTTCTCCTTGCGCCCAGCATCATGCCACTTCTCACCGTATTCGCCACCTCCGCGCAGATTGGGTATGGCAATCACGCCACCCTGCTCAAGCCAAGGAATGTAGCTAGCCGTAAACCCTGGACCATACGTGATGCCAAAACCTCCGTATCCATACACCAGCGTTGGCGCGGTACCGTTCAGCTTCAGGCCCTTCTTATGCAAAACAAACATTGGCAGTCGAGTTCCATCCTTGCTAGTAACCCATACCTGCTTTTCTTCGAACTGTGATGGTTTGAAGGGTGGCGTTATGGCGAAATACGCGGTGCTGGTGTTTCGCACAACGTCATATTCATAAACGGTGGTTGGTGTTAGAAAAGAACTGTACGAGTAATAGAGTACAGTGTCTTCGGGAAACCCCCAGAACCCTCCGGCATTACCTGAACCTGGGAGTAACACGTCACCGAGATGTTTGCCTGACGGATCATAGATGGAAATGTGGTCATGCACATCACGCATTCGTGTTACGAAGATGCGTCCTCCACCCCACGACATGGCACTGATTGGTTCTTCCGTTTCCTGCACTATCGTTTCCATGCGGGCCTCGCCAAGAGGATCCACAATGCGTACTACTTGTTCGTTTGGCGCGTTTAGGCTTGTGGTACCGTACAACATGCCATCATGGTAGAATGCAGGCCAGAAACCGTCGTTTGGTTGATCATAAACCTTCACAAAGTCTCCCGGCGTGTTCCATTCCCCCCCCTCGCCAACAAACTTGACAAATACTCGGTTGCCTTTACTTCCTTCGTCCATCTCGTAGCGGATCAGGTATGGGCATCGTTCAAGCGAATACACACCTACAGACATACGCGGTCTATCCGGGTCACGGAACACGATGGCATCGGAACTCTGCGGCGTACCTAGCTGATGGTAACAGCAGTATTCACCTTCGTTGAGAGCTGTCAGGCTCATCTCATTGCCTGCAGGGAGATCGTACCGGTCATAAAAGAAGCCGTTTCCAAACCAATTCACTCCTCCATTTTTTACTCCGATGATTACTTCATCCAGCATTCGCCCCGTTGTTAGCTCCATCACGTGAATGGTACGCCAGTCAGAGCCAGCCTGAGTTTTGCCGAAGGCTAGGTATTTGCAATCCCTGCTTTCTGTTGCAAAGGCTAGGGCAATGGTGCCGTCGTCTGAAAACGTATTGGGATCAAGGAGCACGCGGGGCTGCGCATCGGATGGACCTTTTACCATGAGAACGCTGTGATTCCGGATGCCATCATTCTCGTAGTAAAAGGTGTATCCTGCTCTGCGCCAGGGTGAGCTGATGCTGCGGAAGGTACTTACCTCCTTCACTCGTGCGGCAAGTTGTGCGCGAAAGGGAATGCGCGAAAGGAAGTCGTCTGCACACTTCTTCTGAGCCGCCACCCAGCTTACTACGTCGGGATCATTGTCATCCTCCAGCCACCGAAACGGATCGGGTATTGCAACGCCGTGGAGGGTGTCTACAATGTTTTCGATGCGCGTTGGCGGGTAGGTTACTGGCTGAGCTTTGACAGGAGTATTCACAAGCACTGTAGTGGTAATGACGAAGAGCAAAATCGCGTTAATGAATTTGAATGGTCGGTTGACCAAACAGCAGGACGCATGTTCCATAGATCGACGCCTCTTACGGGTACTGGCGATACGCTGGAAAAAGAACGGGGGGCACGTACGCCCCCCACAATCAATCGGTTTCATGGATGTTCCGCGGAACGATCATCCAACGTAGTAATCTCCGTCGTCAAAGCCAGTTCTGCCGCCTTGAGACTGCGTCTGCTCATCCGATGACGGGCGCTCCTCACGTGGACTGCGTGGTTCGCGCGGAGCACGATCATCCCGCTGACCTCGACGCTCACCACGGTCGCGATCATCACGTGGGCCGCGGTCG
>CAZUGQ010000016.1:0-10624 GCA_964620125.1 uncultured Hyphomicrobiales bacterium
TGATGCTGCATCACTAACTTACAGGATGGACCAATTTTGGGGGGGCATGTCACCAGGTTCTGGACAGCGACACAGTACCATTCTCGAATGCTGACTTGACCAAACGGACGAGAACTCAAACATTTCCCCTACAGGCCGGAGACTGGGATCGGAAATCAGTGTGCACTACGACCCCATGGCGGCCAAACTCATCACGTGGGCACCTACGCGTAAGGAGTGTATTGAGTTAACCCTCGAAGTCTTGGACAACTACCACCTGGCTGGCTTCAAGACCACCATTCTGTTTTGCCGACTTACCATCAACAGCGAGCCCTTTCGCAGCGGCAACTACAGCACGGGCTTTGTAAAGGACCACTGGCCTTTGCCTTGGCCAGAAGGGTACTTGGATGCCGTAGCCGCCATTGCCACCGGAGGGTTTGTGCAGGAGCAAGAGAGGCGTTTGCCGGTGGTGTGATTGCCCCGATATTTGCCCTATGGAGATCTCCGTTTCTACCGCAACCTCTCTCGGCCTGACGGCCGATGAATACCAGAAGATACTCGACATTCTCGGCCGTACACCTACCTACACGGAACTAGGCATCTTCTCCGTGATGTGGAGCGAGCACTGCTCCTATAAGAATAGCATCCTGCAACTAAAAACGTTGCCACGTTCTGGCGGACGTCTGCTCGTGGATGCCGGCCAGGAAAACGCTGGGGTTGTGGATGTGGGAGGGGGCTATGGTGTTGCCTTCAAGATCGAATCACATAACCACCCTTCTGCCGTTGAGCCGTTCCAGGGTGCTGCCACAGGTGTTGGTGGTATCCTACGCGACATCTTCACCATGGGTGCTCGTCCTATTGCAGCACTCAACTCGCTTCGGTTTGGTGAACCAGAGAATGAACGCACAAAGTACTTGGTGAAGGGGGTTGTGCATGGCATAGGGCATTACGGCAATTGCTTTGGTGTTCCAACTGTGGCAGGAGAGGTGTACTTCGAACGATGTTACTCCGATAACCCGCTCGTGAATGCTATGGCCGTTGGCATCGTACATAAGGATCACATGACGAGTGCAACGGCCGGGGGAGTGGGCAATAAGGTTTTTATCATGGGAAGTGCAACGGGGCGTGATGGTATTCATGGAGCATCGTTGCTTGCTTCGCGTGAGTTCGATGCAGAAACAGAAAACATGCGTCCAACCGTGCAGGTAGGCGATCCCTTTGCAGAAAAACTTCTGCTGGAGGCAACACTCGAACTCATTCAAGCGGGTGTGGTATACGGTATGCAGGACATGGGTGCGGCCGGCATCAGCTGCTCGACCAGCGAGATGAGTGAAAAAGGTGGCGTTGGCATGCGCATCAACCTGGATGCCGTGCCTTTGCGAGAGCCGGACATGAGTGCCTACGAGATCATGCTGAGTGAATCACAGGAGCGCATGCTTGTAGTTGTCCATGCCGGACGTGAGGCGGAGGCCACTGCGATCTGTGAGAAGTGGGATGTTCCCTTTACTGAGATTGGTGAGGTTACGGATGACGGATTACTCGTTGTTTGGCGGCATGGTGCGATAGAAGCTTCGATACCGGCATCAGCGCTTGTTCTTGGTGGTGGCGCACCTGTGTACGTGCGCGAACAACAGAAGCCTGAGTATCTCACACTTACACGCAAGCCGATTGACCGTGGTCCGCTCCTGCATCAGCAGGAGTGCACGGAAGCCCTTCGGCTGCTGCTACAGGCACCATCAATAGCTTCAAAACGATGGGTGTATGAGCAGTATGACTCACAGGTTGGCACCAACACCATAACGAGAATAAAGGGCGATGCTGCTGTACTCCGATTGAAAGAACTGCCAGGCACTGGCATAGCAGTGACAACGGACTGCAATTCTCGATACGTGTATCTCAACCCTTACGTTGGTGGTGCTATTGCCGTGGCCGAGGCAGCTCGAAACTGTGTGTGTGTAGGAGCCGAACCGGTTGCCATTACCAATTGTTTGAACTTTGGGAATCCGTACGACCCAGAGGTGTACTGGCAGTTTGCCGAAGCCATTCGTGGCATTGGCGACATGTGTCGAATTCTCAACACGCCAGTCACCGGCGGCAATGTGAGCTTCCACAACGAAAGTCAGCACAACGCCATCTTTCCAACACCAACCATTGGCATGCTTGGGTTGATCGATGATCTGAACACAATTGTTGGATCACATTTTGTCAGCGCAGGAAACACCATCGTTCTGCTTGGTTGGCAGCGCGAGGAACTTGGCGGCAGTGAATACCTGAAGGTCGTCCGCAAACGTATCCTGGGCGACGCACCACAACTGGATATGGACCATGAAGCCAACCTTCAACGGCTAGTGCTGCGGGCCATCCGCGAAGGACTAGTAGATGCAGCCCATGATTGTTCCGAAGGGGGCTTGCTTGTTGCACTGGCCGAAATGTGTTTTGGGGGAGTTGGTGCCCATCTGGCCTTGCCGTTCGAACACACTGCCGGACATCTGTTTGGTGAAGCCCAAAGTCGTATCGTGGTTGAAACCACAGAAGATGCCTTGCCCGGGTTGCTTGCCATGTGTGAAGAAGAGGGCGTTCCTCACTTGATTATTGGTAGAACGGGTGGAAATAGATTCCTTGTTGATGGATTGGTAGACGAGGTGGTTGAAGACCTTCACAACCTCTACGAACAGGCATTGCCACTCATACTGGACAACAGCTATGCAAATGTTTAAGCCAACGATCTTTACACAGCCATGGCTGACCGATGTTTGGCCAACACTCTTGCGGGTGTTTGTTGGGGTGTTGCTCGTAGGGCATGGTGGCGATAAGCTCTTTAATGGACTTGACCGTTTCGTTGCGCAAATAGCGGAGAAGGGATGGCCTGCGCCGGAGTTGCAGGCTTTTGCTGCCGTGTTCTCGGAGTTTGCTGGTGGTGTGTTGCTCATTGTAGGACTGTTTACGCGTCCTGCTGCATTGATGCAGATCATCACCTTCTTCATCATCACCTTTGTGTGGGCGTATGACGGACCCTTCTTCATGAAGCAAGAGAAACCACTGATGTTCCTGGTGCTGAACATCTATCTCTTCTGTGTTGGTCCAGGCAAGGTAAGCGTGGATTGGTTTCTTTTCGGCAAGCAAGCCGCCAAGGCAGAGCCTCTACCTACGTCATCATCGATTACCGATAGCGCCAACACATCCAGCTAACACTCCTATCGAACAAGCACGAACGTTGCCGAGTGCATTGCATGTGGGGTAGTGATGCGAACGGAAAACGTTCCTGCTCCAACGTGGTCGAGCGGGATTCTTAACCCTTCGAGCAATTGATGGGCTGTAACAGCAAGGCTTGCAACTTCCTGGCCTTGCATGTCCACAATGTGCACGAATGCACGATCTGACCGAACAACGTGTGCATGCACGATGATTGCATCGGTAGCAGGATTTGGTGCAACATGTACAAAGGATATCTCGCGGCCGAGATCTTCGCCAACATTCGAAATTGTTGGGTCGAAGAACAACGCATAGATACCTTCGATGATGGCTCTGTTGTTTGGGGCGGCAAGTTCGGGGATCACCAGCGTATTCCCTTCTTGCGCAATATTCTGGACCGTTCTGGTCAAGCCCCCTTGCATGCCTTCCTTGAAATCCCGATCCAAAACAACCTGAATGCGGTTGTTGTAGTCCAGATAACCAGAGCAATAGGCATAGAAGCCACCAAGTCTGCTCGTGGGTGAGTACTCACCAATCTCAAGAACAATAGGTGCTCGCAGCAGTGAGCCCTTAAGAAAGTCAAGATCCGGAAATCCACCGGTACCCGTCTTGTTGTTCGCTCCGTGTACTGTATTGCGAGGATTGTAAAGAGGCTCTACAATGTTGGAGCTCTGGAAGTCGAAGCGCAATGGCAGATTGCGCTGGTCGATGAACTCCAACGTACCCCCAATCAGGCTGTCTCTCCGCGTGCCCACGGTGGTTCGGCCAGTAAGTGCACTCAGTTGAACACGAAGTTGTGCATCGGTCATCACAAACGGGTAGGTGCTATCACTGCTCAGCACCTTTATAATGGTTCCGATAGCTGCCTCGCCCTGGCTGCCTCTGTCTGATAGGGGGCTTGGGTAGAGCGATGTTGTTGAGCTGCTATCCACGTCCATGGGGATGTGCTTATACCAACGCAACACTGTGTCGACCGGTACAAAACTCCCCCCCCACGCAGAATCGAGAAAAATGCGGGTGTTCGGCGACGTATAGACTTCATCGCCGGTTGAAATAGCTGCGCTTCTGCTTGAGTCTGAATGCTGCTGTATCTGATACGGTGCCAGGTAGACCTTCGATAGTGTGGTATCCGTAAGCAATGTATCTGCATACCAAATTGCGGCGTCTGTATACGTACTTGTATCCGCAAGACTCAACTGATCCGAATGGTACACGCTTGTAACGCGTTCACCAAGTTGATCTCCAACGGGTGTGGTTGCAATGGGAGTAAAGGCTATAGCTGGTGTAATCAGGTTTGCAAAGTGCAGTGATGTGCTTGCACTCGCGTCGATTGTTTCGCCGCTTGTTGTTCTACTACGCTTCCCAACGACGACTCCATACAGCCACCGACCTAAACGGTCCAGCCTGCCCCGACCTTTGCGATGCACGGAGGTATCTCTCGACTCTGAGAATGCTGCGTATGGTACGGTGATGTGAGCCGTACCGTCAGAATCTTTCCACGGGTCAAAGTATGGTGTGCCAGCTGGGAACGTTTGCCACGTTACAGATCGCTCCTGCGTTCCTCCGGCATTCCTCTGATCATTATCATCCTTGTACCACAGCTCATTGCTGCTTGTTGTTGAGTGAGCGCCCGTTAATACCACAACGTGTCTGCCAGTTACGGTTGAACCCGAACCAGCATCAGCATGATATTCCAGGAATAGCTCTACATCCTCACTGTCTTGCACTTCCTTTCGAATCCAATCAAACTTGGGATATCCACCATCACCTTGATTGTCGGCAATGGATAAGTAGTCGTCCTGACTTTCAACGTCTTCGGTACTACCTCTGCGCTGAAACTTCACGATAACAGGTAGGTCGTATTTATTGATGTACTCCAGTTTGGCTGCAAGGAAGTCTTCGCTCCACACGCCAGTAGAATCCGGGCGTAACATCATACGTGATATCTCTATGAGCTTGGCTCGATGTGTTCCTCCGGGGTCAATGTCGCTCCATGTTTCGTCCAGCCACTGCATGCTATTGGCAAATGCAGTGGGTGCGCAAGCATTGAGGTCTCCTGCGTAATCAGCAATGGATCTTGGTCCGTATACGGAGTTATCCAAATCAATGTTGGGCATGTTGCAACCAATGGTGTGTCCAACTGTAGGAGTGCCACTACTGTAGGAGTAGTTAACGGAGGATAGACTTAAGCCGAGAGAAGTTGTGGTATCTGTAAGTCCGCCATACCATTTGGATCTGACGGTCCACTCCAGATCCGTATACTGCTTCAGCGTTGTATCTGTGGTAAGGGTATCGGTGGTAAGTGAAAACACAAGCCTTGAGGTGTCTTGATTAATGGCTGGATTGTTTGTTTCCAGGTAAAGTTGCTGAGCCATTGTTATCGAGTCAACAGACGGCGGAACTGGTTTATTCCGCAGTATCCAGGAGCCTGAGTCAAGTGAATACATCGATCGAACATTGAGGTACCTCCAGTTTTCGAATGGTCCGTATCTGTATTCGAGGACAGCGTTGTTCTTAGCATTGCTCACGAATGGAGCATGGATTTGCTGATGAATGAGAGTTGCCAGAAACAACTGCGGCAACACGGTTGTGGTGATAGTCTTGGAGTTGTTTGTAGGGTTGATCTCATCTGCAAAGTCAATCCGACCAGTGATGGTGTAGTTACCCTGATCTGCAGGAATCCATTGTATTGGGAATGTGAAAGTCGATGATACAAATGGAGCTATCGGTGGACCATCGAACGTCTGATTGTATTCTATTCCACCACCTGCCTTCATAGCCTGCAGATTAATAGTGTAAGAATCAGCCAGTAGTATGTTGTCGTTGCTGATACTCACGGTGAATTGAGTGGCTTGTGAGCGCCTTGGCTGACCCCAGTCCAGGTTGATGGATTTAAGATTGAGGTCTGTTGCATGGCCAGTAACTGCTGGTAGCAACACTGTGAGGCAAAGGATCAACAGGCGTGCTGCAGATTTCATACGTAGCCCCTTCGCAATGTGAGGGGTCAACCTAACTGTTCCTAGCTGAATTTCAACGCACGAACAATGCTCACACGTGAAGCTATAAGCATCGGTGTTACCGAGGCCAATGCGGAAAGGAAGAGAACTGCACATGGAACCAGCAGGAAGGGGGCTGGAGCAAGAGACACCGGTAAGCTTGTTACGTAATACACAGCCCCGTCTAGACGGATGAGGCCAAAGCTGTTCTGCACGGTGATTAAAAGAAGAGCAACCACTGAACCAATGAGTGTTCCCACTATGCCAATCCGCAGCCCCCTCCAGAAAACCACCAGCATCAGCTGTCGGGGAGGGAGACCCATGGCAGCAAGAATGGCCAGAGAGGTTGTCTTAAGCACAACGGCAACCAACAAGGTGCTCAGAACGGTAAACGCAGCTACGATACTGATCAGTCCCAGTACGATTGGGATAGGCTGCTTTTGGAGCTCAATCCAACTGGCAACATTTGCATATCGATCCTGCCACGTGTAGATGAGCAAACCCCTGGGTAACGTGGTGAGAAGTTTGATCGCCACACGCTGTGCTCGCTCGGGGTCGTGTAACTCCAGCGAAATCATGGTTGGTTGCGTAGCATCAAGCTGTGCGTGCATGGCGAGGTCGGTTGACTTCATTACCACGAGACTTGCATCAACAGAGTACATGCCCGTGGTAACGATGCCCGATACTGGAACTGCAAACAGTATCGGTGCCTGCTGATCCTGATGTGCAACGTAGAGGAGGAGTGTATCGCCGACGTGTGCGTTTAGGCGACGACTGACCTCGATTCCAAGCACACAGGATCCGTTGGTGGGGGGGAGTCCGGACGTAAGCACGGGGCGCAGCAGACGCTCAATCCGCTGGTCTTCCATTCCATGTATTGCTACGCCATCAACACCTGTGCGAGTGCGTGCAAGAGCTTCTCGGATGATAACTGCATCAAGGTGCTTGACGTCTGGCAGACTGCGAATTCGCTGAAGCACATCCGGGTTGAGTTTGCTGGCATGCATCACATCGGATCGAATCTCTACATGCGATGTGAATCTAGTAGCCACATCCAGAATACGCTCCTCATATCCAGTGAGAATGCTGATGCTCAGAATCAGAGCCAACGTTCCCATAGCTATGCTTGCAATGCTTACTACGCTCGTAAACCGAGCAAAGCCATCAACTCGGAGTGATGTAGCGATACGCCGGGAAAGCCACCAGCTTAACATGGGGTTGCGTGTACTGTTTGGTAGTTAAAGGCTATGCACCGGGTGTTCTTCACTCACCATGCCTGGTCATTGATCAGTGAAGTTCTGACCAGCGTCAACCATCTGTTTTTGCAACAAGGAAGGTTGAAAACGTGGTTCAAGGTAGAACTGCTGCCACTGGCTGGTGGTAACGTCCAGGTTGGTGCTCACGCCAATGAGGTCCATGAGTTCAAACGGACCCATCTTAAATCCCAGCCCCTTCATGGACATATCAACCTGATCGATGGTTGCAGCACCTTCCATCACGATGCGTTGTGCCTCGTTGTAGTAGTTGCGAGCAACACGATTAACGATGAAGCCAGGCACGTCACGAGCCACCACCGGAGTTTTTCCAAGCCCAGTGGCAAATGTCATACAAGCCTGAATTGTTGCGTTCGACGTTCGTGGACCCTTGATGACTTCCACCAGCTTCATGATGTGTGCTGGGTTGAAAAAGTGCAAGCCAACGAACCGACTTGCATCGGAGAGCTGACGGCCTAGCGCTGCGATGGAAATGCTGGACGTATTGGTAGCAAGAATAGCATCGGACCGGATGATTGATTCAACGCGAACGAGTACGTCGGTTTTTACATCCAGCTTCTCCACAACAGCCTCTACCACAAGGTCGCTGGTGCTTAACGACGTCAGGTTGGTTGACGCATGCAGTCTATCGGATGCTGCGCTGCGTTGCTCAGCCGTCAACCGTCCTTTCTCCAACGCTTTGTCAAGCTGGCTGCGTACCCACTGTTGTGCTTGCTCGAGCACTTCAGGAATGGCATCGCACAGTATCACTGTATGTCCAGTTTGCACGCAGGCAAGGGCAATACCCCGGCCCATAACGCCCGCTCCGCAGATACCGATGTTCATTGCAGTACTCCTAATTCGCGGCCAACCTTTCCGAATGCTGCGATTGCTCGATCGAGATGTTGGCGGGTATGGGCAGCAGAAACCTGTACCCGAATCCTCGCCTTATCCTTTGGTACAACGGGGTAGAAGAAGCCAATCACGTAGATACCTTCGTCGAGTAGTTTGGCTGCCATCTCCTGTGCGAGGCGTGCATCGTACAGCATGATGGGTGTGATGGGGTGTGTACCCGGAATGATGTCGAAACCAAGCTCCGTAAGTCCGTTGCGAAAGTACATGGTGTTGGCTTCCAGCGTGTCGCGAAGCTCGGTGGTAGAACTAAGCAGTTCGAACATTCGGATACCGGCACCAACGATAGCTGGAGGTAGGGAATTTGAGAACAAGTATGGCCGCGAACGCTGCCGAAGCAGTTCGATGATCTCCTTTCGTCCGGTGGTAAATCCACCGATCCCGCCACCTAGCGCCTTGCCCAGAGTGCCGGTGATGATGTCAACCCTACCCATCACATTGCAGAGCTCAACAACACCACGCCCATGTTTTCCCATGAAGCCCATGCTATGGCATTCATCAACCATAACGAGTGCACCGTAGGTATCGGCAAGGTCGCACACCACATCGAGTGGCGCAATGGTACCGTCCATCGAAAACACGGCATCCGTGGCGATGAGCACATTCCGTGCCCCCTCTGCTCGGGCCAGTCGTAGCTGTGCCTCAAGGTCGGTCATGTTGCAGCTTTCGTATCTGTACCGTTTTGCCTTGCATAGCCGAACACCATCAATGATGGATGCATGGTTGAGAGCATCACTCACAATGGCATCGTCGGCACCGAGCAATGGTTCGAACACGCCGCCGTTAGCATCAAAACATGCTGCGTACAGGATTGCGTCATCAGTCTGGCAGAACTCACTGATCCGGCGTTCAAGCTCTACGTGGATGTCCTGTGTACCACAGATGAATCGCACACTACTCATCCCGAAGCCATGATCATCAAGTGCCTTGTGCGCAGCTGCAATCATCTCAGGGTGTGAGCTTAGTCCAAGGTAGTTGTTGGCACAGAAGTTCAGCACGGGTTCACTCACTCCTTCAACCGTGATCTCCGGTCCTTGGGCCGACGTAATGATCCGTTCGCGTTTGTAGAGTCCGTTGGCCTGAATCTCGGCCAGTTCCGCTTGTAGTTGCTGTTTAATGTTGCCGTACATGATGATTGGGCTTGGTTGTGGATGGGGCAAATATCGGAAGGGCTTGGTAGGGGGCGATATATTCGCTGCGATGAGAGTGAGCGTAATCATGGCCACGCGAAACCGGAAGGATGTTCTGGCGCGGTGCCTTGGGGAGTATGCTGGTCAAACACATACTGATATTGAAATCGTGGTGGCAGATAATGGGAGCACCGACGGCACATTGGAAATGGTGGCTGAACGATTCCCACACGTGATCACGATTCGCTTCGAAGAAAACGTTGGTCCACTTGCTCTGAATGCGGCAGCGCAGGCTGCCACCGGGGAACTCTTGTGGCGCACCGATGATGATGCATATCCAGACGCAGCCACAACGATTGCCGATGCCGTTACGTTTATGGACCAGCATCCAAACGTGGTAGTACTAAGCGGAGAGGTTCGTGATGCATCCATCGGCTTTGAGATTCTGGACTATTACCCATTCCGCAAGTCATCAAAATCGGATCCGGCAGACGGCTATCCGTTTTATGGTTTCTTTGGGGTGTGTGCCATGATCCGTCGGTCTGCCTTTCTGGAGGCAGGCGGTTTCTGGGATGCTTTTTACTGCGAAGAGGATGAGTTGAGTATTCGTTTGCAGCTTCACGGTGGTGAGATTCGCTATGTGCCCAGCATCGTGGCAGTGCACTTGGTGGAGTTCAGCAACAAGCGCGCAATGGATATTCGCTGGCAACTCCAACTCGTGCAAACAACTCGACTTCAATGGAAGTATTGGCCGTGGCCTGCCGCACTGTATCGATCCGGTGTAGTAGCCCTTGCCATGCTACTATCTGGATTTTTCCACCGGCTGCCTATGCGAACCATTGCTGAAGGGTACCAGAAGGCGTTTGCTGCTGCCATGCGCGCTCGCAAAACAGAACGCATCAGAGTATCGTACAGCAGAATGAGGCAGATTACCATGTACCGAAGTATCTGGCACCACATGTTCCATCACTATTGGAAACGGTGGCAAATGAGGCGAAAGCAAACGTGACGATTCTGCAACTCATGCCTCAATGTCCGTGGCCGGCAACGGACGGTGGTAAGGTTAGCCTATGGAACACGGCCAAGTGGTTTGCCCAGGAAGGTCATGATGTTCGCGTGCTCTATTACGCTACTGGCAAGCCCCCTACCATCTCGATGAGCA
>CAZUGQ010000016.1:10636-66865 GCA_964620125.1 uncultured Hyphomicrobiales bacterium
GGGCTGTGCCGCATGAGCCAACCAATCGTTGGTGGCGGATTGTGAGAAGCCTTGCAGACGAACGATCGTTGTACATGAGGAAACATGACGTACCAGTGATGCGTTCGGCAATCCGAGATGAGCTAGAACGGGGCACCTTCGACGTCATTCATGCAGACCACTCGTGTATGGCGCCGCTTGCCTCATGGGCTGCCAATGTTTATGGAATACCGTGGGGACTGCGACTTCATAATGTGGAGTGGATTATCTGGCAGAGGTATGCGGATCGGTTCACTCGATGGAATCCCGCGCGGTGGTATCTGCAAGCACAGGCAAACAAGATCCGGTGGGAAGAAGCCGATGTAATCCGCGAAGCAAACGTGGCATTCCCGTTCTCAGAGGCAGAAGCCTTACGAGCGCGCGATCTAGCGCCATCAACCACGCTTGTTATTGCACCCCCAGGTGTTGAGGGTACATCGTTCACCGATGCAATCAATGAGCAGCACCCGAAAAGTCATGTTGTGATGGCCAGCAATTGGTCTTGGGTACATAATGTTGACGGTCTGCGTTGGTTTGTTCACCACGTATGGCCAATCGTTCGCACGCACATGCCCGAGGCAACATTTGCCGTGTTGAGCAGGAATCCGCCGGTGTGGGCTAACCAGCCCCATAACGGAATCAGCGCTGAAGGGTTTGTAGAAGATCTGCCACGGCGGCTATCCCTTTCGCACGTGTTCGTTGCACCACTGTTTGTGGGAAGCGGAATTCGGATAAAGATTTTCGAAGCACTCGCCGCTGGATTGCCTGTCGTTGCAACGTCCGTTAGTGCCGAAGGAATAGAGCTCGGGGAGGAAGAAGGTCTGTTTCGCGAAAACACTCCAGCGGGAACTGCAAAGAAGCTTATGTGGTTGCTTGCTCATCCGAACGAACGCAAGCAATGTGCAGAGCGAGCAAGGAGGATCATTCGTGAACGATACTCATGGCAGGCAACTGCCCGTCGAATGCTGAATGCATACGAACGCTTGCTCGCAAATTCTGCTGAGGGTACGTAACACCACAAAAGATGCAGAGTCATGCATCTTTGCCAGCTACACGACATTGACGGTTGAGAATCCTGATGACGAAACACCATCTGCTGCTTGTTGTACTCCTGTGCAGCGCAACACACCTTCTTTCACAAACACCAACATTCCACGACGTGCGTTCACGGCTCGAACGCGTCTACACCCGAACGTTGCCCGACGGCACCCGTAAGGTTGCAAAACAGTTCAAGCGCTGGGAGTGGTACTGGGAAAGCCGCACCATGCCCGACGGCACCCTACCAACCGGTGAGGTCTATCTGAAGGCTTGGCGGGAGGTGCAGATGGCCAAGGGGCTTGAACAGGCGCAGAGCAAGCCGGAATGGAAACTCGTTGGACCAACAGCACCAGACCTACCTTCACAAAACCCGGTGTGGAATGGTATTGGACGTGTGAACTGTGTTGCCTTTCACCCAACGGAAAGCAACGTCATGTTTCTCGGTTCTGCTTCTGGTGGCATTTGGAAAACAACTGATGGTGGAACGTCATGGACCGAAGTCATGATCTCCGCAATACCTCAGACTGGATACAGCGACATAGCCATAGCAGAGTCAAATCCGCAGATCATGTACGCTGCCAGTGGCGATGCAAATGCATCGTTGCCCGGTGAGCTGAGCGGGTATCCTGGCTTCACGTATGGGGTACTGAAGTCAACCGATGCTGGGCAGACATGGAATCAAACCGGGTTCTCTGTTACCCCGGAACAGAATGGTGTTGTTGCTCGGCTGTGGGTTGATCCACGAAACCAGGATGTGGTAGTAGCGGCAACGTATAACGGAATGCGTCGAACGGAGAACGGCGGTTCCTCATGGACAACAGTACTCGGCTCTCTTGCCTTTCGTGATGTGGTGGCACTGGAGAACGATCCGAACGTGCTCATTGCAAGCACCTTCAATCTCAATGGTGGAGCAGCCGTGTACCGCTCCACTGATAACGGTGTGTCGTGGTCTCTCGTCCAAACAATGAACCAAGCAAATCGCATTCGTTTTGCCGTAACGGGTGCGAATGCGAGCATGGTTGGAGCTATTGCATCGTTAGCCACAACGAATGGATTGGATGATGTGTACATCAGCACCGACGGTGGTAGAACGTTTACAGCACGCAACGTGACACTTAATCTGCTGGGTTGGTCAGCAACGGGTAATGATGCGGCCTATGGGGGCCAGGGTTTCTACGATTTGGCACTAGCTATTGACCCAACCAATCAAAACAACTGGATCATGGGCGGCGTAAACAACTGGCGCTCTACCGATGCCGGAAAAACTTGGATCCTATCATCACACTGGGTTGGACAGAACGCTCCCTGGGTTCATGCCGATCATCATCACATGGCCTACCACCCCACACTGAACCGCCTGTACGACTGTAATGATGGCGGTATTGCTCGCTCAACAGATAGAGGTGTTAGCTGGCGAGATATCAGTAAGGGGCTTGGAATTCAACAGTACTATGGCTTGGCCGTAACGGAAGGTAATAGCGTGTTTACGCTATGTGGCTCTCAGGACAACGGAACAGCACGAACGTTGAATGGCAAGGACTTCCAGCATGTGCTTGATGGTGATGGTATGGCGTCGGCCATTGACTACTTCAATTCTTCACTGATGTATGCAAGTCAACCAAATGGGACCTTCTATCGCTCGACGACAACGGGAACCAACTGGCGCATCATCAGCACATCCAGTGCTAGAGGCGAGCCAGGGGCCGCTTGGGTGGCACCGATAGTAACTGATCCTTCAAATCCTAGCCGATTGTACGTGGGCTACACACAGGTGTACCGCAGTGATAATGGCGGAACCACTTGGACGAGACTGGGGAACCTGGGCGTGAGCCAATATTTGCGAAAGATTGCTGTAGCTCCTTCAAACAGCAACTATCTGTATGCTGGCTTCTCGAACTCTATGTTCCGCAGTACCGATGGCGGAACGAATTGGCTTCCTGTTTCAGGTGTTACCGGTTTCATTCAGGATATCAAGGTTGATCCTGAAAACCCGGGGCATGCATTTGTAGCGTTTGGAGGATTCAGCCCAGGTGCCAAAATCATGGAGATTACCAACGGTGTGGCAACAAATATTACCGGTAACGGTTTGCCTAACGTGCCAGCCAATGCAGTGGCCTATCAGCCGGGTCCACTAAATCGTTTATTTATTGGTACCGATGTTGGCGTGTACTTCAAAGATGAGGGTAGTTCGACGTGGGAGCTGTACGGAGTTGGACTGCCAACCACGGTTGTTTCTGGAATGGAGTTGCTCACCACTTCGGAAAAGCTCCGTATCTCAACGTATGGTAGGGGAATCTGGGAAGTTGATGCCAATCAGTGTGTAGCTGAAAAACCCGTCGTTTCCGTTGCAGGACCAACAGAATTCTGCGTTGGCGATTCTGTTGTTTTGAGTGCGCCAGACGGATATGCCGTCTATCGCTGGTCGAACGGTGCTAGCACGCGCTCCATCACGCTATCCACTGCAGTTCACTCAGGGAAATACACCGTGACGGTGGAGGATGGAGATGGCTGCCGGGCAGTGTCTGACACCACAGCGATTACAATCAAACGGTCACCAAGTAAGCCCTTTGTAACCCTTCGTGGACCTGACACGCTGCGTACAACGGCACTTGGTGGCATTCAGGGATTCCAATGGTTTTTTGAAGGCCAGGCAATCCCGGGAGCCACAGAGCGAGAATGCATTGCCACCAAGAATGGCACGTATACCGTACTGGTAACCAATGCCGACGGCTGCTCTGCCATCTCCGATCCCTTTGCATTTTCTGGTTCCGCTCTCTCCGTTCAAGACGTCGGAGAGTCAAGCCTGGCTGTGTGGCCCAACCCAACAACCGACTGGATTACAATTGATATTCCGGAAGTAGCCGAAGCACGAGTGAAGCTCGTGAGTCTTGGTGGTCAGGTGGTGGCAGACTTTCGCAGCGTGCCTGGCAAGCTCACCATGAACCTGGAAAACATCGTTGCTGCTGGTACATACGTGCTCACAGTCGACGCTGGCAACCGCCGATACTCAAGGATGATCGTCAAACGCTGAGGTAATCACGCCACCGCCAACGACGTCGTCGCCTTCGTACATCACAACCGACTGCCCACGAGCGATTGCCTTTCGCGGCTCATCGAAACGAACGTGTAAGATGCCATCGCCGTCAACAAAACACATGGCCGATGCTCCCTCGTCACGGTAACGGACTTTTACGGTAAAGGAACGGGGCTCTGTCAGCGATGAATACTTGAGCAGATTTACGTCCTTTGCTGTCAGTGCGTTGTGATACAGTTCGCTTTCCGATCCCACAACTACTGTGTTTGACTCCGGGAGCACATCGAGGACAAACAGCGGCTCGGGTGCGGCAATTCCTAGCCCCTTGCGCTGTCCGATTGTATAATACGGATAGCCCTCGTGGTGTCCGACCACCTGACCGTTGCGCACGATGTTTCCACCCTGGAAGTGTTCTGCTCCAACCGTGTCGCGCAAGAATCGGCGATAGTCGTTATCGGCAACAAAACAGATTTCGTAGCTCTCACCTTTATGAGCCAGATGCAGACCAAGGCGTTCGCCTTCTGCCCGTGATCGTGGTTTAGTGAAGCCAGAGAGCGGAAAGATGGTGCGAGCCAGATGTTCCTGGCGCACAGACCACAACATGTAGCTCTGGTCCTTTGCAGCATCTGGACTGCGACGTATCCACCGGCGGCCTGAAGCAGGGTCGTGTACAATTTCTGCGTAATGACCAGTGGCGATGTACTCAGCGCCAAGAGCATCGGCCTTGTGCAGCATCTGTTCCCATTTGATCAAACGGTTGCACCGCGTACATGGGTTTGGCGTGTTGCCCTCGAGATAGTCGTCAACGAAATAGTCAATGATCTTCTGCTTGAAGACTTCCGTCCAATCCACTGTATAGTGTGGAAAGCCAAGCTGCATGGCAACGCGGCGAGCGTCATTAATACCATCCAGTGAGCAGCAGGAGGAATCGTTACCAACGTTTCCTCCAACATCTTCGTAGCTGTAGGTTTTGATAGTAATGCCAATAACATCAAAGCCCCTTTCCACAAGAAGGCCTGCAGCCACACTACTATCAACGCCGCCGGACATGCCGACGACGACTCTGTTGGGATCTCGATGCATATTGAGGACGTGCAACCTACGCATATCCTCACAGCCCGGCCTAATGCCCTTGCAAAAAGCTTCTGGGGCTGGTATTTCCGGCGTTTTCTTCGGCGATCATTTCACTCGGTGTATGTGGCGGGGGAGGGGGCTGTGGCACGGTGGCGAGGTGATGCGCACGCAACGTTGGCGGAGCCATTGATTTTGTACTGTACACATTTCTCATGGTGGGATGCCATCGTAACGATCGTTTTGTCGTTGCAGCGGTATCAGTTTGATGCTATCGGTATGATGGAATATCGGCAGCTTAACAGGCATCGGTTCTTTCGCAACATCGGCATGTTCAGCGTTGTTCGCGAAGATTATCGAAGTGCGATGACGTCGTTGCAGTACGCAGCGGATCAACTTCGTGGTCGGCCGCGTGTGTTGTGGATGTTCCCACAGGGAACGCTTGTCCATCCAGATGTCGACATCCACTGTGAGGTTGGCCTTGCCACGATTGCGCGAAATCTTGGAACGGTATGGCTATGCCCCGTTGCACTCCGCTACGAGTTGGTTCATGAGCAGTATCCGGTGGCACTCGTACGATTTGGGAAAGCAGAGAGGCTAGTATGGACACCCGAGGCAGACGTGCGAGACATTACCATCGCAGCCGACCAACGGTTAACGTATCTCGCCGACCGGATTCGCAGGGATGCCATGCAGAATGATGTGTCGGCATATACAAACGTTATCCGTGGTCGCACTTCGGTGGAAAAACGTCGGCCGTAAGGGAAACACGTATCGAGGGATGGTCAGCAGTTACCGATTTTCGAGCCGTTCCACTACATCCCACCTCCATGCTCGTTCAGCGCGTAACTGATTCCGAATTCGCCCATCTACTTCAAACGACTCCGCGGCTCATCGTGAGCTACACTGCATCGTGGTGCGGTTCGTGCCGACTCTTCGCACCCACATACCGCCGACTCAGTCAGCAGCCTGAGTATGCCGACATCATGTTTCTGGATGTAAACAGCGAAGAAAATCCCATAGCCCGGCGTGCAGCGGGCGTAGACAACTTGCCGTTTTTTGCCACGTTCCGTAACGGTGTATTGGTTGAGGGTCAGGCAACCACCCGAGAAGTTGTGTTAAAATCAATGTTGGATCGGCTGCTGGAATGAACATCGCAGAGATCCGACGCCTAGTCGAGACGTATGACGACCATGTGCTCCAAGGTGCCGAGTCCGACATCATGGATGGCAAACCACTCAGCATCGTTGTTGCCGGTGCCGACGCAGCCGAACAGCTCACTCACATTTTAGCAGCGCTATGGGTAGTGCAGCATATGAAAGCCACCGATGACGACGTTGCAGATGCATTGAGGGCCTATGTGGAACGCGTAAGGCGCAGTGTTTCGTGAACGGCAGGGAACGTACGGTACCGGTACCGGGACACTTCTTGTCCCGGTACCTTCTTCACCCCTCCTTCCTCTCCCTTCTTCACCCCTCCTTCCCGCCCTCCCTCCCTTCCTCCCTCCCCTCTAGTCCCTCTAGTCCCTCCAGTCCCTCTAGTCCCTCTAGTCCCTCCACTCCCTCATGCCCCCCCAACCCTCCTCCACCGATTTCTTTTCCCTTCACACTACCGACGCGAACTCGGCCGCCCGCGCCGGGTACATCCGAACGGCACACGGACAGATCCCTACGCCCATGTTTATGCCTGTGGGTACGCAGGGCGCAGTAAAGGCCCTGGAGTGGTCGCACCTTACTGCACTCGAAGCTCCTATCGTGCTGGCAAATACCTACCACCTGTACCTCCGACCAGGCACTGAGGTTCTTGACGCGATGGGTGGACTGCACGGACTTACGGGTTGGAATGGTCCCATCCTTACCGATAGCGGTGGTTTCCAGGTATGGTCACTCCGCGACCTTCGGAAACTCGATGAAAATGGAGTTCAATTCCGCTCTCATCTGGATGGGTCTGCCCATACGTTTACACCGGAAAACGTGGTTGAGATTCAGCGAAGCATCGGTAGCGACATCTTTATGGTTCTGGACGAATGCACTCCATATCCGGTGAGTGAACACGATGCTCGGGAAAGCATGGAACGCACGGTGCGGTGGGCTGCCCGCGCCGCAACACACCACGCCAAAGCCCCTTCCATTCACGGTCATGCACAATATCAATTCGCCATCGGCCAGGGTAGCGTGTACCAACATCTGCGCCAGGCATGTATGCGCGAGCTTGTAGCGATGGAGTTTGATGGATATGCGATAGGGGGCTTGAGCGTGGGGGAATCTGCAGAAGATATGTATGCCATGACGGCTGCCAGCACGGCACTGATGCCGGAAAACAAACCGCGCTACCTCATGGGGGTTGGAACACCAGAAAATATCCTGCGTGCGATAGCACTGGGGGTTGACATGTTCGATTGTGTGATGCCTACGCGCAATGCACGGAATGGAACCCTCTTTACCAGCACGGGTAAGGTGAATGTGAAGAATGCAAAGTGGAAAACAAGCGCAGAACCCATCGACGACGGCATCGGTTGTCCCACAAGCGCTGCCACACAAATGGCGTATCTTCGCCATCTCTTCATGGCAAATGAGATCCTCGGACTCATTTTAGCCACGATCCAGAATGTGGCGTTCTACCTGTGGTTAATACGCCAAGCCAGACGCCATATCATCGAGAACACGTACACCGAATGGTCTGCCAACATTCTCAGCACGATCAACCGCACACGCTGATAGGCGCAACCACTCGGCCAACTCCTGAAAGCAGCGCGGGCTCTTACCCCGCCGAAACAAACCAACCACTTACCAACTACCAGCACCATGCTTCTAGCTCCTCCTCCGGCCGAAGGGCAGGATCCCACCGGACAACTCATCAGCACCGTTGTTATGATGGTGGCCGTTGTGGGCATCTTTTACTTCATGATGATTCGTCCTCAGCAAAAGCGCGCCAAGGAACATCAAGAACTGTTGTCCAAGGTAAAACAGGGCGATAGGGTAGTAACAACCAGCGGTATGCACGGCGTGGTTCACAGCGTGCAGGATGCCACCGTTAAGGTCACAGTTGCCGATAACATGCATATCGTGTTCGACAAGGCGGCTATTGCCAGCGTGAACCCACAGGAAGCCGACAAGAAGTAATCATGCTTGATGCAGTTGCGGATGCCGTTGCCGACGTACAGGCCGGGCGCTGCGTGATCGTGGTTGACGATGAAGACCGCGAAAACGAAGGCGACCTTGTGTGTTCGGCGGAGCTGTGCACCGACGAGATCATCAACATTATGGCGCGTGATGCCCGTGGGTTGATCTGCACACCGATCACGGAAAGTCGAGCTCGAGAGTTGGACCTTCCGCTTATGGTGCACAGAAACACCGCACTACACGGCACCCGGTTTACGATTAGTGTTGATTATGTGCACGGCACAACAACAGGCATAAGCGTGGCAGACCGCCGCGCAACCGTGCAGGCTATGGCAAGCCCCCTTACAAAACCGTCGGACCTTGGACGCCCCGGACACATTTTCCCACTGGTTGCCATGGAGGGAGGTGTGCTCCGGAGGGCTGGCCACACCGAGGCCGTTGTGGACCTAATGAAGCTTGCAGGACTGACGCCAGTTGGCGTGTTGTGCGAGATCCTGAATGCCGATGGTTCGATGGCGCGTTTGCCCGACCTGCTCGAGTTTGCCAAACGCCATCAGATGCGCATCATCTCTGTACAGGATCTGATTGCCTACCGACGGCAGAACGATAAGCTTGTGGAATTGCTCGCAGAGGCACGACTGCCAAGCGAGTTTGGTGACTTCAATGTTCGCGTATACGGTAACACTGTAGACGGCTGTGAACATGTTGCCGTAGTGAAAGGTGCGATTGACCCTTCACAACCCACACTTGTGCGAGTGCACAGCGAATGCCTAACAGGCGACATACTCGGCTCTCATCGCTGTGACTGCGGTCCACAACTTCGTGCTGCCTTGCGCCGCATCGAAACAGAAGGTTCCGGTGTGGTGCTCTACATGCGCCAGGAAGGACGAGGCATTGGCTTGGCAAACAAGATTAAAGCCTATGCCCTGCAGGAGCAGGGATTAGACACGGTGGATGCCAATGCAAAACTTGGCTTCGATCCGGATCCGAGGGACTATGGCATCGGAGCACAGATCTTGTTCGACATAGGCGTGCGGCAAATGAGACTGATGACGAACAACCCCAAGAAGCGCGTAGGCCTAACATCGTATGGCCTTGAGGTTGTAGATGTAGTTCCACTGGAGATTCCAGCCAACGAACACAATCTGGAATATCTCCGCACCAAACGTGATCGGCTTGGTCACATGCTCCGGCATCTGTAATTTGTCCGGTGAACGAAGTCGCCCAGCGGCTTTGTTTTTTTTTCGCTAAGGGATCCCCCAAGGAGTCAACTATGGCTGGTGATGCCGTATACGTCACCCGTGAGCACCTCGAGGCGCTCCGTTCTGAACTGCACGACCTTAAAGGCCGTGGACGCAAGGACATAGCTCAGAAGATCGCAGAAGCTCGTTCACATGGCGACTTGAGTGAGAACGCAGACTACGATGCAGCAAAACACGCCCAGGAGTTGCTCGAGATTCGCATCGCTCGGTTGGAGAGTACGCTCTCCAAGGCTCAGGTGATCGATGCCAGTGATTTTCCTGACGATAAGGTGTATATCTTGTCGCGCGTTCGGCTGATGAATCGGAAAACCAATCGTGAAATCGAATATCAACTGGTATCTCCGGAAGAAGCCGATTTTGAACAGAACAAACTCTCAGTCACAAGTCCACTAGGCAAAGCCCTTCTTGGTAAGGTGGTTGGAGATGTTGTTGAAACGCGGGTTCCAGCAGGTGTAATCCAGTACGAACTGCTGGGCATCTCGAAGTAAGATGGTCGGCGTGTGATCGGCCGATCTGTCCTCTCATCGCACCTCACTGTTCTTTCATCATTGCGGGAGAGCCAGGATGAAAACTACCTGGTACATGATGGCCAGTTTGGCCGTTGCAGTCCTGTTCCTTGGTGCATGTTCGTCTGATTCGAACGTGAATGCACCGTCCGATGGTGCACCAGTCTATCGCCATGGCAACGTGATCCCCAACGAATACATCGTGGTGTTCCGTGCCAGTACGTTCGACGGAAAGGGAGAGGGGGCTCAGTCGAGCAACCCTGAGTATCGTGAGGCACTCATCCGCAACCACATGCTGGAGCTTGGCTCCAAGCTGGGAATTCCGGAAGGCAACCTGCACGAAGCCTTGGCTATCGTTGATGGTGTAACGATCACGCTTACCTCCGACCAGGTGGTAAAACTGAGCAAGGAGCCGTCAGTTGAGTTTATCGAGCAGGATAGGCTGATTGCACTCCCACCAGTTCGTTTCAACGCTGATCGGAAGAGCAACACCACACAGAGTTCACAAACCACACCCTGGGGTGTTACCAAGGTAGGCGGTTCTGTTGATGCTTCGGATAGTGATGTGCTTGCCTGGATTGTTGACACGGGTATCGACTTGGACCACGCCGACTTAAATGTGAATACCAGCCTGGACAAAAGCTTCGTTTCCAACTCCAAGTCAACCGACGATGGTAACGGGCATGGAACTCACGTAGCTGGAACCGTTGGTGCCAAGAATAACAGTGTTGGTGTTGTGGGTGTGGCAGCTGGCATCCAATTGGTACCCATTCGCGTGCTGGACAACAATGGCTCCGGCTATTTCTCCTGGTCCATTAGCGGCTTCAACTACATCGGCAAGAAAGGTTCGAGTGGAGATGTTGTGAACTATTCGGTAGGCCCAGGTTCGCGCTACACGAGCTCGACGCTTGATAAGGCAGTGCGCAACCTTGCCGATGATGGGTTCAAAGTATGTCTGGCTGCCGGCAACAACGCTGATGACTGTTCCTACTATTCGCCAGCCCGATTGAATCGAACGAACGTGTACACCATCGCAGCCATGAACAGCAGCAACGTATTTGCTTCATGGTCCAACTATGGAGGTCCAGTTGACTGGATAGAACCCGGAGTGAATGTGTATAGCACGTACAAGGGTGGTACCTATGCCACGGCCAGCGGCACGTCCATGGCTACCCCACATGCTACCGGCATATTGGCCGTTGGCGGAATCGAGAGTGGCGGCACGGTTACAAGTGTGCCAACAGGCACCACCACCTCGTGGGGTCAGCGAGACTGATCGCCGCATTGATGCACAATGAATTGCCAACTGCATATCGTTGATCACACATGGCCTGGTTTCTCCGAAAAGCGCAGAACATAGAAGAAAATCAAACCGCCCGAGACATGCCGGACGGTTTGTGGACGAAATGCCCATCGTGCTCCACGGTTTTGTACCGCAAGGAGTTGGAGCAACATGCCTACACCTGTAGGGTTTGTGATCATCACTTTCGCATTGGCGCGAACAAGTACGTTGATCTGTTGCTGGATGCGGGCTCGTGGCAGGAAACGGATGCACAGGTGCGATCGGCCGATCCACTGCATTTTGTTGACACGCGCCCGTATTCAGCCAGGTTGAAGGAGGCGTATGCTAAAACACAACTCCCCGATGCTGTTACTACCGGAATAGGGACACTTGCTGGCAAGCCCCTTTCCTTTGGCTGCATGAACTTTGGCTTTGTTGGTGGATCCATGGGAAGTGTTGTGGGAGAGAAGTTCCTGCGCGCCGCTAAACGGTCGTTGGAAGGGGGCTTCCCATTCGTGTTCATCAGCGCATCAGGAGGAGCCCGCATGCAGGAGGCTGCTCTTTCGCTGATGCAAATGGCAAAAACCAGCGCCGTCCTTGGCGAACTTGCCGAAGCCCGCATACCGTACATATCGGTTCTCACCGATCCCACTACTGGTGGCGTGAGTGCTTCGTATGCGTTTCTGGGTGATGTGATCATAGCCGAACCCAAGGCACTCATCGGCTTTGCAGGGCCGCGCGTGATTGAACAAACCATACGCAAGAAACTTCCGGAAGGATTTCAGCGCTCGGAGTTCCTGCTTGAGCATGGCTTTCTGGATATGGTGGTGCACCGGCGCGATCTGAGAACCACCATTGGCACGGTATTGAACCACCTACACCGAACACCAGCAGCATGAATGTAAACCCCGGAATGAGAAATCTGAGTATGCGAGTTCGGATGGTAGGGTTTCCGATCGACCTTGGTGCTGACAGACGTGGCGTTGACATGGGCCCCTCCGCAATGCGTATTGCCGATGTCGACAAACGATTGCAAGCCCTTGGCTACACCGTTATTGACGAAGGCGATATTCCCATTCGTGCCATCGAAGTACAGGAAGAAGCCGATCATCGCTTGAAGTATCTGCCGGAAGTAGCCGAAATGAGCCATGTGCTCTGCGCACGCGTGAAATCCATTCTTGATGATGGAGACTTCCCACTCATCTTAGGTGGCGACCATAGCATGAGTGTGGGGTCACTGGCAGGTATCGGAGAGCACTGTAAGGAAACCGGCAAAACGCTCGGCGTGATCTGGATCGATGCTCATGCAGACATGAACACGGCCGAAACAACACCGTCGGGAAACATCCATGGTATGCCTCTTGCAATCGCCATGGGTTATGGGCATCCCGCCCTCACAACCATCGGTGGTAACTTCCCCAAACTCGATCCACGAAACCTTGCCATTATCGGCCTTCGATCTATCGATCCCGGAGAGCGCGCCCTGATTCACGAGCTTGGTGTTGCAGCGTACACCATGTTCGATGTAGACAGGCTTGGGATGTATCACGTAGCGTCGCGTGTGCTGGAAGACATGTCACGCTCCGTAGACCACCTGCATATCTCCTTTGATGTTGATGGTGTGGACCCAAGCGTTGCAAGTGGTGTTGGTACTCCAGTGCCCGGAGGCCTTTCCTATCGGGAAACACATGTCTTCTTCGAAATGGTATCTCAGATCGAAGCCTATGCTTCGCTGGAGGTTGCGGAAGTAAATCCTATCCTCGACGACCGCAACAAGACAGCCGAGTTCGCCGCCGATGTTGTTGCCTCCTCGATGGGCAAGCGAATTCTGTAGGGGGCTTGCCATTCGCGGGAACTGTAAACGATGGGCCACGCTTGTTTGCACAGCTGTAATCTGCGCTCTGCCCACATTCGCATCGGATAGTGCTTCAACTGTGCGGAAAGGGAAGCCACTTCGGATTGCTGCTGACGTGCAGTGGATCATGGGCATCTCATCGACGGACTTTTTTGCCGACTACCGTTACTACTTGTCGGGCACGGCATCAGGATTCGACGTCCCCATCGGCATAACGTTTTCCGCTTCCAGTTTCCAGATTCCCGATGTACCAATCGGTATACGCGTTGGCTACTATCGTGCCGCCGTTCGGGAAACGTATGATTATGTACCGGAAAACCGACCACAACCCATCGGCCCAGCACAATCACTGTCGCAAACGATTACACTCACCTGTGTGCCTGCACTCCTCACCATTGATTACCGGCCTCAGCAACGGCAGTTCACCGGTTACGTTGGTCTGGGCGTTGGTGTGGGTGCCGCGCACGTTTACTGGAATGAGTCGGTTTCCACTAGCACAGAACCTGGAGCGCGGCAGGGAGGTGTGCGGTACGATGAATGGCATGCCGCACCTGCCGTTCAGGCCACTGCTGGCATTTTTCTTGGTTTCGATCAGGTTTGGGCTCGTAAAACTCGTCCCGGAATTTTCTTCGAAGCCGGCTACCTGTGGATGCCGATAACCGGACCCTTCTTTTCTGGTGTTGCTCAGACTATTCCCGTGTCGGATCCAGGATTGTACGGCAACTACACGATAGTCGCAGGTGGAATCGTCCTGCGGGTTGGTTTCGAAATCATCCTCTAAGGCAGTTAATGCTTGCCTGCAGACCTGCCAATCGCTACATTGTTGCGTTGCTCGATTATCGTTGCGTAGCACCGTTGAAAGGAGTACCCATGGACGTTCACATCACCACTCGGCACTGCAAACTTTCCGACGAAGAGCATAACGCCGCCGTAAAAGCCGCCGAACATCTGATGCGATTTCACGAGAACATCTTACGTGTGGATATAGTGGCCATCGAAGACGCCGGAGTAAAACAAGCCGAGTTTGCCGTGCGCGTGCAAGGCCACACCATCGTTGCAAAGGAACATGGAGTCGATCACGGCAAAGCCATTCATGATGCACGTGAAAAGGTGGAACGCCAGCTCAAACGATTGAACGAACGGCGAAACAGTCTGCGCTCCACTCTCCTCACCTAAACTGCGAGACCAATGCCCCCTTCGATCCGGCCCTCCAACCCAGTGGTGAAGGAGTCGATCACGGTGCGAGAGCTACTCAACGGTCCTGCCAATCTCGAGGCGGCTACCGGAGAGGTGGGGCTTGACAACCTGATCACCGACAAAAACCTGCACCGCCCACAACTTGCCCTGGCAGGCTTTACAGAGCTGTTCACGTATTACCGTGTGCAACTCTTTGGGAACACAGAATTCTTTTACCTGAAGAGTTTGTCGGAAGAACGCCGTCGCGAGGCATTCCGTACGATCTGTGCATTCAACGTTCCCTGTATTACGTGTGCTAACGGTCATGTTCTGCCGCCAGACCTTCTATCCATTGCCCATGAGCACAACGTTGCAATTCTTACCACTCCGTACGATACGGCCAAGACCATCTACTTGCTGGGCGAATACCTCGATGATCAGTTCAGTCAGCAGATCACTGTGCATGGCAGCTATGTTGACGTCTATGGCGTAGGCATCCTCTTTATCGGGAAGAGCGGCATCGGTAAGAGTGAGATTGCGTTGGATCTGGTCGAGCGTGGTCACCGACTGGTGGCCGACGACATTGTTGTGCTCACTAAGAAGCGTGAGTCAATCCTCATGGGTACAGGAACGGCACTGGTTCGGCACTTCATGGAGATTCGTGGATTGGGGGTGATTGACGTTCGGCAGATGTTTGGCGTACGTTCCATTCGCTTCCAGAAACGATTGGAGATCATTGTTGAATTGGAAGTGTTCGACCGTACACGTGAGTACAATCGCACTGGCCTCGAAGAAAGCGTTACCGAAATTCTCGGTGTGCCGATCAACACAGTGAAGCTGCCGATTTTCCCCGGAAAGAACGTTACCGTAATCAGCGAGACCATCGCTCTCAACTATTTGCTCAAGACCTATGGATACAATGCCTCAAAAGAATTCGCCGACCGACTGGAGAACGAAATCCGTCGCCGAGGCAGCGAAAAAGGTCGGTATGAACAGCGCCACATCACGTATTTCCAAAGTGACGACGAGTAACATGAATCTATCTACCATTGTTCTCAGCATTCTGTCCATTGTACTCCTTGTTGCATGCGGGGGGGGATCATCCGATGAACCTTCATCCGGAGTTGGCGAGCCTGTAGCCGGTGAATGGGTGGTTGTCCATGAACTGAGCGATCCCGAAGGTTTGCATCCAATTCTCACCAATGATGCTTCGGCCCAGGCCATCTACATCCGCGTGTACGAAAAGCTGCTGGACCAGAACTTCCGTACACTCGAACTGGAACCGGTGCTGGCCGAGGCATTGCCAACGATATCGGAAGATCACCTGAAGTACACCTTCAAGCTTCGAGACAACATCACCTTTAGTGATGGCCATCCAATTACGACCGATGATGTGGTGTTCACCTTCAAGATGCTCAAGAATCCACTGGTTATTGATGGTGCTGCAAAGCGCAACTACTATCAGGACGTTGCAGATGTGGTGAAGCACGACGATCGGTCCTTCACCGTTGTGATGTCTCAGCCATACTTCATGGCAGAACTGCAGATCGGCACTCTTGAGATTCAGCCAAAACATGTTCAGGATCCGGACAATCTCACGGACGCTTATACGATTCCGGAAACGAATCTTCTGGAACGATCTGCTACGAATCCAGCGTTGAAGAAAGCTGCTGCATGGTTCAACACTCCCAAGCTCAAACTGGAGCCGGCGTTCAACATCGGTTCGGGTCCATATATGTATGCTGAACGCAACCCCGGCGAAAGCGTGATTCTTGTTCGCAACAAGAACTGGTGGCGAAAAGGTCAAGACCCAGACATGCCAGCCTATCCTGAGAAGATCATTTACAAGGTGGTGAACGACCGCAACACTGCCGTTGTGGCACTCAAGAATCAGGAATTGGACTTCATGGAGTTTGTGCCTGCTGCCAAGTTCCAAGATGAGATCGACACCACCACCATGACGCACCTGGTTAAACATGCCTTTCCGGTGAATGCATATCTATACATCGGGTGGAACACTGCACGGCCGATGTTCTCCGATAAGCTTACCAGAAAGGCAATGAGCCACCTTGTCGACCGGGATGCACTGATCAAACAAGTGGCAAGGGGCTTGGCCAGACCGCAGAATAGCGTGTTGTATCCGTCGAGTGCGGAGTACGACACAACACTTCCGCCAATCCCATACTCTCCACAGAAGGCACGCGAACTCCTCACGCAGGCCGGATGGGTGGATTCGAACGATGATGGAATCTTAGAACGTGATGGCAAGCCATTTGAGTTCACCTTTCTCTTGAACAGCGGCAATGAGATGAGAGAACAGATCATGCTGCTGTTGGTGGATGAGTTCAAGAAGGTTGGCATCAAGGCCAGTATTAAGAAACTTGATTGGACGGTGTGGCTCGATGATGTTCGACTTCACAACTTCGATGCCGTGGTGGCTTCGTGGGTAAATGATCCGATTCCCTCCGATCCGTACCAGTTGTTCCATAGTTCCCAGATTGCTAACAAGGGCTCGAACTACTGCGGGTTCAGCAATCCAAGGGCCGACGAGATCATGGAGCTGAATCGCGTTGAGTTCGATCCAGACAAGCGCAAGCAGTACATGAAGGAGTTCCAAGCCATTGTGTACGATGAGCAGCCGTACACCATTCTTTGGACCGTTCAATATCCTGCAGTGTACAACAAGAGATTGCAGAACGTAAACTTTTCCTTCGTTCGGCCTGGATACAATCCAGGTCAGTGGTGGGTACCAAAAGCACAGTGGAGACTGGCCGCCGCCCCATGAAGCGCCATGAACTCCGAGAGATCATCGCTGGCGGTGAGTCCTCTACGGTGGAGTTCAAGCGCAAGTTCACATCCGTCGAGAAGTTCGCTCGCGAGATCATCGCCTTTGCGAACACCGACGGGGGGTATCTCATTGTTGGTGTCGATGATGACGGTCGTATCATCGGCGTTGAGAGTGAGAAGGAACAGATCCACCTCGTTGAGATTGCTCAGCACAGCATTACACCTTGGCTGGACCTAACCGTCGAGGTTGTAGAAATCGAGTATCGCGATGTGGTGGTAATCCATGTACCACGCAGCCGTATGCGACCACATCGTTTGGTAAGTGACGATCCCAAGGAACGGCCACACGAGCGCAAGGCGTATATCAGGCAGGGAGAGAATAGCGTAACAGCGTCGAAAGAGATGGTCAAGGTCCTTGAATCGCAGAACCCTGATGCTCCGCCGATGACACTGAGCATAGGGGATAGGGAGCGCCGACTATTCACATACCTTGAGCGATACGGTAAGGCTACTGTTAACGACTTCGCCCGCCTGGTGAACATCTCACGCAGACGGGCGTCGCAAATCCTCGTAAAGCTGGTTCGAGCTGGTGTGCTGCACATCAATCATGATGGCGGCCACGACTTCTTTACGCTAGTGTAAGAGTTTTGGGGCAGTGCATCCGGCTCACAACGACTGCCTGATGCGCTGCAGAAAGCTCAGGTTTGTGTTGTGATCACACCCCAATGCCACCATGTGCACCGAAGTGGTTTACCTTACTACCAATGGTGTGCGAATGGCTTGTCCGTTTTCAAGTGCTGCTTCCAGCACGTAGAAACCCGGGACAATGTTTGTGCCTGTGATCGCTCGTAATGGTAGGCTATCCGTGTTCTGGAGGTCAACCTTGCACGTACCTATAACATTACCGCCAACCTCGTACAGAGACAGTGTGGCAAAGCCCCCTACCAAGCCCATGCGTACAATGTGTGCATCGGATGTTGCAGGCATCGGGACTACGCTCACTGCCCATCGTAACGAGATGTCTCCATCAACACTGGTAATCGTTGGGTTCACAAGTGCAAAGCCACTCCAGGTGCCCCAACCACAATCACTACCTGCACGGACTGACCAGTAGAAAGCGGTGATACCTGCAGGCAGTTGCGAAGTAGGTAGGTTGAATGTTGTGCCTTGTATCGTACTATCCTGTGCGAACAGCTCGGAGAAGTTGGCATTGGAGCTAAAGCGAACGTGATAGCGGTCTGCACCTGTGGCTGCTGACCACGAGCAGGTAATCGTTCCCATGTTGTCGAACGTTGCTGCACCCTTTGGCGATATCGTGCTTGGTCTGCCAGGCATGGTGCCAGAGGTGGTAAAGCTGTACACGTTGCTCCACGTGCCATTGCCAAGTGTGTTGGCAGCACGAACTCTCCAGAAGTATTGCGTACCGCAGGCAAGATTCGAAGCGGAAGCGGTGGTTGAACTTACCGTTTGCTCCAATACGATGGCACTTGCTGCAAACGTATTCGCAGTGGCAATCTGAATGTAGTAGCTCTCTGCAAATGCAGCGGATTGCCACGTAAAGTTTACGGTAGATGGAGAGATGTTGGTGGCATTGTTGGCAGGGGAGGACAATAACACCAAACCCGGTACTTGCGCGGCAGGCACAAAGTCCACCTTGAGATTATCTCCGCTGAACGTAGCCTGCACCGTCATGGTCTCACCGAGGGCTCCCCCCGAGGCAGTGAGTGTAACAGCACCGTTGCCGGAGAACGGAATGGCATAGCCGCCGCTAGCACTCGATACTGCCCAGTAGCTACCACGCGACGGCTGAATCTTTACTCCTTCGAGTCCTTCACCAACATCGTAGAATCCGTTGGCATTCTTGTCTTCGTACACTACTCCGGTAATGTATCGCGTGGACTGAATTCCGAAGTCCTGTGTGATCACCATCGGACCGACCGTGCCGCTCTGCAGTCCACCGCTTGTATGCTGAATGCCGATGCCACATTCGGTATACACAGCACCGCTGAAGTTCATGATGTTGGAACGGTGCCCGAGGTCGATCTGATTCTGTGGACCCCAGTCAACGTTAAAGCCGCAGTGGCCATACCACACGCTTGTTGCGTAGGCTGCAACGTTCTCGCCGTACTGACCCATCGAGGTATACCCCTGATTGGCATACCGCTGGTTGAGTTGGCTGCCATTGCTGCCCACATGGCCCTGGAAGTTGTTGGCAACCATGTCGGCAGTATGCAGTCTGGCCGCTTGAATGAGCTTTGGGTGGAATGCCAGGGGTGGGCGTGATGGGTAGGTGCTAAACGCAGACTTTGTTTTTGCCTTGTCGATCTGCCAATACGTGTATGCTTGTTGCACCTGCTGGTCTGGCGTGTCCATCAATCGTGTTCCCTCTGCCTTGGGATCCATACGTGCTCTGTTAATCATTTCGAGCATGAGTTGTTCTTCGGCGGTTGGATCGCCATGACTGTACTGCTGAGCATGAAGGAGGCAGGGGGCTAGAAGCGATGCGAGAATAAACAAACGGAACATCTGGACTCCAAGGAGAAGACTGGCGTTGTAAACGTCAAAAATACCGACTGTCGGACTGTCAACTTGACACTGAGTTACATCAGAATATGATTCACGGGTCTTGCAGGCTCTGGAACATGGTCTTCACCGATCATCTGCATCAGATCAATCTCGATTCCTCTCGAAAGCGCAAACATCGGAATATCATTTGCGCCACCCTCGAACGGGTTCTCTGTACTCTCGCCGATTTTTTCCATGGAGTAGAAGATCCATGAAACGATCACGCTAAACGGGATGGACATCCAGACTGTATGGTGCACGAGATCGGCGAATGCCTGGATCATTCCGAAGGGTACTAACAGGATGAAGATCCGAATGAAGTATTGATTTACCGACGCAAACTGCCGTGGATACGGGAAGTTCTTGATGCGTTCACATTTACCCTGTTCGGCCACGAGCAAGGCAAGGTGTTCTTCCAACGAGATCAACTGGTATGTGTCGATGATGTTGTTATGCAAGAGCGTGCGCAACGCCTCGCTTTGCAGGGCAAGAATCGCTGTGGCACGATTGGATGACGCCAAAACACGCTGAAACTCCCCATCAGTGAGCAGTGGCCGCAGCACTTCCTCGAGGGGTGCGTTCCATTCGGGAACAATGAAATTGCGCCGATACTCCACGTTGTAGTCAGCGGAGGCCGTCTCCCACACGCGAGGCTCTCGCAGTTGATAGCGCAGCGCCGTAAGCCATGCGCGATGTCGTTGAATGAACGGGCGTACGTCTCGTACATCAGCATTTGGCGAGGTGCCAATAATGTAGTCGCGCACCATCATCCCGAACGAACGGCTACTATTTACGATGCCGCCCCATATCTGTCTTGCTTCCCACGCACGCGCGTAGGTGGCATTGTTCTTAAAGCCAATAAGAAAGGCAACGGCGGTACCGATGGTGGCTACCGGAAGCCAGGGAATAGCAAGCCACGCCCAACCCAGGAGTTGATGGCAACACACGGGAATGCTGGAAATCAACACGATCACATACAGATCCCGACGCGTCCACGTAAGGAACTCCAACAGTCTGTACCCTTTGCCTGCGTGCACTACAAATCTCCCAGCTGCGGACGTACAACAACCTCTTCAACAAGAACACGAGAGTGTGCATAACCTTCAACAACGTTAGAAACTACTCGTGCTACATCCGATGGCATCATCATCCGATGTCGGAACTGCTCACGAGCAGGAGGATCCCAAATATCCGTATCAGTTGCTCCCACGATTAGCTCAACCACCTTGATGCCTGAACTCCGAACTTCTTCACGGAGCGACCTGCAGAAAGCCAACGTTCCCGCCTTTGTAGCGGCATAGGCAGCATTACTCGGAAACGCGCGGAGAGAGGCAACACTGTTCACGTCCACAATCATACCCGCTCCTACTGCAAGCATTGATGGCAGCACACACTTCACAACATTGAACATGCCCTGCATGTTCACACTCAGCATTTCTTGAAACGTATGGTGCTGCATGGTGCTCACCGGTTCGAACCGTCCGATACCTGCACACAAAACCACAACGTTTACGGGTCCAAAGTACCCTACTGCCATCTCATGCGCCTTCTCCACACTATCTCGGTCGGCTACGTCGCAGGGTACGGACACGAGGTGGGGGGGGGACTGTGCTGCACCCGATCGGGAGGAGGCGGTAACGTTGTAGTGTTCCGACAATCGCTCTGCAATCGCAGCGCCGATGCCTCTGCTGGCACCTGTAATCCAGATGTGAAGTGGGGTGTTCATGTTGTGTGCTTCACATGGGTAATGGGTGTGTTCCCCGTGCCTGCTGTGTTCAGCTCATGTTCCAAGGGTCTGCGTGTAGATTGCTCGCAACAAGGCTTCCGTGTCAGGTCCCAATTCCATCATTCTGCGAGCCATGGCTGCCCTTGCCACAGCGATGGCCTTGTCTGCATCATACACGATGCCAGAGCCCCCTACCATCCAAGTAAACGACTCGACTGCACGGGGGGGGAAGCCGTCACTCACAATGTTCACACTCACGCCGATCACAGTTCCGGTTGCAAGCCGTGTACCGATGGCCGTGCGAACGTGATCGCCCATGAGGGTACCCAGAAACTGGCGCTGTGTGTCTTCGGCAAGCCAGGGCATCTGAACGCGAACATGCCCATACGTGTTCTTGAGGTTGCTGGTGGTGGTGCCGGCACCAAGATTGCACCACTCCCCAACGTAGCTGTGGCCCAGAAAACCATCGTGCTGTTTGTTGGAGTGCCCTTGCACGATAGTGGCCGAAATTTCTCCGGCAACACGGCAGTCCGGACCGATCACCGAGCCACGTAGTGATGCGTGCGGCTTTACAAGACTGTGGTTGCCCACAACACATGGTCCTTCGATTACACAGAATGCACCGATTTCTGCATGGTCAAGCACGAGCACCGGACCTTTTCGTGTATCGATCACCGCCGTTGGGTGAACAGATGCATCATCATCCACATCGTGATGGAGCAGAGCAGCATCCCACAACACGGCATCGGCCACATGATCCAGGGTTTGCCATAGCCGAGTAATCACGCGCCCTGCAACATCTACGGTAACCGTTTCCTCGGGGTTTACGGTTTCCAATATGGCCGTGGCAACGGCTGGCGACTGCAGAGCATCGGTAAGGAATACGCCCACGGGCTGTTCAGAACAATAGAACACGATTGTTCGAGAACTCGCCGCACACATCTCTACCATCTGCCGCATGACTCGCGGACTAACCACGAGATGTCCCGCAACGATGAGTGTTGGCAAGGGTTGGTAGGGGGCTGTGGCTGGATACCTTTCTACGAACGAGCGCATGTGCAAGTCACGTTCACTAACCACAGTAACCGAAGCTGTCGGTACCGATCGTTGCCACCGTTCCAGAATCGTGAACGCACCTACGCGCAGTTCCCAGGCACAATGAGTTAGACTGAACGGATAGAGTCCGCCAACATCATCATGTTCAGCCAACAACACCTGGATGGGCATCAGTGCGACCTTGTGCGATGTGTTAAGGAAGCCTTGATGAAGGCGGTGAAGAGTGGGTGACCCGTTACAGCGCGCGACATTAACTCAGGATGGAACTGTACCCCAAGGAACCACGGATGGTTCGGGACTTCGATAATCTCTACCAACCGGCCATCGGGCGACATACCACTCAACTTCATCCCTGCCATTGTGAGCGCGTCTCGGTAATCATTATTGAACTCATACCGATGCCGGTGCCGTTCACTGATGGTGTGTTGCTTATACGCCTTGAATGCCAGCGAGCGCGGTGCAAGTTGGGCAGGATAGGCACCAAGGCGCATGGTTCCGCCCTTGTTAGTCACGCCACGTTGGTCCGGCATCAGGTCTATAACATTATGCTTCGTTTTCTTGAACTCGGTGCTATTCGCATCGGCAAGACCAGCAACATTTCTTGCGTACTCAATCACGGCACACTGCATTCCCAGGCAGATACCGAAGAATGGGATGCCGTTTTCTCGCACGTACTGAATAGCCGCAATCTTTCCTTCAATGCCACGGGAACCAAAACCTGGGGCAACGAGAATGCCATTCAGGCCAGCCAACTTGTCCTGTACGTTCTCTGCATTCACACTCTCACTATCAACCCAAACAATCTGCACATGGGCATTATTCACGGCACCAGCATGAATGAAGGCTTCGCTAATACTCTTGTAGCTGTCCTTGTACTTGATATACTTGCCAACCAGTCCGATGGTAACGTGATGCTTGGGATCCTTGATACGATGTACGAATCGTGCCCAGTTGTCAAGATTAGCAGCTCCGCGCTTCAAATGCAGTTTGTTGGCAATGATGGCGTCAAGTCCACGCTTGGCAAACATCATCGGCACTTCGTAGATGGTTTCGGCATCCAGTGCTTCGATAACGGAGTTTTCTTCCACGTTGCAGAACAGGCCAATCTTGGCTCTGATTTCGCGGTCAAGCTTCATCTCAGCACGGCATAACAGGATGTCGGGCATGATGCCATGTTCCATGAGCATCTTCACACTATGCTGCGTGGGTTTCGTTTTCAACTCTCCTGCACTCCTGATATACGGAACGTAGGTGAGGTGGATGAACAGCGCATTCTGTTTGCCAACTTCAAAACCAAGCTGGCGTGCAGCCTCCAGAAAGGGAAGCGACTCAATGTCGCCAACCGTGCCTCCGATTTCAACGATCACCACGTCGTAGTTACCGTTGAACGAGCGCATCCTGCGTTTGATTTCGTCGGTGATGTGCGGTATTACCTGAACGGTCTTACCCAGGTACTCACCTCGGCGTTCTCGTGTGATCACGTCGAAGTACACCTGCCCGGCTGTGCTATTATTCTGCCGACTCATGTTGGTGTCGAGGAACCGTTCGTAGTGACCGAGGTCGAGGTCCGTCTCGGCACCATCGTCCGTTACATACACCTCACCGTGTTGGAACGGGTTCATCGTTCCAGGATCCACGTTGATGTAGGGATCGAATTTTTGGATGGTAACGCTGTAGCCGCGCTGTTTGAGCAGCAGACCAATGGATGAAGATGCGATGCCTTTCCCTAATGAGGAAAGAACCCCGCCCGTGATGAAGATGTACTTCGACATAGATCCCTTGTTTGTCGAGTTCAGGACGGGATCGAAAGTACGGCGAACGAAGTACAGCACCAATCAGAACCTTGGTAAGTTCGTGACATGTGGACAAGAATTGTGCTTTTTACTGCATGTATCTGTGTGGTTGGGTCCTGCGGAAACGGCAACGTCCCAGCATCATCGTCGGTCATCCGCTTTTGGCATTTCTGGAGCGAGCCTGGCCAGCGTGCTGCTATCCGGCAGCTTGTCCAGGAATTCGAGAAAAGCCACAATACCACAGTAGAACTCACCGAGCTTAGCTGGAACGAGGGCAAGACCAAACTTCAGGCAGCATTCAACAGTGGGGCTCCACCAGACGTAGTGGAGCTTGGCAGCGATTGGGTTGCTCAGTTCTCCAGCGCCGGTGTGCTCATGCCTCTGCCCATCGATAGTGCGGTTACCACCACCTTCCCAGCCTTCACGCTCGCTCCGGCCATGTGGAGAGGACGTCTGTTTGCATACCCCTGGGTGGTTGATACCCGCGTGCTGTACGTGAACCGGTCCATCCTGGATTCTGCCGGATGGAAGGGGGCTGTGGTTTCGCTCGACGATTTGCTGAATGCCTGTGAGATGGTGCACGACAAGGGCATGAAAGGTTTTGGTGCCAATGGTGCGGATGCACATCGGCTGTACAAGAAGATCTTGCCGCTGATATGGACGTTCGGTGGTGATGTGGTGAATTCCAGCGGTCGGATTACGCTTAACACACCGGAAAACGTGAAAGCCTTTTCTCTGTATGCAAGTCTCGCTCGCACTGGCTACATCGAAACACAGCGGCAGCTCGATGCAGCCTTTCTTCAGGGTAAGGTAGCGTTCTGGATTAGTGGTTCATGGCTGATTCCGCGCATCAGAGAAAACCCCGCGCTACGAGTAGAAGCTATGTTGATGCCCGGCACCGGCACAGGTCCTGGCCTATCATTCACTGGTGGCGAGTACCTAGCTGTGTCGGCTGCAACGAAAAACACCCAACGGAGCAGGGAGCTGGCACAATTCCTCACCAACGGTCGGAATGCTCTGGCCTTGTGCAAACGGATCGCCGAGGCAGGTTTCCCTGCCGACAAGGGAACGCTGTCGGATACGTCGTTGTTGCGCGATCCGATGAAGGCGGTGTTTGCCCGCCAACTCCAGTATTCACGCATGACCCCTGTCCACCCTCGGTGGCTGGACGTCGAAGCCATACTTGAAAACGCCCTTGTTCGCGTCCTCCTTGGTGAATCTTCCGCTGCCGAAAGTCTGCTTCAAGCTCAGGAAGAGGCAGACAGACTGGTACAGGGAACATAGTCCACGTTACCCATGGCAGGTGCTTGCACGCATTCTGGCGTCGTGTGCTGTACTAATCCTGTGTGATTTTGCCAATGCTAGTGGCAACGAAGGCACTGCGCTTGCCAACGCAGCAGGCAACCAACGGGTGATGATTCGCGGGATGGTTACAGATCGTGCCAGTGGCGAAGGTTTGCGTTTTGCTACCGTCCGCCTTGCTGGCAGTGCCATCGGCACGATGACCGACAAGGGTGGAGGATTCGTTCTGCGTATCGAAGCAGACAGGTACCTGCAGCATACTGGTCGGCTCATTCCCGATTCCATAACACTCGTTGGTTCCATGTTGGGATATGCATCGGATACCGTACAGGTGGCATTGGCGGACTCAGTGGTTCTTATCGAGCTCGAGGAACGACCACTGCGTTCTCGCGAGGTGGTTGTGGTAGCGGAAGATCCTGCTGTGAACATCATGCGCCGTGTGTTGGCGCGCAAGAAGGTGCAGAGTGATACGCTTAAGAGATACACCTACATGCTGTATACCAAGTTCGTTGCAATCACGGACACCACCACGGCTATGCGGAGCTCGGGTTTGGGTGACAGTACGGTGTTTTCCATTCTTGAATCATACAGCAAGGGTTACGTTGTTAGGCCAGATAGTTACTTCAACGAAATCATACAACGCAGACAGACGGCAAACATCAGTGCGGGGTCGAACTTTGTTGCCTTCGGCACCAATCTGAACCTATACGACGATGAGCTGCAGATTGTCAATCAGACCATCGTAACACCTTTTCACCAGAATGCGCTTGACATTTACGACTTCGAACTGCGTTCCGACGAAACGGACGATGTGGTTGAAATCGCAGTTCGTCCATCGGGAGTAGGTCGAAAGGCCTTTGTTGGTACGATTTTTATCGATCAGCGCAGGAACATGCCTCTTGAAGTTCGCGTGGAGCCCAACACGGCAGTTAATCTTCCTTTCGATGCAGCGCTGAAAATTCGGCAAACATTCGTCGAAGCAAGTGGCGTGGTTATGCCGGAAGCCCTGTCCATGCAGAGTACGCTGCAAGCCAACATACTATTCATCTTATCGCCACGGCTGGATTTGGATCTGGCCACCTACTGCTATGACTACGATTTTTCGGGCGATTTCGCCGATGATGTGTTTGAGCAGCGCCGCGTGGAAGTAACGGAGTCTGCATTTGTATTCGACAGCACCTTCTGGGCCAACAACCAGAAGCTGCCGCTTCGGCCGGAAGAACAACGGGCATACGAGGAAATTGCAAACCTCCAGGAGAATGGCGACAGCGTAAGCAGCGGTTTCCTCAACAACTACTTGGGGCCAATTGCCACGGCCTTTGCACGACTTGCTCGGGAACCATTCTCCGGATTTGACGATGTGTTTCGATACAATCGCATTCACGGTCCATACCTTGGCGTAGGCCTGTGGTTTCGGCCGGATACAGCAGTCGACCTTCAGCTGCGTGCTGGCTACGGCGTATACGACCACCGCTGGTATGGTTATGGCAAGGTTACCGTGTTTGTTGATGAACTGCAGAAGTGGTCAGTTGACGCGTCAGGATACTCCCACCTAGCCAGACGTGATGACGAAAACCTTGTTAAGGCCAATCTGATCACGTTTACCAGTGCCCTGTTCGGCAACGACTACGGCGACTACTATTACGCCGATGGTGTCGAGGTTGGTGCCTCCTATTCCTGGGGACAACTCCGATTCACAGAGGCCGATCGTTATGCTCGACCCTCCATGCTTCGACTGTTTGCTCGTTCTGAATACCAGCACACGGCAGTGGCCCAACCATTATGGTCAGTGTTCGGCGGAATGCAATCTCGAAGGAACAACCCACCGGCGAAAGATGGGCATTACTCCAGCGTTGGCTTCGAGCTCTATCTCAATTACCGACCGGAACGGCGTATCGCTCGCAATGGATTGATCATGCGAACGGAGCACAGCAACTCGGCACTACTGCCAACAGATGCCACCTTCACCCGTTCCGAACTCATCACCTTTGCACGAACGAGTACGCTGCCACTATGGACCTTGGACGTTGCCGCCTCGGTTGGTTGGTCTTGGGGCGACGTTACACCACAGCGATACTTCTCCCTTGAGTCTGCCGTAAGTGGCATAGCCATCGGCTCTGCGTTTCGAGTGATGGACGTAAAGGAGTTTTACGGCGATCGGTATGCAACGTTAAGCCTAGCACACAACTTCGGAGAAGTGATTCCAGGCTTGTTACGCATACCGAACGTTGCATCCTTCGGCATAGAGTTCATCACGTTTGGCAGTGTAGGGTGGACGCAGTTTCGGCCGTCCACCCTTACCTCCGCCGAAGTTGTTTTGCCCTCTACTAACGTAACTCGCGAGCGAGTGTATTACGAGATTGGCTTGGGCATCAACCGTATCCTTCTCTTCTTTCGCTTCGACGTTACGGCGCGGATGTCACAGCGCGATACTCCTCAGTGGAGATTTACCCTGGCATCTGCCACGTTCTAATCTCATTGAACGATCAACCGCTGGATTGCACGCTCGCCCGCATCCGTCGCAATGGCGAGCAGGTACATGCCAGCAGGCACTCCATTGAGTGTGAATGCCATCTGCCCCTCGCCGCTCTGGCGCCACTGGTTGCTTACCAGTTCGCGAACAACGCTTCCATTCAAGTCAAGCAGCGTTACGGTAAGTAATCGTGGTTCAACGAGCGAGTACCGCAGTGTAACACCACCATCCGATGTAGGATTGGGGTATACTGTTGTTGCCTTGAGTGCTCCGTCTGTACTCCGCGTTTCCTGCAAACGTACCGGCGCTGGTAGTGATGCGGCAGTGCTGCGTGAGCCGCAGTGCACAACCACGATACGCTTCATGGTGCGAACGGAGAGTTGCCGAGACGGTGCAAGGACGTTTGCCTGATCCTCTTGCATCTCAATAACGTCGTTTAACGGCAGTGCACGGTCAATGATGCTTGTAGAGTTTGGCGATTTGATCATCATTCGCATTCTGCTCTTAAGCGAATCAAAGTCGATCCGCATATCAATGTTCAATGAATCGAGCAGCGAATCAGACAGGGACTGCCACTGAAAGTTCATGGACTTCATTGTTGAATCAAGATGTTCGATGTCCATCTTGAACATCGGATTGTATTCGTCCTTTAGCTTGAGTATCTCCTTCAATGGGCCATCGAGTTTGAGATCGAATCTCTTGCTGATCACGCGTGCGTCGGGATTGGTGGTGTCGTACACGGACGATGTGCTATTGATCCTAAACCAGCTCTGTATGCTGTCAACATGTACAACGATGTCAAGGTTATGCTCCAATTCGTCTCCCAAAGAATCAGGAAGCGAGTACACGAACTCCTCAGTTGGAGTAAACCACATCAGCACATCACTACCGCAGCCGTTTGCAGCAACGGGGATGAGTTTGTTGGGATCTACGTTGGTGGTAAACCGAGACGTGACCACTCGCCCCTTACCATTTGCCGATGTGAACATCACGGGGAGCGGACCTGGCCTGTCCATGAACTGTACCTCGTTCAACTCACCTTCTTTGAACAAGCACACTTTCACGGTAGCGTCTCTGCCATCGGCTGAGCAGTTCGTAACTGAATCGGCACCTGCCAGGTTGCGGCAAATAGCATCCACAGCGTGCGGTTCGATACTCAATGATTTGAAAAGTTCTTCATCCGCTTGCAGTGCTGCCAAATGGAATGCAACCTTATCTGTGCTCACCAACACGTCCTCTACACAAGTGTTAGGTGCGTGATTGCCAACCTTCGATGGCTTGTCTCGGAGCACGATGTGCTGGCGATCACCAGAATTCATTTGCTGTGAAGGGGCTGAGCCTTCGCCGCTATGTGTATCACCATTACTACGAGAGTCCACGCCGTAAGCCCCCTTCATATCAGTCGAGGCCGGAACTGATGATGCGGAGACCACCTTTGCGGGGGAGTTGGTATCCGAAATGTTCGTGATCACGAATACCGACGTGGCGGCAGCAACGGCAAGGCCTGTTGTTATAAGGAATGCAGGTGACATCATGGCACTACGTTGTGGATGACTGTTGGAGACTATGTTGCGAATCGTTTGTTCGGTAAGCGGACTCTGTTCGCTGCGAGCGCGCGAAAACAAGTCGTTGAGTGATCTGCGGGATGGCATTACAACACCGTTGAAAACGTGGCAGATTGTTTTGAGGGTTCTGGTGATACTTCAAGAGGTACATTCACCTCCTCTGCATCAAGCAGGAGGGCAAGTTGCTTGCGTCCACGAACCAAGCGGCTTTTGACGCCAGACAGCGACCCTCCTTGAATCTCTCTGATTTCTTCGAGCGAGAGTCCGTTGATTTCGAAGAGCACAACGGCTTCACGCATTTTGTTTGGCAACCGCTGAAGTGCAGCGCGGAGCAATTCAACGTCGGCCTGTTCATCTGGAAGTGCATCGGGATGAGCACGTTCCATCGTTTCACCTTCATCATATTCACCGAACAAACGCCTGCGCCAGCGCTGACGTTTTACGATACGTGTGGCAATGGTGAAGAGGAAGGAGAGGAATGCTTTGTCGTCACGGAGTCGGTGCAGACCCTCGAGTGCCTGTAGCACCGTTTCCGAGAGAACATCTTCGGCATCGTGATCTGACCGCACCATGGCTCGCACAAACCGCCACAAGGCATTGTGGTGTGGCAGAAACAATCGCAGGAAGTGATCAGAGCGTTGGTTCATCGGGCCTGATGGGTACGGTGCGCAACGGCCTGTAGGTGAACCACGTCCACAAAAAGTTGCACAAAGCGATAGCGTCTTGCTTGGTTATCGCTGCAGCGTAAAGTTTATCGACTCGGTTCCGCGATCGGTAACTACCGAAAGCACGTATGCGCCGGCACGAACCGACGTAGGAACACTGATGGAGTTGGTTCCTTTGCGCAATTCACCCTCAAAGAGCTCGAGGGATGTGCTTCCGTCTGCCTGCGTGATGCTCACAGCGGCATTAACACCGTCTGTAACGGCAATCAAGGCTTCATCCCCAGTGATGCTCATCTGTATACCAACTACCGATGGCTGCTGTATGGATCCGGCGGGATTATCCGGCGAAGTTCTGCCAGGTACAAGAATGGCAAACGCTTTGTCGGCATCCTTGATCAGCGTTGCTACCGATGAAAACGTTCGGGTGCTGCGCATCACGATTTCATACGACTCTGAATCCAGAGCCCCCTCCACAAGGAGGGCCTGTATATCCTCGGTCACGGTACCATTCGTACACTGTCCGTCAATCAGCAGATGGGTAAAGGATGCACCACTTGCACTATTACCGCGGATGATATCCCAACACCCATCGCCGTCGGTATCATGAATCGAACCAACGGCTGCGTGCTGCAGCCTGGTATCGGCTATCTGTATGTCGAGCGGAGCCTTTGTCTGGGCCGCAGTGCAACAGAGTGTAGTGCAGAGGGCAAAGAGCAGAAGTACAATCATGGACGGGGCAACCGGCGCATTTGACGGAAATGGGCCGAGAACTTACAAAAAGAAAGTTTTCCACAACAGGTCAGCCCACTTGGATGTTTGCCGCTGCGTTGGTTGCGAGCAATCGCAGTTCGCTAACGGGTACGCTGCCAGATGCCAGTGCTACTCCCATTCTGCGGTACTTGCGGAGGGTTGGCTTCCCAAAAATCCTCACCTCAACCTTCGGATCGGCAAGTGCTTGTGCAACACCGGTTACTTCGGGAGCAACGCCGGACGTACCGGAGGCAAGGATCACAGCCGATGCGGCATTTTTTAACAGGTGCTGTGCTGGAATCGGATACCCAAGAATGGCACGTGCGTGCAGTTCGAACTCGTTGAGTGGTGTGCAGCCGGAAAGTGTAACAAGGCCTGTGTCGTGGGGCCGAGGCGACAGTTCCGAGAAGAATACGTGGTCCGAAGTAAGAAAGAACTCCACGCCCCATAATCCCGCACCTCCCAGTGCTGCGGTAATTGTTCGTGCCATGTCGTGCGCCTGTTGGAGAAGGGGCTCCGACACAGGGTGTGGCATCCAACTCTCCTGATAATCGCCTCGTTCCTGTCGGTGTCCGATGGGTGGACAGAACATCGTTTCCTGCGTTGGATGGGTAATGGTAAGCAAGGTGATTTCACTGTCGAATGGGATGAATTCTTCGATGATCACTTCGCGCACATCACCGCGTGAACCTTCCATGGCGTACGTCCAGGCATGCTGAACTTGGGCTGCCGTTCGTACGATACTCTGGCCCTTTCCGCTGGAGCTCATCAACGGCTTTACAACGCAGGGCAAACCGATTTGCTGCACGGCATCAACAAACTCACTCTCCGTTGAGGCATACAGATACCGAGCCGTTCGAAGGCCCAGCTCTCGAGCAGCAAGATCACGGATGGCCTTGCGATTCATGGTCATGTTGGCTGCCCGTGCCGAGGGCACCACATGTATTCCCGATGCTTCATACGCAAAGAGCTGCTCCGTGCGGATGGCTTCGATCTCGGGAACGATGATATCGGGTGCCACTGCCTCTACAACAGTATCGAGGGCCCGGGCATCAAGCATATTAATCACCACTCGGCTATCCGCCATCTGCATGGCAGGAGCGTTATCGTATGAGTCAACGGCAGTCACATGATGTCCGTACCGTTTAACAGCAATGGTAAACTCCTTGCCCAGTTCACCAGATCCGAGAAGCAGTATGCGCATGATGGTTCGATGGTTGTGATGGACTACAAAGTTCCGGAAGCGTCTACGTCAACAGTAACACGCACCGATGCAACAGCATGGTTGGATGCGTACTGCTCCAAGGCAGTGCCGAGGACTGCACGCATGGTGGAGCCCGAAGGATCTACGTTCTTAGGATTCTTGATGACGATAACCCTTCGGTGTCGATTTCGAATTCGCGCAATGGATGGCACAACGGGTGGGAAGCGGAGCAGGGCGGGGTGATCGGTGGGAAGTAATCGGTGGAACACGCGCGACACATGGTCGACATCGGTTTCGGAAAGACTGCTCAACTCGATGGTAATAAACCGTGCGTACGGTGGGTACATGGCTTCCTTCCGAGAGGCCAGCTCCAGGTGCGTCCACTCGGCTACCTTGTTCTCCGTAACTGCTCGAATCACGGGATGCTGAGGCGAGTACGTTTGGATGACAACCTCGCCCGGATGGTCGACCTGCCGTCCTGCTCGGCCACTTACCTGTACCAGAAGTTGCAGTGTTCGTTCTGCGGCTCGAAAGTCGCTCTGATGCAGCGAATGATCAGCCATCACCACTCCAACAAGCGTTACCCTTGGTAAGTCTAATCCCTTTGCCACCATCTGGGTACCAACGATCACATCAATACTCCCAGCGGCAAACTGTTCGAGTAATAATCGGTGTGCACCTCTACGCTGCATGGTGTCGGCATCCATACGAGCAATCGTTGGCGTTCGATTGCCGCTAAGGGTCATGCTACCAATGGCCTTTGCAAGGTCCTGCTCCACGCGCTGTGTTCCAATACCGCTTTCCTTGAGGTCTACACCACCACATTGATGGCAGGCTGTGCGGACCGTTTCCGAATAACCGCAGTAGTGGCATCGGAGTACTCCGGGAACCTTGTGCCAGGTAAGGTGGACGTCGCAGTTCGGACACGGAGCAACATAGCCGCAGTCCTGACATTCCAGTTGCGATGCGTATCCGCGCCGATTGAGAAACAGAATGCTTCCTTCGTTCCGCGTTAAACGTGCTTGAACTGATTCAACTAGGGTGTGCGACAGTGTACCAATCATGCGTCCGGCAGTGCGTTCCTGTGCAATGTGCACAAGAGAAATGCGCGGCATCACGGCACCGTCCGTCCGACGTGGTAACAACAGGTGCTTGTACCGGTTGGAGCGAACGTTGTGAACCGACTCCAGGCTTGGCGTTGCTGATCCCATAATAACAGCACATCGTTCAAGCGAAGCACGCATCACAGCAACGTCGCGGGCATGATATCGGGGTGCAGGATCGTCCTGCTTGTACGATGGTTCATGTTCTTCATCAACCACGATCACACCCAGTTGTGCCAGTGGTGCAAACACGGCACTTCGTGCACCAAGCACCACAAGTTGACTACCCTTAAGGATCTGCTGCCACAGGTCTGCCCGAGCCCCCTGACTGATTCGTGAATGTAGGAGCAGCACTCGATCACCAAAAACGGCGCGGAATCGGTCATGCAATTGCGGAGTCAGTGCTATCTCCGGCACCAGCATCAGGCAGGACTTACCTGCGTTGAGTGCAGCCCGCATCACTCGCTGATATACCACGGTTTTACCACTGCCGGTAACACCTTCCAGCAGGAATGGTGTGAATCCACCTTCCAAGGCTTCAGTGATCGCTGATACCGCACGTTGTTGATCGGCGTTCAGAACGAGGTTCGCTTCGTCAACCGTTGCCAACGGTGTTGTCGAGTGGTAGGGGGCTTGGCCAGAGATGTATGTGGTTGTGGCAAGCTCCTTCTGTACGAGGCCTTCAATGACGGCAGGAGAGATACCCAACTCATTGGCAAGCTTGGTAACGGCCAATGGGCCTTCACCTCGCATGTGGGCAAGGTAGATCTGTCCGAGAGCCAGACTTTGTTTAGGTGCTCGCTTGTCAAGCTCATCAAAAACACTCTGGATGGTTTCGGGTGCATCGGCCACCTTGCGAGCCAGGCTCACGGCTCTGATGCGTCGAGACGTCAACTCTTCGTCGGTTGTGCGCGTGATCGTGATCATCCCAGCACGGTGCAATGCATCGAGCTGATCAGCAATGGTGGATGTGCCAAGCTGCTTTTGCAGGTATGCTACCGAGACCTCAGAGCGATGTTTGCTCAGGAATTCCAGAAGTCTTGCTCTGAGTGGAGCACGTTTGCGCATAGCCTCCAATTCATCGGCATGCAGAGGAACAGTGAGTTCCACTCGAAGAGATGATGATGGCTGCAAACCTGATGGAAGGGCGGCCTGCAATACCTCTCCCCAGGAGCAGAGATAATAGTCTGCTACTCGCCGGGCAAGATCCATGATGGTTGGAGGGATCGATGGCTGGTCGTCCAATACCTCCAGCACATCCTTGATGCCCTGCTGATCACGTGGTTCAACGTCAACCACAAAGCCCGTAACCACACGTCGGCCAATCGGCACCAACACTCTCGACCCAGGAGGAACGGGCGTTGGGTGCCGATAGGTAAGGACAGGCAATCGGGGCAGTCCCAGCACTACACTGATTAGCATTCTGGCAATCTACGTTCATTAGATCTGCGACTGCAGAGGTGTGCGCTAGCAGGTGCTGAAAGCAATAACTCGGCAAAGTCTTCGATATTCGCGCTCATGGCACATACATCACGGTCAACACGAACATTCACAATGGTCTGTACCATCCTACTTGGTACACAGCTAGCCGCATGCAGTCCAGCCGAGTCGCCCGAACCACCACCGCCCGGAGTTGTGGTTTCCAAGAGTTCCCGAGCACCGCTGTATGTAAGCACCGACGATGCAATCAGTGCGTCGCGCCAGAATGCAATAACTCGGGCTGTAGAACTATGCTCGGCGGCCGTTGTGGGCATCAACGTTACCGAAATACGCGAGGAAGTATATCGCAATCCGTTTTCGATGTTCGATGATCCCATCTTCGAACGGTTCTTCGGGCCGCAAACACGCCGACATCAGTATCAGGTGAAAGGCATGGGGTCTGGTTTCATTATCTCGCCAGACGGGTACATCCTTACCAACGACCATGTTGCTGGCACGGCAACGAAGGTAGTTGTAACCATGACGGATGGCACAAAACATGACGCGCGTGTGGTGGGTACCGATGTGGTGTCGGATGTTACTCTGCTCAAGATCAATGCTACAGGCTTACCATACCTGAAGTTGGCGAACAGTGACGGCGTTCGGGTTGGAGAGTGGAGCATTGCCTTTGGCAACCCCTTTGGCCTGTTCGACATCAATGCAAAGCCAACCGTTACGGTAGGAGTTATCAGCAACATTGGTGTGAACTTCACCCAGCCCGACGAGAGGGGAGAAGAGCGTGTGTATCGGAACATGTTGCAAACGGATGCAGCCATTTCCTCTGGCAATAGCGGCGGTCCATTGGTGAATGCCGATGGCGAGGTAATCGGCATCAACACCGTTATCTACTCCACAGCACAGAGCTCACGGGGGGCTGGCAGCATCGGCATTGGTTTTGCCATTCCCATCAATCGCGTAAAGAAGGTGGTGGACAAGCTTCGGGCAGAAGGCAAGATCGATCGGAATTACTGGACGGGACTGAAGGTGGTACCGCTTGACGAAGAAACGTCGCAGTATTACCGAGTAGAGCGGACTGATGGCGTGCTTGTTGTTCGTGTTGCTGGTGGCAGTCCAGCCGATGATGCAGGGATCGAGCCGGGCGACATCATTGTGGCCGTTGATGGTCAGCGCGTGCAGGATGTGCAGGATTTGAATGTCCTCATTCTTGACGCTGAAACTGGCCAAAAGCTCTCGGTCGAAGTGGAGCGAGGTGGCAAGGTGCGGACCTTTCACATCACGCTATCGAAGCCGCCGTCACGATGAACACAAACCAGCGAAACAAGGGTGACCTGTTAACGGAAGAATCATCCACGACATCAGGTTTGCATGTGTCAAGGATCTTACGTGCAGATGGGCTGCGCAAGTCGTACCGTAAGCGCGTTGTAGTTAAGGAAAGCACCTTGCATGTGGCGCAAGGTGAGGTGGTTGGGTTGCTTGGTCCGAATGGTGCTGGCAAAACGACAACATTCTACATGATCGTTGGGATGGTGAGGCCGGAACGTGGAAGGGTGTTCCTGGACGAACGCAACATCACGGGTTTGCCAATGTATCGGCGGGCACGTCTTGGCATTGCATATCTGCCGCAGGAGCCTAGTGTGTTCAGGCAGCTAACTGTTGAGCAGAACATCATGGCCGTTCTGCAACTGCGGAAAATGCGTGGCGCAGAACGGCGTGCAAAGCTTCAGCACCTACTCGAAGAATTTGGGCTCACGCACATCCGCAAAAGTCTTGGCTATATGTTGTCGGGTGGGGAGCGGCGTCGGTGCGAGATAGCACGAGCTTTGGCAACCGATCCAACGTTCATCCTTTTCGACGAACCGTTTGCCGGTATCGACCCATTGGCAGTTGAGGACATCATTACCATCGTCCGCGACCTTAAGTCGAAGGGAATTGGTGTGCTCATTACCGATCATAACGTGCACGAAACACTGTCAATCACGGATCGGGCATACATCCTGATCGATGGGACCATGTTTGCAAGTGGCACGGCAGAGGAGGTTGCAAACAATCCAGACGTTCGCAAACGATACCTTGGTGAGTCGTTCTCCCTTGAGCGGTATTAAGGTATGGTGCGATGCAAAGCACACACACTACCAGTTACTGAACTTCAACCTGAAAAATCAAGCTCCGTGTTGGGCTTAGGTTGGCTACAGCCTCGGCATAATAATAGTCCAGTATGTTCCTGCCGATAATCCCGAAGCGCCAGGTATGTTCACCCTCCATGGGTACGGTGTAGAACAGGCGGACGTCAACAACATGCGCTGGCACGCGTTCGTCTGCGTCGGGAATAAAGACCTCAAGGCGGTCATCGATGCGCTCTACCCGATTCTGATATCGATACTCAAGCTGTACACTAAGTGGGGTGAGTGGAGACCAGACCATACGCGAATACCATAACACGTTGTTTCTGTACTTGAGTGTTTGGTTGAGAGTTAGGTCTCTCGGCAACATTCCCGTGACTCCTGTTTCCACCATGAGCGATGAATGCAGCATGGCCCGCAGCGTGAGTTCTGCGCCAAGGATGCGTGCACGTGTGATGTTCGTGAACACAATCGGCACAGCAGGGTCATCAGTATCGAACTGAGGTTCGATCAGATCAAACAGCTCGTTGTCAAAAATGGCTAGGTCAAGGTCGAACGGAACACTGACATCAGAAGGTGTCCAATGCAAGCCGATCTCGGCAGACCATGAGCTTTCCGCCAGTAAGCCGGGGTTGGGCTTCACATTGAACGGCCCATACCGAATGTTGGCATACCTCTCGGCTATTGAGGGCGCTCGGAAGCCTCTTCCAGCACTTGCTCGCACTGTGAATGATGGATCCAGTGACCAGGACATTCCCAGCTTTGGACTAAACTCCAAGTGATCGTCCAGGGTGACCGTTTTTTCGTGATCCACTCGCATGCCGAGTGTGAAGATTGGGCCACCCTCAAGAGTGTACTCCGCTTGTGCAAACAGGGCAGCAAGGGTTTGCAATTGTTTGCCGTAAACGTCGGCCGATACATCATTAACTCGCGCCATCAACCCAGTGGTTATCGTCAGGGATGGAATGATGCTTGAAGTAAGCATTACATCAGTGTTCCAGGCTAACGCCGTTGACGTATTGGAATCCTGGGGTACGTTGTTCAGACTATTCTCGAAATGTGTACGAAACACACCACTGCGCACAACGAGAGATGTTCTACTATCAAGCAGACTTAGCCACTCGATGGCTCCAGCGAGTTTGTCTGTGAACAATAACTGATTCGGGTCCTGGTCATCGGGTGGACGGGTAGCGTTTCGTAGGTCCTTCCAGTACAAAAAGTTCTGACTGATCTGCAAGGCATACAGACCGAACACAGTAAAGCGATTCCTGTCTGACGCTTGCCATTGGGCCTTTGCATAAGCAAATCCTCTGGCTGACTCATCAAAGTCGCGATAACTCTGATCGGCACGAATGCCAGCGCTACCGCTAATCGAAACTGTGCCAAAGCGGCGCGCCGCACGCACGTCCAGTCCGCCATTCAACGGTACTCCTGAACGAAACTGCCACTCACTATGCCTGGGTTGCGTGTAGCTGCCGATGTATCCTCTGGCAGAAAACTCTTCGTTTGCCAACAATGGCTTTGTGAACATGGAAACAACACCACCAAGGGCACCGGTGCCATAGAGGGCACTGCCTGCCCCTTTTACCACCTCGATACGTTCTACATCGGCAACTGGCATCACATCAAACTTGATGTCGCCATTGTCGCCAGACATGAGTGGAAAACCATCCAGCAGTACCATGGTTCGATTGCCGACGCCAAGAGCAAAACCACTGGTGCCGCGAACGTTAACCTGATCCTTAACCACATTCACGCCACTTACGTACCGCAGGGCATCGTCAAGCTGGGTGATGTTGCGCTGCGATAGGTCGGTGGTGCTTAGCGTACTCACACTGATTGGTACATCCTGCACGGCTTGTACTCGACGATTGGCACTGATGATCACGTCCTGTTTCACGATGTCGGATGCGAGCATGGTGAGAACCATGTCTTCCGACGATCTGGAAATCGTGACCTTTGCCTTCGTTGGCTGGTACCCTACGCGCGAGGCTAGAACGGTAACAGTGGCAATCGGTGTGTTGGTAATCGTGAAGCGTCCGCTACTGTCGGTGATGGCGCCAAGTCTGGTTCCTTCTATTCGAACAACCACGCCTGCAATTGGAGCTGCCGTCATTCTATCGGTGATCTGTCCCCGCAGGTCGGCAGCAGTAATGTGGCTGCCGTTCATCGTTATCCATGCGCAGATGCACAAGCACGCGAGCACGTGTATGCGGTGGTAGGCTTTCATGTTAGAATGGCTGCGGTGGAAGGTTGGCAAAGTCAACAACAAAGTCCACGCGCACTGTTTGTCCCACACCAACCTCGAGAGGTTTCGGTGTACCGGGGTTGGCTTCATCGGCATACAAAGCAAGCATCTTCCAATCCTGAAGCAGATTGGGGCCTACACGTCCTGCTACAACCACGTACCTGAATGTGCGTGGCGTACCGTCGACGTTTAAGCTATAGGCCGTACTGTCAGAGAATCGTGCGAGGGTATCGGAAAAGGCAGCATTGCCGTTCACGATTGCCCCGAGTACGGAATCTGCAACTGGAGGTTGACTGTCGAACAACACAACGCGAACCTCCAGCATTGTATCCGGCCATGCTGGTGCACCACCAACGTACCGTACAACGCCATTCACGAACGACTCGGGAGGTAGGTCGGCTGGATCCAAACCACCACAGCCGGCTGTTGCCAGCAACCACCATCCCACCAGCATGGTCCGCACCCTGCGAGTCATGCGGCAAGCTACGTAATCGCCGTGATGCTCTTATCGCTGAACAACGATGGGTAGCGAGTCTCCTCGTCCGTTATACTCCAACACTAAAGTGTAGGCGCCATTGGCGATACCCGTTAGGTCTAACATCCACACATTGATGCCAGCCATAACGTTCAGAACAATTTCCTCTCTGGCAACCTCACCGTTTATACCAACAAGACGGGCTTGAATAGGAGTAGCAATGGGGACAACGAAGGTCACGTACATCATTGTCGTAGCCGGATTCGCACCGTGACCCACGATTGTAAGGGGGCTTGGAAGTACGTCTTCCTGTATAGAGGTGACGGGTGGTTCTGCAGGAACGGGCTGCTCCTGAACAGCCTTTGGGGAAGCCGGAATCTCGGCACGAGTAAGAGTTGCTCCGCACGTGTTTACTGAACCACAGACCCATGACTCTTCTCTACTGCGCACGAGTATCGTGTCAACCATAAAAAAGTCGCACTGAGCTCTGTTGTTCGTCAGGTCAAGAATCGCATAGCCATGTTGTGTGATGTCGAACCACGTCAGATGCGGGTTCAGCTTGCCCAGCGTACTTGATATGGTCGCCAGAAGTGCGGGTGCGATGAGAGAGAGTGTTTGGTCTTGCTGCAGTGTCTCGTCAAAGTTGTTCGATGTGATGGATGGAACCACAAACTCAACCACGTTCTGTTCTCCTTCTGGCCACTTGCCATCGAATGCAAAGCCAGAATGGAAATCTCCTGATAAGATGATGTTGCACTGGCTCTCATCTTTCAGGAAGCTAGCGAGTGCAGACCGTTGAGCAGGGTAGTTGTTCCACACATCACCATAGAAGGCTTGTTCAAGCACGGCCGTTAAAGCTGGAAGCTGCGGACGTAGCACGTTGGCAATGATCTCCGGGACCAGCGAGAAAAGCAATGTGGTGTCAATCGGTGCCACGGTGGTCGGCGAGAAATACACTTGGTTTCCTAGAACCTTCCATCGCGCTGTAGAGCTCGACATGCCATCGGTAAGCCAGTTGAACTGTTGCTGACTCATGATTTTTCGGTTGGGATCGACCAAACTGTCCCGACTTTGGGGTGTGGTAAGACTACCAACTCCCATCACCTGTTTATCCCGGCCATCCAATCGTGTATCCAGCATAAACAAATCGGCCATTCCCCCAAAGGAGAATGACCGGTAAATCCTGCCATCGTTGGCATCGCGAATCGGCATCCACTCGCTATGTACGCGTTTACTCACAGCCTTGCGTACCTCCCACGACCCTTCCGAAGCTGAGTGGTTTTCAGCACCATCTACGTAGCTATCGTTTGCACTTTCATGATCGTCCCACACGTGAATAACGGGATGTTGCTGATGCAGTCTGCGAAGGTCCGGATCGAGTCGGTATTGTGCATATCGTGTTCGGTAATCAGCCAGAGTAATGATCTCGTTTGTTGGTTCATGAAGTCGGCCAAGTTGCTGTCCAACCTGTCCGCCATAACCTGTGGCTTCGTACTCATAGATGTAGTCGCCCAGGTGAATCACAGCATCCAGGTCATTGCGTTCCCCAATGGCACCATAGGCATTGAAGAAACCGGCAGGAAAATTCGAGCAACTAGCTACTGCAAAACGCACATGATTCTGCCCTTCTAGTGCCGTGGTGTGGGTTCTGCCAATGAGCGAAAACCGTCCGCCACTTTCAAACACGTAGTTGTAGGTAACGCCTGGTGTAAGACCGGTCACGTCCACCTTTACGCAGTAGTCGTTGTCCGCAATGGCTTCACCAGAGTAATCAAAAACCAGGTCGACACCTGAGGAACTAGCTGGCCAAACCTTGAGCCGATAGGGTAGGGATGCTTCACCGTTTTCGGGTGTGATGCGCGTCCACACAATAACACTTGTTGGAGTTGGGTCGCCACTTGCCACGCCGTGGTAAAACGGTGCAAGCTTCGGGTCAACTTCGGTTATCACCTCACCACGCTGACTGTTCCCATCGTAACCACGGCCATGGACGTTGAATGGACTATTGCGTAAATCCTGGGCGTTCACATTCGATGCGAACACAAGTATCACGAGGGTAATCAACGTGCGCATTGCCACCTCCTTAAAGTGCCATGATATTATCCGATTCCGATGCAAGAATAGCACCATTCGCTTCACCGTAGTTTTATCAAGTGATACCAATCATAACGCCATCGTCATCCGCGGCCTTGGATGCTGCATGCGAAGCAAGGGGCCTTACCGCACACTACCTCATGGAAACTGCCTCTGGTAATGCTGCGCAAGCGTGTGCGTGGATCCCAGATGGGGCTACCGTGTTGGTGGTATGTGGCAACGGCAACAACGGTGGTGATGGCTACGTGCTGGCGCGGCTGCTTCATCGGCGCTGTGCAGTTACCATAGCTGCCGTACCTGATGTTGCTCGCATGAGTACAGCAACCCACGCCAACTTTCTTGCCGCCACCTCGTTGGGCATACCAGTCATTCAACCAGGAGGGCACACCTTGCCAACACCCGACGTGGTTATCGATGCCATCATCGGTGTGGGAGGGGGCTCTGATCTTCGTGATCCTGTACCTGAATGGACACGATGGGTTAACAGTTTGACAACAACGGTAGTTGCCATTGATGTGCCTACCGGACTTGACTCACTAACCGGTGAAGCACATCCAGATGCCATCCGTGCAACCCGAACAATTACCATGGTGGGCTACAAGCCTGGCATGCTCATGCCCAATGGACGAAGACTGTGTGGTGAGATCACCGTGGTTGGCATTGGTGCCCCCGGCGAACTGGTGAGTCTGCATGCATCGGCATGGGCGATTGAAGCATCCGATGTTCGTGGCTGGCTTCCTCCAAGAGATCCTGGAGTACACAAGTACCGGCTGGGGCATGTGGTTGTAATCGCAGGGTCGGCTGGAATGCGCGGTGCTGCTGCTCTTGCTTCAGAGGCAGCACTGCGCATTGGTGCAGGCGTGTGCACGCTGGTTACCGATCATGTGCACCCTCTACTTCCGCGGGAGGTGATGACGGCTCCGCTCAGCCATGCGCACCAGGTTGCTGAACGCGCATCGGTACTGATTATGGGTCCTGGATTTGGTGCCGATCCGTCTCGACTACAAATCCTGGTGGATGTTCTTCAACATTTCCCCGACACACCTACCGTTCTCGATGCTGACGGCCTGCGCATTCTCCACCGTTTGCAAAGCCCCCTACCAAAGCTAGTCATCACGCCGCATCCCGGTGAGTTTCAACGTGTGGTGGAACAGATGGCATTGCCAGTGGATGCTGCTACAGTTGCACGATCGCTGGGATGTGTTGTTCACCTGAAGTCAGTACCCCCGGTTACTACGGATGGTGAAACAACTTGGCTTTGCACCAGTGGCAATGCTGCGCTGGCAACAGCTGGCACTGGTGATGTGTTGAGTGGAATGATTGGTGGACTACTCGCACAAGGGATACAGCCTGCAAAAGCTGCTGCTCTTGGTGCTTACATCCACGGACGCTGTGCTGATGAATTCGTACGGAAGCACGCACAGGAAACGTTATTAGCTGGAGACCTGATTCGTGAGCTCTCAACAGTCCTGGCCGATTGATACATCACAGAAGGTGGTATCACTCATGCCGATCACGGCGTGTACGTTGCTCATTTACTACGTGAGCTCAGTGCCGGGTGAAGCACTACCAGATTTTGCTTTTCACTGGGCCGACAAGGTGTTGCACGTTGTGGCATTTTTCGTGTATGGTGTTGCCTGCATGATTGCAGTTGCTGGATGGAGGCCGTGGTGGCCCTTGGGTACGATTCGAGTTTGTGCAATGGGGATTGGATTGGTGTGGGCTGTGCTTGACGAAGTGCATCAGATGTTTGTGGCCAATCGCGACGCAACGATTGCTGACGTTGGGGCAGATATCGTTGGCCTAGGGCTTGCCGTTCTCCTTGCCCGCTTCGTGCGGAGCATCTTCCGGTAAATCCTCGAACTCCTCACCATTCTCTTCCTCAATCGTGCTGGTATCTGCGATTGGAGTAACTCGGGCTTTGGGTATCCAAACCTTGCCGCCATAACTGAACGATGCAAGCATCTCCGCAATCTTGTTTTCCGTGCTCTTGTAGCTACGTGTGTACGGACCATTGCTAAGGATGGCAAAAGCCCACTCCTCACCATCCAGCGTGGTTACGTATCCAGCCAAGGCGCTGGTGTTTCGCAGCGTTCCTGTTTTTGCATACACATTATTCTCGGCTGCGGTACCGATCATTCGTGCACGGATCGTTCCATCAACACCAGCAATGGCCAGTGTGCTCTTGAATTCATCACCGTATGTTCTGCGGTGAATGGCACGCAGCAATTCCACCTCGGTAGCTCCACACACGAGGTTCCGCCGCGAGAGGCCGCTACCGTCGTTAAATACAGCTCCGCGGCGCAGAACGCGCAACGAGTCCAACGTGGTAAGCATGGCTTGGCGAGCAACATCGGCCGTGTGTGTTTTACCGCCGTACTGGCCACCCACGAACTTGAAGAGTTGTTCGGCAAAGTAGTTGTGGCTGCGTTTGTTCACCACACTGCAAAACTCAACCAGCGTGCGCCGCTTGCTTACAAGTACGCGACTGTTTGCGGGCATCTGTCGGGTGCCCACGCCACCGTCCACATGAATGCCACCTGTTCGCAAACGATCTGCAAGTGCACCTGCACATACGATTGCCGGATCGGCCATGGCCACGAACACCGTTCGTGTACGGTTCGGGCCGGGCGTGCCGTGCACCGTTATCTGCTGACGGCCGTCTGGCAAGGTGAGCGAGGTTGCCATGACCTTGCTGCGGGCACGTTTCCTCTTTCCACGAGGTGCCATCTTGAGCACGACAGCATCGGATGCCGGTATCACCTGTGCCGATACGTGACCTTTGCGCGAAGCAGTTACGATTACGGCCAGTTTGCCTTCATTAAGCGTGAGGGCGCGCACTGGAGGGAGCTTTTGCACATCTTCAGCGTCGCCACTATATACAGCTCTGTTGCCAACATCATCAAAAAAGCTCCCGTCTCCGTATACCTTTCCTCGCACGCGTCGAACACCCATGGCGAACAGTTCGTCGGCCATGGCTTCCAAGTCAACAACACTCAGCATGGCATCGCCCATACCAACCAGGTACAGGTCGCCATCCAAGGTGCCATCAGGTAGGAGTCGTCCTGAAGCTCGGATCTCCGTTACCAAAGCCCCTTGCTCACCAAGTGCATGAAATGCTGCTGCCGTGCTAAACAGTTTTGTGGTGCTTGCGGGGGTAAGATTCAAATCGGGATTGTATTCGTACACCAGCACATCGCGCGTGAGATTCCACACCCGACATCCAACCTTCGACTTTTGATAGGGCTTGCTGCGAAACAACGAGGTAATACTCGCACTCAAGCGTTCAATGGCTTGTACCGTATCGTACTGGCTTACAAAGCCGCGTGGGGGGGGGATGGATGTTCGGACCGAGTCGGACGGTGCTGCCCATAACGAGGCAGTGCCAACCATGAGCAGAAGCACTATTGCTAGCCGAAACGTCCGTAGAGAGCTTAGAATGGTGTCTGCCGCCGTGTGTGCATTCAGCCAAACATTCCGGTGGTCCTTCCGAAACCACGTGCGCTGCCGCTTTGCGTATTGCCGCGTTGCCGCCTGATGGTCTGCAAGTGCATTCTCGCGTGTAAGGGGTTCTCCTATCCCAAGGAAACGCATGGCTTGTACATATCCAACGGTTTGCAAACATTGTGCGCTTGGCGGAACACCCATTGCTAAAACACGTTGCGTTTCTTCTACCAAGCCAGCATTCCACATGTTCACACATCGCTGATTGATGCGCTGATTGAGTTCGTCCTTATCAACGTCAACCACAAAACGAGAAACGTGAGCGTGTATGGGCTGAGAGCTGCTCTTCCACGTTGACGAGAATGGCTCGCCGGTTTGAAGCGTGTACTCCAATGCTCGTTGTACTCTTCGTGGGTTTTTGTCGGCATACCGTTGTGCTGCTACCGGATCAACATCCATCAACCATCGGTGCAGTGCCTCTCGCCCTTCGTTGGCGAGTGTTTCCATAACCATACGCCGCAAATCCGGATCGGTATCCACATGTGCAGTGGAGAGTCCGTCAAGTGCGGCTGTGATGTACAGGCCCGTACCTCCCACTAGTAGAATGTGCGCTTTAGATGTTGAGGACAGCGAAGAAACCAGTGAGCGCACCTGGGCGGAGTATGTGCCAGCACTATATGGTTCGGCTGGATGTACTGTGGAAAAGAGGTGGTGTGGACAAACGAGCATGTCTGATGGTGTTGGTGAAGCCGTACCAACATCCAGATACTGGTAAATCTGCCGCGAGTCTGCGCAGATGATGTGTGACTCAACGTTGCGAGCAATCTCCAAAGCCACGGCGGTTTTCCCCGCCGCTGTAGGGCCGCAAATAACTGTGATGTGCGTGCGACTATCGGCCATCTTCTGGCCATCCTTCAACGCCGATCAGTGGTACAAAAGCAAAGCCACCCAAGTCCTCGGCTGCCCATCGTTCTTCGTCTGTACGCGTAACCAGGTAGAGTGTCTGGTTGCGGGCATCACCTACTGGCACGGCCATGCGTCCGCCGATGGCAAGTTGCCGGGCGAGAGCCTCTGGAACATCGGGAGCACCAGCGGTAACGATGATTGCATCGTAGGGGGCTCCGCCACGGTATCCGATAGTACCATCACCAACACGGCAGGTAACGGCGTACCCAAGGCGCTGCAGGCGTTCGCGCGCTTGGGCGGACAATCGTGCATGCCGTTCGATGCTGATCACGGTTGCGCCGAGCACGGCCAGTATGGCAGCCTGATACCCACTGCCAGTACCAATCTCGAGTACTCGATCACCGGGGCGTATGCGCAGAGCTTGCGTCATGAATGCAACGGTAAACGGTTGCGAAATCGTTTGTCGCTCATAAATTGGTAGAGCAGAATCTTCGTATGCCTGGCTTTGCAAACTTGCCGGCACAAACTCTTCACGTGGCACTACATCCATGGCATCCAGAACACGCTGGTCTGTGATTCCACGTTGCCGTAGATGGCTTATGAGTGCATGACGCTTGGCGTCGAAAGGTGTACGTCTGGTTCGAGGTGTCATGTGCTGGCAAGTGCGCTTATCCGTTCTTGCAAGGTATCTCTCAGGTCGTCGAGTGGTACGTTGAGCTGTAGATCGCCCTGATAGGCGATGCTGATGCCTCCGGTTTCCTCACTCACGATGATACACACGGCGTCTGCCTGTTCCGTGATGCCAAGACCGGCCCGATGCCGCGTGCCAAGGATGCGTGCGCCAGAACGCTGTTCGTTGCTGAGTGGCAGCACACATCGCGCTGCTACAACGGTACGCCCGTCGATCACAACAGCACCATCGTGTAGAGGACTGCGCGGATTAAAAATGGAAAGAAGAAGTTCCGAGCTCACACTGGCTTGGAGTTCTACGCCTGATTCAACGGTTACCTGTATGTGGTCAGCACGAGAAAACACAATTAGAGCACCTATGTGTTTGGCACTCATCTCACGCACGGCATGGATCACATCGTCAAGCGTTTCGGCATTACTCGATCGCATAAAAAGCCTGAATAGCCTGGTTTGTGTAACCAGCAAAAGCAGTCTGCGGAGTTCTGGCTGAAAGAGGACAACAAAGGCAATAAGGCCAACATCGGCGATGCGCCGCAGAACCCAGTTTACCGTTTTAAGGCTTGCTGCCTCGGTAATGATGCCCAGCACTGCAAGAACCACGAGCACCACCAGGATCTGCACGGCAACGGTATCCCGCAGCGTGCGGTACACGATGAGGAATAACACCGTGATGATGAGGACATCTACGATGTCCATCACCGTAATGGTTAGAAATCCGAACAGTTCAATCATGCCGAGGGTCCGGTAACGCCATCCTCTCTGTTAGGAGTACGCTTGGTGGCTTTCTCCCGTTCGTCGGCCCGTTCGTATGCACTGATGATTTCGGCAACTAGCCTGTGGCGCACAACGTCAACCTTGCCGAATTCAACAAACTCAATGCTGGTAATGCCCCCGAAGAGCTGGAGTACGTCATTCAATCCACTGTCTGACTTCTTTACCAGGTCAACCTGCGTTACGTCGCCGGTTACAATGGCCTTGCTCTGCTGGCCAAGTCGTGTGAGGAACATCTTCATTTGTGTACGCGTGGCATTCTGTGCTTCATCCAAGATGATGAAGCTGTGGTTCAGCGTGCGGCCTCGCATATATGCCAGCGGAATGATCTCAACAATTCGGCGCTCCAGCATGCTCTTGAGTTTGTCGGGGCTCACCATGTCGGCCAAGGCATCCAGCAGCGGACGTAGGTAGGGATCAACCTTCTCACTGATGTCGCCCGGTAGAAAGCCCAGACTTTCGCCAGCTTCCACAGCGGGACGGGAGAGGATGATTCGACTTACTTCATTGGCTCGCAATGCACTCAATGCCATGGCTACGGCAAGAAACGTTTTCCCAGTACCTGCCGGCCCAATGCAAAAAACAAGGTCGTTCTTCTGCACTTTGCGGTAATACTCCATCTGTTTGGGTGTGCGCGCACGGATCACCTCACGCTTTCCCCAAAAGATCACGGAATCCAATTCATCGCCGTTAACAGTGGGAGTAGCAGTACCGCGGTTGCCGCTCACAAGGTCAATGATCATCGATACATCGGTCATTGACAGTTTTCCGGTGCGCTGCAGCGTGCGCGTGAGCTCTTGGAAGATCTGTTCAATCTTTTTGACCTCGATGGGCTCACCGCGGAGGATTACAGTGTCTCCGCGGACGGTAAGTGCCGTGTCGAAGGCATTCTCAATGAGCTGCAGGTGACCTTCCTGCGGACCGAACAATTCAACGGGCTCTACATCGACGATGCGAAGTTTCTTTTCAATTGTCTGCATTCAAGATTTGGGGCAAGGTGCAAGAAACGGAGGGTGAGTGCCGAGTGCCAACTGCTCACGGTTGCAGTATGCATTTGAACAATGCATTGATGATCCATGCGCGTTGCGGGTTAGGTACTAGCATGATAACAACATGGTACGATCACGATGCCATGCGTTTCGCATCGACCAGCGATGCAATGTAAAACGGAAAGGGCGCCCATCTTTCGATGGACGCCCCGGCGTGGTGTTCACAGTGCTACGTGCGTTGCGCTGGGTTTTGAAACCCATTACCATCATTTGCCAGCTTCACTCGGTGCAGTCGGCTTGGCTGGTTCTGCCTTCGGTGCTTCGCCGGTGGTGCCTTGGCTTTCCATCATGGCAGCTTTCTTCTGGCGATAGTATTTGCGCTCAGCTTTCATTTCATCGTCAGACTTTGGTCCCTTCGCCGGAATGCTTAGCACCCAACCTGGCTGGATAATGTCTGGGTTCTTGATCTTGTCCGTATTCGACATCCAGATTTTTGGCCACTGATGTGGATCAGCATAAATCTCGGACCTTCCGGCAATGTTCCACAAGCAGTCGCGATTTTCTGCCCATGTACCCACGGTATAGCCTGGTGGGCGGCTGTGCTCTCGGTAAAGGCCCTTGATGTCGTTTGCAAGGGAATTGATCTTGTCGTAAAACTCTGGCAGCGCTGCAATCTGCTTGCGAGCAAGTTCCCGAAGGTCGTTGTCGAGTTGCACAACATCGGCACGGCGGTCAGCCAGTTGATCATTGGAAAGGCGCTGCATCTCACGAACGCGGCCTTCGATACGGCCAAGAGCTTCACGGAAAGCATTCACATCCGCTTCGGTTGCGCCAATCAAACTGTAGATGTCGTCGTTGCATTTCTTCAGGTCAGTAACGGCCGTGGCAAGATCGCCCTCAGCCTTCATAATGTCGGCCTTCAATCCATCAAGCTTGAGCTGCAGAGAGCTATTGGCTTCCTTGTACTTGAGGATTCGCGCATCGGCTTCCTCACATGTAAGCTCCTTGTCAGGCTTGGTTTCTGGTGGCGGTGGTACGCGGTCCTGTGCAGTGGCATACATGGTAAATCCACCAAACAGGGCAATAAGCAGTAGGTGCCTCATGATCTTACTCCTTATTTCTTCTTGGTGGATGATTTGGTTTCAACTTCTGTCTGTGGCATTCCCACTGGCTGGCTCGGATCCCAATTTGGCCAGATGTTTGGCCAGCGGGAGATCTTTTCCTGCACGAAAGCCCTCTTTTCATTGCACTTGCGAACCTCAGCCTGGCGGCCGTTGAGTTCGCTATTGATTTTGGACTTATCGCCCTCTGCCTTGGCAATGTCTGCGTTCAACTGCTTCTCATCTGTGCGCAGTTGATTGATCATGGCCTGTTGCTCTTCCTTGATCGTGCATGTGCACGACGTGAGCACCAGTGCGGCGCCGATAGCTGCTGATAACAGCCATGGAGCCTTGCTACGTAGATCGGTCATACTTCCTCCCAGTGATTCGAATACTCGTTGCACAGATCGGACAACGAACGACCGCTGCGACTGCTCACATGCGTTCGAGGTTCCCTTGTGGGGACGCGCGAATATACGAGGCACGTGCAAAGCAGCGGGGGCAACCCATGTTACAAAACCGTTGCCATGCCCATGGTAATTTGCCGCCATCATGGCACTAGCTCCTTCGTACAACCCCACCGAAAGTCGCGATCGGTGGTATCACGCGTGGCAACGCGCTGGACTCTTCCGCAGCGAACCCTCGACCAAAGCCCCCTACAGCATTCTCATGCCTCCGCCTAACGTGACGGGGATACTGCACTTTGGGCATGTGCTCAACCACACGATTCAGGACCTCTACATTCGGTGGAACATGTTGCAGGGGGCTGAGGCACGGTGGTTTGCCGGACTCGACCATGCGGGCATAGCAACCCAGACGGTCGTGGAACGGCAGCTTAAAGCCGAGGGCACCAATCGGCATGAGCTGGGTAGAGAAGCCTTCGTTGAGCGCGTGTGGCAATGGAAGGAGAAGTATGGTGGGATCATTCTGCAGCAACTGGAGTTGTTGGGGGATAGCTGTGACTGGGACGCCACCCTGTTCACGATGGATGAGAGTGCAAGCAACGCCGTTCGTGATGTGTTCATTGCGCTTTTCGACGAAGGACTTATCTACCGAGGTAAGCGCATCATCAACTGGTCACCAGAGGCGCAAAGTGCCTTGAGCGACGAAGAGGTTGTGTTCAAGGAAGTCAAGGAGCAGATTCATACCCTGCGGTATCATCTCTCCGATGGCTCGGGTACCCTTCATGTTGCAACTGTGCGACCGGAAACCATCTTCGCTGATGTTGCCGTGGCCGTCCATCCGAACGATGAGCGATTTGCTCACCTGATTGGCCGCACCGTAGTTGTGCCACTTGCTGGCCAGCACGTTCCGATCATCGCTGATGAATATGTAGACATGACCTTCGGTACAGGATGTTTGAAGGTGACGCCTGCGCATGACCCGAACGACTATGAAATCGGAATGCGCCATGGTCTGCCCATGCCTTCATGCATCAACGCCGATGCAACTCTCAATGAACGAGCTGGTCCTTATGCGGGTATGGAGCGGTTCAAGGCCCGGCGTGCCGTGATTCGCGACTTAGAGCAACAGGAGTTGTTGGAAAAGTCGGAACCATACACCCACAATGTTGGCTTTAGTGAACGTGGTGGTGAACCCGTAGAACCTTATCTGAGCGATCAGTGGTTCGTGAAGATGCAGCCACTGGCGGAGCCAGCACTGAAGGTCGTGGTTGATCAGCAGATACGATTCTACCCCGAGCACTGGACGAAGACCTACGAACACTGGATGACGAACATCCGAGACTGGTGCATTTCACGCCAGCTCTGGTGGGGTCACCGCATCCCCGTGTATTATGCACCCGACGGCACATACACCGCTGCTCGCTCTGCCGATGAAGCACGCCAGAAGCTCGGACTAACTGCCGATACCGTGATGGTGCAGGATCCCGATGTGCTGGACACGTGGTTTAGCTCGTGGCTTTGGCCTTTAACCACAACAGGGTGGTCGTTTGACCAGCATTCGGCAACACGAGGTGCGGCTCGCGCTTCCGATCGTGCATTAGCGTTCTACCTGCCATCCAATCTGCTCGTTACCGGACCCGACATCATTTTCTTCTGGGTAGCCCGGATGATCATGGCCTCGCTGAAGTTCGACGGTCGCATTCCGTTTCGTGATGTGTACTTCACCTCCATCATCCGCGATGGTCGTGGTCGCAAGCTCAGCAAGAGCCTTGGCAACAGTCCCGATCCCATCGATGTTCTGAACAAGTATGGTACTGATGCTGTGCGCTTCACCATGATCTACCTCTCGCCGCTGGGCCTGGATGTTCGGCTTGATGTAGACGAAGCCACGCAGGATATCCCCTCCATGGAGCTTGGCAGAAACTTTGCCAACAAGGTTTGGAATGCCTGCCGCTTTCTGCAGCTCAAGCAAGACGAAGCAGGGCAGGGGGCTCGGGCTCACGTAGAGCTAACAACTGCAGACCGATGGATACTCTCGCGATATCACACAACGCTGCAGCAGGCATCCGACGCATTGGGCAACTATCGCATCACTGAATACGCAAAGCTGCTGTATGACTTCGTGTGGCGCGACTTCTGTGACTGGTACGTTGAAATCGTGAAGATTCGATTTGCTTCTGCATCGAGTGATGAAGAACGAAGGGCAATGCTCCACCATGCATTCGAAATCATCGAAGGCACGCTTAAGCTGTTGCACCCAGTAATGCCCTTCCTTACCGAGGAACTCTATCAACAATTGTTTACCGATCGGCATGAAACTGCCGCAGCTCAGCCAGGAGGCACCGAAGCACGGCCGCTACACTTCATCCTTCAAAGTGGAGCACCTACGTTGGAGAAGGAGCGCATCGCTGCCGATGTTGAAAGTCGGTTTGCTACTCTGCAAGCCATCGTGGAGGGCGTGCGCCGTCAGCGCAGTGAGATGGGCATACCACCCGGCACACGCCTGCCAGTGTATTTGAGTGCCGACCCATCGATCGTTGCCTTTCTGGAAGAACATCGTTCCGTTATCGTATCGCTTGGCAGGTGCAGCGAGCTTGTTATCGGTTCCGATGTACCAAAGCCCCCTGCCAGCATCGCTGACGTGATTCGTGGTGTTGAGTGTTTTCTTGTTGTGGAAGGGGCCGTAGACCTGGCAAAAGAGAAGGAGCGTTTAGAGAAAGAGTATCAGCGCCTATCGGGTGCAATTCAAGGCGTGGAAAAGAAACTCTCCAACCAAGGATTTCTCAACGGTGCCAGTTCCGAGATTGTAGAGGCTGAAAGAAAGAAGCTTGCAGATTGGACAGAGGCGCGTTCGAAAATCCAGAAGAATCTAGCAACACTCTAGACCACGTATTACAGTAACTCGTGATTCCCGGGCAACACACGTAACGACATTCCAGCACCATGAACGCATACCTAGCCATCCCACTTCGCACACCAGTTGGCCGCTATGGTGGTGCACTGAGTTCAGTGCGGCCCGACGATCTGGCGGCACTCGTTATCCGCTCGGTGGTTGAGCAATCGGGTGTAGACCCGCAATCCATCAACGATGTGATGATCGGTTGTGCAAATCAGGCAGGGGAAGACAATCGCAATGTGGCCCGAATGGCATTGTTGTTGGCTGGTTTGCCAAACACCGTACCTGGAGTAACGGTGAACAGGTTATGTGCATCATCGTTGGAAGCTGTGATTCAAGCCGCACGAGCCGTACGGTGTGGTGATGCCAGCATCGTAATTGCGGGGGGGGTGGAGAGCATGTCGCGTGCACCATACAGTCTGCCGAAGAACGTTAGTGGTGCAGCCACCTTTGGAAATCTTGTGGCCTACGATACTGCGTTGGGTTGGAGATATCCGAACCCACGGATGGAACAGTTGTTTCCATTGGAGTCGATGGGAGAAACAGCGGAGAACGTTGCCGAGAGATGGAACGTAAGCCGCGAGGACCAAGATGCGTTTGCCTTGCAAAGTCATCAGCGCGCAGTGGCAGCTCAGGATGCCGGTCTGTTTGCCGACGAGATAGTTCCGGTAACCATCCCCTTGAGAAAGGGGCAGGTTCATGTTGTTGCGGTTGATGAGACACCACGCCGCGATACATCGTTGGAGAAGCTCGCGGCATTGAAGAGTGCTTTTCGGGAAGGGGGCTCTGTAACACCTGGCAACAGCTCCTCGCTTAATGACGGTGCATGTGCCTTAATGGTTATGGGAGATGATGCGCTCGAACGGCAACCACACTTGCGTGATCACGTGTATGCGCGCGTTCTCGGCAACGGTGCCGTTGGTGTCGATCCTCGAGTAATGGGTATCGGCCCCATCGGAGCAATTCGAATGGCTTGTGCCTCAGCGGGAATTAGGGTTGACCAACTTGACCTCGTGGAGATCAATGAAGCGTTTGCATCACAGGCGCTTGCTTGTGTTCGTGAGTTGGGTTTGCCCATGGATAGAGTGAATGTGAACGGAGGGGCCATCGCCATCGGGCATCCACTCGGTATGAGCGGGGCACGCATCGTTGGTCACCTTGTGCGAGAACTGTCTCGTCGGGGGCTTCGCTATGGTGCCGCAGCATTATGCATCGGTGTTGGGCAGGGCTTGGCAGTGGTGGTGGAACGCGTTGACGTAGCTGGGTAGAATCGCGTAAGCCCCTTTGCCGAATGTAGTTATACAGATTGTCTCGCATCCATGATAGCCCGTAGCTTCGTGGTGTGTCGTACACCCATCAGCAATCTGCCGAGATAACAAGCACCCTTGAGAAACTCCTACTTAACCTCCGCCCGGAGGTTATGGTGTTTCATGATCCTGCCGGAAGAATATCGAGCGTGCACGGCCCTGCGCGAGAGGTCTTGGGTCTGATCCCTGAGCAGGGGAGTGTATTTACAGATTTTGTGGCGGCAGAACACGCATCACGTGTAGTACAGCATTTCGCGGATGTGTTCTGGAAACAGTCTCAGAGCGCTTTCGCGGAGCCAATGGTAGTTCAAGTAAAACCAGGGCACGGCACTTCCGCATACCTTGTGCTCTACACAAGTTCGATTGCCGATGCCAGCGGTAGGCCGATGGAGTTGCGAACTCTTATCAGGGATATAACGGATCTCAAGGAGAAGGAAACCGAGCTAGATCAGATCGTGCATGAATTGATTCAGTATAGAGATAGGCTCGATGAGTTTGGTGACCTGGTGTCGCACCATCTTCGAGCACCGATCGCGAATCTTCAGGCACTGGCCAGCCTATTGCCTGCCGACGAATCGGATGAAGAAGACAAGCTGCTGCGGCAGGCACTCAAGGAAACGATTGACGGACTCGATCGAACCTTGCACGAAGTCGCGCAGGCAGTAAGGATTAGGCTTTCTGCTGTTCCACCTTCGGAGACTGTTCATCTTGCTGATGTGATGCTTGGTCTCAAGGCTCGGTACGCCAACCAGATTCGAGAGAGGAATGCAACTATTGAAGTGCATGTAAACCGCCTTCCAACCGTATCCTACCCCATCTCATACATCGAGGTAGCTCTTGGCCAGCTACTAAGCAATGCCCTGCAGTTTGCTCAAGACGATAGGCCATTGCTTTTCTCTGTGACCTCTGATGTGGTTCATGGTAAAGCCATGATTACAGTTAAGGACAATGGCAAGGGGCTTGATTTGGAGCGGTATGGCGAACAGGTTTTTCGGTATGGAAGCACGTTCCATCGCGAACACTCAGGCCGGGGTACTGGCTTGTTCATGGTACGTACTGTTGTGGAATCGCTTGGAGGAACCTGTTCGGTAGAGAGTGTTCCAGGCACGGGCACCGTATTCACCATCGTGCTTGGAGCAGGTGCTGAACGCATGATCCATAATCAGATTCCTCTGGCTCACATAGCATCCAGGCCGGAGGTGGAGCTATGAATAAGTATCGAGTTGCGCTGGTTGATGATGATAAGATCTATCACTTTGTTGCTGAGCGCCTTCTGCATAGGCTGCAGCCAGACATGGAGGTAACATGGTTGCGAGATGGTGAGGAGGCATTGTACTATCTACTCGATCGCCGTACTTCGCCATCAGAACTACCACAGATCATGATCGTTGACGTTAACATGCCTATTATGAATGGATGGGAGTTTGTGGAGGCTGTGCAAGAAGTGATGCTTGAGCTCCCAGCTCAGATTCAGTTCTATATGATTTCCTCATCCAATGATCTGCGTGACGTTGAGAAGGCTAAGGCAATACCCATCGTCAAGGACTTTATTGAAAAGCCAATCACAATTGAAAAGTTGGCAGCGATTTTGAGTTAACCGTACCCCCAGCAGCACACCACGATTTTTTACTCGGGTTGTGAGTATTTTCGGAGCGGTAGTCCTAAATGCTCCTCTGGGGCATCAGACCACTGACCGCGGGAGGAGCCTGAATGAAGCCTATTAGCTTGCGGCTAGCAGTCCTGTATACGATAGTTAGTGTTGCGTATATCCTGATATCAGATGCGATATTAGCAGAGATACACGTGATGCTTTCGCCTGAGAACGTGTTGTTCATCAGTGTGACCAAAGGTGCGTTATTCGTTGTAGTATCCAGCCTCCTTTTGGGCTTTGTAATCAGCAGGAGTCAAAAGAGCCTTGCCGAGTCGGAACAACGAACTGATGTGGTCTGACGAAAATAGACACTCGAGATAGTCAGTACCTTTACAAACTGA
>CAZUGQ010000017.1:0-66502 GCA_964620125.1 uncultured Hyphomicrobiales bacterium
GTAAACACAACTATCGACCACCTGTAACTGCATTCTACAACAAGGCAGCCTAACCTCTAATTAGTAATCACAGACTGGATCGAAAAATCGACCCTTCTCAGGACGGCCAAAGCCCCCCCTTCGTGACAAACAACTTCATGTATCCAGCTTGGACACCACTAAAAATAAGGGCAATGCCAAACGCGATGAGGGCACCAAAGTTTTCGACTTGATCGGCACTCATGGGCTTGGTGATCAGACCCGTAATAGAGAGCGTGGCAGTAGAGAAACCGCCGATGGTGATTAGGGACGTAAGGTCCATGCTTTGCGAAGAGTTCACCTGTTCCGTGGAAGAAGGCATAGGTACTCCTACACATCAATGAGAGTAAAGTTCTGAAATGCACCTACATGACGTCCGCCGAGCAAGCGTTGCTCTATCCAGGTGAGTGCTTGGTATGCGGGTTTTTCATGTTTGAAGGGGGCTCGCGTAACGGGTTGCAACCCTGTGTAGTCCAAAGCCCCTTTCCAGTCTATCGAAGCAATTCGTGTACTCATCACCGATGGGTGTGTGCCCTTGAACACCGGGAGCTTGGAGAGGTTACCGTATTGGAATACCTCGGAGGGGGGGGGAGTTTCCTCGCCTCTGTACATGGCATCCATAAGGAACTTTTTCCGGTGCATGTAATCCGGTGGGCGCACCCAACCGTAGTGAAAGATGCGCGCCCTGCTGTTGGCAACGGTGAGCTTGAAGGTGTTATCGCGCTGTGCAAAGTGCACGCCATCGAACTCGGGGATTCTTCGAAAGGACTGAGCGTCAACCCAACTGTGAATGTCGGGGTGATTTCTGACAACGCGAATCTCGCGAGGGTACCAACCGTGGGAGTTGTGATAGTGATCATAATCACCCCAGAAGTGCAGGTAGTTGAACACCATGCCTTCTACTCGGCTGTCGGAAAGTAAGTCCGAGCACCTGCGATGAATTGTTGGTAGGTCTGCTTCGTGGATCACTTCATCAGCTTGGAGATACAAAAGCCAATCACCTGTGCATTCAGCCTTTGCAATGTCTGTTTGACGAGCATATTCGGTACCACCGGTAAATGTCTTCGTGTCCCATTCGGTGTGAATGAGGCGAATCTTGTCGTCGCCTATGGCTCGAATCAACTCAACGGTGCGGTCGCCAACATCGCCTTTGCCAACAGCAATAACGAACTCATGGACGACTGGCAACACACTGCGGATTGACTCAACAAATGGATAAAAGAGTGTGTGTGCATTCCTGCAGAAACTGAAAGCCGATATCTTCATAGCGCAAATATGTCCACCTTCCGTACACGTATCGCTCCGACGCCATCCGGCTACCTGCATCAAGGCAATGCCCTGAACTTTCTGATTACGTGGGCAAGGGCACGGCTTGCACAGGGACAGGTGATGCTGCGAATTGACGACGTTGATCAAAGCAGGGTTCGAAGTGAATACGTACAAGATGTGTTCGACGTATTGTTGGCACTTCGGCTGAGTTGGGATCTTGGGCCGCGCACCGCTGAGGAGTTCCACGCGTCATGGTCGCAGCACCTGCGATATCCTCGTTACATGGATGTGCTCCAACAGCTACGAAACCGTGGTGTGCTGTTTGCCTGCACGTGCACACGCGCAGAAATCCGATCGCGCCGGGCAGACATGCGATACACCGGCCTGTGCCTGGATGCCGGACATGACTTCGATGCGCCAAACGTTGCCTGGCGTTTGCGCACTCCACACACATTGCCGCTTCCCTTCCCTATACTACTCCAAAAGGAAGGTTCACCAGCATATCATCTAGCTAGTGTGGTTGATGATGTTGACTTTGGAATCACGCACATCGTTCGTGGTGCGGATCTTGAGCCGTCGTCTCTGGTACAGAAGTACCTGGCCTCGACCACGCCCGAACTAGCCCCTTTCCTGAACATCACCATTGAACACCACACGCTTCTTGTTGATGAGCAGGGTAAGAAATTGTCGAAAAGCCAGGGGGCTTTAGGTGTATTTGGAAAGGTAGACATCGGAGAAATGAGAGAGCGTTTGATAGGACTAGCTGCGCATGCACTGCATATTCACACAGAAGATCTGAATCGGCTGCTTCGAAGACACCAGAGATAAGCTGAGATTTGGTTGGAACACTCTGTTTGTGACGTCGTTTGTTGTGGTGTTCATTCACCACACTTAACGGAGTTGTTATGCGATTGCGACTGTTTGGATGTTTTGTGGCCTTGGCGATGATGGTGCCAATGGCTGAGGCGATGGAGAGGCCCTGGACTACGGAAGCGTTGCCAGGCGGTGTTAAAGGAGTTGCAGTTACTGCAGCAGATCGGTATAGGTTTTGGGTTGCTACGATGAAGAGTATCCTGGCCACCACCGACGGTGGGTATACATGGGACACAGTATTGGTTGCTACGGGCACATCGTCCTTTACGGCCATCAACTATCATCCGCTTACTGGCGTCACGGCTGTTGGCGAAGGAGGTGTTGTTGCCGGTGTTACGAGTACCGGACAGGTGTATGAGACAACGATTGATGCCGAACTCAGCCTTCGTGGTGTAGCTACCACGATTTCAGGCCGTGTGATTGTAGTTGGAAGTGATGCCAACAATTTGCCAGCAATCTTTTCATCGGAGTCCTTGGATGATCCATGGCAGATCTATGAGATTGACCTAGGCGGTGGTGTTGCGTTTAGTGGTGTGCGTATCGTAAACGGCCATCCCGTTGCGTATGGAACTGTGCTCGCGGGCGAAGGTAGTGGACACCCATTTATTCTGCTTTCCGAGAATGAGGGAAACTCGTGGCGTACGTTGATGACTGATGAATCACGTGAGTTCGCCATTTCGGCTGTCACCAACGTGAGTATGCAGCTCATCGCCGTAGGATACCATTTGGAGGATGTTTCGAATGGCGGACTCTACCGTTCAACCGACGGTGGTGAAACCTGGCAATTCGAAGAGCACCAGGATATGGCATTGGTAAGTGACGTCGTCAGAGGTCAGCGCCTTGAAGTTATCGCCGTAGGCATGCGCTTTGTAGAGCTCGGTGGAGAACCCTTTGGCTTGATCTCTGAATTCAGCAGCACGGATGCAGGTCGCACATGGAGTGTTCAGGATCTTCCGTCTGCTGATGGAGGACCAATTCGGCTGGCAAGAGGTGAGGACCGTTTGATGGCCGTTGGATACAATGAGTTCGTGCATCAGCGATGGTACGACCCCGCGCCAAATGAGCGCTCGGTTGTGTCGCTGCGTCGTCTACTTGATTTGGGGAGACTCCAGCCTAACGAGTTGGGCACGCAAACTTTCAGCAGTGTGGCAAGGAGCAACTCCGGTGCTGTTCGAACTGTAAAGCGAGTATATGCTCCTGTAGTGCTGGGCTTGTCGGTAGAGCACCCACGTGTTGGAACGTTGCTTAGTCCTGGCGAAGAACTTGAGGTGCGTATTTCGTACGAGCCAGTTGGAGAAGGAACGGTGTGGGACGTACTGAGCGTGGAGTTCGACGATGGCAGCTTCCTTGACTTCTACGTTTCTGCGGTTAGCCTTGCCGATGAGAGCAACGGTAAACTTGAACAGCCAACCTCGGGCATCGGTTTCGGTGTTGTGAACGGAACCCACCCCCAAATGAACCGTGCTGTTCTTGCACGGAATGCATCTGCCGAGCCGATCACAGTTACCGAGGTTGAAATAGTTGGCGAGGATAGGATTGCATTTATCGTTGAACCAGAACTGCCGCTGCCCGCAATTCTTCAACCAGGCCAAGAACTCATGGGTGATGTGTACTTCATGCCATACGATAAAGGCATCTACCGAACTGAATGCGAAGTGCGTACCTCGGTAGGGAAGTTGCTCATACCCGTCGCAGCTGAGAGTAGGATTGATGTGCTAACAGACGTTGTAGACTTTGGCGAAGTACCGATAGGTGAGCAAAAAGTAGTGGAATCACGATTCCGCCACGGAACAGCCAACATCGAGCTTCAGGTGGAAAGCATTCAGCAGCTTTCTGTGGTGTTCGCAGTCAACGGTGTAGAGCCGCAGCTTCCATGGTCTGGTGCTCCATCCGATGTGTTTACCGTCCTGTTTCAAGCTGCCCCCTTATCGGAAGGACTTGCCGCATTGGTGCACACCGTAGTGTGGAGTGATGCCGTGCTGGGCGATGTGCGGCACGACCGGAGGATACTCAGGGTGCACGGACGAGCAGGCTCGACCAGTGTAGATGAACTACCATCGGAGCAACTGAGCTTCTATCCCAATCCCTCGAGCCAGTCTGTAACTGTTAACCTTCCCGATGGCCATATGTGGCGTTCGCTGAGCATTCTTGACGCGACGGGAAGCTCACAACTAACGATACCGCTGAATGGTGACGCGTCCGCCGTCAAGGCCGACGTTGGCTCGCTTGCTCCTGGCCTGTATATAGTTCAGGCAACCGCCGAAGATGCTATTGTACGGCAAAGCATGGTGAAGGCTGGTAACTAAGGAATACCGCACCCAGTTTGGGGACCACTGGGGGTCCTTGGTTTTCTCCCCTCAGCCCCTTACTTTTGTCGGCTCCAACGGCACGGAGGTTCGCCTCCGTGCCATTCACTATCTCAATCAACGATTACGCGACTACGCAGGTCCTAGCGAATGCCAACGATTAGCCAACTTGTCCGCAACGGACGCAAAGTGGTAACGGTGAAGAGCAAGTCTCCCGCTCTTCAGAGCTGCCCGCAGAAGCGTGGTGTGTGCACACGTGTGTACACAACCACACCTAAGAAGCCCAACTCTGCACTTCGCAAGGTTGCGCGTGTTCGGTTATCGAACGGCATCGAGGTCACGGCCTACATTCCGGGAGAAGGCCACAACCTGCAGGAGCACAGCATTGTGATGATTCGCGGTGGACGGGTAAAGGATTTGCCCGGCGTGCGATATCACATCGTTCGTGGAGCGGCCGACACGCAAGGTGTTGCCAAGCGTATGCAGGGCCGGTCCAAGTATGGTGCCAAACGTCCGAAGCCCGGACAACCAGCTCCAGCAGCCAAGGGTAAGAAGTAAGGATCAGGATTATGCGCAAGAAAAGATCAGACAAACGCCGCACGATGGCCGATCCTCGATACAACGATGTGACGCTGGCCAAGTTTGTAAACAACGTGATGGAGCAGGGCAACAAGTCCAAAGCTCGGTCCATCGTATACGAGGCGTTCAGCATCGTAGCCGACAAAACGAAGGAAGATCCACTCGAGGTATTCCGCAAGGCCATGCAGAACGTTGGGCCCTCCATCGAGATCCGTCCGCGCCGGGTGGGTGGTGCCACCTACCAGGTGCCAATGGAAGTGCGCGAAGAACGCCGCATTGCCCTGGCGATTCGCTGGATCAAAAAATTTGCAAGCGAACGACGCGACCGCTCGATGGCATCCAAATTGGCCAGCGAGATCATGGCCGCAGCAGCAGGGGAAGGGGGCGCTATACGCCGTCGGGACGAAATGCACCGCATGGCCGACGCAAACCGTGCCTTCTCCCACTTCCGCTGGTAAGAATCCAGCACGTTCTTTGACACATCTGGCGTTTACCAACCGACGATCATGCCGCGCTCCGTCGCCATAGACCACGTACGAAACATCGGCATCATGGCTCACATCGATGCTGGCAAAACCACAACAACGGAGCGCATTCTTTACTACACCGGTGTTTTACACCGCATGGGCGAAGTCCACGAAGGCACGGCCTTCACAGACTACATGGAGCAGGAGAAGGAACGTGGTATCACGATCACCTCGGCGGCCGTGTCCTGCGCTTGGCGCGATCATGTTATCAACATCATCGATACACCAGGCCACGTGGACTTCACGGCCGAAGTTCAGCGTTCACTTCGTGTTCTTGATGGTGCCATCGGACTGTTCTGTGCCGTAGCAGGTGTCGAGCCGCAGAGTGAGACCGTGTGGCATCAAGCCAATCAGTACCACGTACCGCGGATTGCTTTCGTAAACAAGATGGACAGAATTGGGGCGAACTTCCCTCGTGTTCTGGACATGATGCGAAGCAGACTCGGAGCACGCCCCGTGGCAATTCAGATACCGTATGGTGCTGAAGATAGATTCCGTGGGGTTGTTGATCTGATCCGCATGGAAGTGATTGAATTCGACCAGGAAGATGGCAGCGTTTTCGAGATTCTACCCATCCCTGCCGACGTTGTTGACGAAGCAACACAAGCACGCGAAGCGATGATTGAAGCAGCGGTGGAGTTCGACGACGTGCTCCTTGAGCGATACCTTGGTGGTGAGGTTATCAGCGAAGCCGACATCAAACGTGTGATTCGATGGGCAACACTCCACAACAGGATCACTCCTGTGCTTTGTGGGTCATCACTTCGCAATAAGGGCGTGCAACAGTTGCTGGACAGCGTGTTAGACTACCTCCCATCTCCAATGGACGTAGGCCATGTCCATGGACACGATGTGAAGAATCCTGACAGGGAAGATACGCGGCCACCACACGACGAAGCCCCCTTCAGTGCTTTGGCGTTTAAGGTTCTTACCGACCCATTTGTTGGGCGACTCACGTTTGTGAGGATCTACTCCGGCACCCTTACCGTAGGCCAACAGGTACTCAATGTTGGGCAGGACAAGAAAGAGCGAGCCGGGAAGATTCTGCGAATGGCGGCCAATAAACGAGAAGAGTTGCAGGAAGCCTATGCTGGCGACATCGTAGCCATCCCCGCACTGCGATTCACGCGGACCGGAGACACCCTTGCCGATGCAAAACACCCCATTCTGCTAGAACCTATAGAGTTTGCAGAACCCGTGATCAATCAGGCCATCGAGGCGCGGACCCTAGCCGACCAGGATCGGCTCCTCGATGCCCTGCAGCGGCTCATGGATGAAGACCCAACATTTCGGTTCTTCACGGATCCAGAGACCGGGCAGATCATAATCAGCGGTGTTGGCGAGTTGCACTTGGAAATTCTTGTTGACCGCCTGAACCGCGAGTTCAATGTTCCAGTTAAAGTTGGTAAACCCCAGGTAGCCTTTCGAGAAACGGTCTCTTCCCCAGCACGCGGTCAGGGCGAGTTCATTCGCAGCGTTGCAGGCAAGAACCAATTCGGACAGGTAACGTTGGAAATACGTCCGAACGACCCTGGAAAAGGCCTCGAGTTCCGCAACGAACTCTCGAACGAGGTACTTCCAGAGCCGTACGCGAAGAGTGTCGCGAAGGGGGCTTTGGAAGCCCTCAAGGTGGGACCCGTGGCAGGATACCCCATGATAGACGTCATGGCCGTCCTGGTAGACGCGGCATACAATGAAGAGGATGCCACCGAAACGGCGTATGCCGTGGCAGCCTCCATAGCAGCGCGGGAAGCCGTGCGCAAGGCAAATCCCTTGCTCATGGAACCCGTGTTCATGGTGGAGGTGGTGACTCCCGAAGAACATGTTGGCGATGTGATCGCCGACTTAAGCTCACGCATGGGAAGGATTGAGGGAATACAGACCCGTGATGTTCTGCAAGTTGTCTCTGCACATGTGCCTCTCTCGCACATGTTCGGATATGTAACGCAGCTTCGATCTCTAACCCAAGGCCGTGGCAGCTATACAATGAAATTCAGTCGGTACGAAGCAAAGGTGTAGGGTTTGTAGCTGTTTCAGGTTCCAAACATTTTCCGTACCTTTGTTTTCTTTCCCGAAAACGACGTTCAATCAGTCTAACAACAACTTCTCACCTGTACTGCAACCCTAGGAGTTTGCATCATGGCCAAGGAAAAATTTGAGCGGAACAAACCCCACGTGAACGTTGGCACGATTGGCCACGTTGACCATGGCAAGACCACGCTCACGGCCGCCATCACGATGTCGCTGGCCACAAAGGGTCTTTCGGAAAAGCGTTCATTCGATTCGATTGACAATGCTCCGGAAGAGAAGGCACGTGGAATCACGATTGCCACTGCTCACGTTGAGTATGAGACGGAGAACCGTCACTATGCCCACGTAGACTGCCCGGGTCACGCCGACTACGTGAAGAACATGATCACCGGTGCAGCACAGATGGATGGTGCCATCCTTGTAGTTGCTGCAACAGACGGACCGATGCCGCAGACTCGTGAGCACATTCTGCTTGCCCGTCAGGTAGGTGTACCGCGCATCGTGGTGTTCATGAATAAGGTAGACATTGCCGACCCAGAGCTTGTGGAACTGGTGGAACTTGAAATCCGCGAGTTGCTAAGCAAGTACGAGTTTCCTGGCGACGAAATTCCCATCGTTCCAGGTTCAGCCCTCAAGGCATTGGATGCAGCATCAAGCGGTGCTGATGCATCACACCCCGACATGCAGTGCATCTTCAAGCTGATGGAAGCTGTGGATACCTACATCCCAACTCCAGAGCGTGATGTAGACAAGCCTTTCCTTATGCCGGTGGAAGACGTGTTCTCGATCACTGGCCGTGGAACAGTAGGCACAGGACGTATCGAGCGTGGCATCATCAAGGTAAACGAAGAAGTAGAAATTGTAGGCTTCGGTCTGCAAAAGAAGAGCACCGTTACCGGCATCGAAATGTTCCGCAAGCTGCTTGATGAAGGGCGTGCTGGTGACAACGTTGGGCTTCTGCTCCGCGGTGTTGACAAGGAAGAACTCGAGCGCGGCATGGTAATCTCCAAGCCCGGTTCGATAACGCCGCACCACAAGTTCAATGCTCAGGCATACGTGCTCACGAAGGAAGAAGGCGGACGTCACACGCCATTCTTCAACGGCTACCGTCCGCAATTCTATTTCCGTACCACCGACGTAACGGGTGTGCTCAACCTCCCATCCGGTGTGGAAATGATTATGCCAGGCGACAACATTGACAATCTAGAAGTAGAGCTCATCACGCCCGTAGCCATGGAAGAAGGACTCCGTTTCGCCATCCGCGAAGGAGGCCGTACGGTAGGCGCAGGTGTTGTAACAAAGGTTCTCGAATAAGTTTTCAATCGGGATGAACAAACGGGGGAAGGTCTCCTTCCCTCGTTTGCCGTCTCAACCTCATCCTCCACCAGGAGAAAAGACGAGTGGCAACGCAAAGGATTCGCATCAAGCTTCGGTCATACGACCACAATCTCATCGACCGTTCGGCCGATAGGATCGTTCGTACCGTGAAGCAAACAGGGGCTGTTATCAGTGGACCAATCCCGCTGCCTACCGAACGCTCCGTGTACACCGTGCTGCGTTCGCCGCACGTTGACAAGAAGAGCCGTGAGCAGTTCGAAGCCCGTGTGCACAAGCGGCTGATTGACATCTTCAGTTCAACGCAGAAGACGATCGATGCCCTCATGCGCCTGGAGTTGCCTGCTGGTGTAGATGTGGAAGTGAAGGTGTAAGGACACGGACATGAGTGCAATACTTGGACGCAAGCTCGGCATGACGAGCATCTATACTGAAGACGGCCAGTTCGTGCCCTGCACGGTGATCGAAGCAGGGCCATGTCCGGTAGTTCAGATCAAAACGCAGGAGAAGGACGGGTACGACAGTGTGCAGATCGGCTTCGAACCTCTAGCGGAGCGGAAAGTGCGAAAGCCGGTCGGCGGGCACTTTGCCAAGCACAACGTTGCTCCAACACGATTCCTGATGGAATTCAAGCAGCTCGTTGATGTTGTGAATGCTGGCGATGTTCTTACCGTAGAAAACTTCGCCGTTGGTGATGTAGTGAAGGTAAGTGCTACCAGCAAGGGTAAAGGGTTTCAGGGTGTTGTTCGCAGACACCACTTTGGAGGTGTTGGGATGACCACTCACGGTCAAAGCGACCGTCCACGTGCTCCTGGCTCGATTGGGTCTTCGTCCTTCCCTTCGCGCGTATTCAAGGGATTGCGCATGGCTGGCCGCATGGGTGGCAAGCGTATCTCAGTTCGCAATCTCAAGGTACTTCAGGTACTCCCGGCCGACAATCTTCTCGTGATTAGGGGCAGTGTGCCAGGTCCGATGAATGGCTTGGTAGAAATCGTAAAGCTCTAGGATAGACCATGACCGTAGATCTTCATACCAAGGATGGAGCCAAGGCAGGCACGGTGGAGTTGCCGGCGTCGGTGTTTGGCATCGAGCCGAACGAACATGCCATGCACCTGGCCGTGCGAGCATACCTTACGAATCGCAGGCAAGGCACTCACAAGACTAAAACGCGTGCCGAAGTGAGTGGTGGTGGCAAGAAGCCGTTCAAGCAAAAGGGCACGGGTGGCGCACGCCGCGGTTCAAGCCGCTCACCCCTACTCCCTGGTGGTGGCATGATTCATGGGCCATTCCCGCATGCCTACCACTTGGACCTTCCAGTGAAGGTTCGCAGACTTGCCCGCAAATCTGCGCTGGCATTACGCGCTCGCGAAAACAACGTCTTGGTGGTGGAGGATTTTTCGATCGCTGCACCAAAAACGAAGGACGTAGCATCGATGCTGCAGGCTCTCAATGTTGGCGGTAAGAAGGTATTGGTGCTGCTTCCGCAGGCAGACAAGACGTTTGTTCTTTCCTCGCGCAACATCAAGGGTGTATCGACCTTTCCTGCAGACAAGATTTCGGCATACGACGTTCTCAATCATGGCACTCTGCTGATTTTCAAGAGTGCGTTAGACACACTGGTAAAAAGCTTCGGCCAAGAAGCATCGGAACATGGAGGTGAGGCATGATTACGGTACTCAAGCGTCCGGTGATTACAGAGAAGGCTTCGAAGTTGAATCAACATGGCCAGTATGTGTTCGAAGTGGATCCCAATGCAAACAAGATCCAGATTCGCGAGGCCATCAAGTCAATGTTTGATGTTGATCCTGTGAGCGTTCGCACGGTTCGCATCAAAGGCAAGGTCCGCCGCCGTTTCACTCGTAAGGGTGTGCAGCAGGGCCGCACCAATCTCAAGAAGAAAGCTTACATCACGCTGAAAGAAGGTCAGACGATCGACATCGTTGCTGGCGAGGGTGGCGAGGACTAAACCTCAGCCCCCTGCAGGCAGCATTTGATCACGGAGCACGTAAATGAGCACCCGCAGTTTAAAACCCATAACGCCAGGCACGCGATTCTACAGCGTGAGTACCTTCGAGGAGATTACTACCTCGAAGCCCGAGAAGTCGTTGCTGGAACCCATCAAGAAATCGGGCGGCCGCAACAACACCGGGCGCGTTACTTCACGGCATCGTGGCGGTGGCCACAAGCGGATGTTCCGCAAGATCGACTTCAAGCGCAACAAGCATGGAGTAGAGGCAACGGTGCGTACGGTTGAGTACGATCCAAACCGGACGTGCCGCATTGCTCTGTTGGAGTATGCCGACGGTGAGAAGCGGTATATCCTTGCTCCAGATAAGATCAAGGTAGGCGACAAGTTGATGAGCGGCGAAGGATCGGAGTTGCGCGACGGCAATGCACTCCCGCTTAAGAACATCCCCGTGGGCATGACGGTGCACAACGTGGAGATGAAGCCAGGCAAGGGCGGACAGATGGTTCGTGCTGCCGGCACAAGTGCTCAGTTTGTTGGGGTAGACAATGGCAAGGCGCAGCTCAAGCTTCCATCGGGAGAAATTCGCATGGTGCCTGCCGACTGCCTTGCAACACTTGGCACCGTTAGCAACACAACACACGAGAACATTGATTACGGAAAAGCCGGCCGCAAACGTTGGAAGGGCGTACGCCCGCAAACACGCGGTATGGCCATGAACCCAATCGACCACCCAATGGGTGGTGGTGAAGGAAAGTCGAAGTCCGGTGGTGGACGCCGCCATCCACGCTCCCCGTGGGGTCAGCTTGCCAAGGGCTTCAAGACACGCAAGAAGAAGAAGGCCTCCAGTTCCATGATCATCCGCAGACGCAGCTCATAAGGTAGGAGAAGCAAACAGATGCCACGTTCACTCAAGAAGGAACCGTTCATCAGCTACAAGTTGATGAAGAAGGTTGTTGCCCTGAACGAAGCTGGAAAGAAGACGGTTGTAAAAACGTGGAGCAGAGCCACAACCATTGCACCTGACTTCGTGGGTCACACGTTTGCCGTGCACAATGGCAACAAGTTCATTCCCGTGTACGTGACGGAGAACATGGTGGGGCATAAACTCGGTGAGTTTGCACCTACGCGCACGTATCGTGGGCATAGCGGCAATCGCAAAGACCTTAAGACGGGCAAGAAGTAAGGAATCCCATGGAAGCACGCGCCATCAAACGTCATACTCGGTCTTCCCCGCGCAAGATGCGCCTCGTGATTGACATGATCCGGGGCAAGTCGGCTCAGGAGGCTCTGGCCATCCTAAAGTTTGCCGATAAGGCAGCGGCCAAGGTGGCCGAGCAGACCTTAAAGTCTGCCATCAACAACCTCACGCGTCCGAATCCGGAGATAGATCCAGAAACGATTCGCGTGAAGGAAGCCTTTGTGGATCCAGGTGCAACGATGAAGCGGATCTCCCCAGCTCCGCAGGGTCGTGCCTACCGAATTCGCAAGCGCTCGCACCATCTCACCATTGTTGTTTCAACTCCTCAGTAAGCAAAGGATCGTCTGTGGGTCAGAAGACCAATCCGATCGGCCTGCGTCTGGGCATCATCCGCCAGTGGGATGCCAACTGGTTCGATGAAAAGAACGTTGCGGAAAAACTTCAGGAAGACCTGATGGTTCGCAACTACCTCAAGAACAGGCTCAAGAAGGCGGGCGTGGCCCGCGTGATCGTGGAACGCACTGCCAAACAAGTGCGCATCACCATCACCACCTCTCGTCCAGGTGTGATCATCGGCCGCTCCGGCAAGGACATCGCACAACTGGAAGAGGAATTGCGAAAGCTTACCAAGAAGGATGTGAAGATTCTCATCAGTGAAATCAAACGTCCGGAGTTGGATGCACAGTTGGTGGCCGACAACATTGCCGCTCAGCTCGAAGGGCGCATTTCCTTCCGCAGGGCCATGAAGAATGCCGTGAGCAGCACCATGCGTGTTGGTGCCGAAGGTGTTCGTGTAATGTGTTCCGGCCGCCTTGGAGGAGCAGACATGAGCCGCACGGAGCAATACAAGGAAGGCCGCGTACCCTTGCACACCTTGCGGTCAGACATTGACTACGCCATTGGCCGTGCAGAAACCGTGTACGGTTCCATTGGAGTGAAGGTGTGGATTTGCCGTGGCGACGTTATCGGCAAGCAGCAGACAAAGGATCAGTAGCCAGCTAACAGTGATCGAAGATCAGCGACAAACGACCAGCGACAAAACGACCAGCGACCAGGACTAGACAATGCTCATCCCTAAGCGTGTAAAACATCGCAAGACTCACCGCGGCCGCCGCCGTGGTAAGGCCTATCGCGGTTCCACCGTTGCCTTCGGCTCCTATGGCCTGAAGGCATTGGAGGGGGCTTGGATAACGAACCGTCAAATCGAGAGTGCTCGTATTGCCATCAACCGCCACCTGCGCCGCGACGGTAAGGTGTGGATTCGGATTTATCCGGACAAGCCAGTTACCAAGAAGCCTGCCGAAACCCGAATGGGTTCCGGTAAGGGTAACCCCGAATTCTGGGTAGCCGTGGTCAAGGCCGGTCGAGTGCTCTTCGAGATCGACGGCGTTTCGGCCGAGCGGGCAAAAGAAGCAATTCGCCTTGCCTCGCACAAGCTTCCTATCAAGTGCAAGTTCGTTCAACGTGTTGATTTGGAGGGGGCTCATGAAGTCGCGTAAAGCCGCCGATCTGCGCAGCCTCACCACAGAGGAGTTGCAAACCTTTCTGCGCGAAAGCGAAGAAAGCGTCACCCGCCTGCGCTTCCAGCTCACGCTGGGTCAGTTGCACGACACGTCAAGCATTAAAACTCTCCGCAAGGACATTGCGCGGATGCGCACGGTTCTTACAGAGCGCACAACTCAGAGCACACAGGATGGACAAAAGTCATGACCGACGAAACGAACAACACATACGGTGAAGATCTGGAGCCGATGACTGATGAGACATCGGTGCAAGTACCCGCAAGCGAAGAGACTTCGGTTGAAGGAACATCAGCCGCAGAAACAACGGTTGGAGAGGTGCCTTCTTCCGAAGCTTCCACCGAAGAAGCTGTAGCCTCGGAGGTTTCTGCCGAAGCACCGGCCACAACAGCCGTTGCCGCAGCATCCACCATCGAGACAGCACACGAAGCTTCGACTGGTGTTACCGGTGGCGGAAAGAAGATTCGTCAGGGCAAGGTTGTAAGCAACAAAGCAAACAAAACCATTGTGGTAAGTATTGAACGTCAGGTTGCCCATCCCATCTACAAGCGCTACTTCAAGCAAACGAAGAAGGTGATGGCCCACGACGAGAACAATGAATGCAACATTGGTGATACTGTGCGGGTGATTGAATCACGTCCACTTAGCGCTCGGAAGCGCTGGACTCTCTTGGAAATCGTCGAGCGTGCTCAGTAAGGAACAACAGCAATGATCCAGGAAGAATCAAACCTCGTTGTAGCCGACAATAGCGGAGCCCGCAAGCTGCGGTGCATTCGTGTGCTCGGTGGCCATGGCAAGCGCTATGCTTCGGTGGGCGACATTGTGGTTTGCTCCGTGAAGGCAGCCCTTCCGCAGGGAGCCGTAAAGAAAGGTGAAGTAGTCAAGGCCGTGGTGGTGCGCACGAAGAAGGAAGTGCGCCGTAGAGACGGATCGTATATCCGTTTTGACGAGAACGCCGCCGTGGTGATCAACAACAACAACGACCCGCGAGGAACGCGCATCTTCGGTCCGGTTGCTCGCGAGCTACGCGAGAAGAACTTCATGAAGATTGTATCTCTCGCACCCGAGGTATTGTAATGGGCACGAAGTTGAACATCAAGAAGGGCGACACCGTGAAGGTGATCGCCGGTAACAGCAAGGGCGAGGTAGGCCGCGTTCTGCAGGTGATTCCAGACAAGATGATGGTTCTTGTTGAAGGTGTAAATCTGCGTTCCAAGGCCACGCGTCCGTCGCAGAAGCACCCAAACGGTGGCATCATCAAGATCGAAGCACCCGTGCACTATTCCAATGTGATGTTGGTGGACAAGGAAGGGAAGCCAACACGTATTCGTCGCGAGCGCTCCACCGTGAATGGCAAGACCATCATCAAGCGCCTGGCAGTTACTACCGGTGAGGAATTGTAATCATGGCCAAGACTCAACAGAAAAAGATTGACTTCAAGCCCGACGGACCTCGGCTGGAGGATGTGAAGGAAGCACCCGTTCCCCCGCGTCTGGCTGAGTTCTACCGCGAGAGCGTTGTGCCTTCGCTTATGAAGCGCTTCAACTATGGTTCCATCATGCAGGTGCCAAAGTTGGAGAAGATTGCAATCAACATTGGTGTTGGCAGCGCTACACAGGACACCAAGACTCTTCAGGCTGCCGTAAACGAGTTGGAGCTGATCAGCGGTCAACGTCCGGCAGTTACCCGTGCGCGTAAGAGCATTGCCAACTTCAAGTTGCGCGAAGGTATGCCCATTGGTGCTCGCGTAACGCTGCGCAGAGCCAGGATGTATGAGTTTCTTGATCGCTTCATCAACATAGCTGCGCCAAGAATTCGTGACTTCCGTGGCTTCTCAGACAAGAGCTTCGACGGCCGTGGTAGCTACACACTCGGTGTGAAGGAGCAGATCATCTTCCCGGAGATTGATGTTGACAAGGTGAACAAGATATCCGGTATGGACATCACCTTCGTAACGAGTGCCAAGACGGACGAAGAGGCATACGCCTTACTGCAAGAATTTGGATTCCCATTCCGGAAGAAAGACTAAGGAACCACATGGCCAAGAAGAGCATCATCGCCCGCAACGAGCGCAGGGCCCGACTTGCAGAGAAGTACGCAGCCAAGCGTGCAGAACTCAAAGCAGCCGGCGACATGGAAGGTTTGCAAAAGCTGCCTAGAAACAGCGCGCCAACCCGCATCCGCCAACGCTGTTTGGTCACTGGTCGTGGTCGCGGTGTATACCGCAAGTATGGACTGTGCCGAAACATGTTCCGGCAACTCGCTCTCGAGGGCAAGATCCCCGGTGTTCGCAAGGCTAGCTGGTAAACCCAAAAGCCCCCTTCCAATGACAAACAACTGACGACCATGCCTGTATCAGACACCATAGCCGACTTCCTGACGCGCATTCGCAATGCGTCGGCAGCAAAACATAAGACGCTTGACGTTCCCAGTTCCAAGCTCAAGGTGGCCATCGCAGAAATCCTGAAGGATCAGGGTTTTATTGCTGGCTACAGCTTGCGCGAGGAAGGTCCGCAGCCAACTCTGGAAGTGAAGTTGCGCTACTACTACGGCCAACCGGTGATTCGCGAGATCCGGCGTGTGAGCAAGCCTGGACGCCGCGTGTATGCTGGTGTGGCGGAGTTGCCGCGAGTGCGCAATGGTCTGGGTGTTGCGATTATTTCGACACCACGTGGCGTGATGTCGGACAAACAAGCCCGTCGCGAAAACGTTGGCGGCGAGATTCTGTGTACGATCTGGTAGGAGAACTCGAGTATGTCACGCGTAGGAAAAAAGCCCATCTCCGTTCCGAGTAACGTGAACGTTACGTTCGATGCCGGGGTGTGCACTGTGAAGGGTCCGAAGGGCGAGCTTCGGTTTGCCGTGGATCCCCGCATCATGCCGCATCGCGAAGGGGCTGAGCTACGATTTGAGCGGGAGAATGACGAGAAGAAGGTTCGTGCACTGCATGGCCTTACTCGTGCGCATGTAGCATGGATGGTGGAAGGTGTAAGTAACGGCTTCGAAAAGAAGCTTCAGATTGAAGGGGTAGGGTTCAAGGTGGAGTTGAGAGGGAAGGCACTTGTGCTGAACCTTGGCTATTCACATCCTATCTACTTCATGCCACCTGATGGAGTAGAGTTTGCCGTAGCAACACCCACGGCGTTCTCAGTGAAGGGTATCGACAAACAACTCGTAGGCATGATTGCCGCCAAGGTGCGGGATCTGCGCAAGCCTGAGCCATACAAAGGCAAGGGTATCCGATACGAGGGAGAATACATTCGCCGGAAGGCTGGCAAGTCGGCAGGCAAGTAAGGAAGGACTGAACCATGAACCGCATAGCATCAAAGAGAGCCCGTTACGAGCGCCGCAACAAGCGCGTTCGTGGGCGCATCAACGGCAGCCCGGAGCGTCCGCGCCTTACGGTGTTCCGCTCGTCGGAGCATATCTATGCCCAAATCATTGACGATGTAACGGCGCGAACGCTGGTTGCAGCTTCCAGTGTGGAAGGCGAAATCAAAAGCCAGATCACTCCGGAAATGAAGAAGACCGATTTGAGCAAGCTGGTTGGCTCTGTGCTGGCACAGCGTGCAAAGGCCGCCAATGTGTCGAAGGTTGCTTTCGACCGGAACGGATTCCTCTATCACGGCCGCGTAAAGGCGCTGGCCGAAGCCGCCCGCGAAAACGGGCTGGATTTCTAACGCATCGGAGTTGTACGTGGCAAAACAGAAACTATCGGATCTGAATCTTAAGGACAAGATCGTGTACGTTGGCCGCACGGCCAAGGTAGTGAAGGGTGGACGTAGGTTCAACTTCAGTGCCATCGTGATTGTTGGCGACGAAAACGGTCATGTTGGCTACGGACTTGGCAAAGCCGGCGAAGTATCGGATGCCGTAACCAAGGCTACCGAAGCTGCAAAGAAGAGCGTGGTAAAGGTGCGTGTGATGGATGGTACCATACCGCACGAGGTTACCGGCCGTTTTGGTGCAGCGAAGGTTTTGATCCGTCCTGCCACACCAGGTACTGGCGTGATTGCCGCAGGTGGCGTGCGCGCCATCCTTGAATTGGCAGGTGTAAAGGATGTGCTTACTAAATCCATGGGTTCTTCCAACCCACACAACACCGTTAAGGCCGCCATGAATGCCTTGCAGCAGCTTGAAGATGCTGCATCCGTAGCAGCACGCCGAGGTGTGAGCATTGAAAAGGTCATCCACGGCTAAGAAGAACCGGGAATAATCATGAAACTCAAGATCACCCAAGTCCGCAGCGTCATCGGTTCAATCGAAAAGCACAAGGCTACCATCAAGGCACTTGGGCTTGGACGACCGAACTCCATAACCATTAAGCCCAAAAACCCGCAGATACTGGGAATGGTGAATGCCGTGCGCCACCTGGTCACCGTAGAAGAAGTACAGGACTAACCAACGATGAAACACATTGGCAACATCCAACCGGCCGCTGGCTCCCGTCACCGCAAGAAGCGTGTAGGACGTGGTGCCGGATCAGGCCATGGTGGCACCTCGACGCGTGGCCACAAGGGACATCAGTCGCGTAGCAACTTCAGCCAGTCTCCTGGCTTCGAAGGTGGTCAGATGCCCCTCACTCGGCGTGTACCAAAGTTTGGCTTTACCAACATCAACCGGGTGGAACACCAAGAAGTGAACGTAGCTACGCTACAGTCGCTGGTGGATTCAGGAAAGATTGTTGACGGCGTTGTGAATGCCGAGGTACTCTACAAGCTTGGTGTCGTACGCAGAAAGTCGGCACCCGTAAAGGTACTGGGCAATGGCGAGATTTCCGTGGCAGTAAACGTAACCGTAGATAAGATCTCGGCAACTGCCAAACAAAAAATTGAATCAGCCGGCGGAGTAGTTACCATCAATGGCTAACATCATCACGTCCATACGGAACATCTTCAAGATCGAAGAGCTGCGGCAGCGCATCATTTTCACGTTGGTTGCGCTAGTGGCTGTTCGCATTGGGTCGTTTATAACGATACCCGGTGTAAACATTGACCTCTTGCGCGCGGCTTCTTCGGCTGGTGATGCTTCTGGAACGATTTTTGGCCTCTACGACATGTTCGTGGGTGGCGCCTTCTCGAACGCTGCCGTGTTTGCCTTGGGCATCATGCCGTATATCTCGGCAAGCATCATTCTGCAGATAGCTGGTGTTGTGCTCCCCGAGCTGCAGAAGCTTCAGCGGGAGGGCGAGGATGGCAGGCGAAAGATTAACCAGTACACTCGCATCCTTACCGTTTTCCTTGCAGCACTGCAGGCTTGGGGTGTAACCATCAAGGTTGCACAGCCGGTGAATCAGATAAGTGCGGTGCCAGAGGCAACGTTGTTTTGGACGCTTTCTTCTGTTTTTATCCTTACCGCTGGAACGATCGTTCTCATGTGGATTGGGGAGCAGATCACGGATCGTGGCATTGGAAACGGCATTTCCCTGATCATCATGATCGGCATTATTGCACGATTCCCAACCTCGCTCTCACAAGAGATATCGCTGATCAGCAGTGGATCGCGGAACCTGGTTGTGGATGCCGTGCTTCTCGTGCTCCTCGCAGGAATCATTGCGGCCGTTATTCTGGTTACTCAGGGTGCCCGTCGGATTCCTGTTCAGTATGCCAAGCGGCAGGTAGGACGAAAGGTGTACGGCGGAACAACACAGTACATACCGTTGCGCGTGAACACGGCAGGCGTTATGCCTATCATCTTCGCACAGTCGATATTGTTTGTTCCTGCAACCGTTGCTTCGTTCTTCCCAGATAATGCCTTCCTGCAAGGACTGGCCAATGCCTTCAGCGAACGAAGCGTGTGGTATGCACTCACGTACGGACTAATGATTCTGTTCTTCACGTACTTCTATACAGCCATCGCCTTCAATCCTAAGGAAGTGGCCGACAACATGAAGCGGAATGGCGGGTTTATTCCAGGCGTTCGCCCTGGTGCCCATACGGCCGAATACATCGAGAACATTCTCACGCGCATTACTTTACCAGGAGCCATCTTCCTGGCTATCGTGGCTATTCTGCCCACGTTTGCCATGAATGTTCTGCAAGTGCCACCACTCTTCGCATCCTTCTTTGGTGGAACCAGCTTGCTCATCATCGTAGGTGTTGCGCTGGACACGCTGCAACAGATTGAATCACATCTCCTGATGAGGCACTACGACGGCTTCATGAAAACCGGTCGCATTCGTGGACGAGCTGGAGCCTTGAGCGGACAATGACGTTAACCGACACCATAGCTCCCATTCACGGTGCAGCCGATATTGAACAGTTGGCTGCAGCAAGCCGAGTAGTTGCAGAAGCACTCGACTTAGTACAACAGCACATTGCCCCGGGTGTGACTACTCGTGAGCTTGATGCACTTGCCGAGGAATTCATTCTTAGCAAGGGCGGGCGTCCCGCATTCAAGGGCTATCGTGTTGATCACAAGGAATTCCCCTTCACGCTTTGCATCAGTATTGATGAAGAAGTGGTGCATGGAATGCCCAGTGCTCGTGTGCTGAAGGAAGGGCAAGTGGTTAGTGTTGACTGTGGAGTAGAGCTCGATGGTTTTTATGGTGACAGTGCTCGCACGATTGCCGTAGGTACCATCACGCCAGAAAAACAGCGTCTGCTAGATGTAACGCGCGAGTCGCTTATGCTTGGCGTTGAAGCAGCCGTTGAAGGCGCAAAGGTGTACGACATTGCAAAGGCTATCCAAACACACGTGGAGAAGAACGGCTTTTCCGTTGTGCGCGAGCTGGTTGGGCATGGCATTGGGCGAAATCTCCACGAGGAGCCACCGGTACCCAACTTCGTACCCGGTTTATTACACCGTTCACGCTATCCAAACATTCGGCTTGTGAACGGCATGGCATTGGCGATTGAACCCATGGTGAACATGGGAATGTTTCAGGTTCATACGGCAGCGGACGGGTGGACGGTGTATACAGCCGACAACAAGCCATCAGCCCACTTCGAGCACACTGTGGTGATTAACGGGAACTCTCCACGCATCCTAACCACATCGCAGTTGGCCGCATGAGTAAGAATGACGCGATTCGTGTTGACGGCACCATCGTGGAGGCGCTACCCAACACACAGTTCATCGTTCAACTGGAGAACGGGCATCAAATCCATGCACATGTTTCCGGGAAGATGCGGATGAACTTCATCAAGATATTCCGCGGAGACAAGGTCACCGTTGAAATGTCGCCATACGACCTTACCAAAGGTCGGATTGTGTACCGATACAAATAAATCTCGCAGGGGGCTTCGGCACGGGCCCACTTCAGGAGCAGCATCATGAAAATTCAGGCTTCGGTTAAGAAACGCAACCCCGACGACAAGATCGTGCGTCGGAAGGGGAAGGTGTACGTCATCAACAAGAAGAACCCCCGCTACAAGCAACGTCAAGGGTAAGAGGAGAACACTGTGGCACGTATCGCTGGCATAGACCTGCCAAAGAACAAGCGCGGCTTGGTTGCGCTCACCTACATCTTTGGTGTAGGACCAACCACTAGCCGTGACGTACTTGACAAAGCAGGCATTGACCCCACAAAGCGGGTTAGCACATGGAGTGACGACGAGATTGCACGCATCCGTCAAGTCTTGAGTGACTACAAGACGGAAGGGCAGTTGCGCTCCGAGATTCAGCTCAACATCAAGCGACTGATGGACATCGGTTGTTACCGTGGCCTTCGGCATCGTCGAGGTCTTCCCGTACGCGGCCAGCGCACGAGAACCAATGCGCGTACTCGTAAGGGCAAGCGCAAGACAGTGGCCGGAAAGAAGAAGGCCGCACGTAAGTAAGAAATCATCGTAGTCAGGCAGGCATACTGACTGCACACCCAAGACGGAGAATACATGGCAGCAGCTAAAAAACGCGTCAAACGCAAAATCGTAGCCGATGTTCACGGCAAGGCGTTTGTGCGCGCTACCTTCAACAACGTGATCGTGACCATCACGGACACGTATGGCAACACGCTCACATGGTCGTCAGCCGGCAAAAATGGCTTCCGCGGTTCCAAGAAGAACACGCCGTATGCCTCGCAGGTAAGCGCCGACAAGGCAGCGCGCCAGGCCTACGAAATGGGTCTTCGCAAGGTAGACGTGGTTGTGCGGGGTCCCGGGTCTGGCCGCGAAGCCGCCGTGCGCGCACTCACGCAGGCCGGCCTGGAAGTTCTGTCCATCACAGACCGCACACCGCTTCCGCACAACGGCTGCCGTCCGCCAAAGCGCCGTCGCGTATAAGCAAGCTGGCAGCGTCATGTGGGCCAAAGCCCCTTCCCAACCATCACCAACGACAAAAACACAAGGTCAATCATGAACACCCACATTCAGATGCCGGAGCGCATGCTTGCCGAGCAGCTTGGCTCGGAGTTCCACGTGCAGTTTACCCTATATCCGCTTGAAGAGGGATATGGCGTTACGATCGGGAATGCTCTGCGCCGGGTGCTTCTTTCTTCCATCCCTGGATCGGCGATCATCGGCGTGAAGATTACCGATGTGCTTCATGAATTCCAGACCATACCTGGTGTGGTGGAAGACATGTGCGAGATTATTCTGAACCTGAAGGAAGTGCGTTTGCGTGTGGCCGACAAGAAGGCCCCAAATCGCATTACGTTCACGGTTAAGGGTGGTGGAACGTGGACTGCCAAGTCCATCGGTGATGCATCGCCCGAGATTGAAGTTCTGGATCCCGACAAGGTGATTGCTCACCTGGCCGACGATGCAGACTTCGACGTAGAGTTGCGCATCGGTCGCGGTAACGGTTACGTGCCGGCCGAAGAACAGGTAACCTCGGAGTTTCCTGTTGGCATGCTGCCCATTGATGCAATCTTTACGCCCATCAAGAACGTGATCTACAAGGTGGATCCGTATCGTGTGGGTCAGAAGACGGACTATGAAAAGCTCACGCTGGATGTTCTTACGGATGGCTCGATCACTGCCGAGAAGGCAGTGCAGGAAGCATCATCCATTCTGCTGGACCATGTGAAGCTGTTCCGTGGTGCTTCACTTACGGCAGATGAGCATGATGCAGCAAGTGCCACCGAGCCTGGCAGTGAACAGGAGAAGGAGCGTATGCGCTTGCGTAGAATCCTGTTGCAACCGGTTGATGAACTCGAACTCAGCGTGCGTGCTCACAACTGTTTGAAGGCAGCAAACATTAAGATCTTGGCCGACCTTGTAAGCTTACAAGAAACGGACCTGCTCAAGTTCCGCAACTTCGGCCGCAAGAGTCTGGCAGAACTTACTGACGTGGTGTACCAGAACGGACTTACGTTCGGGATGGACGTAGCTCAATACATTCAAGACGAACTCAAGGAAAGCGAATAACATGCGACACGGGTATGCCGGGCGGAAGCTCAAGCGCACTGCAAGCCACCGCAAGGCCATGCTCTCAAACATGGCCTCTAGCCTGTTCGAGCACAAGCGCGTGGTAACAACCTTGGCCAAGGCCAAGGAGCTGCGCTCATTTGCCGAACAACTCATCACGCGCGCACGCCGGGCCTATAGCGCAGAGAGAGCTGGAACCATCAGCGGTGTTGACGTGCACAATCGCCGTATGGTAGGCCGTTACATCAAGAGCAAGGCAGTTCTTCAGGAGCTCTTTGATACCATCGCCCCGATGGTGGTTGAACGGAATGGTGGATACACGCGCATCACCAAGCTTGGCCAACGTCGAGGTGACCAGGCACCGGAAGCCGTTATTGAGCTTGTCGATTGGTCTAATCCGCAAGATGGCCGCGTGAGTTCCAAGACGCGTAAAACGCGCACGAAGCCAGAGGCTCGCAAACCTGCCGGTGCTCAGTCTATCGCTGCCGAGGCTGTGCCAACACTTGCTGAAGAAACCGCCGCCCCAAGTGGTGATACCGTCGAAGCCGCAGATACTGCCGTTGCAGAAGAAGTAGCTGAAGTGCTAGCTGCAAACGCAGCAACAGCGGATGTTGAGTCTGCAGAGGAAGTGGTGGCACAAGCTGACAACGGTGTAGAAGGCTCTGCCGATGAACAAGCTGCAGATGGTGCTTCAGAAGGGGATGCCCCTGCAAAATCGGACGAAGACAAGCCCTCTGACAATGCATAATTGACAACTCATGAGTGAACTCCCACACGCCGGACTTCGGTCCGGCGTTCCTGTTTTATAGGGAGTTTCACAACTACATTCAGGGTTATGACCGACCTAATCACGGCAACGTTTCTCAAGGGAGCAACCGCTCCATCGCAGTTCCCCCGATCGGATCTGCCAGAGGTTGCTATGATTGGCAGGTCGAACGTTGGCAAGTCCTCGCTCATCAACCAGCTCGTGCGGCATGGTGGGCTGGCCAGGGTATCAAACACGCCTGGTAAGACGCAGGAAATCAACTTTTACACAACGGATGCAGGCTTCATGCTTGTAGACCTTCCGGGCTACGGCTATGCTCGTGTGAGCAAGGAGCAGCGAGCCTCCTTCAGCGAACTCATTCGTACCTACCTGCTTCAACGAAGTCAAATGCTGCTAGCGTGTGTGCTTGTGGATGCTCGGCACGACCCCATGGTGCCAGATCTTGCCATGGTTGAAGAACTGGAGTTTGCTGGCAGACCGTATGCAGTGCTTCTTACCAAGGTAGATAAGCTCAAGCCTCGGCAGGTAGAAGCCCGACTCAATCAGTTTAGAACCTTGCTTTCGCAATGCACCCATGTAGTGGATGTTATCCCAACATCGGCAATCACTGGCGAAGGTAGGTCCAACATCATTGGTATGATGAAACGTCTACGCACCCTTTCCAACGAGGCTGCATCATGAACAGCGCACCCATTGTTGGCATCGTTATGGGCTCGGATACAGATCTGCCCGTAATGCGCGATGCCGCTGCAGTTTGTGAAGAGTTCGGCATTCCATACGAGATTCGTGTGCTTAGTGCCCATCGCACACCTGCTGATATGGCCGAATATGGCACAACCGCACATGAGCGTGGTTTGAAGATCATCATCGCAGGAGCTGGCGGTGCCGCCCACCTTCCCGGCATGTTGGCATCACATTCGCCGTTGCCCGTGATCGGTGTTCCCGTGCCCACGAAACAACTGCGCGGGCTGGATTCGCTGCTGAGCATTGTTCAAATGCCAGCCGGCGTTCCCGTAGCAACGGTGGCGGTAGGGGGCGGACGTAATGCCGGGATTCTTGCTGTGCAGGTTCTTGCCATTACTGACGAAACGTTGCGCTGCAAGCTCGTTGCATTCAAGCGTGCGTTGGCAGAAGAATCTAGGCGCAAGAACGAGATGTTACACTAGCTGCTCAGCAAATGATCGGCTGAATACTCAGCATGCTTGTCGTAGCGGCAATGAGCGCTGAGCACTTCACTGCGTTACTGCGCTCTCCGAGGGGTTGTTCAACGTAAGACGGTTAACAACCCACCATGCAACGGCCATGCCTACCATGGAGCCTGCAATAACATCGCTAAGGTAATGCACGTTGTAGAGCACGCGGCCAAGAGCGATTCCCAGTCCCAGAATCCACATTAGCCACCACAAACGTGGCCATGCAACACTCCCTGCCACGGCAATACTCAAGCCTGTGGTTGCGTGACCGGACGGGAACGAATTCCACCCCCAGTCAACGATGAAAGCAAACACCTGTGGCACCACAGCCCCCTGATCAAGCATGAGTGGTGGGCGTGGCCTGCAAACGATCACCTTGATGATGTTAGCAAGGATGCCTGATGCTGCCACAGAAATGAACAAAGCAGCGTGGCGCTTTGCCAGGCTTTTCCAGCTGCGCCAGGCAATCACAGTGGTGATGATGCTATATCCAAGCACCCACTGACTTTCGCCTACCTTTTCCAGCATGTGTGCAATATCATTCGTCCACGGCGTAGCGTGGCTGGCAATGAACTGAGCAAGGGGAATATCAACAAATGCGGCGCTGGCTATCGCCAGCGCCGCAAGGATCAATAGTGTGTTGATTTGCCAGCGTGGGTACATCTAACGAAGAATGGTGAACACGGCTGCATTCCGTCCGTTGGTCACAACATACATCCCGGTAGCCAAAGTGCTCACGTTTAGAGTTCCCAACGTTGCGTCTACACATTCTGCAGAGTACGTGCGCCCATCACTGCCCAGGATTACAAAACTGCCCGCAGTAGCTGAGAACGGAACGTGAAGCGTAGTACCATCGCAATGAATGTGTGTAGCAACACTCCGATCCTCGGAAACACTGGTTGCCGTTTGAGGATATACCAGCACGTTTCCGGTACCAGTGTAACCACCCGTAACGTAGGATAGGCCAACCCAGAGCTTATCACCAATGGCGGCAATGGGGTCAGCCTTAGCCGGAAGCTGAATGGTGCCAACCAGTGTGCCATCCGATCTGCGGAAGGTGTGTACGGTGGAGGCATAGGTGGTTACGAAAACGAAGTCATCATTGATTGCCACTTCACGTGGTCCGTTGAATCCGCTTGTAGGTGTAGGCCACGTAGCCGTTACCGTTCGTGTGGTCACGTCAACCACCTTGATGGCATGTTCGCCACTCATGGCCACATACAGCACACCTGCCGCTTCGTCGATAGCCATGTGATTGGGAGTGTCGCCAATGGTGATGGACTGTGTAACGCCAATCTGATCTATGAACACCAGCGATCCCGTTCCCGTCCCCATGAGACCTTCGCACAATGTAATGGCTGTGGTTCGATCAGCCTTCTGGAAGAAAACCGTTTGTTGTGGGTTTACTCCCACGGAAATTTCCCGAGCTGCAAGACTGGGCAGGTCAAAAACAACGACCGTACCGGGATCCGTGTAATTAGGCCTACTGCTTATGAACAGCCGCTGTGTTGCCGGGTGATAGGCTGAAGCACTGTTTGGACCAATCCATATCGGAGTTGCACTCCGCTCCTGGGTTCTGGAAGTGTAGCTGATAACTGTGTCTCCAATACCAAACACCATCAAACCCAGTATCGGGTCGAATGCCGGTCTGTTCACCGAAGTGGACGACCAAGGAAGAGTGAGTGTGCGTTGCACATCGAATGAAGAAGCGTTGACGATAAGCCACTGTGCGGCTTTGTCACCGTCATCGAACATGCCATCGTAGTCTGCATCTACCTGGCCGGTAAATACGTGCACCACATCATTGTCCGGAATGATGGATGCTACAATTGGCTGAGTGGGAACTGTTACCTGCGATATGGCAGGAACACAAACGAGCAGAAACGCCAACGCAAGGCTGCGCATGGCTACCTCCAAGATACCGTCGTTCAGCGCGACGGCGCGGCAACGCCGCTGGTGATATGATATCCTGGCAGGTATTCCGACTTCGGCTTCGTCCTCCTCATCCGCCTTCCCAAGCCCCTTTCCGAGGAACTCAGTGGCTGCCCTTGCGGGCGTGGATGACTCGTCAGCCGTTACGGCGGCGCGACCGTGCGGGAGTTACACCCGCTTCCCTCATTGCGTTGCTTGTGGCAACGACCAGGACGTGAGCTGCAAAGGTACGGCCAATATCTTTGCCCATGCATCAACGCGCAATGGTATTCGCGATCTGTTATCTGGCAACCGTATGTGCCGGAATTAGTGCGTCGTTATTCAGTCAGTACCTTCCTCCAATTGTATCAGCGATTACTGGTGCTGCCGATACCGGTACGATAGGCCGTATTGGCTCGTATGGAGGAGCATCGTTCCTGTTGGGGTGGGCTTTGGGTGCAGTAGTCACGGGTACGTTGGGCGACAGAGTAGGTAGGCGCATGGCTCTGTTCCTTGCTGTGTTGGTTTGCAGTATTGGAATCGGATCAACGGCACTTGCTCAGTCTGTACCAGCGTTACTTATCATCCGGTTCTTTACCGGCGCTGGTGCTGGCAGCATCATTCTCATTGCAGCTGTATACGTGTCCGAGGCCTATGCACGCACGAATCGAGCTCGAATGGTTGGCATCGTAGCCAACTCCTTCCCGATGGGATTCGTTGTAAGTGGGGTGATTGCAAGAAACGTAACCGACTGGCGTGCTGCTTATGTGGCAGGCTCGTCAACGATCGTTCTGGCCATTGCCGTGTTGATACTCTTGCGTGAGAGTGATTGGTGGAAGACTAGCGAGGATGCTCGAGTGCAGACGCATTCACGTCGCACCTCTCTCCTTTCTCCAGAGTACCGTAAGGATCTGTTCGCAGGCATCGCTCTCTTTGGATCAATGCTCATTGCTTTATGGGCCGTGTTCGTGTGGCTGCCAACGTGGGTCGGGTCTCTCGCCCCCCCCCATCAGCGTAATGATCTGCGATCGATCACCAACATGCTACTTGGTTTTGGGTGTGTGGTAGGGGGCTTTGCCAGTGGACCCCTTGCCGATGGAATTGGAAGGCGAGGTGCTGCCGCATTCGGTTATGTGGGGTGCTTGGTAACCACACTCCTGATCTTCCTGCCCACGCACGACGCAGGCTTCGTGCTCTACGGCCTAGTGTTCATGCTGAGTTTCTTTATAGGCAGCAATCAAGGTGTACTGGTAGGGTACGTTCCGGAACTGTTTCCAACGCTGATACGCGGCACTGCCACCGGTGTATGTTTTAATGCAGATAGACTGGCAGGAGCACTCGGTGTTGGTGTGCTCATTGAGTTGTTTGGTGGCTACTCGCATGCCATCCTTGCCTTTGGTGCATCGTACCTGGTTGGCGTTGTGGCACTCACAGTAGCTCGCGAAACGCGAGGTGCTGATCTCCCGGCGTAACCAAACTAGCGCGCATGCCCAGCTTCCGTGCAGCGTTAACATTGGCCTTGCTGTCATCGAAAAGCACGGCTTGCTCTGGCAAAGCCCCCTCCTTCTCACACACATACAGGAATGCTTGAGGGTCAGGCTTGCGAACTCCGGTTCTACAACTAAAGTACGTGGCATCGAGACCCATCAACTGCGGTGTTCGCAGCTCTGGCATCGTGCGAAAGGCAAGCTGCAGGTGCGGTTCGGAGATGTTCGATAGCAGCACGACGCGAAGTGATGTTTCGAGTTCAGCTGCCTGCGGCTGAAATCGGTTCCTTAGTTGTACAGGCACATCACGGGCAAACTCGTAGGGGGCTATTAGAATGGAGTTCCATGCTCTCTCCATCTCCTCATCGGATGCAGTAAAGCCGAAGCGGGTTCTGAGATTCTGATAGAACCATGTTGGTTCGAGCTGGCCTTTGTCGAACATTTCGAACAGTGCATCCTGATCATCAATACCAAAGCGGAATGGTGTGCCGTTGTATCCTGGCAAACGCATGAATGCTTGAACAGTGCGGTTGAAATCGATCTCGTAGAGTACGTTACCAAGGTCTACAATAATGAGCATACGGCTAATAGCGGAAGTAGAGCTTTCGAAGGTCCACAATCGTGGCACGCGATCGTACATCCATGAGCCAGCGCTCCCACACAGCTTGCCGTTGCTGCTGCAGATGGATGGAACCATCACCTTGGAGCCATTCCGCGAAGGGGGGGGATGAAGATTTTGACAGAGTTGTGATGTTTACCACATACCAGCCGGCATCACCGCGGAAGGGGCCGATAAGGCCCGTGGAGGAGGAACGCCGGATGGCGAGTGATGCCACCATGTCGAACACCTCCGGGCCAACAAAGCCCGATCCATCAAGGGTCTGGTCGCGCCAGATGGACATACCAGGAAGCTGTTCAGCAACAAAGAGACGTCCATCATCGAGCACTGTACAAACAGCACGCATGGACTGTGCCTGACGTTCCAGGCGTGTACATGCATAGTCGCGCTGGATGTCGGCAATGATGCGACTGCGTGCAGCTTCGACAGGCATAGGCCCGGCAGGGATAGAGTCCATCACAATGGCAAGCACGAATCCACTGTCGGGAGTATCAACTGGCTCCGTCATACCACCCACCTGCACCTCGAAAGCAGCCTGCACCAGTCGGTAGCTGTCGTACAACTTGTCGGTGGGAGAAATCCACGGACTCACGGTAAGGGGCTTTCGGAACGTTTCGGCGATGTGGATAGGCGTTTTCCCGTCGGCGAACATTTGTGCCGCCGTGCGCACTTCGGCGATGAGGCTATCCGTAGTTGTCTGGCCTGGCTGCACTGGTGCAATGATTGCACGAACAACATAGGTTGGTTCTTTCGTAGAGCTCGGTAAGGAGAGCACGCTATCCACCAGCAGTACATGAATGCCAAGAGGATGGAACACCGGACCGATGCATGTTCCGGGCTTTCCATCGCGCGTGGATCGCACCAAGTCGTAGAATTCACGCACAGCGGCTGAGTCTGGGTGCAGCCGTACTTGGAGTGATTCAACGTCCTTGGCTACTCCATTCCAGATGGAATCCCGTTTCCGTTGATCATGTGCCCCATTGATCATACCCACAAATGCTCGAACGTTGGAAATCACCAGTGAGCTATCGCTCGGAGAGGCTGTAGCAGCCCAGATGAACAAGCCAAGCTGCCGCATCTCTGTTGGAGTGGTGTATCGCAACGAGTCGGCCTTGAACCATGCAGTAATCTGCGCTTCGGATGGAGTAAAGCTCACGGTGGAACATGGCAGGTAAACAACGTCAGCCGTTGCACGATACAGGGTCTTATCGTACACCTCCAGCAGCTCCGCGGTATCGGTGGGAGCAAACTCAGCAATCAGCTCCTGCAACCGTTGCTTGCGGAGGAGAGACGCCGTTCTGTTCCGGAGTTCTTCCACGCTTGCCTGCAATTGAGCCCGTGCCTCGCGAGAAGCCCGACCATTCGACCGTGCTTGCGCGAGTGAGTCGGGATTTGAAAGCATGGCTTTCATGAGTTGAGGGTCGAACCTGCCCTTGGCGTCTACCACGCTTCTCCGAACAAAGTCTGGTGGCGCGAACACCAGCACGCTATCAACGAACCGGTCTGAGACGTCGAGTCCGAGGCGTTTCGCTTCCTGGCGCAGGAGCACATCCTCGACCAAAGCATTCCAGGTTTGTTGCATAATGTCGGCAGCGGTAGCTGTGCCCACCGTAGCATTCAGCTCTGCCTTGCGTCCGACCTCTCTTGCATAGAATTCGAGCGCGATCGTGTCTGCATTCACAACACCCGCCACAGGCTGACCGGCGAGTTGGAGGATGAGAATAGGGGTGAGGAGAGAAAACATGACGGAAACTACGGAGGAGGGTAGGTAGGGGCGGGGGAGATGCGGTTGTGGGATCGGAAAACGGAAAGGTACCGGGACAATAGGTGTCCCGGTACCAATACCGGGACACCTATTGTCCCGGTACCTTTTCTTTCTCACTTTCCACCTCTTTCCCACCTCTTTCCCACCTCTTTCCCCACCTCTTTCCCACCTTCCAGCACACTGCGCTTCCCACCTGATATCCCTAATTTCCTCTATGCGCTACCTGCTCCCAATTCTCTTTCTCACAACCATCAGCTCAGGCCAGGTGATCAACCTGAAGATGGACTTCCAAACCAACAGCGTTATGCAGCTGGATCGTGCCGAAGACGGGACCATTTGGGGGATTACCTCGAGCAACATCGACAGGTTGCCAACAATTGCGGGTGTGTGGGCCGTGCGCAGTACGGACGAGGGGAAGTCTTGGGATACTTCATGCGTTACTGCAGACTGGTGGCGCTGGGGAGTTGACGTCTGCGCTGTGTCGGCTCAAACAGCATGGGTTGTAACTATGCGAGAGGACACAGTGGAACTGCGCCAGACTACCAACGGCGGAAAGTCATGGGCCGTGATACGCCCAGAAGCGGTTGGACTGGACAGACCGGTGAACGTTCATTTCTTTGATGCCAAACATGGCACCGTGCTGGGTACGCAAGGCCGACGCATCGAGCGTAAGTGGGTGGTTGCGCGCACGACTGATGGAGGAGCTACATGGACGCAAAGCCTACCAATGTTGGCAGAACCACCAACAGAGTCGCTGGCAGATCTTAACGATCGATCCGTCTCTTGGAACGATGACCACCTGTATGTAGCCATGAATTCGGGAAGAATACTGCAGAGCACAGATCGCGGTGTGAGTTGGCGATTCCTGGTCTGCCCTTTGCGACCAATCACTGGCTTGATTGTACAAACGGCCGACGCAGCATCAAAGGGGGCAAGTACGCTTCGCGTATACTCTACAGGGTCGAACGGCGTTGTTCAATCAATGGAAACCACAACCGGTGATCAGTGGACGAATGTTGCCGTACCACCTACACTGCATCACGTATATGGCCTGAGGCAGCTGATGAATGGTCGGATCGTGACGATCCCTCGATCCCTGCTGTCAGCAAACATGGTGGATGTACACACTGGCATGCCGCTGCCAGCGCCGCCACGCTGCGATGGCTTGCTCCCTACTGCCGACGGTGCTCTCCTAGGTCAGGAAGTGGTATGGGGCCAAGGTATCATTCGGGTGCAGCTTCCTTAGCCCCCCCCAACGCACCGTCAATTCGTGCACAACCGGCAGTACCGTTGAGATAGGCCATGAAATGCGCAAGCGTAAGGTTCGGAGAAACAGTTGATCAAACCTGCAGATCTGTGTAGGTTGAGCGGGCAAGTTCGATCATCATGCAGCGATGCACCGTGGCCAAGCCTGGGTACTTCGCAATCTGGTAGCAATCGTAAACACGTGCCCGGAGCACAACTCATACCGCGCACACTGAACCGAGAAGAGGATGTTAACAACGTTGTTTCTGTGAGCCTTAAATCGTGAACCGCCGACGTCTCCTTACATCGCTAGCAGCAGGTCTTGCAACGCCATTCGTGAATGCACCCTTGGCCTATGGTTCCAAACGGTTGCGCGAGACCATTCTTGCACTCGATACCAAAGCCCCCTCCCCGTTACCAGAAGATGTAGCAAGCGACGAAGACTTCTGGCTTCCAATTCAACAGGCATATTCCGTTGACCGATCCATTATCAACTTGAACAACGGAGGTGTAGCACCTGCACCTCGATCTGTAATGGATACCTTCGTTCGTTTAACGCAACAGGCCAATCAAATCCCATCTTACGAGATGTGGCGTCACCAAGAGCCACACGTGGAAACCGTTCGTGTTGGACTTGCAGATCTCTTTGGATGTACAGCCGAGGAAATCGCCATTACTCGCAATGCCAGTGAAGCACTACAGACTGCACAGTTAGGAATACCCTTGCAGCCAGGCGACGAAGTGGTGATCAGTACACAGGACTACCCACGCATGCTTACCACGTGGGATCAGCGAGCACGGCGCGAAGGCATCGTAGTGAAGAAGGTTACGATAGCTACACCTGTTTCGGATACTGAACAGGTTGTTCGGTCTTACGAGGAGGCCATTACTCCGCGCACGCGCGTGTTGCATGCATCACAAACGGTGTTCCTTACGGGACAAATTCTCCCCGTTAAGCAACTCTGTGATCTGGCCCGCAAACACAACCTCATCAGCATCATTGACGGTGCTCATGCCTTTGCACAGTTCCCCACATCGCGCGATGCCATCGGCTGCGATGTGTATGGAACGTCGCTACATAAGTGGCTTAGTGGACCCATTGGTACTGGCATGTTGCATGTTAGAAAGGATCTGATACCACAGATATGGTCACTCATGGGGAGTGCCAAGGAGCAGGAAGCCAACATTCGCAAGTACGAAGAAATCGGTACCCACAGTGCCGCCATGCATAATGCGCTGATTGATGCCATTCACTTCAATCGATCCATCGGCTTTGAACGCAAGGCAGCCCGATTCCGATACCTGCATTCGTTATGGATTCACAGGGTAGGGGGCTTGGATGGAGTATCGTTTAACACTGCGATCAATGTACCTTCCAACCAGTGTGCACTCGTTAACGTGCACGTCGACGGTGTGGACCATGTCAAGCTAAGTGATTGGCTGATGAGCAAGCATCACATTTTTACCGTTGCAATCACCCATGAGCAGTTCACAGGGTTGCGAATCACTCCGAACGTGTACACCACCGCGTATGAAATGGAGAGGTTCGCCAAGGCAATGGAGGAGGCAATACTAACCAGACCTGCCGAAATTCGCGGCTAACACCATTTGCCGATTCTGTGGAGATGGATCGTTTGCCGGTATCCAACAACAAAGGCTTTCGTTGATGTACCAAGTACTCCTGTATTACAAGTTTGTTCACATCGAAGACCCAGAGCAGTTCGCCAGTAAGCACATGGATTTGTGTAGGGGGCTTGGGCTGCTGGGTCGGATTCTTGTGTCAACAGAGGGGATCAATGGCACCGTATCAGGAACCGTGGAACAATGCGCAGCCTATATGGATGCCATGCATGCTGACAGCAGGTTCGCAGATCTATGGTTCAAGATTGACGATGCAGAGCACCATGCCTTCCGGAAGTTATTCGTGCGAGTCAAGAAGGAACTCGTAACCTTCAACGCAGATCACCCCATTGATCCTTCGCGAAAAACCGGCCAGCGCCTAAGCCCCCTACAGTTCTATGAGATGCTTCAGCGAGATGACGTTGTGGTTCTCGATGGGCGCACCGATTATGAATATGACATCGGACATTTCCGCGGCGCGATGCGTCCGCCTCTGCAATCTTTTCGTGAGTTTCCGCAATGGATCAAGGAGCACCTGTCCGAGTATAAGGACAAGCACATCGTAACCTACTGTACCGGTGGTATTCGATGTGAGAAACTCACGGCCTATATGCTCGAAGAGAACTTCAAAAACGTGTATCAGCTAGATGGTGGCATTGTGACGTATGGCAAGGACCCCGAGGTACGAGGGGCTTTGTGGGACGGGTACTGTTACGTGTTTGACAATCGCATCCTGGTGGACATCAACCACACGGACGATCACCGCGCAACTGCCTCATGTTTCCATTGTGACAAGCCGGCCGAAAAACTCGTGAACTGTGCCAACATCGATTGTCACCGTCAGCACCCCGTCTGTGCCGAATGCGAAGAACAAACCAAACGCTCATGCAGTGTGGAGTGTATGCATGCAGAGCGGAGGGAAGAGGTATACGGCTAAGGTCACCCCATAACAACAGTGGCCCTGCGTAATTGCAGAGCCATGGTAGTCCCGAGCAGATTCGAACTGCTGACTTCCAGCTTCGGAGGCTGGCGTTCTATCCAGCTGAACTACGGGACCAGGAAGGCGAAATTACGGGATTACGGGAGTACTTGATTACGGGATTACGGGAGTACTTGATTACGGGATTACGGGAGTACTTGATTACGGGATTACGGGAGTACGGTATTACGGGAGTACGGTATTACGGGAGTATGGGATTACGGGAGTACTTGATTACGGGATTACGGGAGTACGGTATTACGGGAGTACGGTATTACGGGAGTACGGGAGTTCTTGATTACGGGAGTACCGAAGATGTTTGATGTTAAAATTCACCTTCTGAGTCGGCAGACTTACTGAGTTGATGTAATCAATCCACTCAGTACCCCTCCCTCCTCACTCTTTCTGCATCCTGGCCCAAAACAACCCATCAGTACCATGGTGATAAGGGTCCACCTGGTTGCTGGCTTCGAGAGTAAATAGAGAATTGTCTGATAGGAATTGTTGAACGACGTCTTCATTCTCCTGTGGTAGTATGCTGCACGTGGCATATACAAGATGTCCGCCGGGGCTAACTTCCTTTGAATACCGCTGAAGCATAGTGAGCTGCTTGCGGGTGTGCCGGTGCAATTGTTCGGGTGTGAGTCGCCACTTTACCATGGGACTGCGCCGTACGGTGCCCATGCCGCTGCATGGTGCATCCACAAGAACGAGGTCGAACAACTGACGTCCAGAATGTGATGATCGAGCACTGGTATGCTGATGACTCTGGCGTGCCGTAGGAGATTGCCGAGACTCGAACGTCTTGGCATCAACAACCTGGGTTTGGATGATGGTGATTCCAGCCCTCAAGGCGCGCTTCGGGATCTCCTGCAACCGGTTCCACTCAACGTCTCGCGAAACGATAGCCCCCTGATTGTTCATCAGGTCTGCTAAATAAAGAGTTTTGCCGCCAGCACCGGCACATGCGTCAAGGACGCTCATTCCTGGGCGTACTTCGCAGGCAAGACCGATGAGCTGCGAGCCTTCGTCCTGAATCTCCACAAGCCCGTCGCGATAGAGTGGATGCTGCAGAATGTTGATGCGCTCGCTAACGTTGATGCAGGCGGGTGATAAGAGACCGGGACTAACCTGCACACCTTCGGAACGTAGTTGCTGTACAACATGCTCACGGGTGGTGCGACGAAGGTTTACGCGAAGACCAACGGGAGCGGGCAACATCATGGAACGCCACACATCGGCTGCGTCCGGCCATCGCCGTACCGTTGCCTCCCACAGCCACTCCTGCGTGTTTATCTGCACATGGAGTGGTTGCGCTTTTACCCAGTCACTCTGTAGGTCTAGCTCGTGTGCGGCAATCGTTACATCGGCTATAGCATGTTCGCTCGCATAGGTTTCTGCAAGAGCAAGGATTCGTAGTGTATGAAACGCCAAACCACTGATGAATCGCCTGTCGGATGCACCGATGTACTTGCGATCACGCAGGTATTGCCGCGTAATAGCGTCGGCTGGCTGCGGACTCTTTCGAATGATCCGCACGAGTTCGGCTGTGTGACCGAGGAGTGAGGAGGTCTGCACTAAATCCTGACGACGATCTTGCCAAACTGCTCGAAGTTCTTGATACGCTCGAACGCTTCGCTGTACTCATCCAGGGAGTATACGGAGTCAATGATCGGACGTATCTGGTGCTTGCTTACGAATGAGAGCATATCGGCAAAGTCTTGTGGTGTTCCCATCGAAGAGCCAAGAACATTAAGCTGCTTCCAGAACAATCGATGCAGATTCACATTGTTGCCTGCACCTGCCGAGGCTCCGTACAGTACAATCGTGCCCCCGGGACGTAAGAGATCAAAGTAGGTGGTAAGGTTGTCGCCACCGATGCTGTCGATGATCAGGTCAACGCTAGACTTATGGCGCGTTACGTCCACGGGCTCAGCACCATACTCCGCAGCACGTTCCAGTTTTGATTGTGACCGACTGCTTACCAAAACACGTGCACCTGCTGCCTGAGCAAACACGAGTGCCAGTGTTGCCACTCCCCCCCCTATGCCGGTGATGAGAACGGTTTGGCCGGACTGCAACTGCCCTCGTGTGAACATGGCGCGATATGCGGTTACTCCACCGACCGGCAAACACGATGCCTCTTCGTCACTCAGATGGGAAGGGGCTGGGTATACATTGGCACTTGGTACACATATCTCCTCGGCAAGGCCGCCTTGTGTTGGCATACCCAAGAGATGAAAATCCTTGCCCTGCGCGCGCGGATCATCTCCCCAGTTGATTGAGGCATCAACAACAACGCGCTCGCCGTTCTCCGTAACGCCACACACATCATTGCCCAGCACGGCGGGTAGGATGATCCTGCTGTATAAACCTTCCCGTATGTACTGGTCGCGGTGATTCAATGCACACGTTAACACACGCACGTGTGTTTGACCAAGTTCACAGTGCGGTGATGGGATTTCTTCAACGGTAAACGAGTGCTCGCGGAGTACAAGTGCACGCATCAAACGAAATTAGCCACGAAGCACGTGGCATCTGCCGCACATGTGTTGACCCACTCTCCAAAAACGCTGGTGCTCACTGTGTACCTACTTCGTCGAAGCGCACGGCACACCGCAAGCACATTCCCTCACCCTCACCCTCTTCACTATTTTTGCAATGGTGTTCACCTCCCGAACCATAGCATTATGCGTGCTTGCCAGCTTCCTGCTAGTGCTGAGCGGCACGATGGTGCACTCACATGTGCATGAAGAGATACGTGGCGAACACGTGGCTTCGGTGGACAATGGAGCCGACGATGCAGGCTGCGAGTTCTGCAAGGTGACCAAGTACCGTGTGCTTGCGTATTCGGGCACGCTGCACATCATCTACGAAGAGATTGCTGAGACGATCGTTGGCCAGACTGCAGTTTGCTGCATTCATGCGCCTACCAAAGCCCCCTGCACACGAGGGCCACCTGCATACAACGGCTGATGCTTGTGCCTGAGGGCACGTTCACCGTTGTTTCACCTTGCTTACGGAACTGTGGTTCTGTGTTTGTTGCTGCTGCTTGTTGCCAGCAGCGACCGGCATGTACATGGCATTGTACGTGACGGTACCGATAATACTCCACTAGCTGGTGTGGTAGTCCTGCTCGACGGTCAGAAGATCGGCGGCATTACTGACCATCATGGGGAGTTTCATATCCATCTACCAGAGCATGTGCTGGGTTCGGATACGATTTGTGTGGTAACACGCCGACTTGGCTACCGCACCGATACCACGTGTGCTGTGGCTGAAGCAGACTTTACCATTGTTCTCCAGCGAGCCGATGTGTCGGCCGAAGCCGTCAGCGTTATCGGCGAGCGCTTACCTGCAGGTACATCAACACAAGCCACACATACCATCGGAATAAGTGAGCAGGATGAACATCGTGGGCAAACACTAGCCGACGTCCTGAACAGATTGCCTGGTGTAACGGCGCTGCGCACAGGTGCCGCGGTGGCAAAACCTGTTGTGCACGGTGTAACTGGGCAACGCATCGTTACAAGTAACAACGGTGTTGCCTTGGAAGGCCAGCAGTGGGGCGAAGATCACGGTCCGGAAGTAGACCCATTCACACCAATGGTTGTGCATCTGGTGAAAGGTCCATCGAGTGTGCAGTACGGACCAGGTGCCATGGGTGGTGTTATCCATCTTCAGCCGGTGCCACTACTGGCTCGCTCTGGTATCAGCGGTGCCATCACAACAAACCTGTTTATGAACAATGTGCAAGGGGCAATCGGTGGTTGGGTTCAGCAGGGTGGACTCTTTGATGCACCGGTTGCACTGCGTCTGTACGGTGGCGTACGCAAGGCAGGCGATATGCGATCCAGCTCGTATGCGCTGGACAATACTGGATTCGAACAGTACACGGCAGGTGCACTCGCTCAGATCGGCGAAGAATCTGATGGTCCGTCCGCAACAGTGCTTGCGTCTGTTTTCGACGCCACGTTGGGCGTGTTCACGGCATCACACACTGGCAACGTTGACGATCTGCAGCGGGCCATCGCAAGTGATACTCCTCTAGTTGCTGCCGGAGATCGCTATTCCATCGAACCACCCAGGCAAGAAGTCAATCACAGCATGTTCATAGCAACGGGAACGCTGCCAATGCCGAACGTTGGTGACCTTACGCTTCGGTGGGGATACCAGCAGAACTATCGCAATGAATATGACCGGCACAATACGCGCATCGTTGGGCGAGGTACCGACAGCATTGCCCGAGAGCAGGACAGCATTGCCAGACTACAGGCCAGTCTCACGTCGCCTGCCATTAGTCTCCTCCTCTCCACCTACAATCTCGATGTAGCGTTCAAGCATCGTGATGTAGGACCGTTCATGGGAAGTGTTGGGGTGAGTGGTCTGCGGCAGGCCAACAGTAGGGGTGGAAGTGTTGCACTCATACCTGATTATGTGATGTGGGGATTGTCTGGGTTCATCCATGAGCAGTGGGTGATGCAACACATCTCCTTCAGTGCTGGCGTGCGCTACGACGTGCGCTGGCTTGAAGCGTGGCCGGAGAGTGTGATAGGTGATCCAAGCCCTTCACAACATCGCATCTTCGGTGGTCTGTCAGGGGGCTTGGGCATGATGTGGCAAGCCAACGAAGCTCTGAACCTACGCGTTAACCTTGCACAAGCATGGCGGCAGCCCAATGTGAACGAACTGTACAGCAACGGTGTACATCACGGTGCTGCCAGGTATGAAATCGGCGACAGTTTGTTGGGTGTTGAACGCATGACGGGAGCCGACTTTTCTGTGGAGTTCCAAACAGAGCAGTACTGGTTGGAGGCCACCGCTCATGCCAGCATGTATCGCGGGTTCATTCAGCCCCTTCCCGATCCCGAGAACCCGACAATAACCGTGCGAGGAACCTTCCCAACATTTCGTTATGAGCAGTTGGATGCCCTCATCATGGGCCTCGATGTTGATGGTTCGGTGACGCTGGTTGAGCCTGTTGACGTTCTGCTCCAACTGGCTGTGGTGTATGGGCAAGATCAGACACATAACGAACCATTGTTCCTTATGCCTGCCAATCGGATTCGCGTGGCTACGCATATCCATGGACATGATGTGCTGGGCCTGGAGAATGTGTATGCAGAGATTGGAGTACTGGGCGTGGGCACGCAAAACCGCTACGTCCCCGATCAGGATTACGCTCCCCCCCCACCCGGCTATGTGCTGTGTGACATACAGATGGGTGGAACGGTGGACTTCCTTGGCACCTTCGCTCGATGGTCGGTTGGTATCACCAACCTGTTCAACAGTTCATATCGCGACTATCTATCCCGCTATCGGTACTACGCTGATGATGCCGGTAGGGACGTGATTTTTCGATTCACCATTCCCTTTGGAGACCAACCATGAAAATTGTTTGTTCTGTACTTGCCGCTTTTCAGGTGCTCTTGCTCACGTCATGCACGGAAAACAATCCCACACCTCCCGTTGACGATCATGAAGTGATTACAACGATCACACTCGTCCTTGTTTCAGCTGCAGGTGATACCACACGTGCAACGTGGGAAGATGCCGATGGTGAAGGCGGTGCGGCACCGAACCGCATAGACACGTTGCTGCTACAACCATCAACGAACTATACTGGTACTATTCATGTGTACAATGCCACGGTGGATCCACCAGACGACCTCACTCTTGAAATTGCAGATGAGGACGACCAGCACCAATTGATCTACACAGATGCCTCGGGCAGGCTGGTGTTTGCAGCTACCGATGTGGATGAGAACAGCAAGCCAGTTGGGCTACAGTTCACTGTTGCCTCAGGAGCAAGCGGAGTTGGAACTGTACAGGTAAACCTTTATCACTACGACAATGCGTCGGATAAGCAGCCAGGAGTTCCTGGAGCCGAAACTGACATAAGCGTGCAAATACCATACGTTGTCCAGTAATTTTCGCGCATGACCAATCTTGAGCTTCCCCTTGAACAGGTGCGCTTTGTTGTGGTGGACGTAGAGTCAACAGGCGGCACGAAGGGGGAGCACAAGCTTATCGAGGTTGGGATGGTGGTGATGGAGAAGGGGGCTGTGGTTCGCCGGTTTTCTAGCTTGGTGAATCCGCATGAAAGCATACCGGACTTCATCACCACCATGACCGGCATCACCAACGACATGGTTGCGGATGCCCCCGATGAGGACGAAGCCCTCCTTGCCATCGAGGAAGAGCTGCTGCAAACGGGTGCCGTTTTTGTAGGCCATAACGAAGGTTTCGACTGGGGCTTCGTTGCTCGAGCCATTCAGCGGCATGGTGGATTAGTACCAGATCTCGTGCGACTGTGTACATGCAAGCTGTCGCGCAGACTCCATACAGACCTACTGCGTCACGACCTTGCCTCCGTTGCTGCGCACTGCGGTGTGGAGATCACCGGCCGACATCGTGCGTTGGGTGATGCGGAAGCAACTGCTGATGTGTTGCAATCCATGATTCAGAGTGCCATGGTGAATCATGGTGCACAAACCTTGGGTGACCTGGTGTTGTTGCAATATGCTCCTCGTACCACTAGCCGACGTGAAACAAGGGCACGCGAAGAGCTAGCCCCCTACCTTCAAGAGTTACCGGACGAACCGGGAGTGTATTACTTCTACACTTCTCGAAAGAAACTCCTGTACGTTGGAAAGGCCAGCAGTCTGCAGCGCCGCGTACGTAGCTACTTTCATGATGCACCACTGCATGGCCGCAGCGTAAGCCGCATGATTCGGTTTGTGAAGCACATTGAATGGACGGTAACCGGTACGGAGTTGGCAGCTATGCTCCTGGAAAGCCGGGTGATAAAGCAACGCAAGCCATCATTCAACGTGATGTCGCGCGAGTTCATCAAACCCTGGTTTATCACATTCAGTACAGACGTCTACCCACGGGTAGACATAGCTGACCATGTGAGTGACGATGGTTCTGAATACTACGGTCCTTTTCGCAGCAAGCTTGTTGCGGAGCGATTGCGCGACATGATTCGCAGAGCGTATCGGCTGCGAAGTTGTGAAGGCACGCTGATTCCCAAGCCCGATGCACGCCCGTGCTTCGAATATCATCTTGGTCGATGTCCAGCGCCGTGTGCTCTGTTGGAATCAGAGCACGAGTATCGGCGGAGAGCAGCGGATGCCGTTCTTCATCTTGGGCAGAGCGAACACGGTGCCATTGAGGCCCTACGTACCAGGATGACGCTTGCTGCCGAGGCATTTGACTTTGAAGAGGCAGCACTGTATCGCGACGGTATTCGAGAGATTGAACGCATGTTGGTGCAGGGCACTGGGATGCCATCCAGTGTGCAGAAGCTTGATGTTGTTGTCGTTGTGCCGGTACGTGATGCTGGTTCTACAGTCGAGGTGTTTGCTCTGGTTGCCGGGAGATTGCGATTGCAACAAACCATAGGCGTACGTGCCGAACTTAACGCTGTGGCCGAGCGGCTCCGTGAGGTATTTGATGTTGTGCCAAATCGTTTATTTACTGACACCGAATTGGATGAGCTGCGAATTATTACCAGCTGGCTGCATCAGAAAAGGCATCGCAGCTCGCGGTTTACCGTGAATGGGCAACCTCCTGCACTGCTAGCCGAACAGCTGCGGGCAGCCATTGATGCCGCCACTGCCTAACGTTTGCTCATCCCAAATACAATTCCATCGCGAACGATGACTGCAACGTTTTGTTCTTGCATTGATGGATAACCGTTGCTGAATGCAGAAACCGTATAAGTGCCGTCTGCCAACGAATCCAGCGTTGATTCTAGTCCACGTCCTTCCCAAATCAATCTACCCGTCAAATCTCGAATGACTACACTACTGTTCGATTCGAAGAGAGGCGTAGGTGCGTGAGCATCTTCACGGACCGAGGTGATCACCGGAACTTCGAAGGTGTCGCGCGCCACTTCGCTGCCATTTACGTATGCCACTACCTGCCATGTTCCTGCAGGCATGCTGCTTTTAGTGTAGTCGATGTATGACCACCAATAGTAATAGTTCGTGGTAATTCCTGCAGCTGATGAATACTGAAACCAGCTGGTACCGTCTGGCATCTTCCAAACGATGCCTAATACGTCGGTTGAACGGACACCACTTTGCAGGGACCAGTATGTGATTGATGTTGCTGTTGTGTCGATGATTCGTACACTGGGTGGCCGTTCCCTAAGTGTATCCAAACGAGGGGGCCATGTTGTAACTCCGTGGTCGTGAAGTTTGTATGCCTCAAACACAGGGGGGGGATCTACCCAGTGCGACGCAGCATCGGCACAATTGCCACCAAATGGGTCGATGCGGCGCCAAACTTCGAAATGCAGATGCGGATCGCTACTGTTTCCGCTGCTTCCCACAAGGGCAATTGGCTGACCACGCTCAACACGCTCACCGACCCTTATGCTCGCACTTGCGCGCCGAATGTGTGCGTAGTAGGACACATACCCATCTATATGCCTGATAGTGATGTAGTTGCCAAAGCCCCTTTCCTTAACGCTTGACTTGTTTCGGTCGAACAGCGAATCAACGACCTCGAGTACAACGCCGTCGGCCGCAGCAAGAACGGCAACGCCATCGTCCATTTGTTTGAAGGACTTGAGAACGAAGTCCGTACCATCATGGCCATCGTAGGTGTACACTCCGCAACGAAAGTCTTTGATTCCCTGAGAGCTATCATGATCCACGTGATTGACGATGATCACGTTCTCATTCACAACGCCATCAATAGGTAGAGAGAATCTCAGCGTCTGTGCATTAAGCACAGTGACGGAAGCAACGAGTATGAGAATGAAATGCATGGAACATTCGCAAGTACGTGTCCAAACTCATTACGCATCTCAGAGAAGTACGCACATTAACCGTTGATGACGCATAGCTGTATCAGGCTTACTCGTTCCAATCCGCAATGAACATGTTGGTATCGCGTGTTCCGTTGTTGTTGCGGTTGCTGGACCACACGAGCTTTTTGCCATCCGCGCTGAACATAGGGAATGCGTTAAAGATGCTTTGATTGGTTACCTGCTCAAGCCCCGTTCCATCGAAGCTGATGCTGTACAACTGAAAGTCGTACCCTCGCTGACTTCGATGATTTGAGGAAAACAGGATCCGCTTGCCATCTGGATGCTCGTATGGTGCCCAGTTGGCTTTACCAAGCGTGGTAAGCTGAACCATGTTGGAACCATCTACATTAACCATGAACAGTTCCATCTCGGTTGGTGCTACTAGACCTTGTGCTAGCAGCTCCTTGTATTCCCTTTGGGCACTGTCAGTCTTTGGTCTGGATGCTCTAAAAACCAGTTTCTTTCCATCCGACGTGAAGAATGCTCCACCGTCGTAGCCAAGCGTGTTGGTAACCTGTTTCAGGTTGGTTCCATCGGCATGCATGGTCCAGAGTTCCAGATCGCCAGAACGCATGCTTGTGAAAACAATCATGGTGCCATCGGGTGAAACAGTAGCTTCGGCGTCGTACCCGGGCGTATCGGTGAGCTTGCTTTGAATGGTGCCCGACAGATCTGCAACGTAGATATCGTAGGTCGGATAAATGGACCAGAGGTATTTTCTATCGGCTCTGGGAGGGGGCTCTGGCGGACACTCTGCTCCACCTTCATGGGTGCTGGCGTAGAGAATCCGATCGTTGCCCAAGAAGTACGAACAGGTTGTTCGGCCTTTGCCGGTGGAAATCATTCGCGGCTTGTATTCGGGATTGTTTGCTGCACTGTCGATGTTCAGCAGAAAGATCTGGTCGCACTTCAAACCCCAGGCGGGGTTGTTGCTCTGGAAAGTGAGCCACCTGCCATCCGGACTGAAGTAGGCCTCCGCGTTGTCGCCTCCAAACGTAAGCTGACGAATGTTGCGCAAGTGAACTTCATCGCTATGTGCACCCTCGTGAGCGATAGCCTGGGAGAAAGTGCTGAGGATGGACAGCAGAAGGAAGCTTACAAATCGTCGAATCATGGGTAGCAGTGATGTATGTGTTGGCAAAGCACTAAAAGAGCTTGTGCTCGAAAAGGAAGGTACCCTTTGCGCCATTTTCGTCGTAGAAATCAAGGAATCGGAGAGCACGATAATACCCGTAGCGGTCACTTACAAGGTATGTTGCTGACGTGTCTACGGTGTAAACACCTGACTGCAGGTCGTACAACTTCCAGTCGTAGCCAATTGCATCGCGAACTGTTTGCAACGGCGTTTGTATGGTATCCGCCAACGAAACGTTCGAGTATGAACTCTGTACCTTGACTGCTCTTACAAGTGGTTGGTTAACAAGTGCGCCAACAACCGCATACGGCAGATCGCCAGTTTCCGTTCTGAAGAAGTACGTGTACCGCGTTAGGAGAAGATCCCAAGCTGCATACTCTGGCTCGATTTCAACAATCTTGCGAGTAAGGGCATTAAATCCGTACCTGCGAAAGCGCTGATCGTAGGGGATAGACACAACTGTATCCACCTTACCATCAAGAGTGCCAAACCTGAATTGTGCTTCCGGAACGTTGGCAATGGCTTGCAGTTTCCGATAGCCAAGATCCTTACCCGCATCATCGAATCCCAAGTGCACAACATAGACGGAACCTGGCGCAGGAAGATCACTCCAAAAGTCGCGCAATGGTAGTGAGTCAAGAGCACCCGAAGCCGGCTCAAGGGTATAGCCAGAGGTTGGCTGCTTAACCACTGCAGCCCAATCCGTAATTCCCGTGTTTATGGCTCCCATGATCAGAGCATCGTTCAGATACATTTCGTGCTGACTTGTTCTGCAGGACACAGCCAAGTGCCAGGATGATATTGCCTGCCTCTTGACAATGGTGTTAGTTGCTAAATCAACAAACACTTGTTCTGCATAGGTATCGCCTAGGGATGCTGACGTGGTATTGCCCGTGCGCGGGTATGGCGCAATGGGATCGTCGGTCGGCAAACAGCCAATGCACACCAGCAAACAGAGGACTGTAAGAAGAAGGTACCTCATGGTATGCGCAATGTAAGGTCCATCGTAAACATGCGTCCCATCCCGATGAGCTGCGAACCTCCGCTTGAATGAATACCCGACTGAGCAGTTATACCAATCGTGGTAACGTCAAACAGATTCTTACAGCCAACCGAGGCAGTGAACTGCTGATCGAAGAAACTCCTGCCGAGCGTAAGATCCATCATGGTAAATGGATCGGCCTGCTGTGTAACAAGTTCTGAAGTTGATGATAAAACGTTTCGAACTGACGCACCCGTGTACTTGAGAAACGTATTCAGCGTAAGGTCGGCAACCGGAAGCGTCCACCGAACAACCAGTTTTGCCTGTGGTGAGAATTGTGTTGGTCCAACTTCAGACAGGTCCTCGCCGGTGGTTACGGCTGCCAGTACACCGCCTACAGTTACGTCGAGTGCCGTTGTTGCATACGTCACATCAGCCTGCACACCCATTGTGACCATTCGACCAATGTTGACATAAGAGAACTCCTGACTGTTTTCTAACTGGGCTAGGGTGATCATGTTGCGAACGTCGTTGTAGTAGGCTGACGGTTCAACACGCGCCACATATTCGGCCCCGGTTCTCGTGATGCTGCCGCTTAGGTTAACTGCCGTTGATGTTTCCGGTGAAAGGTTTGGATTGCCAACGATGTCGTGGTTGATGTCAACGAAGTACAAATACATTTCCCGGAGGCTAGGGGATCTGAATCCTTGAGCGATGGATGCACGAAAGGAAGTGACTGCCGAAGGTTGCCATGCTGTATGAAGCGACGGCACAGCGTACACTCCGAAGGCACTATTCCACATAAGCCGACCAGCTGCCTGAATCACAAGACTGCGGTCTAGTCGCCAGCGTACTTCGGCGAAACTTGCAACATCAGTCATCGCTTCGGTTGCTGATGTGAGGCGTCCACTCGCCATGTATTCGTAGGTGCCTTCCAGACCTCCAGTAACGTTGAGCGTGTTTGTGTCAGAGCCAACGTTAAGCACCCATCTGGTCATGGCCGTGTTAATCGTGGTTGTGTCCTGTTCTCCCTCTCCCGCAATAGGTGTTGTTTCGAGTGTAACAAGGTTCTTTAGCGTTGAGAGCTTCTGTCGGCGGTAGTGAGTGAATGCCAGAACACCGTGTGCGCCAATGGCATCTGCCGCCTGCACACGCAGAGTTGCAGAGTTCACCAGCCTTAGCGTGAGGAACTCATCGTCGAAGGCAGTTTCTCCATACGGTGCACGTGGCTCTCCACGGTTAAGAATCTTTTCGTCGAAGAAGTGCACGTCGTAGTCAAGTGAAACTCTCTCCCACTTGGGACTTATGCGAGCGTCCAGCAGATACTGCTCCCGGGGCTTCCACTGGTCGGCTCGCTGCATCGACGTGTCGGCAGTCCATCCGTCGAATAGGTTCCTGCCACCGGTCACGTTCAAGCCCACATTGTCAATTGCGCCAGTAAGGCCAAGGTTGAAATTGTAGGTGCCTACCGACTCCATGTAGCCGTGAGCAAATGACCGAAATCCTGTTGCGGCGGGTTTGCGGGTGATTACGTTAATCACCCCACCTATGGCATCGGATCCGTACATCACAGCCATCGGACCCTCCACCAGTTCAACACGGTCGGCATTGGCAAGAAGAATCTGACTTACGTCGATGTTGCCATTCAACCGGCCAACGACGGGAACGCCATCTACCAGTACCTTTACTCCGTTTCCACCAATGCCCTGTATGGATGTACCACTGCCGAGTATTGCGTCCTGCTGTACGCCAACGTTCAACTCCGTAATGAGTACGTCGCGTAATGAAACCGCCTGCTGGGCAGCAATCCGAGTGCTATCCAACAGGCGTATTCTATGGATGCTCTTGTCGCGCGTGGTTTCCAGTGGTGAGCCGGTGACGACGACTTCCTTCTTAAGCACCGATCGCGCAGTGTCGGCTTCGGGTTGTGCTTCCTCACCCTCCATCGCTGTAGCGTAGGCGGTTGCCAGCAGACCAAAGATGATGGCAGACAGCCAACGCGTCACTGGACGATGATCCTCCCTGTAGCGAGGCCCGATGCACCTTCGAGGACCACAGTGTATATACCGGACGCCAAACCATCGGTATGGATCCTTCTGGCCGTGAACCCATCGGTAACGTCGATACTGCGAACAACCGTCCCCGAAACGTCAACCAGACGAATTGTTCCAGTTCCGCTAAGCGACGTGGCAATCTCTACAGATGCGTTGTGATCAATCACATTAGGATACACCAAAAGGGTTGGTGTATGTGCGCTCTCCTGAACATTGCTTGGTGCTACAACCTCGGTGTTGAACCGTGTGATTCCCGAGCTGCTTCCGGTAAAGCCTGTAAACACAATCCGGTAGGTTCCGCCACCGGAGGTTCGTACGAAGTAGGCAATGCTATCAGTAACCTTGAATGAGCCGCCAATAAATGTTTTCCAATCCCAGCCAATCACGTTTGCCGACGTCAAGAACTCATCGTTGCCAGGGGCTGGTGCTGATGCAGGTGTTTCCGAGATCACCTTTGCACAACGCACGAGTGGACTGGACAGAATGCCGGTAACGCCAAAATGCATCATCGTGCCTGGACCAGCGGGCACAAGGTCCACGTACTTCAGCATTGTGATGTCCCAGTCGGCGAGGAGGGGCTCTCGGTCAACCACTTCATGTGTTTCCATGCTCCAGTATCCAAACGCTTTGCCTGTATTGGCACTCTTGGTAACGCTACCACTGTGTTCATCCGTTCCATCAAGGTTGGCATAGGTGAACTTATACTCGCCTGAGATAAGCCCGTCAATGCGGAGTTTACGGGTATGGGTGGTTGTCTTGTAGATGAACACATTGGTTCCAAGAACCTGATGTGAGATGATGTTGTATCTGCCCCAACCAAAGTCGAAGTCATCATTCTCGTCAGCAGCCTGGTTCAAGGCTCCTTCTGCCCACGTGGTAGGGTCGTTGTGTAGGGGCGTCCACGTACTTAGGCCAGTGGTGTCAATCGTTGCCCAGTCATCAATCGTCTTACCGGGAACCACATACACCTGAGCCCCCTTTCCTTCATTGATCATCACAGAGGCCGTCATGCCCGACTGGCTAGTGATTTCAAAGCCTAGATCCCATACGGCCTGTGGGGCACTCGTCGAGGCACCTGTTCCTAATGAGAACCACACCTGATCGGCGTACTGCGCACCCATGACGATGGAGTCCTGGCGGGCCAGCAGCTGTGATGCTGCCAAACTGACAGAAAGGAGCAAGATCTGAACTGTTAACCTCATGTAATCCTCAGTTACGTTAGCGACTCTTATTTGGACTTAGTCCAAATATAGGCATATTGCAGTTCTATGGCACTAGTCCTGCACAATCAATCGGTGTTAGCATGATGATAAGCAAACAGAGTACGGGAAACGTGGAAACCAGCAACCACCTGGCCAATCGCTGGCGAGAGCTAAAGGCATCAGGGAGAAGCAGCAGAATTCGTGATGATGCCCACACATTGGGAGTGTCGGAACTGGAGTTGCTGTTCACAATGCGCAATGAGGGTGTAATACCATTGGATGTAACACCTGTCGACTTGATCAGGGCCATGCCGAACCTTGGTCGGACGATGGTGCTCACACGCAATGAGGCCTGTGTGATAGAGCGAAAAGGTACGTTCGAAAATATATCAGCCAGCGCCGATCACATTTTGGTAGTCGGACCCGACATCGACCTGCGGCTCTTCCCGAACGTATGGAAGCATACCGTTGCGGTAACAACTGCTACACCACGAGGAGTTCTGCGTTCCTTTCAGGTGTTTGATGCAGCCGGTGATGCCGTGATCAAGATTTATGCAACGGAACAATCAGATCTCGATGCATACGAAGGACTGGTTTCGGCATGGCGAGTACCAGCAGACGACTTCGTGGAACCCAAGCTCATAGCACGAACTGCACCACCACCCGACAGGCCGAACTCAGCAATCGACGTGCAGGCACTTACACAAAGTTGGGCAGCATTGCAGGACACGCACGATTTTTATCCCATGCTGCGGAAGCATGGCGTTGGTCGACTACAGGCACTCCGTTTGGTTGGCAAGCCATGGGCGCAGCAAATCGCCAGCAATGCAATCGAGAGGTTGCTTGCAACAGCTTCTGCTGATGGGATTGACATCATGTGTTTTGTTGGCAACCATGGAGCCTTGGAGATACACACCGGCCCCGTTGATCGGGTGGTTCCGCTTGATGCATGGATCAACGTGATGGATGCCGATTGGAACCTGCATCTCAATCAGGCACTGGTTGCTTCGGTGTGGGGCGTTGTTAAGCCAAGCGTTGATGGGTTAATTCATTCCATCGAAGTCTTTGATGCATCCAACAACATGGTAGTCCAGTTCTTTGGCAAACGTAAACCTGGACTGCCCGAAAGGGAAGACTGGAGGGGGCTCTGGAATGTGCTCATGGAAATGAGCATTGAGAAACACTAGACTGAGGCAGGATACACAAAACAAGAATCGCAACCGATGCGGCACTAGAGACGGAACGACACGCCCATGAGCACATCAATGTGTTGGAGATCTTCACCAAACATGTGCAGATATCTGCCAGCACCAAGAATGCTAATGCGTTCGCTAACTGGGTAAGACAAACCAGCGGTACCACCGAGGGTGAAGTATGCAACGTTGTTGAGTTCTTGCGACGGTGGATAGCGGCCTACCTTGAGCGTTGCAAACTGTGCGCCAGCTTGTATGATCACGAATGGCCGTAGGTCCAGATGTGAGAATGCATACCCCACGCCACCGAGCAAGTTGGTGAGGTTCAATGTATAACCACTAAGGTCTTGCAAGCCACTATCCGTTTGTACGGACGAGCCAAGCCCCATCCATGAATTGCCGAATGAGGCTACAAGAATTGTCTGTGCATCCACGGCCTTCCAAAAGTGCACTCCCACACCCACGGCCCCGGTTAGTCCCAGGCCGGTTGCAACCTCTCCCATGGGCAGATACAGTCCACCATCAATGGCAATGTGATCGTGAAATGAGGCTTGGTAAATATTGTCCTGAGCATGTACCACACAACTCAGTAATGCAACGAAGGCTGATACAATTGTACGTCTCATGAAGGCGAAACTAGGCAGGCCGGTGTAACTTCGCAGCCCATGAATTCAGAACACCCCAGTGGCAAGCGCGGGATGGACCTGTTGCGCGACCCACGATGGAATCGCGGTACAGCCTTTACACGCGAAGAACGAGAGGCCTTTGGCATACTGGGATTATTGCCAGACATCGTTTCAACGCCCGAAGGTCAGCTGCAGCGAATCGAAGCACATATTGATTCGCTGGCCACGCCCTTAGACAAGTATGTGTACCTAGCAGACCTGCAAGAGCGCAACCTGACCATCTACTATCGTATCCTGATGAGCGATCCGGTGAAGTACATGCCCATCGTGTACACGCCAACCGTTGGTGAGGCTTGCCAAACATTCGGCCGAATCTATCGTAGACCCCAAGGCATCTACATTACTCTGCGCCATCGCGGTAAGATGAAAAAGGTGCTGCGTAACTGGCATGAGCCCAATGTGCAGTTCATTACAGTTACCGATGGCGAACGCATCCTTGGACTCGGCGACCTCGGTGCTCAAGGAATGGGTATTCCGATAGGCAAACTGGCACTGTATACTGCGGTTGCTGGTGTGCCACCACACCTTACCCTGCCGATTGCCCTAGACGTGGGCACGAACAATGAAGCACTCATCGAAGACCCCTTCTACATTGGCCTGCCACAACCAAGAATCACTGGCGCGGAGTATGATGCGTTTATCGAAGAGTTCGTGCAGGCCGTAGAGGAGGTTTTTCCCGGCTGTTGCATACAGTGGGAAGACTTTGCCAATCACCATGCCGGTGAGATTCTTGAACGGTATCGCAATCGTATATGCTCGTTCAACGACGACATACAGGGCACAGCGGGCGTAGGTGTTTCCGGCATCATGGCTGCTTCGCGTTTCCTTGGCAAACGCCTTCAGGATCATACCTATCTCTTCTTTGGTGCGGGATCTGCAGGGGTTGGCATCGCCAACTTGCTCTGCACCGCAATGGAGAAGGAAGGACTTACCTCCGATGATGCCCGCACACGCTGCTGGATGGTTGATAGTAAGGGGCTTGTGGTTTCGACTCGAACTGACTTGACGGATGCAAAGAGACCCTTCGCCCATGATTTTCGCGAGTGCAGCACATTGGAGGATGCAGCACGGGAACTGAAGGCCACCGTACTGATCGGCACCAGCACTATTCCCGGCAGCTTTACGCAAGGTGTTGTTGAACAGATGGCGCGAAACACCGACAGGCCAATCATCTTTCCATATTCAAACCCCACATCAAAGAGTGAATGCACTGCCGAGCAAGCGTATACATGGACCCAAGGCAGGGCCATCTTTGCTTCGGGTAGCCCGTTTCAGCCAGTTGAACTCAACGGCACAACCTATTACCCCGGGCAGGGCAACAACGTGTACATCTTTCCAGCGATGGGCTTGGCGGTGCTTGCAGCAAAACCGCGAACCATTCCCGATAAAGCCTTTAGCCGCGCTGCGCGTGCGCTCTCATCACTTGTTACGCAGGAACTGTTCGATCGTGGCCTTATCTATCCACCGATGAATCGGATTCGAGAGAGTGCCATTCTCGTGGCTACATCGGTAGCTGAGTACTTCTTTGAATCTGGTCTGGCTACTGTTCCAAAACCTGACGATGTTGGGGCATACCTCCGAGAACTCAGCTACAAGCCCACATATTAGATGCACTGACTGTAAATAATCGCAACACTGGGAACAGGTGCACCTGCTGTGTGATCAGCCGATGAATCTGGTGAAAGCTACGCTAGCGAAGCTCTTCTTCCTTCAGTTCTCGCTTCCACACTTCCTTGCCCTCTTTGTCCATGCAGCGCAGTGTGAGCACGCGGTTTTTGCGTTTACCACTTACGGTGAGTAGACCAAAGTTGTGCTGACCATATGCAGTGCCAGCAACGCGGTACTCATTCGTTTGATTGGCAATCCCGGTGTTTGAACCTGCGGTTAATGAGGACGACGTGAACTCGTACAACGGGTACGTACCCGGACGCTCGAGTTTGCTTAGCTCAGCGGCGTGTATATCGCCACTCACAAACAACACTCCCTTGATGTTGTTTCGGGTAATGGCGTCCAGGATGAGTTGCCTTTCCATTGGATGATGGCTGAAGGATTCTTTCGTTGTGTCGGAAGTAAGGAACTGCGACCCGATGGCAATGATCTTGAACGTTGCGTTCGATGAAGCAAGACCATCAATCAGCCACTGTACCTGCTCCATGCCAAGAATACCAGGCTGCCCTTCCTTTCTCCGTTCTGGCGACCGATAGTAACGGTCGTCCATCATGAACACCTGCACGTCGAGCATATCGAACGATCCCATGATGCCCTGCATGCGATGTGTTCCGTACGTGGGGTTGGCCCAAAAGAGCTTATGCATTTCCAATGCTATATCCTTGCCCCACCAACCACGATTGCTGTTGTTCGGACCAAAGTCGTGATCATCCCAAATAGCATAGTGGGCTGTGGAAGCAAGCAGGGGTTGAAGCTCCGGCAGTGCTCGCGTGTGTGAGTATCGCCTGAGCATTCCCGTGCGTGAATTCCAATCGGGCTCTCGGAGGTATGTGTTGTCTCCCAACCATAACATCACATCGGGTTTCGATTTGTAAAGTGCTGTTAGAATCTCATAGTCGCTACCATAGCCCCTTTCCTTTCCATCCTTATCGAACCGCTCAAAACCAGGTTCGTTTACATAGAAACAGGAACCGATGGCCATGGTCCAGCTTGGCAGATCGTCGCCACGCCAGTTCCATATTGGCTGGGTCTTAAATGTTGTTGGGTAGCTGAAGGCAAGGGGTTCGTTGTTAACGAGTACCTGATACTCATAGGTGCGTCCGGGCTCCACGGTATCGGCAACCAGTATCGCAGTGTTGCCATACTCCGGCGATGTTGTCCTGGTGAGTGTGCTCTTCCACTGCGCTGTGGAACCTTGCTCCCTGTACCGAACAAAAACGTTGGTAGGTGCCTTTGTCTGAACCCAAATCCTGGCTTCGCGCATGTCTACATGCCCTACCATGGGGCCGGCGGCAAGACCTTGACTGCGAAGAGGGGCGGTTGTACAGACGACTGCCAAGACACAAAACAGTACTGCATGCACTCGCTGATGCATCGTTACTCCCACCGTAGGTGTTTGATTTCTTCGCCCTGTTGTCCGATGTGCGTCATGGCATCGATACCGATGTCAAGATGCAACTGTGCCCATGTTTCTGTAACCACACGGTCGCTACTCTCCGTTTTCACACCTTCGGGCATGATGGGTACGTCGCTCACTAACAGCAGTGCCCCACGTGGTATCCCGTTCTTGTGGCCAACAATGAAGATGGTGGCCGTTTCCATGTCTATGGCCAAACAGCTCAGGTTGCGCAGTCGTTGTTTGAAGTCCATGTCCCACTCCCACACTCGGCGGTTGGTGGTATACACAACACCTGTGCGATACTCCTGGCCTCGCAGCAGAACCTTGTCGGAAACAAACTTGTGAATCTTGAACGACGGCAAAGCGGGTACTTCGGGTGGAAAGTAATCGTTACTTGTTCCATCACCTCGAATAGCGGCAATGGGCAGGATAAAGTGGCCAATGGTTGTGCTGTCCTTCAGTCCGCCACACTTACCAAGAAACAAAACTCCTTTCGGCATTCGTGCAACGAGTAGATCCATGATGAGTGCAGCGTTCGGCGAGCCGATGCCATAGTTGATGATGCTCAAACCATCGGCGTTGGTAGCTGCCTGCATGGGCCTGTCTATGCCGGCGATGGGTACACCGAACCGATCGGCGAATGCATGCACATAGGAACGGAAGTTGGTAACAAGAATGTAGTCACCAAAGTGTTCGACTGGCATACCTGTATACCGAGGTAGCCAGTTTGTAGCGATGTCGAGTTTTGTTTCCACTATCGTATTACATCCTTAATGCGACTGCCGTTGCCGTTGTTGCTGCCGGGCATAACACCCACAAGGCGACATACGATGTTGTACACATCAACGGCATTCAATTCGGCAATCACTCCTGGTTGAATGCTACGTCCAGCGGCAACGAAGATACCGTGCATGTCCGGGTTGGAGTTATGATAGCCGTGATTGCCGGATCCTGGTTTCCACTGGGACCGTGATGTATACAGATCATACCCCATGGATGCTTGAATGTAGAGATCGGGTGTTCTATTCCCACTGCCGAGATGCCAGGTGGAGTCTAGATCGACCGTTGCCGTTGCCTTGGCACGGATACCAGAGCTGTTGATTCGCTGTGCCACCATGCGTGCCTGTTCTTGGGTATATCCATACACTAGCATGTTTGGGTTGGACTCGATAACAACAAGCTTTGCAGTGTCGCCAAGAAGTGCAAGGTCGAACCGAACATCTTCGGGCTGTGGTGGGAGTATAGACGTCATCCCATGATCTGATACAATCACCACGGCCGTTGAGTCTCGGATACCACGCACTTCCAAGCCCCCTACCAACGCGCCTACGATGCTGTCTGCTGTTAGCAATGCCTGATCGATCTCCGGTGCATCCGGTCCATATCGATGACCAACGTCGTCCCGTACCTCGAAAAATGATACGATGAGGGAAGGGGGCTCTGGCAACGTGGTCCATGCAAGGATGCTGTCGATGCGAGCACGATAGTCTCGCGACGGAGAGTACGGAATGCTACGGCTTGGCAAGAGGCCACCAATGGGCGTTTGGGAGCCGGGCCAGAAGTATGTGAAGGCTCTTTTGTTCTGGCGTTCGGCTGTTATCCAAACAGGTTCAGACAGCCACCACATTGGTTCTGTTCTGCTCATGCCAAAGGTATCGTTTAAGGCTCGGTCAAAGAAACGGTTGTCCAATATGCCATTCTGTGCTGGCCAGCATCCTGTTGCAATGGCCCAGTGATTCGGAAAGGTCTTGGTAGGATTTACAGGCACAAGGTGTTTTGCTCTGCATCCAGTGGCAACGAGGCTTTTGAATGGACCATCTGGCAGGCGTTCCAAATAGTCGTGCCGAAATCCATCGAAGGAGATCAGGATTGTGTAGTGGTGACCAGGTAGTGCTTGGGCACTGGTTAGTAAAACCAGTGCCCAAACAACAAGTCGGCGAATGAATGTTAGCATACCGTCATGATCGATCTGCGATCAGAATGTGTAGCGAATGCCAATCTGGATCTGGTAACGTGAGAGAAGGTCGTTGTATCCGTACGGATCCCGCTTGTCTGCATAGCTGAAAACGGGTGTTCCACTTGCTACCTGCTGATTGTTTGGATCCTGCTTGGTAGAAGAGCGAACAAGACCTTCGAATCGAAGTAAACGGTCGCGGTTCAGGGATATGGTTTGAACACGACCCCATTCCGGGTTGAGAAGGTTAAAGAAGTTGATGATGTCTGCGCTAATATCCAGGTGATGTCCCTAGGCAATGGGGTTCGGCAACTCTTGCAGCAGTCGTAGGTCAAACTGGTACACCGTAAGAAGCAGGATCACAGTGAGTGAGTAGCGGATTATCTTCATGCGTACTCTCAAGAGTTGTGAGAGAAGAACGAATGCGCGAACATCCGTATCACTGTCTCACGTTGTCTGCAAAACCCCGTTATCAGTGATTTACATTGCGAATACATTATTCCACGGTAACCATAGTTTTGCGGCATGACCATGTTGGAACGGCTTGCTCGGTATGAACATGCCATTCGGCCGTGGCTGGTGCGGCTACCACCACCACTGGCAACACGGGTGTTCTCGGAGGGTCGTACATGGTTTGCTCATAGGCTGCTGCAGGAACAGCCCAGTGTTCGCGAGCTGGTGAACAACCCGGTTCAGGCTTGGAATCTTACCTTCCGCATTCCTCTTTGGAATGCTGCGGGCATGTTCAAGGATGGTCGTGGGTACGACGTTATGGGACGTCAGGGAGCTGGAGCATTCGTTGTCGGCACAACAACGGCACAACCAAGGTCGGGGAATGTGCGCAATGGCATTCGGTGGCCCTCGGCAGCATACCCGAACTCCCGCGCAGCAAGCAACTGGATGGGATTGCCCAACCCTGGCCATACGGCTGTGGCAACAACGGTGTCACGCCTGCAACGGGTAGAAGGTTGCCCAGTTGGTGCGAGCGTTAGTGCCGATCCCGGTGCTGATGAAGCTGTTGCCCTTCGCGGGCTGGTCTCCGGTATGAATGCGTACTCACTGGCCAAGGTTGATTACCTGGAGCTGAATGAGAGTTGTCCGAACGTTCCGGGCGCACATAGTGCTTCGGCACTCGACGAAGGACTGATACGACGCCTTGAGTACGTATCTGCAAAGTTCCTTGCCACACGGCATCGCCCCCTGCCTGTTGTGGTAAAGTTCTCAACCGATCTTGATGCTGCTCAGCTGCCAACTCTGTTGGAGCTGTTGGTTTCTCTCAATTTTGATGGAGTTGTACTCGGCAATACGTCAACCCAGTATGCAGCTCACAGACATCAGATTGCCGCTGCAGATCGCAGACTGTACGATGCATTTACCACTGAATACGGTGGTGGAGTAAGTGGTGCCCCACTCAAACCTCGATCACTGGAGTTATGTAAGCTGGCTATGATAGAATTGCAACGGATCAAGCCGCCTCATCAATTCCACGTGATTCGTTGTGGTGGTGTGTTTACTTCGTCGGACATCCTTGCGTCGAACGAATGTGGCGTAGTGCTGCATCAGTGGTACACCGGATACTTCGAGGCGTTTGCCAGGTATGGACACGACGCCTACTTGCGCATCTCCCGCGCACTTTCCGCTGTTCGCAACGAATCCAGCCTGGCTGCAACCAGGTCATAGAACGCTCGGAGTTCATCAGGGTCGTCGCTCAGATTGCGGAGCTTATTTCGCATGTCTGCCGGATCAAGATCATACGAGGTTGCGATACTGTCGAACATGCGAACGTACTCCAATGAGTCAGCGCTTCGGTATCGCTCGATCAGAATATCCGTGTAGGCATTCAAGAGCTTGGTATCGCTTGCCGGAGAGGAACTGAAAACTCCAAACAGAGCCAGTACCAGCACAACCGCACCGATACCAGAAACGGCGATCAACCAACGAGATGTTCTCCTCACGAATGCTCCAGATGTTCACGAACCAACCAAACCAGCTCGCTAAGGATCATCGCTGTAGCACCCCACAGTGGCACGTGCTGGTGAACTGCCCACGAAGGCCATAACACGGGCTTGCCAAAGTAGTCTCTCTGCTCATGTCGAATGGCACGGGTGCCCACGAAGGTGAGAAGCGGTACCGTAAAGATTTCCGATACCTCATGTTCGCTTGGTACAAAGGTGCGTGGGTTGTTGATGATTCCCAACACTGGCGTTACCGCTGAGTTCGACGGTGGGATGTACAGTTGTGTGAGAGTTCCCAATACCAGCACATCATCGGGTGGTACACCGGTTTCTTCCTGTGTTTCGCGCAAGGCCGCTTCCACTACCGTTTCGTTTGCGTCAATACGTCCACCTGGAAATGAGATCTGCCCACTGTGATTGCGTAGTTCACTGCTGCGCACCGTAAAGAGTACGTCCGGGAAGGCATGGCCTCGCGCTACGAGCGGTACAAGCACCGCACTTCTACGTGCAGTGTGCGGAGGCGGCTGCAATCGCACCCGCATGTCGGGAACATCGGGAATCATCTCTTTATGTGCCAATGGGCCGGGAAGGGGCTCTGCAAGCCGCCGACGAAGAAATGTTTCGAGATCCATACGTCCAACATACACCATTGCACGGCAGACTATTTTCGCCCGATGCCACGTTTGCTCTCTGCTCTTCACGTGCTGCCCGAATGGACTTGTTCGGAAGATCCCGACGTAGAGGTGTCTGGAATAACAGATCGTTCGTCTGACGTAACACCCGGCAATCTTTTCGTAGCCATTGCAGGGACGGCCTTCGATGGCCATCGTGTGATTGCCGATGCCATCGAAGCTGGTGCAGCAGCTGTGGTGGTACAGACGTCACACAGGAACGAGATGCCATCTCATCCCCCAGTTCCTTATGTGTACGTACCCAATAGTCGGTTGGCCCTGGCCTTGCTCGCAAAGGAGCTCATGCCTGGGGTGGCAAAGGCTCTAAGTTCACTCACGTGGATTGGTGTTACCGGAACGAATGGCAAGACTACCGTGGCAACGCTGGTGGAACAGATGCTGTTTCAAGCCGGACACCGCACGGCATTTATCGGTACCACAGGTGCCGGCTTTCGAGATGATGCAGGGGTGCTAGCTGCAGCCGACCTGCGATACACAACTCCACATGCACAACAACTGTATACCCTGGCTGTTGAGTTTCAAAGTTGCCAGGTTACGCATGTAGTGATGGAAGTAAGCTCTCATGCACTGCATCAACATCGTGTTGCCGGCATACCGTTTCATGTTGCATTGTTTACCAATCTTACTCGCGATCATTTAGACTACCATCGTTCCATGGAGGAGTATGCTGCAGCAAAGAAAATGTTCTTTGATGGGTTAGGTTCAGGTGCCATAGCCATCGTGAACGGTAACTCACCCGAAGCAGATTACATGCTGCGTGACTGCAAAGCCGAACGCATGTTCCAAACCATGGTGCACAATGCACACCTTGATGCGAATGGCGCGCGGTTTAGGGTGGACGTACGTTGGCATCGTTCACACGAGAATGAAACAGCGCGATCACTCGATGTACAGTCTCCACTGCTTGGCGACTTTAACACCCACAATGTGGGATTGGCAGCCGCAGCCTGTGTGGAACTGGGCATGGAGCAACATGTTGTGGAACAGATGGTTCGAACGCTAAAACCGCCAGTCGGACGGATGGAGCGCATTCCATTACCATCGGGCGCAACAGCAGTTATTGACTATGCGCACACACCCGACGCTTTGGAAAATGCCTTGCAAACCCTCAGGCCCCTTACCAACAGACTTATTGTGGTATTCGGGTGTGGAGGTGATAGAGACAGGGGGAAGAGACCGCAGATGGGCAGCATTGCGTCTAAACTTGCAGACGTGATCTGGCTAACATCGGACAATCCTCGGAATGAAGATCCACACAACATCATCGAAGAGATTCGGCTGGGTATCCCGAGCAGTGCCAATGTTCACGAAGAGCCCGACAGGCGGAGTGCCATCCAAGCAGCGCTGCTGCATGCTAGCCCAGGTGCAATCGTGCTCATTTCCGGTAAGGGGCATGAGCAGTACCAGGAGATAGCGGGTACGAGGGTGCCATTTTCCGACCAAGAGGTGGTCCGGCAGAGTTCACGCAGCACAGGAGAAGGGTATTCATAGACCCGTTCGGGAGCTTCGTGTTGCGCCAAAATGTACCTAGAACCCACTAAGCCTGATCCCTACCTGATATACGGTGGTTTCGTGCGGGGTTAAAAAAACTAACTCGTCAAACTGATGGTCTACGGCCGCCACCACTTCAAATCGCGCGGCATACTGAAAACACACCGATAGCTCGGCCCGAGCATCAAACACAAACGAGGTTCCGGCATCATACCTGCTGGTAAAGAACGGTATGCTTAGGTATTCAAGAGTCCGAAGATGGATGTTGTCGTCAAGCATCAGCCGACCGCTTACCTGCGCTACCAAAGCCCCCTGCATACCTTTCCAGCTACCAGTGTCGCGCCCACCGGGACTGCGGTAGTCCTCACTCACCAAATAGTAATCCAGACCTACTTCCGTTTGCACGCTGGAACCAGAAGACTCAATGCTGGCAGAAGCAATCCTTGCCGTGATACCCGTTAGAATCACTGCTCTCTTTATCGGTTGGTACGACTGGTTGGACGTATCGTCATCCGGGGGCTCGTTGTTGTCCACATCATGTTTGCACCGGTGAAAGAATCCGGCCGTCCAGCCAAATCCTTCGTGAGCCCCCTGCAGGAGGAATTGCTCCTCCCACCGTGCTGTGCGCGGATTGAAGCCTGCTTGTGCATACGGACTTGCCGTGAGCTCCTGGTGTGCAGCAAACAGGAACCGAAGGTATGGTGTAAACTGCCACAGGTTGAACACCTCATGTGTTCGGAGTTGCCACGCCTGGTCGTCCTGATAGGAGCCCCAACCCCGATAGAATTCAAGGCCAGCAGAGAAACTTGCTAGTGCGCCAACGTTCACGGTGGTATCTGTGCGCGGCATGAGGACTACCGAACGCGACGGGCGGAACTGTGCGTGCAGTGTTGAAGAGGCAAGAAGGACTACAAAGGCAAAAAGTCCCGCGATGGGGACTCTTGGTAGGGGGCTGTGAAAGGCCTCGAGACTATTCCGATTCCATCTGTGCACGGAACTGACGGCGAGCAGCCTTCAGGCGAGCCATACGGCGTTCCACGCTTGGCTTTACGAAGAAGGCACGCTTTTTAAACTCGCGAAGAACGCCTGAGCGTTCATACTTCTTCTTGAAGCGGCGGAGGGCACGATCAATGTTCTCGTTGCTCTGGATGGTTACTCCGATAACCGGCATGTAGTAGTGGTGTTAGTGGTTGATGAGTAAATGGTAGTTGCTTACTTGAGGTTTTCTACAAGGCGCTTGTCCTTGTTCTTTTCAAAGTGAACCAAGAGGGAGGCCCGTCCGTTCGACATGACTTCTTTGGCTCGAACAATGCCAACGTCGTCCCACGTTTTATGGTAGATCACGTCGCCCACCTGATACTCGGCCTTTGGGCTGTACTCTTTCGAGTCTTCCCGAGCGAGTCTGATTTCCTTCATGGCCTTTTCGGCCGACTCTTGGAGAGCGTCGAGATTAACTAACTGGCTGTGGTGGCTCACGTTACAGCGGGCCCACTGTTGCCGTCCATTATCTGTTTCGATGGGCTCGCCGATCAGCTCATGTTTGGTTTCCTTCATGAGGAAGGGCGAGTAGAGAACGATGTACTTGGCTTTTCTCTTGGTTTTCTTTGTTGCGGTTCCGTTTTCTTTCGTCGAGGCGGCCTTTGTGGTCCCAGCCATGTGTGTCCTAACGGTAGATGAAATTTGCAGGGACAGCAAAGATAAGAAAGATTACGGGAGTTACGTGAGTTACGGTTGTTACGCTCTCACCTTTGCAAGTGCCGCCTTTAGTTTCTGGATTACCGGAACGGGAGTTGGGTCAACCCCATTGAGTAGGGCAAGGTGGTAGCTGGTCCAGTCAGCGAGGTAGATGAGTGTAAACATCCTTGACAAAAGGGACTTACCGGTGCCCACGAGTTCCGTAATGCCAGCTACGGACCCTTTTACGATGTCTCTCAAGGCATCAAATCGAACCTTAACGCGGGCATGATCTTCCGTATCGCGTAACAGGATTACGTGGCAGGATTTAGTTTTTCCGGCAGGGAATTGCCAACCGTTAATCTCGTTGTGGTTCATTTCAGGCAGGAGGTTGCCGAAGGCAACCTGTTTGGCGTTTTCTTGGATTTGGCCTCGCCAGCGCAGGTTTACGGCATCCAGCCGGTCGGCGGCACTGTAAATCACAGGAATGTGATCGGCAAGCTTTTTGGCGAGCACGAGTGCTGGATTTTTAGCGGCCTTGGAGGCGTAGGTATCTCGAAGCGCTTCAATTTCACGAATCGTTTCGTTGATGGCACGTGTGTTCGTGCGAACACCTTTAGCATCGACAGCTCCATACCGACCCAATACTGTTAACAGCGGGAAAAAGCTGAAGGCCAGAGCACAGCGAGGCTGGTAGCCAGGTGGAATGTTGATAATGGGCATGCCTGCCGTTACGCTTCGCTGGCCGAGCGTACCCCCGGTGGTGATGCTCAGGATGCGCATGGTGCGCTTTCGAGCTTGGTCGAATGCTGACAGCGTTTCTTCCGTTTCGCCGGAGTAGGAGCTGCAGATCACGTTCGTATCACCATCCAGCCATCCAGGAACGTCGTAGCCCCGGTGCACGGAAATATTGAGGTGCTGCCCGCCTTCTGTAGCCGAGAGGTAGCTTCTCAACAGGTCGCCGCCAATGGCCGAGCCACCTAGACCAAAGATGGCATATCGGTTGGAAACAGCCGTCTGACGCCAGATTGGAGCGCTTTCGCCGATATCAACGGCCTGCTTTATCTGCTCCGGCATTCGGTAGAGCACATCGGCCATATTCGAGGGATCGGCAGCGGGGGCCGAGGATTTTGCCATGAAAGGCTCGCGGTAGAAACGTGGGAAAAGTGGCGACGAATATAAACTTCGAGCACCTCCAAGCAAGTAAAAATCACGCAGTTGGCTCGGAAACAACCGAAAATCACCGCAGAGATTTCGTGGCTCTTGCCAATCCTCGTTAGCCTACATGCTTCTGTGAAGCCTTGGTTCGGAATCGCATGTTCAGCGCTTCAACACCCATGCTGAATGACATGGCAAAATAAACGTACCCCTTGGGTATGTGCACCTCCAAGCCTTCAGCTACCAGGACCATGCCAATCATGATCAAAAAGGCGAGTGCAAGAATCTTGATGGAAGGGTGCCGTTCAATGAACCGGGAGATGCTGCCAGACGTCCATACCATCACGCCCACGGCAACGATTACGGCTACAGCCATCACGGCGTAGCTCTTTGTAAGACCAATGGCCGTGATAACGCTATCAATCGAGAATACGATGTCTAGGAGAATGATCTGCACGATCATCCAAGCAAAGTCCCGGTTTCGCTGACTTGCGGCCTTGGGCTCGGCCGACTCCTCGGCCATTTCAATCTTAACGTACAACTCGTTGGTGGCCTTGGCCAGAAGGAACAGCCCGCCCCCAAGCATGATCAGGTCTCGGCCGCTCAAGCTATGCTCAATGCCCATGAACGGCAGCGGCCCAACACTGAATAGCGGAGTGGTGAGATTGGCAATGTATGCCGCACCGGCTAGGAAGAGCAAACGGAGAACCAATGCAAGCCCAAGGCCGATTGTTCGTGCCTTGGCCTGATCTTGTTGGGGTAGACGACCTACCAGTATGGATACGAAGATGACGTTGTCAATGCCAAGCACGATCTCCAGGATCGTTAGCGTGGCAAGAGCAATAAGTCCTTCGCCAGTAATCAAGTATTCCATCACGCAAAGATGCGGATTGAGCAGGAACCGTTCTGGAGGCGAATGACACCAAAGCTGCTCTTCAGCCTCCGCTGCTTACATAATCCTGAACGCGGGAAAACATATACCGCGGGTGAGTGGTGTAGTAGGAAAGGCGGAGTGCAAATACGTCTGCCTGACCCTTAACGAGCCATGATATCGCGAAGAATATCAAGGCAAGAGATTCAGGAATGTAGATCGACTGATCGTTCATGCTTGCAGCCACGCACCATGCCATGCAACACACTATGAGGATCCCACACACTCGATACACAGCGATTCTATCTGTCTTGCGTAATCCAGGTGTTGGATGTGTTGGCGCATGCAAACTGTTTGTGATTGTGAAGCGAAAGGTTGCAAACACTGCAAAGCAAGCAAACAGCACGATGGCACACAACGTATGCACTATGGCCATCCACGATGACCACCAAGCGGGAGAAGGGCAGTTGTCGCATTCAGTTGGGAACAACGCCACGCCGACGGCAGCAAGACCCCCACAGACTGCCAACAGCCTATCAATCTGGCCATTGGTGCCCCGGTATCCGCGGTACGACAGTAAGCCAATTGCGATTCCAGCAACGCCTGCAACAAAAATCGGATTTGCTCCTGTGTGGAAGTAGGCACTGATCGAGTTGAGCACGGTATGGCTGCTGGTGTAGCCATCCCTACGAAGGTGATCAACTGCCGGTAAAACAATCGGTAGGAACAATCCAATGAAGCCAAGTATCCGGCGGTGTCTGGTCGAGCTTAGATCGTCATCGTTCGTAGCACGGTATTCAGGCAATCGTGCGGGATCGCGGTGTTGAGTGTTGTGCGCCGACATGAAATCACCTCCTTACAAGGAATAGTGTGAATCTGTGCCGTTTCTATGGCTGGCGTTCAGCCAGATCCATCCATGCTTGTGTTGTCTGCTCTATCTGCTCTGAAACACTGCGCAATTCGCTTGCAAGTCTGGCTGATGTGCTGTGATTCCTTTCCTCCGAGAGTTCCTGCTCCAACCTGCGCTGCTGCTGCTCGAGCTCAGAAATCACCTTCTCTAGTCTGGCCATTTCCTTTTCATCCCAGGGTGCACGTTTCTTTACAGTGTTGGTTGATGGTTTGCTCTGCACGGTAGCCGAAGAACTACGTTCCCCGGCACTTACTGGCTGTTTTGTGCCGTCGACCTTCCGAGTATCCGCCTCGGCCTTTCGCTCGAGGTATGCCGAGTAGTTTCCAGGCCATTCTTTAATACGCCCACTAGGTTCGAAACTCCAGATCGTGGTTGCCACCTTGTCTAGGAAGGCACGGTCGTGGCTCACCATAAGCAACAGCCCCTTGAAGTACTGCAGGTAGTCTTCCAGGGCGTTGAGTGTTACAATGTCGAAGTCGTTCGTGGGCTCGTCAAGAAACAGCACATTGGGATTGGCCATGAGCACACGCAGAAGTGCAAGCCTGCGCCGTTCACCACCGGAGAGGGTGTGCACATAGGCGTTCTGCTGCTTGGGTGAGTACCCAAAACGGTCGCACAACTCCCGCGCACTGATGTACCGATCCCGCCCTACGCCTACATCGATGTACTCGGCGATGGCCCTTACGCTACCTAGCACCGTCTGGTCTTCGGCAAGGTCGCGCACTTCCTGCCGAAAGAATCCAATCGTTACCGTCTCTCCAATATTCACCCATCCTTCATCGGGATGCCGCTCGCCGCACAGCACGTTTAGAAGTGTTGTTTTGCCCGCACCGTTTGGTCCGATGATTCCCACACGTTCCCCAGGCTGTGCCTTCCACGAGAAGTTGCGAACCAGCCATGTGCTCAAGCCCCCTTCCACCGGTGCCTTGATTCCAAGATTTTCAACATCAATGATGCGTCCGCCAAGGAACTTATGCCCCAACTCGATTTCGATATCACGGAATTGAGTGGTAGGGGGCTCTGGTTCTAGTTTTTTAATCCAATCAATTCTGCTCTTCTGTTTTGTTCTGCGTGCCTTGGCTCCTTTGGCCAACCAGGCAAGCTCGCGGCGCAGTTTGTTGCGCTCATGAGCTGCGGTGGCATCCTGAACGGCCAGCAGTTGCGTTTTGCGCTCAAGATACTTTTCGTAGCCACCGTCGTAGGAGAGTAGACGCAACTGATCAAGCTCGACGATGCGCGTGCACACTGCATCAAGAAAGTACCGGTCGTGCGTAACAAGGAGCAGCCCCTTTGTTGAGTTTGCCAACTCATCCTGAAGCCACTGGGTTGTATCAGCGTCGAGGTGGTTGGTAGGCTCGTCCAGTATTAAGAGGTCGGCATCCGACAGGAGTGCACGTGCGATAGCTACGCGTTTGCGTTGTCCGCCCGACATAGCGTGAACCGGCGCTTGGGTGTTGTAGATACCCAGCTTGCCAAGGATGATGGTGGCTTGGGTTTCACGTTGCATGTACGCAGTGGTCTGCTCATGACCAGCGTGGTTACTGGCGGCACCCTGTGCATGAGCACACACAGCCTCCAGCGCCGTGGCACCTTCGGCGAATTTGGGAGCTTGATCAAGGTACTCGAAGTGCATGTCGCGTCGGCGGGCCACCTCTCCACCGTCCGGATCATCCAGACCGGCAATGATTCGGAGAAGACTACTCTTGCCAGCACCGTTCCTGCCGATGATGCCCACGTGTTCACCTTTCTGCATGCCGAAGGAGAGGTTTAGGAAGAGTTCTTTTTCGAAGAAAGACTTGGAAAGGTTTGAGGTGCTGAAGAGCATGGTTGGGGAGAGGGTTGCGGGAGTTAGGAGAGTTGCGAGAGTTACGGGGGTTACGGAGGGTTCGCGATTTGCTCAAAAACTAGTACCAATTCGTTACATTGATTATTGAGCTATGGTTACAAGCTTTGCAGCAGAATTGCTACGGAGTATGTATGAATAAAATCTACCTGTTAACAGCGGTGTTCATGGCTTGTATTACTGTTGCGAGCCTGGCGGAGATTGGTGTGGTTGCCATAACTGGCGTCCCAGTGGAAGTGCTGAGAAGGGTCGATTTTTCGGTCCAGTCTGTGATTACAAATAAGTGGTTAGGC
>CAZUGQ010000018.1:0-64485 GCA_964620125.1 uncultured Hyphomicrobiales bacterium
TTTCGACAACTACGATTGACTAACTCACGTGTCTAGTTTTAGCCAACCACCCCAGCGTGTTGCACTGCATCACGTGTACAGACTACAACAAGGAGAAACATGAACATCATTACAACCGCCATGATGGCGGTAGTGTGTGCGGCTGCACATCTGTGTGCACCAGCGCGTGGATTCGCACATCAAGACAGCACGGATACCGATTCACTTGCATCCGTCGAAATGCGTAGCGTTGAAGTGAGTGCCGAACAGGCACGAATCAGTGCGGCAGCACAACGCACCGAAGTTGTGAGCAGCCGTGAATTGCGGCGGGCAGCCTGCTGCTCGCTTGCTGAGTCATTCGAGCGTAGCCCGAGTGTTGAGGTAAGTTATTCCGATGCAGTGAGCGGTGCTCGCCAGATTCAGATGTTGGGATTGAGTGGACTGTATACGTCCGTTCTGGTAGAAGCCACTCCTTTGATTCGTTCCATCGAACTTCCGTTTGGGTTCGACCACATACCCGGCCCGTTTATGGACAATATCAGCATTGCCAAAGGTGCCGGGACGGTTACCAACGGGTACGAAGGCCAGACAGGTCAGATCAACGTTTGCCTTCATGATCCATTCTTTGCTCCAGCGTTGTTTGCCAACGTGTATGGCAATACAGTATCTCGATTCGAAGCCAATGTGTATGGGGCGCAGTCAATCTTGGATGAGCTGGTTACCATGACAATGCTTCACGGTCGAACACGGAAGGGGCCAATGGATAACAATGGAGACAACTTCCAGGACATGCCGGAGTTTGATCAGCTGAACCTAGTTCATCGTTGGCGGTTCAATGACGATGTTGTTGAGTTTCAAGCCTTCGTTCGCGGCTTGCTTGACCGGTACAGCAGTGGCGAGATCACTGCAACAGCCAACCAACCGCGATATGCGATCGAAACCGAGATAGATCGGTTGGATGGTTTCGTAAAAGCGGGTCTACTGAATCCTTTCACCGGTTTTGATGAGAGTGGATTGTCCCTTACAGTCACGGCTTCAACACATAGTCAGCACAGCACATGGGGCAACTCTCATCTTCATGCTTCGCAGCAAACTATCAATCTTCGCGGCATCGGCTCCATCTCCCTGAATGATGACGTGAAGGTAGTTGGAGGTTTGAGCTTCATCTATGACGATGTATCGGAGCAGTACTCATGGATGAATGTGAGTACAGATAGTGGACAACGGATAGCCACCCGAATCGAACGCGTTCCTGGTGCCTTTCTCGAGGCAACAGTCGAACCCATACACCACGTAACGATTGTTGCTGGGACCCGTTTCGATATGCACAACCTGTACGGCACTCGAGTTGTGCCCCGCTTGAACGTCAAATGGCAAGTAGCTTCTCTTACCAGCATCCGTGCTTCGGTTGGAAACGGTTGGCGCGTACCTACGGTTGTTACCGAGAACATGAGCGCCTTGATTAACTCGCGCCGTCCGGTGTTCGACGAGAACTTTCTGCCAGAACAGAGCTGGAATACTGGTGCCTCCATTACTCACAGTTTGGAAGCGTTCGGCCGACCTCTAACAGTTGATGCAGAAATCTACCATACCTGGTTTTCAAATCGCGTGGTTGTGGATTTCGACCGATCCGTTCGCGAGGTGTGGATAAGCAATCTGTATGGCGAAAGTTATAGCACGCACCTCATGGGGCAATTGCTGTATTCTCCATTGGAGCGGCTGGAATTACTTGTGGCCTGGCGCACGATCAACGTTCAAGCCCCTTTAGGAAACGAACAACGATTTGCTCCAATGCTGAGTAGGCATCGGATGCTAGCCACAGTTACGTGGGATAGCGAAGACAGAATGTGGACTGTTGACGGATCGGCAGTCTATGCAAGTTCAGGCCGGTTGCCGACCACCGTTGGTAACCCCGCAGAGTACATGAGGCCGACGGAATTCCCAGGCTATTGGCGATTCAATGCTCAGGTTACCTGGCGCTACGATGCCTTCGAAGTGTATGCAGGATGTGAGAATGTGGCCAACTTCATTCAGGCGGACCCAGTCATTGCCGCGGATGCGCCATACTCCGAATACTTTGATGCCTCGTTGGCATGGGCATCCACCTCTCCCAGGCTCGTGTACATTGGGGCACGTTTCGAACTACCACAATAAGGCAATGCCCCTTGTTTACTGCAAGGGGCTTGCCAGTAGTGGCAGTTTGGGCAGATCCGCCTCGATAGGCCGAATCTCAACGTCTTCGAAGAGCAAGTCGGGTGTGATGATCGTGGCAACGGTATACCCGCTACCCCCTGTCAGGTACGACGGTATAACCGAAGGAGCCAGATAGTTATGCACGAAATGGGCCGAGCCGGTTGCCAGGATGTCCTTGAACGTAGCTGCAGAAAAACCTGCTGCTTCCACTCCACGGATGGGTTCAGTGCGTCCATCTGGGTAGAGTTTTTCTACCCGTAGCAACTGGACGATGCCCTGACCACCGGACATCGACGAAGCACCAGCAAGCAAGGGTAACAGACCTGTCGCATACAAATTCCTGTCTTGGACGGAGCTTACAATGATTCCATACTCTAACTCTCTGTCCTTTACCAGCTTCAGCAAACGAGCTCGCATGCTGTCGGCACTCAACGTTCGTGAAGCATCCAAACACTCAACTTGCAGTACGGAGAGCATGGCTCCGCCATTACGGCAATGACCATTGGACGCTTTTGCTCTGCGCGTTGGCACGCGAGAGGTGAGCAGACTACGTAGATATCCGGCTTGAACAAGTTCAACGTTGCGAGCTGGAAATCCTTCGTCATCTACTTCGTAGTGGCCAGCGACGGGTCGGTCCTCGTAACTCACGGCAGAGGGCAGTGCATGCACGCTCATGAATTCAGGGAGTACGCGAGCACCTATTTTATTCTGAAAGGCCATCGACGGAGAGTTACCCATGCCAAAGCCCCCTTCACTCAGAGGAGAACGCTGAGCAACAAGGTTTGGAGCAAACTGCTGAGCAAAGACTTCCGCAGCCGCCTGACCCACAAACAGCACTGGTCCACTGTATGCTTCGATCTTGTTAGCCTTCATGACGCTTTGAATGTTTGCCATGAGTTCGCGAGCAGCCTTTCGTAGTGAGTCTTCGGATGGCAGGTCGTTAGGGTCAACGGAGTACGCAGCATACGCATCGTTTACCGGCATGCCGTCTTCGGCTTGCGTTGTAGCCACCATCTCGAAGCCAGTGAACCCGTCAACCTTATGTGCCGTTCTACCTTCGCTGTTGGCATAGAGTACTTCTCGTGGTAAGAATTCCATAGTCAAGCGCGAAGCGTGAATGTATTTAGCAGACCGGAATTCACTGCTTACACGTTGTAGGAGGGCCTTCATGCGAGCGGACGTGATCGAATACCCAGCCTTGGAGAGGTCAATATGCTTTTCGCCGGGAATGAGACTAAAATCCCACGTTGTATCGGAGAGCGTGCGGTTACGTGTAACGGCCATCTTCTTTGCATAGAGTTCTACACTCTGCTTATAGCAGGCATCAAGGGCAAGCCAGAGTTCTCTACGAAGAGTGGCGTAATCCAGTTCTAGGGGCACAACTCGATTGGTAAATGACTCCTCATCATCTGCACTGCCGAAGAATCCAAGACTTACGTCGAAGAAGTTGGTGTTGTCGAATTTCGGCGTACCTACCCGAATACGAACAGAAAGTGTGTTAACGTTTACGCTGTCGAAGTTCTCCAACACACCAAGCACTGCGTGCCCACTCATGCGTTGTTGCATGGTTAATCGTGCTTCGATGTGGTATGGCCGAGGTAAGTCGCCGATCGACAATTCCGTCATTGCACGGCGTATCTCATCGTCCATGGCACGGAACAGTTCCTCTCTTTCATTGGCATACGCATAAAGCGACGGCACAAGGAAGGCCCATCCCAGAAGTGCGATAACCAGGCTTCGGTGTGCAATCATGGCTGACCTCCATCCTTCACTGTGGTTGTCGATGGATCTGGCAGGATAGGGGGCTTAGCCTGTGACTTCTGTTTCTTCTGGACTTCGATGGTGCTCACCATAAGCGATGGCGAACTGGCACTTACAGGCACACCGCCACTCTCGGCACCACATACGCCAAGGAACACGCCAAGGTCATCGGCAGCAGCCGTGATGTTGCTGAAGGTGGTAAGTGGGGTGCCAATCAAATCAACACCACGAACAAGTTCGTCGGGTCGGCCATCGGCATACACCTTGTAGACCACCAGAGGAAGCACGTTGAATGCATTGGGAATGGTACGGCCAGTAAAGGTGAATCCACCTTCGATCTCGTCGAACACCAGGCCATACTCCTTGCCCTGCTTTCGGCACTCATCTCGTAGCATGTCGCGAAGTTTTGCTATCGGCACTGTTTTTGACGCTCGAACCATGAGATTGCTCTGTCGGGCCACGCAGCGGAAACCCGCCTGTCGGCGTCCATGTCCATTGCTTTTGGGGAAGTTCTCAATGGGCGACCGACTCATCAGAAAGCTCTTGAAGATGCCGTCTTCTACGGACACCACACGCTGAGCGGCAACACCCTCATCATCCACTTTGTAAGCGCCAACAAGGTCCTGACCATTGAGTGAGCGTTGCAGCGGATCGAACACTACGTCCATGAAGTCGGGCAAAACCTTTTTATTCAGGAAAGCCTTGAACGTTTGGCTGCTGTTTACATCCTTTTGTCGATGCCCTTCCACACGGTGACCGAAGATTTCGTGGAAGAATACACCACTTGCTCTGCCGGTAAGGATTGCCGGACCGGAGTAGGTTTCCATAAGTGGGGCCTTACGGAGCTGTAGCAAAAGATCGATCATCCTGCGGGTATCACGCATGATGGAATCCAACGACGGTAATCGTTCTGCCGAGAATGCAGCATACGATCGATAGAGGGGAAGCGTCATACCGTCATCAGCCTTCGTCATGCACGTTACCATGACCTGGACGATTGGTTCGTACGTGCGAACCATGGTTCCTTCGCTGGTTGCGAATCTTTTTGTGATGTACTTGGTCCATACGCTTGCCTGTCCTTGATAAATCTCAGGGTGGCCACTAAACAGTGCTGATATCTGTTTAACATTCGACGTCCATGCGTTCGCATCGAATAAAAATGGTGGAGCCTCTTCAATCAATTGTAGAGGGGATTCGTGCGACATGTCGGCCGACGTGTCTTCCTCGCGCACCTTCACCTGCAGATTCGTCAATACCTTTTCGTATCGTTCAGCAGCGGAACGGTAAGCCTTGTCGGTAGCACGCCAAATGGCCGCCTGAAGGGAGAGTTCGTCATCTTCCGTAGGCAGTACCACTCCACGAGTGCCGGTGCCCATCTCGAATGCCACACCACGGATGTTGTGTGTATTGTCAAGCTTATGCGATCCTACCCGAAGATCAACGTCGAGTATCCGACTTGCATCATCATTACGCGACACGAGCTTGCCAAACGAGGCACGAATTGACGTTGACGTGCTTTCGGTAACGCCGTACGAAAGGTAGTACACACTCGGGCTAGCCTTCCCCATAGTCTGCATTGTACGATGTAATTCGGACCGCATGGCCTCCAGCAGTGCATCGTTAGCGGCAGATGGTGTAGCCGCAACCAGACCGACGGTCAGGCTACATACTATGGGGAGTAAGGACTTCCTTGGAAATGACATTAAGGTTCTCATCAAGTTCATAAGTGATTGGTATCCCGGTTGCAATTTCCGTTCGAAGAATCTCTTCGGGCGACAGCTTTTCAACAAACATTATCAATGCGCGCAATGAGTTGCCGTGGGCAACAACAAGCACATTCTTTCCTTGCTGCAGCAATGGCACGATCATGGAGTTGTAATACGGTGCCACACGCTCCTGAGTCATCTTCAGCGACTCACCATTTGGAGGAGGAACGTCGTACGACCTGCGCCACTGATGCACTAGTTCTGCACCGAATTTTTCAGCGGTCTCGGTTTTGTTCAGTCCCTGCAGGTCGCCATAATGGCGTTCGTTGAGTGCCGCATCTCGATAGGTTGGCAGGGAATGGAGTCCTGCTGATTCCAGAGCAATGTCGGCAGTACGAATAGCGCGCTTGAGTGCGGAGGTGAAAACAACGTCGATCGGTACGGCTTTCAATAGCTCCCCAGCCCGTCTTGCTTCCTGCTCGCCGAGTTCACTGATATCTACATCGACCCATCCGGTGAATCTGTTCTCAAGGTTCCACTGAGACTGACCATGTCGGAGTAGTGTTAGCCGTGCCATGAGGATTGGTTGATTGAAGAGCGAGTGTAAACTATGGCTGAGGCTTTTCGGAGCAGTACTCCATGAGAACTCCACCTGTAGAAGCTGGGTGGAGGAATGCAATCATCATGTTGTGCGCTCCGGGACGTGGATGTTCGTCAATCAGTCGGAATCCTTTGCTGGCTACTTCCTGCAAATCCTGCTCTATGGAGGAGCTTCGAAAGGCAACATGGTGGATTCCTTCGCCTCGTTTATCAATGAATCGAGCAATGGGCGAGTCGGGTCGCGTTGCGGCCGTGAGTTCTATTCGAACATGCCCAATAGTGAATGAGGCCACCTCTACACCCTGATCATCCACAGTTTCACGATGAAAATGCTCCACGCCAAACATCCGACCATACATTTCCATTGCCGATGTTATATCGCGTACTGCAATGCCGATATGGTCAACGGCTTGGATCATGCTGCCTGACGTTGGGCAATAATCGTACTAGCTTTCTGAAGGTCTGTGGGAGTGTTGATTCCATGAACCTCGTTTGGATCATCGGTTATCATGGCTTCCACATGTTTCCCTTCTGCCTTGATGATGCCTGCGATGTCCGTTAGGTAGTATTCGTTCTGCGCATTTGCATTACGAACCTGGTCCAGAGCACGAAACAGTTCTGCTTGTTGCACAAGGTAGATGCCTGAGTTAATCTCCGTGATGCTGCGCTCTTCGTGTGTAGCATCCTTGTGTTCAACAATTCTTGCCACAGCCCCCTCACCATCCCGAACAATGCGTCCGTAGCCAGTGGGGTCGGCCACATGTGTGGTGAGTATCGTTACTGCGGCATCGGTAGAGCGATGATGTTCCACCAAGGCCTGTAGTGTTCGTGTACTGAGCAGTGGTACGTCGCCGGATAGAATGATCACATCGTAGTCGGCACCTTCCAGCACAGTGCGAGCTTGTTGTACAGCGTGGCCTGTGCCCAATTGTTCTTCTTGAACGGCGATATGAACGTAGGGGGCTTTGGCAGAGAGGAACTCGCTAACGGCTTGACGTTGATGTCCAATCACTGCTACTGTGATTGCGGGGTTCAGCGCTGCGGCGGTATCGAGAACGTACTCAAGCAAGGGCCGTTGGTGCAATGGAGTAAGAACCTTGGCTCGCTCGGGATCGCCCATGCGTTTGCCCTTTCCAGCAGCCAGGATACAGACAGCGATGGGCCGAGTGTTTGCGGGGGATGAGGTATATACCACGCCTTAGTTGTCCCGAGGAAAGGAGGAGTATGGTTCCACATCATGGGAAATGCTTACCACCTGGTTGTGTTTGTCTACCAGGACCACGGTAGGCTCCCAGTCGCGTGCAACAGCATCGGGAACGGTGGTATAGGAAATGATGATCACCTCGTCGCCCACTTGTCCTTTGCGTGCGGCAGCACCGTTCAGGCAGATATCTCTGCTTCCCCGCTTCCCTGGAATCACGTAGGTTTCGAACCGTTCTCCATTGTTGATATTAACCACACTCACCTTCTCGAATGGCATAAAGTCTGCCGCTTCCATCAGGTTCTGGTCAATGGTAAGGCTGCCCTCATAATAGAGGTCGGCCTGCGTAATGCGGGCCCGGTGCAGCTTGCTCTTGAACATGGTTCGTTGCATGTGCCTTCCTACGAATGGGATCACAAAGTTAGAGGAGTTTGGGTGAGATACACACGGCTACAGCGGCGAGTGCAGCAGTTGACGAACAAAGGCTTCCGTAATTTGTTAGCATGAAACTGAGTGAGATAGCACATGCCCGATCGGGCGATAAGGGAGACGCTGCAAACTGTGGCGTGATTGCCTATCGGCAGGAAGACTACGAGCGTTTACGGCAACACCTCACGGTGGAGCGTGTGAAGACACATTTTGAAGGTATCTGCCTTGGTCCTGTTGAACGGTACGAGCTACCGAACTTGTGGGCACTGAACTTTGTGCTCCATAACACGCTTGGAGGGGGAGGCACGGTAAGCCTCAAGCTTGATGCACAAGGAAAAACGATAGCAACGCTGATGCTGATGATGGAGATCCCAGACTAGTCTCCCAAAGCGAGCTATCCACCCAGTCTTGCTACTTAGCCCTTGGCTGAAGCGGCGATCCCAATCCGCAGGCGCTTTCCAGCCCAATCATCACGGGACGCATCCAGTCCTTGACGATCTCGTCTGACCACTTCTTATCCCACGTCTGCTTGATATCGCTGCCATCCATTCTGGTGCTCACACTCCACACCTGCACTTCAACACTGTCCGTCAAATGTCGAATTCGCCACGTGCGTACAAGACCGGTATAACGATATGCCACCGAGTCCACCGTGTGTTCAACCATCAAAAGACCAGCGGCCGTATCCTTCTCGACGATAGTGTAGCCGTTTACACTAAAGATGCCCTCGGCTGCACTCATGTACTCCTTTTTTTCCACTGGACACCGCATGTACATCGGGCGCGGCCGTTCCAGATAGTTGTAGCAGCCAGTGGACAGCAGTGCTACTGCAAGCAGAATGAACAGAAGAAATCGCATGTCCAAAGATAGCACAGCACGGAAACGTGAAAATCCAGTGCCGATTAGCGTTCGAGATCGTGCAGACTGCCAAGAAATATGCATCTGCTGGTATCCAGTTCCTACTTTCGTGCATGGTTGACTTTCATCATGAAGCGGAAGAGTTGGATGCATCAGACGTTCTTGCACCCTTTCGCGATCGGTTTCACATTCCATTGCATCAAGGCAAACAATCCATCTACTTCGCCGGCAACTCGTTAGGTCTTATGCCAAAGAAAGCAGAGCAGATGGTGCTGGAGGAAATGGACGACTGGAGGCAATTGGGCGTTCTTGGTCACATGGCAAGTCGGCGTCCGTGGTTTTCTTACCACCGCCTGTTCCGCGACCATCTAGCGCACATAACGGGAGCACTGCCCACGGAGGTTGTGGCTATGAACTCCCTCACAGCAAACCTTCATTTGATGATGGTGAGCTTCTACCGCCCAACACCAACGCGGTTCAAGGTGATGATTGTGGGCCACGAGTTCCCGTCCGACAGGTATGCTGTGGCAAGCCAGATACGTTTCCACGGGTATGACCCGGCGGGCAGCCTCCTTGAACTTTATCCCTACGAGGGTAGCAGCACGATTGATGATGATCAAATTGAACAGGCAATTCGTGACCATGCAGACACGCTTGCACTCGTGGTATTCAGTGGGGTGCATTACTACACTGGCCAGTATTTCGATCTTCAGGCAATTACACGCCTTGCTCATGATGCAGGTGCATGTGTGGGGTTCGACCTGGCCCATGCCATCGGCAACGTTAACCTCAAGCTGCACGAATGGGGTCCAGACTTTGCGGTGTGGTGTAGCTACAAGTATCTGAACAGCGGACCCGGTGGTGTTGGTGGAGCATTCGTGCACGAGCGTCATGCCAACAATCCCGATCTGCCACGATTTGCCGGATGGTGGGGTAATGATGAGTCGACCCGATTCCAGATGCCACACCAGTTTGAACATACGTATGGTGCCGATGGATGGCAGCTTAGCAATGCCCCCGTGCTTAGTATGGCAGCACACCTTGCAGCCCTCGAGGTGTTTTCTGATGCGCGCATGGATAGGATTGGAGACAAGAGAGACTCACTCACAGCCTTTGCCGAGCGAGTAATCAGGGATGTTATTTCAGACCATCCGCAGGTGCAGATCATCACCCCAAGTGAACCAACGCGGCGTGGCGCACAACTTTCTCTATCTTTTTCGCATGGTGGAAGAGAAGTTTTTGATGCCATTTCAAGGAGTGGTGTAGTAGCAGATTGGAGAACACCGAGTGTGATTCGAATTGCGCCGGCTCCGTTGTACAACACCTACTCAGAAGTGGCAACGTTTGGTCAGCTACTGCGGGAAGCACTTGGCTGACCTTACTCGATACGTTGTTGGTCGTCGAGCTGTGATGGAGGCCATCGCTGCGGGAACGTCACTGGAGAAGATATTTGTGATGTTCGGCATTGACGATGCCGAGGTACATCGACTCCGTTCCCTGGCCGACCGACTAAGAATTCCACTGGCCACCATGGACAGGCGCAAGTTCTCGCAGCTTGAGCGAGAACTGGAGATTGACCGAAACATGGCTCAGGGCATCATTGCACTGCGTCCGCCGCGCCCCCCCCTTACGGTACTCGAACTTGTGCAGGGGGCTTTGCATTCGCGTGGGGATGCACTGCTTGTTGTGCTTGACGGGGTGACGGATCCGCACAACCTTGGTGCAATTGCTCGGAGTGCCGAAGGTGCTGGTGCTTATGGCCTGATTCTACCTGAGCAGCACAGCGCGCCGATCACGCCGGTTGCGGTGAAAGCCTCTGCCGGCGCACTCGAGCATTTGCCGGTAGCAAAGGTCAAACGCGTTAGCACCACCTTACGTGAGTTGCGGGAGTCAGGTTGGAAGGTTGTTGGTACGGCCGCACCAGCCAAGGCTATGTACAGCGAAGTCGACCTCACAGGTCCGGTAGCAGTTGTTATCGGTAGCGAGGGTGAGGGATTGCATCCGCGTGTGCTCGCCGAGTGTAGTGTTGTTGTTGAGATTCCGATGCATGGGCGGGTGGCATCGCTGAATGCGAGTGTGGCGGCTGGGATTGTGCTGTTTGAAGTGGCGCGGCAGCGTAGAGTGCCGGGTACCCATGTACCCGGCACATGATCATGTGCCGGGTACATGGGTACCCGGCAAACGTAGATTTGCCGAATGGAAGAACTTCCCCTCAACGACCAAGAACTCCAGCGCCGCCACAAGCTCGAAGAACTCCGCGCCCTGGGAATCAATCCCTATCCCCCAACATTCGAGAAAACTCACACCGCCCAACATATTCTGGAGACGTATAACGACGCATCACCAGATCACCTTGCTAACGTAGCCGTAGCCGGGCGTATCATGAGCTTCCGAAAAATGGGCAAGGCGAGCTTCGCCCATATCCAGGATGCAACGGGCAAAATTCAGCTCTATCTAAAAAAAGATGACCTTGAAGAATGGTATGACAACCTGCGCCTGCTCGATATCGGCGACATTATTGGCGCGCGCGGCTTCGTTTTCCGTACACGCATGGGCGAAATCAGCGTCCACGTGCAACAGCTCACTCTCCTCACCAAAAGCATCACACTCATTCCACTCAGTAAGGAAGAAACTGACGACGAAGGAAACGTTCATCGCTATAGTGCTTTCGCCGATAAGGAGCAACGCTACCGGAAACGCTACCTGGATTTGATTGCTAACCCCGAAATCAAGAATACGTTCATCGCCAGAGCGCGCATCATCACCGCCATGCGCCGCTACTTTGATGAGCGTGGCTGGATCGAAGTCGAAACCCCAATCCTGCAACCCATTTATGGTGGTGCCACTGCACGCCCATTTATCACTCATCACAATGCGCTCGATGTAGATCTCTACCTGCGCATTGCCATCGAACTCTACCTGAAACGACTGATTGTAGGGGGCTTTGAAGGTGTGTACGAAATCTCCAAGAACTTCCGCAACGAAGGGATGGATAAAACGCACAACCCAGAGTTCACGATGATGGAAATCTATGTGGCCTACAAGGATTACCTCTGGATGATGGAAATGACGGAAGACCTTGTTCGCCACCTGGCGAATGAAGTACGTGGCATGGGTGCTGTTCCATTGAGTGCACAGTCTGCTGATAACAATGGTCACACCAGCAGCACTATCGTGGATTATCAGGCACCGTTCCGTCGGGCTGCAATGTTCGACCTGTTTGCCGAGTATACCGGACGAGACTTGCGAGGTAAGACGAGAGAAGATTTGATCTCCATTGCCAACGAGATCGGAGTACCAGTTGATCCAAGCTGGAGCGCAATGAAGATTCTCGATGAGATCTTCAGTGAACGTGTAGAGCCACATCTCGTACAGCCTACATTCGTTATGGATTACCCGGTTGAGATGAGTCCGCTCGCCAAAGCACATCGCAGCGAACCCGGTTTGGTTGAACGGTTTGAGCTCTACATCAACGGCAAAGAAATCGCCAACTGCTTTACGGAACTCAACGATCCTATTGATCAGCGCCGCAGGCTCGAGGAGCAGGCTCGGATTCGTGCCGCTGGAGACGACGAGGCAATGGTTGTAGACGAAGACTTCCTGCATGCAATCGAGGTTGGCATGCCACCAACTGCTGGACTAGGTATTGGCATTGACCGGCTGGTGATGCTGCTTACGGGTAATGACAGCATTCGAGACGTGCTGCTCTTCCCCCAGATGAGACCGGAGCGAACACATGCAGACACCTGATCGCTTGTGGCTCCATGCATTGCTCTTCATTCTGTCCACGATAAGTACCATGATGGCCGGCACAGCGTGGGCAATGCAGGACTATACTGACATAAGCTTGTGGAGCACTGGTCTTACCTACTCATTGCTTATCATGAGCTTTCTCACTGCTCATGAGTTCGGGCACTACATAGCAGCACGCATTCATGGCGTTGATGCTACGCTGCCATACTTCATTCCCATGCCCATTCTTGCACTCATCCCATTCGGAACAATGGGTGCTGTTATACGCACACGGTCATCAATCCCGTCACGCCGAGTGCTGTTCGACATTGGCGTCGCCGGCCCACTTGCAGGGTTTCTCGTATGCCTCGTTATTCTGGCCATCGGATATGGAATGCCCATGAGTCCTGATTCCGTTTACACTTTCCATCCAGAATATCGTTTCCTGGGCAGCATCCCTTCGACGGGTATGTATTTCGGAGACATGCCGCTATACTCTGCTTTCCGGATGATTGGCGAGCACGTGAATGGCTGGGTACCCCCGATGAACGAAGTGTACCACTATCCATTCCTCTGCGTGGGATGGTTCGGTCTCTTCGTTACCGCACTTAACATGGCTCCGTTCGGGAACCTCGACGGTGGTCACGTTCTATATGCACTCGTTGGTGGCGCACTGCAACGAAGGATTAGCCGGTTTCTATGGTGGGTGATGTTCATTGCCGGTGTGCTCTCGCTGGTTGGCGTTATTGATACATTTCTGCAGGAACCATCACCCACTGCTTGGATACAGTCACTTCAGTACACGATTGCCGAACCTCTGCACAGTGTGGTTTCATGGGCACCATGGCTATTCAAGCTGGGTGAAGGGTGGTTGCTGTGGGCTATCCTGGTGCGCTTCGTGGTTCGCATTGATCACCCGGAGATTCCTGATCCACTGCCACTCGATGGTTACCGTGCAGCGCTTGGATGGCTTTCCATCGCCATCTTCATCCTGTGCTTGCCTGTGCGAATCGTATACTTCGTATAGGCAGGGGGCCATGGCTGCGCGCAAGATTTTCGCATGACGTTTACTTCCCGACAGCACACCGTGCTGGCTACGGTGCTCATCTTCGTGGTTGCGTACCTAACCAGGATTGGTCACGTTGAAATTCAGCCGTGGGATGAGGGCCTGTATGCCGTTCGCGGTGAGGCCGTTCTTCTTTACGGCGACCTGTGGGACCAAACGGAGCATGCGATTGGCGGGTTGTACTCGAGCATACCCGCACCGATGCCCTCGTGGCATGCGGCAATAGGCATGGCTGTATTCGGCCGAACGGCATTCGGTGTGCGCGTCATCGGAGTTCTTGACGCAGGGATCGCTCTTTTCCTGCTATTCCTGATTCTCGATCGGTTAGTCTCGTATCGCCTGGCCTTGGTGGGTGTTGTGATGCTGGGCACAGCTCTCCACTGGGTAGTCTATGCACGCCAACTGATGAGCGAGGTGCCACTCTTAACCTACATGCTACTGGCATTGTGGGCCAGCATGCGGTTGAAGGATGAATTGTCAAACGATGGTAACTGGCGCCGACGAAGCGTTTTCTGGTATGGCATAGCATTCAGCATTGGTCTTGGTTTCGCGCTGCTCACAAAGCTTGTTGTTGGGTTGATCCCTCTGCTGTTCCTACTACCGTTACTACGGCACCGTGTTTCTCGCGCTGTTGCTCTTGTGAGTGCCGCACTAGGTCTGCTTATTGCCATGCCGTGGTATGTAAGCATGTTGGTTGCTCACGGTGCTCCATTTCTCAATGCTCTTCTCATCCAGCATGCGACCACCGTTGTGGAAGGCAATGAGCGTGACTTAGGACTTTTCTACTACATCAATCAGCTGCTGATCGCTCAGCCCCTCCTGCTTTTCGCGATGCTCCTGAACATACGCAGGCTCTTGATCGACATCCCAGCATTCTGGTTCGTTGTAACCTTCATTGCGCTTACACTTGCTCCAACAAAGAACCCACATTATGTAGTGATGCTCATTCCTCCAGCAGTAATCTGTGCAGTGTGTGCGCTGGAGCGGATACAGAAGGCTAACAAGCCTCGATTGGAAACCATCCTTCTGCTCCTCGTTGTGCTTGTTTCAGGTTGGGCTGCGTTAGCTGACTTGCGCTTGTGGGTAAGAGGACATGCCTTCGAATCCTTGCCGTGGATCGCTGGGGTGATGTGCCTTCTTGTTCTGTCGGCAGTTCTACCATATTCCTGGTTACAGTGGTTTACAGTCAGAGCACGCCCGGTGATGATAGGGATAGGGATTGGTGCTGCTGGGTTAACAGCACTACAAACCATCTGGCAAGGGAGGCCAGAATTCATTCGCGGAGGAAAAGCTGTTGCTCTGGACTTGTTGGAAAGTGGAACGCAGAGATTCGCGTACTTGTATCACGAGCATAATGTTGCCGACAGTTTGAATCCGCAACTGGCTTGGTATACAGCCGGTTGGATGTTAGGTAGGGACTCTCAGTATTCGTACAACCCTGTGGCCTTGCCGGAGGACGGTGTGTCACTTAACGCCACAGCGATGCTTGCTACATCAGGCACACCGATCGTTGTCTACTATCATCCCGGTGTGAGTCGCGCCATTCGAGATCAGGTCTATGCCGTGCTGGGTACTGCGTATCGAGTAGACACAATGGGTGCCCACTATTCACTGCTGCGAATTGCACGATAGCGTGCATACCATGGCAACCATGCTTACTCCTGGCTGCCAAACTGCAGAGCGTGAAGTCGGGCATAAACACCTCCTTTCTCGAGCAGCTCAGCATGATGGCCTTCCTCCACAATTCGTCCTTCATCAAACACCAGAATGCGATCTGCATTCACGATGGTGCTTAGTCGATGTGCCACAACAACGGCAGTTCTATCTCTTAGCACATCGGCAATGGCTTCCTGAACAATCCGCTCGCTTTCCGTATCAAGCGCAGACGTAGCTTCATCAAAGAGCAAAATCTGCGGTTCTCGCACAATGGCACGAGCAATGGCCAAGCGCTGACGTTGCCCGCCAGACAAACGCATGCCACGGTCTCCAATCACTGTGTTGTATCCTTCGGGCATCTGACTGATAAATCCATGTGCGTGTGCTATCCGTGCAGCACGCTCAATCCTTTCCAACGAGACGCCTTCTAATCCCAAAGAGATGTTGTTGGCAACCGTATCGTTGAAGAGAACAGTTTCCTGACTTACCATGCCAAACAATGTTCTGTATGCGCCAAGGTCCAGCGTGCTGATGTTCCGTCCGTCAAGTTCAATGCTACCCTTCTGCGGGTCGTAGAATCGCAGCAAAAGGTCAAGCATCGTACTCTTGCCACTGCCGCTTGCTCCAACAAGTGCTATGGTCTCGCCCCTGTGAAGAGTAAAGGATACGTCGCGTATAACTGGTGTAGTAGCGTAGGAAAATGAGACGTTACGAACCTCCAACGATCGCTCAAAGTTTGAAACTTGACCAGAGCCCCCTACAATGGTTGGATGCTCATCAAGCAGGGTAACAACGTTTTCCGCTGCCGCAATTCCTCGCTGCATGCCGGCGATGGTGCTCACGATGGTTGTGATCGGCTGCATGAGCCCAAAGAGAAGGAAAAGAAACGTGACTAGGCTGGAAGGGGCTATATCGTGATTTGCCAACGCAACACCTCCTGCAAAGAACACTCCGCAAAGTGCAAGTATCCCGAACGTATCGTTTACCACAGGCACCAAGGCACTGATGCGTTCATTACGCAGGGCAGTTCGAACGTAGGCGTTGGTTTGTGAAAGGAAGCGCTGAACCATTGTCTGCTCTACACCTAGAGCCTTAACCACCCGTATGCCAGAAACGGTTTCTTGCAATGTACTTGTGTAGTCTGCCTGTGCACGTTGCATACGCGATCCGTAGCTCCGTAGCAGTCGTGTACTTAATCGGATCACGATGAGACTTCCTGCACTGATAGCAATCGCAATACCCGTTAGGGGAGCACTGATGGTGAGCAGTAGGATCACATAAATCACAACCGTAATGCCTTCGCGCCACAAGCTTGTTACGCTGTTGATGGCCGCATGGTTGAGTACACCAACATCGTTGGTAAGCAGGGAAATGATGTCGCCCGACTTCTTGCGGGCAAAAAAGTCCATCGAAAGATCAGTGATGCGCAGAAACATGGCATCTCGTATGGACTTCATGATGCCTTCTTCCAATCGTACGTTGATGATTCGACTCAGGTACTTGAGCAATCCTCGAACTGTGAACAAACAGAAGATGAAGATGCTCAGGTTTCGGATGGAGTCAAAAAATGTATCGCCGATAATCACCGCCTGCACGCTTGCATCAAACCATGCCTTGAGTCCTGAACCTATCTGAACCACATCCCTGCGGCTCATATCAACGTCAAAGAGAGTTCGGAATACGGGCTCTACAACAGCCAACACCGCAGCGTTGATGGTTGCAAACAGCAGATTGGCTACGAAGCTGAAGAGTATTAGTCCGATAAATGGTCGCACGAAGGGTGCAATCCGTCGGACGAGATGCGTCACTGATGTGGTCATTTGTTCAAGGAAGCCTTGTATACGTCCGCATAGGCCAAGATGGCATCGAACAAAGCAGCAGCCACCTCTTTCTGGCCTTTTACGGACGAGATGTACGCTGCATCGTCTGGGTTGCTCAGGAAAGCCGATTCAAACAGCACGTTGGGCATTGAAGCACCAACCAGCACATAGAAACCAGCTTGATTTACACCACGATTGGCAAGGCCGGTGGCTGACGAAACGTGCTTTTGAATGTTGGCTGCCAGCTCTTCGGAAAATCGAACAAAACTGCGCTGTGCCATCGTAGCAACGATCAATTGGTCTGCATCTAAACCGGCATACCGGTCTGATGTCGACTCCAACTTCACCGAAGCATTCTCACGTTCGGCTACTCGGGCTGCATCTTCATTCCGCCCTGGCCGAAGGATGTACGTTTCACAACCATGGGCGGGGTGTGGTATTGTGGGCATGCTGTTGCAGTGAATACTCACAAACAGTTTTCCCTTGGCTTGGTTCGCGATCTGCGTTCGCCGGTACAGTTCGATAAACGTATCGTCGTCGCGTGTCATCACCACAGTTGTCTGTGGCAACTTCTCCTGCACCAATGCGCGCAATCTTCGTGCAATAGACAGGGTAACGTCTTTCTCGTATACCCCGTTCACCCCCTTGGCACCCACATCCTTCCCACCATGACCTGCATCAATCACAATCACGTCCAATGCCCACTCGGTGGAACTGGCAAGGGGCTTTGCATTTGTACCGTTATGAGGTTGTTTTCTCGGTATAGACATAAGCACGGATTGAGCACCATCACGGTGAGCCGTAGGTGTGCCTAAGCCCCCTGCTGCAATACGAAACACAAGGAATTCTCTGATCTGCTCGTAGGTGATGGATATGTCTTCGCAGGTGCTAATGCTCACCGTGGGGCTGATTGTGACTCCCACGAATCGAAGGATGATCGTGCCACTCGCAATCTCAGGTTTCTGATAACGGGTAATCGTGCCATCTGCAGAGAAACGGATTGTTTGAGTGGTGTCGGAGCTGGTGCAAACAACATCGGTGATGGTTACGCTAGCTGCACCTTTGCTTACGATTGCGAAGAGAAGAAGTCCAAGTAGGTATCTATGCAAGCCAACCTCTCCGGCGGAAGTATATGAGCAACACTGCAACCAGAGAGAGAACGATGACGATTAGCAGCGGGTAACTAAACCACAACTTTAGCTCTGGCATATTTTCAAAGTTCATGCCATACCAGCTGGTGATAAAGGTTGCCGGAAGAATGATGGTACTAAGCGCAGTGAGGCGGCGCATCACTTCATTCAGGCGGGCATTTGTCATCGCAAAGTGAAGCTCCAGCAGGTTGTTGGTTTCCACCGTTAGCTGATCGATCTGCTCCAAGGCCTGTATGGTATGGTCATGTACATCGCGGAAATACGCTACCTCGGCCTGATCTACGAACATTAGGTTGCCGCGAGCCATACGACCAATCATTTCATTCATGCGAGTGATGGCATTTCGGTACTGTAGAAGCAGTCGCCGACCTCGCTGCAGACGGACGACAATCATGTTGCTCGTGCTGCGCAGAATCACCTTTTCGTACTCTTCAAGTCGGCGCGCAATAAGGTCGTTGATGGTAAACAAATCGTCAACCGCCGCATCGGCTACTACAGCGGCAAGGTAGTCCGGCCCGCGACTCAGAATGTGAGGGTTAGCATCAACACGTTTTCGAACGTTGTCCAAGGCTGTGATGTCGCCATGATGGTGTGTAATCACCACGCCACGATTCAGCAGAACATTTACCTGTGCCGGCCTGATCCTTCGGATGTATGCAGCAGGTTCTTCTGATTCGATCTTGCCGGGAATATGCATTGCCCGGTAGATGAGAAAGAGAAAATTAGGATACTCCTCTGCCTTGGGCGGATGCAACTGCCATGCAACGTCGTTGGTTAACTCTTCAGTGCGATGGATGTCTTCGATAACCAGTTCGTTCACTCCAAACCAATCCACGAGGACGCGGTTCTCTTCCTCTGGTGTTGGCGACTGCATGTCAATCCAAATCATACCGCTGGCGGCGTATTCGGTGGGGTGGATAAGTAATGCACGCTCGACCGAAGGGTGCAGGCACTGACCAGTGGAGTACTGACGAACGGATATCATGAGGCGCTAGGTAGTAGCTTTGGCACCAAAACTACCGAATGGCACGCAGGACGAAGGAGCGGGAATACCGCGAAATTGAAATCGAAGTAACGGCAATCGGGTTCGAAGGTGTAAGTGTTGGCCGCGTTGATGATGTTGTGCACTTTGTGAAAGGAGCACTTCCGGGCGAACGCGTGCGGGCCGTTGTACGCCGCACCCACCGCAGATACGTCGAAGCAGAAACACTCGAGGTGCTTGTACCTTCCACGCAGCGCATCACGCCACCATGCCCTCACTTCGGTACATGTGGTGGCTGTTCCTGGCAACACCTTGTGTACGAACACCAGCTCCAATGGAAAAGCCAACACGTGGCCGATGCCTTTCAGCGCATTGGCGGCTTTCCTAACGTCACTAGTAACGCTGATGGTATCCTTCTCCCTGCGATCGGAGCGCAGTCTGCCTATGCCTACCGAAACAAGATGGAGTTTTCCTTCTCGGCCTCTGCATGGCTGACCGACGACGAGATACGAACAGGTGCTGAATTCGATCGGACGTTTGCACTTGGACTACATGTACCCGGACGGTATGACAAGGTGCGCAACATCGATCATTGTGCCTTGCAGTCGGGCGTTGCAAACCGTTTATTAGCAAAAGTCCATGCATTGCCACACCTCAGGGAAGCCGGTGCATACGATCATCGCGCACACAGGGGGTTCCTCCGGCACCTAGTTCTTCGGCACAGCTACACAACTGATGCTGTTCTGGCAACTCTGATAACTACAACGCCAGAAACCGATGCACAGCGTGCAGTAGTGAATCATTGGCTGCAGTTACATCGTGAGTTGCCAGAAGGATCTACGATCATTCACGCTATTAACGACAGTCACAGTCCAGTAGCGATTGGAACCATCCAAGTACAGAAAGGACCTGGGTTCATCGAAGAGTCCACCCACGGAGTTACGTATCGCATCAGTCCATTCTCGTTCTTCCAAACGAATACCGTGCAGATGAGTCACTTGGTAGAGCAGGCATTGCAGGGGGCTCAGGTTTCGTCCGACGATGTGGTATGGGACCTGTACTGCGGAACTGGAACGTTAACGTTACCAGCCGCCAGAAAGGCCAGATTGGCCGTTGGTGCAGAGCTTGCGCAAAGCTCCATTGACGATGCCGTTGCCAACGCACAACGCAATGGCATCACAAATGCTACATTCCACGTTGTTGACCTTCACGCAAAGAGAGCCCTGGAAACGTTGCTTGCCTTGCCACACCCTAATGTGGTGATCATTGATCCTCCGCGCAGTGGTCTGCACCCACAGGTTGTAGACCATCTGCTCGAAGTGGCCCCGCAACGAATTGCATATGTGAGCTGCAATCCTGCTACTCAGGCGAGAGACTGTGCACTGTTGGCAGAGAAGTTTTCCGTGGATTGGGTGAGGGCTGTGGATATGTTCCCTCAAACCTATCATGTTGAAAGTGTTGCCGCTCTTACGGTACGATCTGAATAGGCAGGCAGCTAACACCCATTATGGTGCGCAGCACGATGAAGTATGTTCCTGTTGCCCCATCCGGGATTGATAGTAGCACATCGTGACTGCCGGTAGGAACGTTGCCAAGACTTGTAACTGAGCCAACAGGTCGGCCGAACAAGTCAGAAATGTACAGATCCACGGGTGTGAGATTGTGTACAACAACGTTCACAACGGTTGAGCTGCCTGGAGCGAATACTGGCCCGTTCGTGGCGTATACGATAAAATCGGATTCTCCATCTGGTGTATACGGTACTGCATTCAACCCGAGGTTCATTGCATACGTGCGAGCGTTGTTGGCTGCTGTAGTCATGGATGCAAGATCCGAGCCTGCAGCGATGGTGAACACTATCTGTTGTGTGCCGTTTGCTTCGATGTCGAAGGGTCCGCCACCAAGCATCATGCTTACGTCGGTTACCGTGCTATTCGTTCTCAGCTTCCCACTTGCCATGGTAAGCCACTTTTCTGATCGAAGGAAATTGTCGTAGATGGACGGTACGTTGCCACCTCCACGATTGTCAATAGCTGCAACATTCAATGGTAGTGGAGATGCCATCCCTACACCAATGGTTGGGATGGATGCATCTGTTGTATTCTGAACAACGCAAAGGCCGCGTTCGTTGTCCCACGCAACACCATCATCAGCGCCAGATATGCCAAGATCCCAGTCAAAGAACATGGCGGCATAAGCATTGCGGATGGGAGAAGAGTTTGGGTTGTGGATTGAGTATGCTACAACCACTGCATCTCTTAGTGAATCCGTGGTGCTTTGATACACAGATTGCTGAACTACAATGCCGAGTGGATACCTGTCATTGTCGTCAGAAAACCTAGCTACGGCGCGCAATCCATCAGGAATACTATCTCGGCGAAGATCTACAACACCAAGTGCCGTGAAGCTGTTGTCGCGAAAACTGGGATCGGCTCCACGCGCTACGTTGGGTAGATACGTTGGCGATGTGCCGATAAGCAAGGCACCCTCGAAGAGCAGGTTCCGACCGCCGCGCCACGAAAATCCCTCGCCCTGTACATTAGAGGGGTAGTCATGGAACCCTAGGTTGCCGGACGAGGTAACGGTAAGTCGAATGTTGTTTTCGTTGATGGTTCTGTAGGATGGATTCACGGTGCTTGTAATGAGCTGGCGGCCAACGTATTCACCGTTGTCGGTTATCTCGGCCTGCAGAGCAAGTACACCGTTTACTGGTGCATCCAATGGGATGGATACCTCGAAGGCATTAACGGCTTGAACGGTATCGCCCGTGGCTACGGTACCAACATCGGTGGAACTCACATCAATGATCGGACTAAACGTTGAGGGCGCTGCGGTGATGGTGATACGAGCATTCTGTAAGGGTTTGAGAATGTTGTGCACGGATGCTGTGATCCGCACGGTTTCGCCGCCAGAGATCACACCATCACCCGAGTCGTCGGCAAATACGATGGTTGCAAGCTCAGCAAGCTTGCTGCGTTCTTGCCGAACGGTTGCTAGTGCGTCAACCCTGCCTGTGCCGATTGTGCCAACGAAAGAGAGATTGAGGGAGTCAATGTTTTTGGTGTTGGACATCACGAGTGCACGAGCCTGCTCAGGAGTGAGTGAAGGGTCAGCAAGTATGGCCATCGCCGTGATACCAGCAACCACGGGAGCGGCCATGGATGTGCCGTCCTGCGTTTCGTAGTCCTGACCTGGTATGGTGCTTAGAATCCTCACGCCGGGAGCACTCACATCAACCGTATAATGAAAGTTGCTGAAGGTTGCCTTCTCATCGCCCTCGTTGGTAGCGGCAACACTTAGGCATGGTGCATGTGCTGCAGGGTAAAAAGGCTGCTGTGAATAGTCGTTGCCCGCTGCCGCTACAACCAATGCACCGAGTTCCATTGCTGCCGTAACAACGTCCAAATCGGCAAACGAAGCAGAACTTGAGCCGAACGAACAGTTGATCACTCGCGCACCAATGGCCGCTGCATACACGATGGCGTCGCCACTGTTCTCAACAGTGCGTGAACGTGGGTCGTCCCTGCCAATCTTCACAGGCAACAACGTCACGCCCTTGGCCACACCTGCGATACCCGTGAAGTTGTTGATGGTTGCTCCAACGATGCCTGCAACGTGGGTGCCATGACTGTTGCCAGGAATCGGTGAATTGTCCGGACTCACTCCATCGCGTCCGGTAAAGTCCCAGCCGAACCAATCGTCAACAAACCCGTTGTTATCATCGTCAACGCGATTGTAACGCTTGTCTCGGCCGAAGTTGTCCCGCCCAACCTCGCCGCTGTTGCGAGCAATCCTTCCCTGCAGATCTACATGGCTGGTGTCTATGCCAGTGTCAACGATTCCAACGATAACCGGCTCTGCGTCCTGCGGTAGTTCATCCCATGCTGCCGATGCGTTCACCAACGCAAGGTGATACTGCAGGCTTGCCAATGGGTCGTTCGGCTGACCAACGATTTCGTAGATCGGAGCCTCTACGGCATACAGCACATCGGGATGTGTTCGCAGCTTCGAAGCCAACACGGCCGCTGGAATGGAATCGGTGTAGATGATGCAGATGTCACGCAACCCTTGTGTGGCTGGTCCGCCGTGTGGCCTGGCATATAGCGCCGTTGAGTTTTTTCGAGAGTCATTGCGCAGTCGAGCCTGAACAGCTGTGAGAACTGCATCGGAGATGTAAGGACGCGTGGTGTGAGAACCAACCGTGGCGGTGAATGCACCAATGGCTCCTGTACGTTTTTGTGCCAACCACGTGGTCAACGCTGCTGAGCCAGATCGAAACTTTACGATTACCGTTCCTTGTGAAGCCAGAGCCCCTTGGCAAAAAACACATACGGTCAACAACGGGCTTAGAAGGAAGAGGAGGGGTCTGATCATGCTGCGATGACCCGTTGTGGTCATTGTAGGTTACGGCAGAACGATTCGTTTTCGGATGATGTAGTGTTCTCCCACGTAGATCTCGGCTATGTAATCGCCCTTGCCAACGTAGTGACCATCGTCGTTTTTACCGTCCCAATCAATCTCGAACGAGCCGGAACGCTGAAGCCCGTGATACAGAGTTCGAACTTGCTGGGCACCCGTGGAATAGATAACGATGCGCACTTCCGACGGTGAAGGAACCGTATAGGCCAGATGCGGAGAAACATCTTCAGTAATGCCGAGGAGTTGACCAATGTCACTAAGACCAACCATCAGGTTCCCGGTGCCCATGGGAAAGAGGAGAACGCCGGGAACGTACTGTGCATTTCGAATCGCTACCTGATACTGCATCAGTTCCTCTGGTCGAGGCGCGAGCAGTTCTGGTGGTATCGAGGCAAGGTTGGTAACAGCATTCTCCCACGCACTTGGTGGTTTGCTAAGAGCCTGGCTAACGGCAAGCTGCGCAGATGTTTGCCGAACGTGATCGGCAAACCGCACTCGAGCGGTAACGCTTGCTCGTTTGGCCTGCTGGAAGGCCGTATCCTGCTCGGGAAGGAATACCGTTGTGACTTCGTTACCAACAGCCCTCGGTCCATCCGATTGTGCTCGAATAGATGGGGCGGCAGCGAAGTACACCAAGACCAGGGCTAGCACACGCATTCGGCAAGATAGCCGGAAGTTGAAGATGCGAAGGCCACCCCGGTGACGGTTAACGGTTCAATCTCGTCTTGTCTGTTTCCTTAAGTAGGTCGCCAAGGGTAACACCGGATGAGCCCGAATCGGTGCCGCCGTCGTAGGACGAATAGTCATCGTCTTCATCTCGACCCTTGCGGCGGTCTCCCTTGCCCTCGCGTTTTCCACGATCACGATCGCGATCACGACGCCGATCACCGCGACCACCTTCTGATGGACCGGAATCGTGATATCCACCACCTGAGAAGTCGGATGAGTACGCTGACGAATCATCCTGTGGCATGGCAAGGATTAAGGATGCAGTGGACGGGTTAACGTCAACTACCACGCAGTCCACTTCATCGCCCATGTTCATGGTAATCTTCCGTCCAGGACCCACATTCGTCATCTTACTGCGTGGCATGAAGCCATCGTACAATCCATTCACGCGGATCACTGCACCCTGGGAGCTTACCTGCTGAACCACACCCTTCACGGTCGAACCAACGGGTAGCTGTTCTGCAGCTTCTACCCACGGGTTATGCTGAGTTTGTTTGTAGCCAAGTGACAGTTGGTGTTTCGCTGCATTCACTTCCAATACAGCAACTTCGATCTCCTGGCCAACACTTAGCATGTCGGATGGATGTTTGACGCGCTGCGTCCATGATAGTTCAGATACGCGGAGAAGTCCTTCGATGCGAGCAGCAACCTGCACGTAGGCACCGAAGTCTGTGATTCTGCGAACAACACCTTTGAGTACCGTGCCAATCGGGAACATCTCCTCCACCGACGTCCACGGATCTGCCTCATGTTCCTTGTGGCTTAGTGACAGCTTCCGCTTTTCTCTGTCAACTTCAACGATGGTCACGCGAAGGCGGTCGCCCTTCTTAACCACTTCTTCAGCAGAATTCACGCGAGAGCGCGACAGGCGGGAGATATGCACCAGGCCTTCCACGCCACCAATATTCACAAAGGCACCAAAGTTTGTTACTGACGTTACCACGCCTTCGTGAACGGTACCAGGTTCTATGCCAGACCAAAACTCTTCCTGAAGAATCTCTCGCCGACTTACCACGGCACTCTTGTATCCGGCTTCATCTGATTGTAGCTCATGCACCTTAACGCGAACCTTCGAACCAACAGCGGCAGCGAGTTCGTCCTCGGGTACGTTCTTGCGTAGGCCAAAGTGTGATGCGGGTAGGAACACACGAAGTCCGTTAAACTCGCCGCGAAGTCCACCTTTCACGCGTTCCTGAACAGTGATTTCGAAGGCACCGTTGTTCTCTTTGAACTGTGCGAGCACTGCGAATGCTTCTTCACGAGCCTTGCGTTCCGCTTCCTTTCGTTCACGTTCCTCCTCACGTCGCTTGCGTTCTTCTTCCTGCATGCGGGCAAAGTCTTCGGAGGAGATGTGTCCCACAATTGTAGGATTGGTGATCACGGGGATAGGGGGCTCAGCCTTCGTTGTTGCAGAAGTAGCCTCTGCTTCTGAAGTCATATGTGCAGGAGCGGCGTCGTTCGAAGCAACAATCTCTGTTGGGGACTCAGCCGCTGGCGCCGAAGTGGACTCGGCACCTACAGCAGTAGTAGACTCCGACGGAACCTGCGGGACGGACTCGGATGAAGCCTCGGCAGTGAGCTCCGACACAGGTTGCGGAGCAACGTCTGCTGCAGTTTCCACCGCGGGTTGAGAAGAAGGCACTTCACCTGCTGCCACCGGATTATCACTGGTCGGTGCAACAGGCGAATCCAGCGATGTGTTCATTCCTGCGGAATCAGGTGAAGACGTTGCTGATGATGAAGCAACTGGTTCTTGATCTGACGTTGTGTCAGAAACAGGGGATTGGGTTGTTGCTTCGAGCTCGGGGTCAGATGCCTCGGTGTTACCGGGGACGGGTAGCGAATCAGACATGATGCAGCGGAGTGGATGAACGGTATGAGATTGGGACGGCGAAGTTACGCCGAATTTCCGCGTAGACAACGGTATTGCCATGTGAAGATCAGACTACCTATTGGTTTAGGAAGGTTGCACCCCTATCTTTGTCGGCTCTAAACGAAACAACGTCCTGAAATCCTGCCGTTGGCCGAAGAGCCACCGGCTGCGCAAGCAACCATAGGAGTTAGCATGAGTGTCCGTCGGTCGTATGAATCGACCTATATCTTGAACGCCGCGCTCGAGGATGCCGAGATTGAAGCAGCCATCCTGCGCATTAACACCTTCATCACCGAACATGGTGGGAAGTTGGTGGAAGAAAACCAGTGGGGACGTCGGCGTCTTGCCTACCCCATCGCCAAGAAGTATAACGGCTTTTACGTGCATGTGATCTTCGAGCTTGATGCAGATGTGTTGCCACAGCTCGAGCGACTGTTCACGCTTGACGACAGTGTGATGCGTCACCTTACCATGCAATTCGACGAAAAGCTGCACGAGTTCCGCAAAGTACGCGCCGAGGCACAGGCTGCCCGAGCTGCTCAGATGGCTGCAGAAGGCCGTGCCGAGCGTTCTGAACGGTTTGACCGGTCGATAGATCGTGGTGACCAGATTGACGTGGAGAACATACAATGAAAGTGATTCTGCGCCAGAATGTTGACAACCTGGGTGAGATCGGGGAAATCGTTACCGTTCGCCCCGGTTATGCTCGCAACTTTCTCATCCCTCGGCAGCTTGCTTATGTGGCAACAGCCGGTGCGATTCGAGCACTTGAAACCGAAAAGCAGCAGTACGTTGCTCGTGCCGAAAAGGCCCGTGCCAATGCTGAGCACATGGCCTCACAACTTGCCGACTTGCAGATCTCGATACCGATGCAGGTGGGCGAGGAAGGGCGGCTGTTTGGTTCCGTTACCTCGCAGATGATTGCACAAGAATTGGAACTGCGCGGTTTTGCCATTGATCGCCGCAACGTGATGATTGATGAACCAATCAAGACGCTGGGCATCTTCGAAGTGCGTGTAAAGTTGCATACGGACATCGTGGCTCCCCTTAAAGTCTGGGTGATTGCCCAGGACTAATCCATGCGCATCATCCTCGTTGGCGGCTCAGGGTTTCTGGGTTCGGCGATTTCTGCACGGCTTGCCGCCCACGGATATTCAGTTGCGAACGTTTCGCGTTCCGGAAAGGGAACACAAACGGCAGCGGGTCACACGTATGCCGAGTTGCATGCCCTCTGTGAGGGGGCTTTAGCAGTCATAAACCTGGCTGGAAGTAATCTTGGCAAGGGACGTTGGACGGCTGAGCGCATGCGTGAGCACGTTTCCAGTCGGATTGATACCACGCGCATGGTTGTGGATGCGATCGGTGCTTGTGCCCGGAAACCCATCCTCGTTCAGGCGTCTGCTTCGGGGTTTTATGGCAATACGATGACGCCAACGAACGAAGCGATGGGTCACGGCAACACCTTTATGGCGGAGTTGTGCGAAGAGTGGGAAGCCGAAGCACGCAAGGCCCAGGCATTCACGCGAGTAGCAATTATGCGCTGTGGAGTAGTTCTCGACCCAAACGAAGGAGCACTCAAGCAACTGTTGCTACCAATGAAACTGTTTGTTGGTGGTCCGCTTGGCAGAGGGGATCAGTACTTCCCGTGGGTTCACAGAGACGATGCCGTCGAGGCCTATGTTTGGGCTGCATCGCAGGATAATGCCTACGGTCCCTACAATGTTGTTGCTCCGCAAGCGGTAACCTTTCGAGAGTTCACCAAGGTTCTTGGTAAGGTTCTTGGGCGGCCATCATGGTGGAGAGTGCCCGAACTGCCCCTTCGCCTGCTTATTGGAAAGATGGCAGATGCCGTGGTTGACGGGCAGCACCTGGTGCCGATGAGACTCATGAATGCACAGTTCACCTTCCGTTTCCCTCGGCTTCGTGAAGCATTGGAGGACCTGCTACGGAAGTCGTGATATTTTTGACGAACGGGAAACAACAGTTGCTCTCGTGTCCATCATTTGATGCCGATCCTGAACGAAGAATAAGGGAGATATCGTGAACATTGACGTTGTGATGCCCAAGATGGGCGAGTCCATCCAAGAGGGTACCATCCTTCGCTGGGTGAAGAACGTTGGCGATGTTGTAGAGCGTGACGAAGTGTTGTTAGAGATCAGCACAGACAAGGTGGACACGGAAGTTCCCTCGCCTGCAGCCGGTAAGATCGTTGAACTTCGTGCCAAAGAAAATGATACGGTTGAGGTCGGCGCAGTTATTGCCGTGATCTCGAGTGATGTGAATGCATCGGTGAATGCACCAGCTGCGCCCGTTGCACAACAGCCTACTCCAGCTACACAGCAACCAGCACCCGTACCAGTGCAACCAGCACCCGTACCAGTGCAACCAGCACCCGTACCAGCGCAACCTGCACCCGTAGCTGCGCAGACTGCACCGAGTGCACCCGCAGCACCAAGTGCCGCTCAAGCAGGAGTGGAAGTTGTGATGCCCAAGATGGGTGAGTCTATCCAGGAAGGCACCATCCTCCGATGGGTGAAGAACGTTGGCGACAAGGTTGAAAGAGACGAGGTACTACTGGAAATCAGCACCGACAAGGTTGACACCGAGGTGCCATCACCAGCGGAAGGTGTGCTCTCGCAGATTCTCTACAAAGAAGGTGATGTGGTTGAAGTTGGGAAGGTGATTGCCATCCTGGGGGGGGCAGCAACATCCAGCAGTGCTAAACCGGATGTTGTACCGGCCATCAGTGCTCAGCAGCCAGCACCGCAGGCACCAAGCAGTCAGCCGACAGCAACCAACGGCACACCCAAGGTTGTTAGCAGTGAAGCGATTGCCAGTGCGTCGCCAACTTCGATACCGCGCATGTCGGGCGGACGGTTTTACTCCCCACTTGTGCGCAGCATAGCCAGCGTTGAAGGCATCAGCGTTGAAGAGTTGGACTCGATTGTTGGTACGGGACTCGAAGGACGTGTTACGAAGGCAGACGTGCTCAACTATCTGGGCAAGCGCACATCACCGGCGCCTGCCACAAGCCCCCTACCAGCATCGGCGCAGCCACGCGTAGCGGTGTCCGGTCAGTCACCGGTAAGTGCTTCCGAGCGAACAACAACCGAGTATAATGCCTTCCCAACGGTGGGCATCCCGATTACGGACGACATTGAGGTGATCCCGATGGATCGCGTTCGGCAGCTTATCGCCGAACACATGGTACGGTCGAAGCACACATCGCCACATGTGACGAGTGTGGCGGAAGCAGACGTAACGGGAATCGTGAAGCTTCGCGAGAAGGTGAAGGACCGCTTCCAACAGCAGGAAGGCTTTAAGCTCACCTATACGCCATTCTTTGGAGTTGCCACGGTTGATGCCATCCGTGAATTCCCACGCATTAATGTTAGCGTAGATGGCAAGAACATCCTGCAGCATAAGAAGGTGCACCTGGGTATGGCCACTGCACTTCCTGATGGCAACTTGATCGTACCGGTGATAAAGAGTGCCGACCAGATGAATCTGGTGGGTATCGCTCGAGCAATGAATGACCTTGCTCAGCGTGCTCGGAACAAAAAACTTGCACCAGACGACATATCGGGCGGCACCATTACGATTACGAACGTAGGCTCGTTCGGGTCGCTCTTCGGCAGCCCGGTTATCAACCAACCTCAAACGGCAATCATCGGCATTGGAGCCATCCAAAAACGCCCGGTTGTTCGCGAAGTTGACGGTGAGGACCTCATCGTTATTCGCTCCATGGTGTACTTGTCCATCACGTACGACCACAGAGTGATCGATGGTGCCTTAGCCACACAGGCACTGGCTGCTTTGGTTCGCTCACTTGAGCGAATGAACGACAAGACTGTGAGTATCTAGCGCTCCACAACGATGGTCACCGGACCATCATTGATCAACGCAACATCCATCATGGCTCCGAACACACCTGTACCAACGGTAAGGTTCGGAGCCTTTGATTTTACGGACTGAACAAGATGATTGAAAAGGGGCTCTGCCAGTGTGGGACTGGCAGCCTCGACGAACGAAGGTCGCGTTCCCTTCTTGAGAGTACCGTACAGAGTAAACTGCGACACGACAAGCAGGCCTCCACCAACCTCCAGCACGCTGCGGTTCATCTTACCATCGTCGTCGGGAAACACCCGTAGCGTGACGAGTTTCTCGGCCATCCATTCTGCTTGTGCCGCCGTATCCGAGTGAGTGATGCCAACTAGGGCCATCAAACCAACGCCTATTTCGCCGACGATTTTTCCATCAACTGAAACCGACGCTTCGCGTACACGTTGCACGACACACTTCATCTGCGAAGCTCAGTACTTGACCGTACATTCGCAAGTGATTGGACTGATGTCTGCATCTTTTCCACATACGTTGGATCTACTATGAACTTCACCATTGAGCACCAACCGGTGTATAGTGCTTTGCGTATTAGCATGGACCAGGGGGAACGCTTTCGTGCTGAACCAGGAGCCATGCTTAGTATGAGTGCAACCATTGAGCTGAACACGACCACATCTGGAAAGGGGCTGTTCGGAACACTGAAAGCGGCAGTTGGTGGAGAGTCCGTTTTCTCCTCTATCTACGAGGCAAAGAACGGACCTGGCGAACTTGTTCTTGCACCAAGCGCACCTGGCGACATTCTGCGGCTCGACCTGAATAATGAAACAATTCTGGCCCAAAGTGGTGCGTACCTAGCCGGCGATGTGGGGTTAACACTCGGTATGCAGGGATCGCTCAAGGCGCTGGTGTCTGGTGAAGGACTGTTCCTTTCTAAGATTACCGGTACTGGTGTTGTGTTTCTGAACAGCTTTGGTGCCATATATCAGCGAACGTTGTCGGCTGGCGAACCCTACGTAGTAGATAGCGGGCACATGGTGGCTTTCACAGATGGCATGCAATACAGCATCAAAACTGCCTCGAAGGGTCTGTTCTCCTCTCTGGCTTCGGGAGAGGGACTGGTGTGTCTGTTTGTTGGGCCCGGTACAGTGTGGATTCAAACGCGCAACATCCGAGCCTTTGCCGGCTTGCTCGCTCCATTCATGCCCTCCGGTGGATAGTTCGCCTAAACCTCTAGAAGTCCTCTTCTTCGGCGTCGCACAAAACCGAGCTTAGGTCATTGAACACCAGTTCGTCGGGTTCCTTGGTACTGGCGGGCAACTCAACAATGAGTTCCGCTCCCTTCATCACCATACGCAAACGCTCGAAAGAACCGTCGGTATAAACGACCTTAAGTGGAATGATCATTTGAAATGACGGTGGTACACCCGATTGTTTAACTCGAAGCGTGGTTAGCCATCGCCCATCCGCAGTTTTGTCCTTCTTCCAGGCATGGGTGTACGTTGGAATCTTGTTGCCGTATACCCATTGGTCAAAGAACCATGTAACGTCCGTACCAGTTACCTCGTGAATTGTGTTTATGAAGTCTTCGGTACTGGCACGCCGACCTTTATACTTGGCATAGAATTGCCGCATCACGGCTACGAAGGCATCTTCCTTCATTGTTTGCAGATCCAGCATCATGTTGCGAAGCATGTGCAGAACCCAGGCCGGCTTGTAGTACACGAATAGGTTATGGGCGGCACCGCTGCTGGCACCGCTGCTGGCTCGGGCACCAATGGCAATTGCTGGCGGCGCTAGGTTCTTTCCAATCGACTTCTTGCCAAACTCCAGCAGTTCTTTTCGATACTCCTCAAGCAAGCGGAAGAACTTGTCACCTTCGGCCGCTGCAAGTTGCGAATACATCAAGCAGGAGTACATGGCGAACCCCTCGCTCAGCCAATGATCACGGTAGGTGGCAAACTGTACGCCGATTCCCCACCACTGGTGAGCTACCTCATGCGATGTGAATTGCTCTCCGAAAAAGTCGTCGGTTCCGGCATCTCCACTTAAATAGAAGGCAAGCGTGGATAGGTGGAGCATGCCGGGAAAGGCTTCGCCGTGAGAGCCGGGCAGTTCTGTGCCAATAAGCGAATCGATGGGCAGTGGACCGAACAGCTTGGTGTAGAACTCTAGTGATTGCCGCATATCGTTTTCGACTGCATCCAGCTGATCTCCTGTCTTGTACAGGATGGCTGCCTTGGGGATGTTCGAAGCTGTTGAGGGGATGTCTCTTCGCTTGAAGAAGCCTATGTGGAAGGAGAAATTCGTAACCGGCCGTCCGCTAACCCAACGTGCAGTGGTGATACGATCCTTGGTCTCAAACGTGGATCGTGCACCTACCGAGGCCAGCGTCATGCTTTCGGGATAGTGATAGGTAACGTCAAAAAACGCCTTGTGGCTGTAACTGTGTGATGGTTGCCACAGGAACGATGTTTGAAGGATCGTATAGTCGCCAACTCGCGTGAACACCTGCCCTCGGTAATACACCTCGAGTGAAAACTTCTCATCCCGGCGATAGACACGTGGGAGCTCAACCCACGCATAGAAGTGTTCCTTGGCCCGGAAGAAGGTAACATCATCACCCGCAATGAGCTTTATCGAGTCGATGGTGAGCGTTGGATACAACATCAGATCAAAGACCAACACACTATCTGCAAGCACACGGCAGTCAATTCTATCGCGTACCGTCATCTCTAACGAACGATTCAACTGCATGTCCATCGTGTGTTGCATAACATTGATCAGGTCGCCCTCATCTATGCCATCATCGGTGATCACTCTCGTGCCATCGATAGGCGGACATTGATTCACATGCGTGGGCGTAGAGATTTTATCCTTCAGTGTGAAGATGTAGAGCTTGTATGGTTCCACATCGTAGGGGTCATACGTGGCATACGCCTTGAACTCTGGATCCTTCGATAGACGAGTTCCCACGGGCTCACGCTGCAGCAACGTCATGAACTGGTTGTGGCGGTAGTCATTCAGCAGTGTTCGTGCCAGGGTGTTGTCGAACTCCACGTCGTCATTCAATACCATCTCTGGCCAAAGCTTTCGTGCCAGTTTCTCGAGTTCAGCGGCTTTCCCGCTGGCAGCAGGAAGCCCTTCGAGTGCCGAGGTCAATACGTCGTCGTTTGCCATGAACACAGCACTCGTAATGCTCTCGGTTAGCACCTCTGCATTGTAAAACCTGTCAAGATTCACCCGTTCGGTGGTGTTGTTTGGTTGAAAGGTGATAATGCCTTTGCCGCTGAACACGGCACCGATCACCCGACCGTTTACGGGTTTCATCAGTGCAGCGGTTCCACTTTCTAACACAATGCTGATTAATCCATGTTCGATGAGAACACCCTCTACCTCACGAATCGTGGTCGTGTCGATTTCCAGAGTATCCAAGGTGGTATGCATTGCCTGATATCGCGTTTCGGCAGCTGAAATCACTGAAGCCGAAAGGCAGAGACCACAGATCACCACACGGAGAAGGTTGACAGCCTGATGGTACATGGAAAGCCTAATGGTGTAGATATTCTGAAATGCACAAAACGAACACAACACGCAGGACGCAAGCTACGCCAACAATATCTTTGCCCAATGAATAACGGACTACATCAGCAGTTGATAGGGTTGGAGATTCCGTGCTTGGACAAAGGTTTTGTGCGTCTGGTTGACGTAATGGGAGACGATGCCTCTATCGTTCAAGCGGCACGAGTGAGTTATGGTTCTGGTACCAAGAAAGTGCATGAAGACCGTGGACTCATCCGGTATCTGATGCGCCACTGGCACACTACTCCCTTTGAAATGGTGGAATTCAAGTTCCACGTCAAACTTCCCATCTTCGTTGCTCGGCAGTGGATACGCCACAGAACGGCCAACGTAAATGAGTACAGCGGACGGTACTCTGAAATGAAGGATGAATTTTACGTACCGGCACTGGATCAGGTGCGAGCTCAAAGCGTGAACAACAAGCAGGGTAGGGAAGACGAAGCCTTCGACACAGACCTGGCCAATCGAATCACCGAGGGTATGCGTGTATCACAGGAAGACATGTACGGCAAGTACCAAGAGTTGCTGGCCACCGGACTTGCCCGCGAGATAGCCCGTATCAATCTGCCTGTGAGCAACTACACGGAGTGGTATTGGAAGATTGACCTTCACAACCTCTTTCACTTTCTCAGGCTCCGTCTCGACGCACATGCGCAATACGAGATCCGCGTATATGCGCAGGCAATCGCTTCGATTGTGCAACAGATCGTTCCGATTGCGTGGGAAGCATTCGAAGATTACATGCTATCAGCAGAGCGATTCACCCGCCTAGAGTTGCGTGTGCTTGCCGAGTTGCTCGACACTTCGGCTGTAACAGAAGAGCTCTTGGCAAGCCATGGACTAAAGGGTAGGGAAGCCAGAGAATTCCTTGACAAACTTGGCCGACATTTTCCATGATCAGACAGCATCTGCTCCTCGGCATCCTCCTGGTAGTTGTCGCTGGATGTGAGCATGATGCCACAACGCCAGATCCGGCGTTCCCGGTAATTCCGGCTCACATGCCAAAGATGCCAGAGCCCCCTGACAATCCAATCACCAGGGAAAAGGCCGAACTCGGCAGACGCTTGTTCTACGAAGCTCGTCTGTCTGTGGATGGTACTGTGGCGTGTGCAACATGCCACGAACCACAGGCATCTTTCAGCAATGCCCCTCGGCAGATCAGTGCAGGGGTTGACGGGCAGCAAGGCACACGAAATGCACCCACCATCATCAATGTTGGGTACCGCCCCGTGCTCTTTTGGGATGGACGCGCAGGCACCCTCGAAGACCAGGCAATGGAGGCATTCTTGAACCCCATCGAGATGGCTGCCGACACGATAGCTGTGGCTGCCCTCATGCGATCCTCGGAATACAAAGACCAATGGAAGGGGGCTTTTGGCGACACCGCCGTTTCCATGCGGCGTGTTATGCAGGCCATTGCAACGTTCGAGCGAACCCTTGTTTCGGCCAACAGTCGGTACGACCGATATAAGCTCGGTGATCGCACGGCCTTGTCGGAACAGGAAAAACATGGGATGGAGCTTTTCTTTAGTGACAGGACGATGTGCGCTTCTTGCCATGGCGGTCCCGACCTGACCGATGATCAGTACCACAACGTTGGCTTGTTCCACCACTACTTTGATCGGGGTAGGTTCGAAATCACTAGGAACCCTGCCGATGAAGGACTCTTCAAGACACCTACCCTACGGAATGTAGCGCTTACGCCTCCGTACATGGCTGGAGGCGACTTTGAAAAGGGAGAGATGAACAGTCTAGAACTCGTAGTGCAGCATTATAACGACGGTGGGCTGCCCTTTAACAACAAGGACAAACGCGTAAAGAAATTAAATTTGACCAAGGAGGAACAGGCTGCCTTAGTTGCCTTCATGAAGGCGCTGACTGATAGTTCGGTCCTGACCGACCCCCGTTTTACCGCACCATAACAGATGTTTCTGATTCTTCACAGGAAAGAGTCAGCGTCATGCGAAGGTAAAGCAGCCGTTATCCCGACGTAAAACAGTATGAGCATCTTCGCTGCGCAGCATGGCGCATGTGATGTGCGCCCATACATCCAACGATACTCGATGCCAAGCGCTTTATGGCAGCACGGAAGAAAATTCTGCTTGTAGGCGGCTCCATGAACCAGACCACGATGATGGTTCAAGTTGCCGAGCACCTGGAAGAGCATGACCTTTGGTTTTCACCAGCGTATACGGACGGCTGGTTGCAGATGCTCGAAAAGAACGGCTTGCTGGAGTTCACCGTTGCAGGCCTCAAGCACCAAAGAAACTCTCTTGATTATCTGCAGCAAAGAGGACTGCAGGTAGACATCGGCGGTCAGCGCCACGACTATGACCTTGTTATTACTTCGGGTGACATGATCGTCCCCAAAAACATCCGGCATAAGAGAATTGTGCTCGTGCAGGAAGGGATGACGGATCCGGAGAACTTCGCATACTTCCTTGTAAAGTACCTAGGCCTACCACGCTACCTGGCTTCAACGTCGACCTTTGGTTTAAGCGATGCCTATGTGAAGATGTGTGTGGCCTCCGAAGGGTATCGTGAGCATTTTATCAACAAGGGTGTGCGTGAAGAGAAGTTGGTTGTGACGGGTATACCCAACTTTGACAACTGCGCTCAGTATTTGGATATTCCTTTCGAGCACGAAGGCTATGTGCTTGTGGCCACCTCTGATTCTCGTGAAACGTTCAAGTACGAGAACAGGCAGAAGTTCATTCACCGGGCCCAGGAGATAGCCAACGGGCGCCAGCTCATCTTCAAGCTGCACCCCAACGAGATCATTGATCGTGCTGTGAAGGAGATTGAGATGTGGGCACCGGAAGCCCTTGTGTACCATAGCCGTGACATAAACCCACTCATAGCTCACTGTGATACGCTGATCACCCGATTTTCTACTGTGGTGTATGTAGGCATTGCACTTGGTAAAACGGTGTACAGTGATTTCCCCATCGAACAGCTCCGTGCCATGTGCCCGTTGCAGAACGGTGGCCGAAGTGCTAGGAACATTGCAGATGTGTGCCAAGAGGTTCTGGATAGGCACGATGTGCTGGTTCCCGTTTCACTGCCGTGGGACACATGGTGGAGGCAGACAGGATGAACACACCTCGGGTTGTGATCGTCTGTCAAGCACGAACCGGATCGTCACGTCTCCCACGAAAAGTCCTCCTCCCACTTGCCGGTGCACCACTACTGCTTCGGTTTTACGAGAGAGTTCAACGGTCTCGATTGGCCTCACAAGTGGTCATTGCTACAACCACGGAGCCATTGGACGATCCATTAGTTCAGCTATGCACGGATCATAACATCCATGTTGTCCGTGGGCATCCAACAGACCTCTTGAGCAGACACCTCCAGGCAGCTCACGAGATGAACGCCGATGTAGTTGTGAAAATCCCTTCAGACTGTCCGCTCATCGATCCAAGCATAATTGACCTTGTTATTGGGGACTTTCTGGAGCATGCCTCCAGCGTGGACTTTGTGAGCAATCTTCATCCACCAACGTGGCCCGATGGCAACGACGTGGAAATCATGTGGGTGTCGGCCTTGGAGCGGGCCGCTCGTGAAAGCACCAAACCACATGAGCGCGAGCATACCACACCCTGGCTATGGGATGGGAATCCCGATATTCGCACGCGAAATGTGGTGTGGGAGTCGGGGTTGGACTACAGCATGTCGCACAGATGGACGATTGACTACGCCGAAGACTACATGTTCCTGAAGGCTGTGTACGACGGTTTGTACAAGGTTAATCCTGCATTTGGCATCGCAGACATTCTCGGCTTTCTTGAAGCTCACCCAGAGGTATCGGCTATCAACGCACATTTGGCAGGAGTGAATTGGTATCGCCATCATCTTGGTGACTTGCGCACCGTAACGGCTTCGGACACGAAAACATATCCACCACTGGCATCATGACAGACTTCAACGAACAGCATCTCAAGCAGGTAGCGTTACGTGTTCGTGAACACATCCTTCGAATGTCGACCGACGGTGGGTGCTTTACCGGTGCATCCCTTTCGTGTGCAGACCTTCTGGTGTATCTGTATCACCATTTCCTGAATATTTCCCCAACGCACATACAGGATCCAGGTCGAGATTTCCTGCTATTGTCCAAAGGGCATGACGTACCCGCCTTATACGGTGTGTTGGCAGAGCTTGGGTACTTTCCCGTCGAGCGGCTGCGCAAGCATTTGAGCACCGATGATCACCTGTACTGGCATCCTAATCGAGCCATTCCAGGAGTAGAGTTTCATAGCGGATCACTCGGACATCTGCTGAGCGTGGGTCTGGGCATTGCACTCGATGTTCGAATGAAAGGGGGCTCCAATAAAGTAGTGGTGATCCTAGGTGACGGAGAACTTAACGAAGGTAGCGTTTGGGAAGCATGCTTGACGGCATCAGCGTTAAAGGCAAACAACCTGATAGCCATTGTGGACAGAAACCACTTCCAGGCGAACATGCGCACGGAGGAACTCATTCCGCTTGAGCCCATCGTTCCCAAGTTTCAAGCATTTGGCTGGACCGTTGATACGGTGAATGGCCATGATTATTCGGCAATGCATGCCGTGTTCTCTGACTGGACCCCTGATCCTGATGGTAAGCCATCCGTGATCATAGCCGATACACAGCGGGGTCATGGGGTGCCTTCGATCGCCGAGCGCGCAGACCGCTGGTTCTGCAACTTCACCCATGAAGAAGTTGATGCCTTGATTCGTGAATTACATGGCGAATCACAGGCAACCCTAACCTCGGAAACGTTGATTGTTCGTTAGCCTGCTGATACCATTGTTTGCAACTGCATTCACGCTTGCTCCCTTCCAAACAGCACCATGATTCCATACGAACAAATCCTTCTCGAATGTGTACAAGAAGACGACCGTGTTGTTATCCTCACGGCCGAAAATCGCGGACACATGCGGAACATCCCTCCTCATCTCGGCGACAGGTTCATTGACGTTGGCATTGCAGAGATGACGATGATTGGAGCTGCTGCGGGCCTTGCGCTGCGTGGCAGAATCGTGCTCACGCATGCATTGGCAACGTTCATCACCTTGCGTGCCTTTGAGTTCATCCGCGACGATGTTGGAATCCCCAACCTGCCGGTTATCATGGTAGGCATGGTGCCAGGCTTTCTCTCTGATGGCAATGGACCAACACACCAGGCAATTGACGATGTTGCACTCATGCGTGGCATCCCGAACGTTGGAGTCTTCTGCCCCGCTGACGAGGACGACTTGCGCATCGGACTTAAGCAGGTGATTCTGAGCGGACGTCCATTTTATGTACGGTACAACAACCTTCCGGCTGCTGTCAAGCACGATCAGACGTTTGCGATTGGCAGAGCTGAGATCGTGCACGAACCATCCAGTGGTTCGCATGAGGTTACCATCCTCACGTACGGCATGCTACTGCGCCAGGCCATCGAAGCTACTGCCGAACTGGAACGTGTAGGTATTGGTGTGCGCGTGGTGAATATGCGCACGTTAGATCCTATTGACGTAACTGTGCTTCTTGATGCCGTGCTCAGCAGCGGCCTTGTTGTTACACTCGAAGATCATTTCAAAGTCGGGGGCTTGTACAGCATACTGGCCGACGTGATGGTGAAACATCGCGTCATGGCTCCCGTGCTTCCGCTGGCGCTTGATGGACGGTGGTTCCGTCCAGGACGTTTGTCTGAGGTGCTCCATGCGGAAGGATTCACCGGCACTCAGATTGCCGCGCGGATACGCACGGCGTTGGATAACACTGCAAGGAAGTACCATGTTGAAGCCACCATCGGCTGATAGCCCCTTACCAACAATTACAAACTCAACAGCCCTGCTTCATCGAGCGGAACGTTTGATACCTGCTGGTACGCAAACACTCGCAAAAGGTCAGGGACAGTATGTGCGAGGAGTTGCACCAGCATTCTTACAGCGCGGCAAGGGTTGCCATGTATGGGATGTTGATGGAAACGAATACATAGACTGGACGATGGCAGTCGGGCCGCTGTCCCTTGGATATGCTGTTGATGAAATTGACGATGCAATTCGAGCACAGCTTTCTGAAGGAATTACGTTCTCGCTTGTTCACCCCTTAGAGGTGGAAGTAGCAGAGCTCATTACTCAGGTTGTGCCTCATGCCGAAGCAGTTCGGTATAGCAAGACGGGCGCTGATGCAACGAGTGCTGCCGTGCGAGTAGCCCGAGCTTTCACAGGGCGAAACGTTGTTCTGTGCTGTGGATACCATGGCTGGCACGACTGGTATATCGGTGTAACCGACCGCAATGCAGGCATTCCAAACGAAGTGCGAGACCTTACCTACACCTTTAACTACAACGACGTAGAGAGTGTCCTTGCAAGCATTGATGACGATACGGCTTGTGTGATTCTTGAGCCAACGGTATTCGATGCGCCCAGTGCCTCCTTTCTACAAGAACTACGCAGAATCTGCGACGAGCGTGGCGTCCTGCTCATCTTTGATGAGATGTGGACAGGGTTCCGCCTAGCCTTAGGTGGTGCGCAGGAGTACTTTGGCGTTAGAGCAGATCTGGCATGTTTCAGCAAGGCTGTTGCCAACGGAATGCCATTGAGCATAATAACCGGTCGCGCAGATGTGATGCGCCTCTTCGATAAGGATGTATTCTTCTTCACAACCTTCGGTGGGGAAGCCTTATCGTTGGCAGCTGCAAAGGCCACGATACACTTCATGCGAACGCATGACGTGATTGGCACGCTTGCAGCTCGGGGAGAACGGATGCGAACTGAGTACAATGCCATTGCTGCAGAGGTAGGTGCAACATTTACCCAGGCCAAGGGATTCCCCTGCAGAAGTATCATCACCTTTGATGCATCAGTCGGCGACCCGCTTGTACTAAAGTCATTTGTTCAGCAGGAACTCTTGCGCAGAAACGTATTGTGGGGTGGCTTCCACAATATGAGCTATGCCCATCAGGAGGCTGACATGAACCACACCTTGGAAGCCTACCGACAGGTTCTTGCTGAGCTAAAGGCGGCAGTTGATGCTGGAGACGTGTTGTCTCGAATTCGCGGCGCAATCATTGAACCAGTGTTTAGGCGTGTTGGCAACTTCAACACGAAACCGCGCTTGGCAAGGGAAACGGCGTGAACACTCTGGATCTCTTCAGACTTGATGGCAAGGTTGCCATTGTTACCGGTGCGAACGGATTGCTTGGTCAGCGCCACTGCAAGGCACTGGCGGAGGCTGGAGCTATAGTTGTTGCTGCAGACGTCGGCGGTGCTACTGGTGCTCATGCCGCGGAAAATGTGGACGTGACTTCAAAGGAGTCCGTGCTGGCTCTGCGCGAGAGAGTACTGGAAGCTTACGGACGCATTGATGTGCTGGTGAATAATGCGGCCGTGAATGACATGGTGGAAAACCCCGTGTCGGCAGCAGAGGAGAGCATGTTCGAAAACTATCCTCTGGATCTTTTCCGGAGGGTCATGGATGTGAACGTAACAGGTACCTTTCTATGCTGTCAGGTTCTCGGTGCTCAGATGGCTGCCCAAAGGTCTGGTAGCATCATCAATATTGCCAGTACCTATGGCGTTACAGCACCAGACCAGAACATCTATAAGCTACCTGATGGCTCGCAGCCCTTTTTCAAGAGTGCGGCATATCCAACAAGCAAGGGTGCTGTGGTGATGCTTACTCGATTCCTTGCCACCTACTGGGGTGAGAAGGGCGTTCGTGTGAATACACTGAGTCCCGGTGGTGTGGAGAACAATCAACCCGAACATTTTATTTCCAACTATTCCAGACGGACGCCACTTGGCCGCATGGCTACGCCTACGGATTACATGGGGGCACTGGTGTTTTTAGCTAGTGATGCTTCAGCGTACATGACGGGGCATAACCTGCTGGTTGATGGTGGTTGGACCATCTGGTAAGGAGACATGGTATGGCAGCACGTGAAGTTCGAATCGGCGAACGGTTTATCGGAGACGGTCACCCCGTGTATGTGATCGGCGAAATCGGTATCAATCACAATGGATCCGTCGACATTGCAAAGCTCATGATTGATGGAGCGGTGGCAGCAGGTGCCGATTGTGTCAAGTTTCAAAAGCGCACCCCTGAACTCTGCGTACCTAAGGATCAGTGGCTCATCGAGCGCGATACCCCATGGGGACGGATGACGTACATTGACTATCGGCATAAGGTGGAGTTCTCAGCTGAAGACTATGCCGACATTGATCGTCACTGCAAAAGCAAGGGTATTGACTGGACTGTGTCCTGTTGGGATGAAGAAGCCGTTGACTTCATGGAGCGTCACTTCGACGTTCCATTCTACAAGGCTGCCTCTGCCTCGCTCACGGATGTTGATCTGCTTCGCAAGATGCAGGAAACGGGAAAGGCCCTCATGATCTCTACGGGTATGTCTACCATGGAGGAGATCGAAACAGCCGTGAATCTGCTGGCCAATGGCAGGCTCCTTGTTGCTCATAGCACGTCAAGTTATCCATGCCCGGCAGACGAACTGAACCTGAAAATGATCGAGACCTTGCGTGCTAAATACCCCGCCATACCTGTAGGATATAGCGGCCACGAAACTGGTCTCGCAACAACCTACGCGGCAGTTGCAATCGGTGCTGCCTTTGTTGAACGGCACATCACACTAGACAGGGCCATGTGGGGAACAGACCAGGCTGCATCCGTCGAGATGGGTGGCCTGCAGCGCATGGTTCGAGACATTCGCGACATCGAAATGGCCATGGGCGATGGCATCAAACGCGTGTACGACAGTGAGCTTAAGTCGCGTGCAAAGCTGCGCAGGGTTGTTACACCTAATGCCACAACATAGAAGAAGCATCACCAATGACCGAGTTCCTAGAGGCATTGTCTCGAGCATACACAGAAAATCCCGTATCGTGGTGGACAACCGGCATCACGATTGGTGGTGCCCTGCTGTTGATCATGGGTGAACGCATCTGGCCGTATGCACCGCAACAGAGACTCTTTCGGCCGGGCTTCTTTAACGACTTTTTCTGGTATACGATCGTCCAGAGCTACGTTCTTGGGTTGGTGATCTTTGGCCTCATAGATGTCTTTGACCAACTGGCACCATTCGAGCGTATCACGGTGGTTCGTCAGTGGCCATTATGGGTGCAGGTGGTGTTTTTTGTGATTATCCATGACTTTTACATTTACTGGTTTCACAGATTTCAGCACCACTCTCGGCTGTTCTGGCGTACACACGAAGCACATCACAGTACTGAGGATGTAGACTGGCTTAGCGGAAGCAGATCTCATTCGCTAGAGATTCTCATCAACCAAACAGTTGAGTTTACGCCTATCATGCTGCTTGCTTCACCGGAGGTGGCGGTAATCAAGGGTTGCATTGATGCCGTGTGGGGCATGTACATCCATAGTAATCTGGATGTAAGAAGCGGCTGGTTGCAGTATGTGATCAACGGGCCAGAGATGCATCGTTGGCATCATGCCACCGATGACGCTGCTCGTAACAAGAACTTCTCCACCAAGATTGCCGTGTGGGATTGGTTGTTTGGTACTGCCTATTTTCCACGCAACCAGAAGCCGCAGGGGTATGGACTTGGAGAACCGTTCCCAGAGAATTACTTCGTTCAGCACGCTTATGCCTTCCGACCCTTCCACCAGGACGGAGACAACGATCGAAGTTCTTGATCGAGATCTGGCTGCCGAGTTTGATGTTGATCCTGAAACGCGGCCGCTTGAACTTGATTATTCGGGTGATGTAGACACGGTGATTGTCTCCGACATTCACCTAGGGTCCGACGTATCGCGATCCAAACGCCTGCTTGCCTTGCTCAGGGCTCACAAATACCGTCGGCTGATCTTGAATGGCGACGTGTTTGACGATCTGAACTTTAAGCGCTTATCGAAGGATGATTGGCGGTTCCTATCGTACGTCCGCAAGATGAGCAACCCTCGCAGAGGTGTGGAGGTTGTGTGGGTGGTAGGGAATCACGATGGTGGAGTGAGTGAGATTCTCTCACACCTGCTCGGTGTGCCCGTTCGTGAAGAGTACATTTTTGATGTAGGGGGCTTGAGGCATTTGGCCATCCATGGACATCAATTCGATAAGTGGATCACCCACCATGTTACGATAACGGCAATTGCATCGGCAGTGTATCTCTGGATTCAGAAGTTGGATCCGAAACAAAGCGTGAGTCGGTGGGTGAAACGGCGCAGCAAGAAATGGCTGAGACTGAGTGACAAGGTTGGGCATGATGCCACCCACTATGCTCGGCGCAAGTACGCTGATGTTGCAGTTGTGCATTGTGGCCATACCCACCAACCCATCGTAACTGCGTATGATGGTGTTCAGTATGTGAACAGTGGTTGCTGGACGGACAAACCATCGCAGTACGTTACCATCATGCACGATGGCACGGTTGCCCTTCGCGAATGCCATTAAGTACCACGCCAGAAGGTTCTCAGGTGAATTCAGTATTCGAAGTGGATGCCATTTCGAAAGTGTACGTGATGGGCGAAGTGAGTGTGAACGCACTCAATAACGTGAATCTCAAAGTCGTTGAATCAGAGCTCCTTGTAATCCTTGGAGCATCGGGAAGCGGAAAGTCGACCTTGCTAAACATTCTTGGCGGTCTGGACACACCTACGTCCGGAACCGTTAAGTATCGCGGCACAGACATTACCACAGCCACAGAACGAGAGCTCACACAGTTTCGGCGGAAAGCTGTTGGATTTGTGTTTCAGTTCTATAATATCATACCTAGTCTTACAGCTCTTGAAAACGTTCGGCTGGTTACCGACATTGCCGAATCGCCTATGGATGCTGGTGAAGCATTAGAGCTAGTAGGACTGTACAATCGGCGGATGCACTTTCCTTCGCAGTTGTCGGGAGGAGAGCAGCAACGCGTTGCCATCGCAAGAGCGATTGCGAAAAGACCTGATGTTCTGCTGTGCGATGAACCAACAGGAGCTCTTGATTTTGCAACCGGAGTCTTGGTACTCGAGGTGATTGAGCGTGTGCATCGAGAACTGGGAACCACAGTCGGATTGATAACGCATAATGCTTCAATCGCTGAGATGGCAAATCGAGTTGTACGAATGCGAAGTGGCGAGATTACTGATGTGCACATCAATCGCGTTCAGAAATCTCCCCGTGAGTTGAGCTGGTGATATGAGACCGCTGAGCAGAAAGCTCGTGAGAGAGCTGTGGTTGCTTAAAGGTCAGCTCATTGCAATCATTGTAGTCATTGCTTGTGGAATTGCAAACTTTACCGCGTTTAGGAGCGTGGGTCAGTCACTCATTCTTACACGGCAATCATTTTATGATCAGAGCAAATTTCCAGACGTATTCGTTGCTGCCCGACGGGTTCCGGAATCGATTACAGCACGCTTAGAGCGGATTCCAGGAGTTGCAGTAGTCCAGACGCGTATCACGCAAGATGTGCTCCTTGACTTGCCTGGTACGGTAGAACCTGCAAGTGGAACCATAATCAGTATTCCTGACCATGGACAGCCTGCTCTTAGCAGGCTGTATTTACGCAGCGGACGATGGGTGAGGGAACGGGCAGATAATGAGGTGATCATCTCATCGGCATTTGCCGATGCGCATAGGTTTCGAGAAGGTTCGCAGTTCAAAGCCCTGATAAATGGTCGTCAGCGCCTACTCACTGTAGTAGCAGTTGCCATTAATCCCGAGTATGTGATTGAAATGCCGCCGGGAACCATGATCCTCGATAACAAGCGGTATGGCACGATGTATATGGCCAGGAGTGTGATGGAGGCTGCTACCGACATGAAAGGGGCATTTAACAGTGCGGCCATCAAGCTTGAGCCTGGTGCTAACGAACGCGAAGTGATTGCTAAGATCGATCTTGCACTCAAGGCCTATGGAACCACAGGAGCCAACGGACGGAATGATCAGCTATCTCATCGGTTTCTCAGTGATGAGATTGCACAGGTGCAAGTGCAAGCAGTGATCATACCAACGATTTTTCTTGGAGTCGCAATCTTTCTGCTCAACATTGCCCTCTTACGACTGGTGAGCACGCAGAGAATGACGATTGCGATATTGAAAGCATTCGGGTACTCCAATACGGACGTTGCCTTGCACTACATTGGATTTGCCTTAGTAGCGGTCGCTAGCGGTGCAATACTTGGTATGCTTGGAGGCGAATGGATTGGCAGGTGGCTTACCGAAGTGTATGCACGATTTTATCGATTCCCGGTATTGCGATTCGACATACCGGAGGGTGTGGTACTCGGATCAGTGATTCTGAGTGCGTGTGCTTCAATTCTGGGAGCTTTGAGCGCAGTGCGAAATGTTGTTGCTCTGCCGCCTGCCGAAGCCATGAGGCCAGCCGCACCACGCAGTTACAAGCCATTGTTTCTTGATCGTGTTCCGTTCTTGCGGAGACTTGACCCTGTAACGACGATGATGTGGCGGACTATAGAAAGGCGTCCTGCAAAATCAATATTGAGCATACTGATGATTGGGCTAGCCATGGCAATCATGGTTATCGGCCGGTCAATGTTCGACATGTTCGACGTTATCCTTGATATGCAGTTCAATAGGGCAAACAGGCAAGATGTGTCAGTGAACTTCTACCAACCGAGATCTGCAAAAGCTACATTTGAGGTAAGGGCCTTGCCTGGTGTGCTTCGTGTTGAGCCATATCGCATTGTACCAATCGATGTGCAGTATGGGCAACACACAAAACGCCTCCTTCTCACAAGCGTAATGCCTGGGCACGACTTGGTACAGGTGGTTCACAGTGACGGAACCGTAGCGAAAATGCCGCCACGCGGAATTGTTCTTACCGGATACCTTGCAGACAAGTTTGGCTTACAGGTTGGCGATACGCTCGCTATCAGTCTGTTAGAAGGAAGTCGGAGAACTGTACGAATCCCCTTTGGCGGTCGAGCCGATGAGATGTTCGGCCTTCAGGCCTACATGCATGCGAATGCCCTGGAGGAGATTCTTGATGAAGAGGGAAGTGTGTCGGGCGTTCACGTTTTACTCGATCCGGACTATGATGCAGCATTTTCATCAGCAGTAAAAACCATACCTTCCTCGGCAGGGGTTTTGCATCGGCGAACTACTCGTCAGAGCTTCGATGACAATTACAAGGAGAACATGGATATCTCTACGTATTACATCGTTGCGTTCGCAGTGATCATTGCTTTCGGTGTTGTGTACAACAGTGCACGAATTGCCTTATCGGAGCGAGCTACCGAATTAGCACAGCTGCGCATTCTTGGTTTTACACTCGGCGAGATAACGGTGATTCTAGTTGGCGAGCAACTCATGTTAACGTTGCTGGCTATACCAGTTGGGGCTGCCATTGGTGGGTTGGTTATCTCAATGTTGCCCGCAGCTTTGAGTAATGACCTATTTCGTTTTCCGACTGTGCTCTCCGTGAAGAATGTTGGTCTTGGGGCAGCAACGATTGTGACGGTGGCTCTGATCAGTGGTTTCTTGATCTGGCTTCGGTTAAGGAGATTGGATTTGATTAGTGTTCTCAAGTCTCGGGAGTGATGCACGACATGAAGCTGCGCAGACCAAAACATCTCGGCTGGATCATTACCGGAGTTGTTGTTGCAGTGTTGATTGCACTGTCAACGATTCCAAAACCAGTTCCTGTAGAGGTTGCTGTGGTTCGGTTCGAGCGGCTTCGCCAAACGATTGACGCCGAAGGCCATGTACGGTTCGATGCAAAGTTCATGGTAACAATGCCAGCGAACGGTACGATCTCGGGCATCACACTCGAGGCAGGTGATTCCGTGAAGGCGGGTCAGGTAATCACGTGGTATATGCCTCCCGAACTGGATCCAAGGCAGAAGAGTGAGGCACAAGCACGATATGAGACAGCAGCTGCATCAGAACGCGAAGCAAAACAGATGTTGGCTTCTCTGAAGCCGCTGGTTGAGCAAGCAAAGCGCCGTGCAGATCGAATGCAGAGACTTCTGGAAAGTGGAGCAATCCCACGTGAAGAAGCTGAAAGTGCTAGGGATGCGTACACAAGGCTTCAGTCAGAATTTGGTGCTGCACACACTCGCGTGGAAATGGCAAAGTATACGGCCCAGGCTGCTCTTACCGCTACCATTGTAGCACCAGGTCAGCGTGTACAGATCTTGTCTCCGGTGAGTGGCATTGTACTTCGGCGATTTGAGGAATTCGAACGTCCGCTTTCGGTTGGTACTCCCCTTATTGAGATTGGCACATCCAAACTGGCTGAAGTTGTGATTGATGTTCTTTCAACGGATGCCGTAAGCATTCAACAGGGAATGATGGTTCTTATTGATGGCTGGGGGAAGGAGGATACGTTGCTGGCGAACGTTGCAAGAATCGAGCCCTCTGCAAAACTCAAAGTGTCGGCTCTTGGCGTGGAGGAGAAAAGAGTGGACGTTGTTGCACGGCTCAAGGATGCACCAACAAATCTTGGTGATGGCTACAAGGTCGATGGCCATATTGTGGTTATGGAAAGAGAACGTACTCTTGCCATTCCGTTGAGCTGCTTAGCGAAAGAATCCGGACGTTGGTTTGTTTACGTAGTCAAGAATTCCAAAGCCGTTAAGCACTTTGTTGAACTAGGCACTCGTTCCTCTCTTACGGTTGAAGTAACCCGAGGTCTTAGAGAGGGTGATCTAGTAATCATGCATCCATCCGAAACGCTATCTGACGGCACAGCAGTGGAAGTCGCTTACTAATTGCTCCGAGAATGCATCAGCTCGATCACGTAACCTTTACGCACGTTCGATTACCAGAAGCGCCGCAGCAGTTCTTGAATTTTTTCGTCGGGTCTAATGGACATGGTTCGTTCCGACCGTACTGCCGGCGTTCGTGCTTTACGGTAGCCGCGCTGGCTTGCTCAGGTTGCCGCTGCTGTGCTCCATCGGCACCGAAGGAGCTGGACGGCGTTGCATGCGAAAACTGTAGAGCTCGTGAGGTGGTTACAGTTGAACGTGCCTGCGGAACTTCGGCTGGCTGCCGGTCAGTCTGAGAAATAGAGGCTTGTTGATCGCGAGGTGCCTGGCGTTCCACAACACGTGGGAAGTATTTAAATGCTACCTGGGCCGTACCCTTGTTGATTTCTTTGATCAGATCCAGGAACACCTTGTAAGCTTCCTGTTTGTATTCAAGCAACGGATCCTTCTGGCCATAGGCACGAAGGTAGATGCCTTCCTTCAAGTCATCCATGCTTCGCAGGTGTTCCCGCCACTGTTCATCAATGGTCTGAAGGAATGCATACCGTTCCAGCGAAGCCATGAATGTGCTCCCGAGTGATTGCTCCTTTCTATGGTAGAACTCTTCTGCAGAGTCCATAACCACCCTGAGCACATCCGCCTTCGGCTTGGATATGAAATCATCATCCGAAATCGCAGGATCCAGAAGAAGAGTGGTGCGAAGTTCATTCTTAAATGCACCGGCATCCTTTGCATCGTGATACTCATCATAGAGATCTGAAGCGAGTTCTTCCACGTACTCCATGATTTCGGATTTCAGACGTTCGCCCATCAGCGCATGGCGTCTACGATCGTAAATCACTTCGCGCTGCTGATTCATCACGTTGTCGTATTCAAGCAGCCGCTTACGCACGGAGAAGTTGTTGCTCTCAACCTTCTTCTGAGCATTCTCAACGCTCTTCGTTACCAAGGGGCTTTGGATCGGTTCTCCTTCAGGTACCTTGAGCCTGGTCATGATCATGGCAATGCGATCGCCTTGGAACAGGCGCATCAGATCATCTTCGAGCGAAATGAAGAACTGAGAGATTCCGGGATCGCCCTGGCGTCCGGAACGTCCGCGCAACTGTCTGTCGATGCGCCGGGCTTCGTGCCGCTCGGTACCAATGATTACCAAGCCCCCTGCCTCTTTCACGGAGGGCTCGAGCTTAATGTCTGTGCCGCGGCCAGCCATGTTTGTAGCAATCGTCACTGCACCTCGCCGACCTGCATTTTGTACGATCTCGGCCTCACGCTGATGTTGTTTGGCGTTGAGTACGTTGTGCTGAATGTTGGCACGCTTGAGCATCTTACTGAGCAACTCCGAGACCTCCACGCTTGTGGTGCCAACGAGTACGGCACGGCCTGCCTGCAGGTGTTCGCGCGTACTCTCAACAACAGCGTTGAACTTTTCTCGTTTGGTTCGGTAGATCAGGTCGTCGATATCCTTGCGAATGATTGGTCGGTTCGTGGGGATCACCACAACATCCAGCTTGTAGATTTCCCAGAACTCAGCTGCTTCCGTTTCTGCGGTACCCGTCATCCCAGCAAGTTTTCGATAGAGCCGGAAATAATTCTGCAGGGTAACAGTGGCAAACGTTTGCGTATCCTGTTCGACAACCACACCTTCCTTGGCTTCGATGGCCTGGTGGAGGCCATCGGAATACCGACGGCCTTCGAGTATGCGGCCAGTAAACTCATCAACAATCTTAATCTTGCCATCACTTACCACATACTCGTCGTCTCGTGCATACAGCGTGTACGCTCGAAGAAGCTGGTTCACGATGTGAATTCGTTCCGACCGTTCGGAAAAGAGCAGTAACAACCGGTCTCGTTCGGCCTGTTTTTCAGAGGGCTCAAGGTCCGTTCGGCCCTCCAATGCGCTCATTTCGAGGGCAATGTCGGGAATCACGAACATGTTGGCATCCTCCTGAGCGTTCGCCAAGAGCTCTCTACCCTTTTCCGATATGTCTATCTGGTGGTTACGCTCATCGACGGTGAAGTACAACTCCTCGTCGATCACGGACATGCGAGTGCCCTGGTCCTTGAGATACTCAAGTTCCGTATCGCGCAACAGCTTCATGTTGTCGGGATCTTGCAGCAGCTTCATGAGCCTGCTGTGCTTGGGGATTCCGCGATGAGCACGGAGAAGGTTGATCCCTGCCTGCTCCAGATTCTCCTTCCCACCTTGAGCAATCAGCTTTTCGGCTTCGGCAACTATGGTGTGGATGTAGCGGGACTGAACCTCTACAAGCCTACGCACGCGCGGGTTCATGTCAACGAATGCCTGTTCCGTGCTGCCACTGCTCACCGGACCACTGATGATCAGTGGGGTTCTAGCTTCGTCGATCAACACGCTGTCCACTTCATCTACGATAGCAAACCAATGTCCTCGCTGCACCATATCGTCGGCATTGGTTACCATGTTGTCTCGCAGGTAATCAAAGCCGAACTCGTTGTTGGTTCCGTAGGTGATGTCTGCCGCATACGCTGGTTTTCTCGACTGTGGCTGCATCGAGCTTTGAATGACGTCGGTGGTGATACCCAACATGTCAAACAACGGCTTCATCCACTCTCGGTCGCGCCGTGCTAGGTAATCATTCACCGTTACAAGGTGAACACCTCGCTGCGGTAAAGCATTCAGGTAGAGAGGAAGTGTTGCAACCAACGTCTTGCCTTCACCCGTGGCCATTTCCGCAATCTTGCCCTGATGCAGTACGGTACCACCCATGAGTTGCACATCGTATGGTACCATGTCCCACGTTACGTCGTGACCAACAACAGTATAGGTATGCCCCACAAGTCGGCGGCATGCTTCTTTTACTACCGCAAACGCTTCTGGAAGAATCTCATCAAGGGTTTCCTGAATCGTGCTATGCTGCTCCTTTGCATTGGCGTCCAGGCGAGCATACAGATCCGTTCGTTCTTCATGCGAGATGTCCTGCTCTGTGCGCAGCCGATGACGAATAGATTCCTCCTCATCTACCAAAGCCTGAACAGCCGTTGCGATGCGAGCGCGGAACTCCTGAGTTTTGGCACTTAACTGCTCGTTTGTAAGCGATGCCAGTTCGGCAAAGTGTTTGTTGATCTCATCGACGATGGGTCTGAGGCTTTTTACGTCCTTATCGGACTTGGTACCAAACAGACTTCGGAGGGCCTTGAGCATGGGGGTTGGGGTGGTGTTCAGAATCGAATGAAGGAGCAAAATTACCCTAAATTTGCTCTGCGATTAAGCGTGCCCATGGACGAGATACCAGATGTCAACGTGTACTCGCCAGAAAATCTTCTGGCGCAGGCAGACGTAGCCGAGGAAGTACTTGGCTATCGCCGAGTGCGCTTTTACGTGGAAGCTGATGGAACCTTGGCCAAGGCCGCTACTGCCACCATGGCAGATTTTTTCCTTAGTCCATCGGGTGGTACCCTGCGTGACAGTGAGATGAACATCGTACTCTACAGCGCACGGTTCGACAAATTCAAGGGGTATGGGCGCCTGTGATCTACCTTGATCACAGCGCAACGACGCCATTGCATCCGCAGGTTCTCGAAGCCATGCTTCCCTGGCTTCGTGATGAGTATGGCAACGCATCCAGCGTCCATGCATACGGCAGGAAGGCACGCGTTGCCATCGAAGACGCTCGCTCCGAGGTTGCTGCTGCTATTGGTGCTTATCCATCAGAGGTAACCTTTACCAGTGGTGGCACAGAGAGCTGCAATGCAGTGATCTTTGGTTGTACCGGCATCTCCAATTTGGCTGACCAGGTGTGGTGCGGTGCAACGGAACATCACGCTGTGCTTAGCCCCCTACATACACTGGAGCGGAAAGGGGCTCAGGCAGGTGTGATTCCGGTTGATGGTTCAGGTGCAGTCATGCCTGAATCAGTGAGATCACTCGACCACCCGCGTTCGTTGATATGTGTGATGATGGTGAACAATGAAACCGGTCTGATCAACAATGTACAAGGGATTCGAGAAGCACTCCCGCAGTCGCTGCTCTTTACCGATGCCGTGCAAGCACTAGGTAAGGTGCCTGTGCACATGGGTGAACTAAAGGCTGACTTCGCCTCGTTCTCAGCTCACAAGATCAATGGTCCGAAGGGTGTTGGTGCCCTGTTTGTGCGCCGAGGCATAGATTTCAAAGCGTATCAGCAAGGGGGGGGACAGGAAAGAAACCGGCGCGCAGGTACGGAGGCGGTTGCCAGCATTGTTGGGTTTGCATCTGCAGTGCGGCTAACGATGGATGACTTCGAGGCGAATACAAAACACATGAGCAGGCTTCGCGACATACTTCGTACACGCATCGTTGCTACCATCCCTGACGTTCGTATCAACACACCAGAGCATTCAGCTCCTCATATCCTAAATGTGTCGTTTACTGACGCGGCGCAATTCGATGGAGAGGCCATCCTTCAGCTCATGGATATGCGCGGTGTGGCCGTGAGCAACGGCAGTGCCTGCGTTTCGGGCAGCCTGCAGCCTAGCCACGTATTACTGGCCATGGGCGTGCCATCCAGCGAGGCCCGTGCTGCAGTTCGGTTTTCGGTTGGGCGTCAAACCACGGAAGACGACGTGGCGTCTGCAGTAACAATTCTTTCCGACGTTGTTCGTGCACTACGTGTCGGAACACATAGTTAACCCAACGGAGATCGTCATGCCTCGCCCAGTCTGTCTTCTCTTTGCGTTGTTCGTATTGCCTGTTGCGCTTACCGCTGCCACCGGTTTTTCGGGGGTGTCTACTGGAAAGAAAACCTACAATTTGAATAACCAAGTGGGGGCGAACAGTCTGGACTTTATCAGTGAAGCCCCACTCGAGAACATTAAGGGCACAGCCAATGGTATCACAGGAACGTTCATACTGGATCCGTCGAATCTCGAGGCAACAACGGGTACGATAACAGTGCAGGTGCGTAGTATGAAGACAGATATTGCCAAGCGTGATGGCCACATGTACAGTTCCACATGGCTTGATGCGGATAAGTTTCCAACGATCGTTTATGAGGTGAAGGGCCTGAAGGGTTTATCGGTAACCTCATCAGGTGGAAAGCATGTAGCTAAGGGGCAAGCCGTTGGCACGTTTACGTGTCATGGAGTTTCTCAACCACTCACTGCCAATGTTGAAATAAGCTTCTTGCCCGAAAGCGAAGAAACGAAAAAGCGTGCTTCCGGGAATCTGGCAATGATTACAGCCACATTCAATGTGGCACTTGCCGACTTTAAGATCAAGGGTAAGGAAGGTCTTGTTGGTAGTAATGTAGGAGAAGTGATCAAGATCAGAGCAACGTTGTTTGCAAATTCCCAGTAGGCGTTGACACCTCGCCCACAACACGGTTAAGCTACTCTCAGAGCACACGCGCAGCCTCTTCAGCAATTAGTTGACTGGAAGTTCCAAAAAAACTGTTTTCCTTCTGGAAACCTTTTTGAACTCCCGCTGTCAATTTGCCAGTTCACCCTAGGAGGTCTCATGTTTGTTGGAAGACTGTTGCAACACATACTATTGTTCACCGCATTCCTTTGGGGGGTAGCCGCATTCGGATATCCTAACGGGATAGGAGGTGTATACCAGGGAGGTTGTGCAGGTGGTGCGTGCCATGGTGGAAATGCAAATGCAGCCACAACCTTAACGCTGACTGGCTCTACAACGGTAAAGGCCACTGCACTTGCTGCATTTACCCTCCGTGTAGCGCACCAAGCACAGCAAGCTGCTGGGTTCAATCTTGCGGTTACCAACTCGAACGGACAGAAGGTTGCGGGGCTTGCCAATGGTGCCAACAGCTACATCGTTAATGCGGACGAGCTGACCCACAATCAGCCAGTTGGATTTGGTGGCACGGGCGGCGCAGACTTTGCGTTCACGTGGACTGCACCGGCAGCCCACGGTAGCTATACGATATATGCTGCAGGAAACGCGGTAAACAACAACAACAATGCTGGCGGTGACGTTTGGAACACCCGAAGCTGGCCGATCACTGTTACAGGTGCGACGATCACGGCACCAGCTGGATCCCCGGCCTATTGTGTGGGCGCATCGATAAACATCACATGGACGCAGACAGGAATCACAACGATTCGTATCGAATTGTCGAGAGACAACTTCATCAACACCACAGTCATTAACAACGGTATAGCAGCAACGGCGGGGCAGTACAATTACACGATCCCCACAACGCTGGAAACCTCCAGCAACTACGTGATTCGACTCGTGAACACGGCAAATGGCGATGAGTTGGCCAGAACCAATCCGATGACAATCAGTGGTGCTCCAACAGTTGCTACACATCCACAGGATCAGAGCATCTGCGCTGGTCGTACCTTGAATCTGATTGCAGGCGGCACAGGCGCTAGCCTTACATATCAGTGGCGCAAGGGTGGGGTAAACATACCAGGTGCAAACGCTGGAACGTTGAGCATCCCCAACGCGCAAGAATCAGACGCTGGTAGCTACGACTGTGTGATCACTTCATGCAATCAGAACGTAACGACGAACGCAGCAACCGTTACAATTCTGAAGAAACCCACGATTACCAAGGAAGTTAGCGGAGATACCGCCGTTTGTGAAGGGGCTATGCTTTCCTTTGCAGTCGAAGCCAGTGGCGACGGACTTGTGTATCAGTGGCTCTTCAACGGTACTCAACTTGTTGGTGCAAACAGCGCAACATTGAATCTACCTGGAGTTGTGCTCAGTCAGGAGGGAACCTACCGCTGCGTGGTAACAGGTTTGTGTAGCCCTCCAGATTCGAGTGCACCGTTGGTGCTCAATATTCTTGAACCTGCAGCTATAACAGACCAGCCAACAGATGTTACCGTGAAGGTGGGAGAGAAGCTTACACTCACCGTAAAGGCCAGCGGCGAACAACTACGATATCAATGGTTGCACAAGGGTGTACCAATTGCTGGTGCTACGTCGGCAACGTACACGGTGAACACGGTTGCGTTTGCAGATAGTGGTGCATATGCATGCCGTGTAGGCAACAACTGTGATTCAGTCCTGTCCAGGTCTGCCAAGGTAACGGTACTTCCTGCCACTGGCCCCGGCGTATTCGTGTTGGCATTCGACACTCTGAACTTAGACGAGATTGGTCAGTGCGCAGGTGCAGATACAGTTATAGCGGGCTTACTCCGAAATGAAGGCGGCTCTCCAGTCGAGATCACGTCTGCAAGTACGGAGCCGTCAGCAGTGCTAGCCATCGGCGGTGTAACGTTCCCTGTTGTACTCCAGCCTGGGGCAGCAATTGATGTTCAGATCATTGTTACTCCAACCGATGATTCTCCAATCAATGCACAGGCAACGTTTTTTGCACAAGGTGGAAATCTGAAGTTTACCGTGCTGTCGGGTGTTCGGCCGGACCTCTCGTTTGACGCTGATACCATTACATTTCCGTCGGGAATGGTGGGTGCGCAACAGGCTATTGTAACTCTTCCACTTCCATGCCCACAGGCAATGGTTACCGACGTAACCATCAGCGGACCAGGAGCTGCCACGTTTGCCATCGATTCGTTTGGCATCGGCAGCGACGCTGAGGTGCCCTTGATGGTGAACCAAGGTAACGCCGTTACCGTTTGGGTACGAACTACGCAAGAGACTGGTAGCGACGCCGTATTGCGTATTGCAAGCACGGCAGGTGCGGCACAGGTTGTGCTGCGCAGAGGCGAAGTGAACAGTGTTGAAGAGTACACAAGCATACCAGGAATGGCCGTGTGGCCAAATCCGATGACGGATCATCTGGTAATCAATATGCCATCCGAAGCTCCAACCCGCGTGCAGGTGTTTACCGTGCTCGGCAGCCAGGTTCAGGAGTTGTTTGCTAACGGCGATGTTCGTTGGGATGGTCGGGACCGATCGGGGCAACTCCAGAATTCGGGCTTGTACATCCTGCTCATAGAACACGACGGGCGTGCAGCAATGGCCAAGGTTCTAATCAAGTAGTTGTCCGTAAAAGAGAAGAAGGGGAGTCTGCATCAGCAAGCTCCCCTTCTTTATGCTTTGTGCCGGTAGTGCTACGGGAAGATACCCAGCAGCTCGTATGACTGACCGATCTTCTGGATGGAATTCACAAACGCAGCGGTACGCATGTCGTTAAAGCGTTTGTCTTGCCGCATCGTGTCCATGATAGCATGATAGGCACCGATCATCGTGTCTTCGAGGCCAGAGTTTACAATGTCCTCTTCGTCTGCTCCTCGCGCTACGATCATGCGTTCGTGGGTAGCCAACGACTTGCCTGTAAGGCGCTCGATGGTATCAATTAAGCGAGTGTTTGATCCTTCTTCGAAGCGCTTATCAAGCCGACCAAACCTGACGTGCGAAATATTCTTCAACCATTCAAAGTACGACACGATAACGCCGCCAGCGTTAACGTACATGTCTGGCATCAGGAAAACGCCCTTCTTAAGTAGGATTTCTTCCGCAACGGATGTAACGGGGCCATTTGCCCCTTCAACAATCATCTTGGCCTTGATGTTAGGCGCATTGTCCTTGTAGATCTGAGATTCAAGAGCAGCAGGAACCAGGATGTCGCAAGCATGTTCCAGCACACTCGCTGCATGTTTTACCGTTTTGGCACCACTGAAGTTGGTAATGGAACCGGTCTCCCTGCGGTGCTTGTCAAGGGCTTCTACATCAATGCCCTTATCATTTACCACAGCTCCGTCGTACTCGATAACACCGATCACTGTTGCACCACCTTCTTGCAGGAATTTGGCAGCGTGGTATCCCACATTTCCAAAGCCTTGCACGATCACGGTCTTGTTGGACAGTCCAGTGGACATTTTTAGGCGTTTCATCAGAGCGGAGTCGTTCACGGCTTCGCGTGTTGCAAAGAACAGGCCTCGACCTGTTGCAGCTGTGCGGCCTCGAACTCCACCTTGACCAACTGGCTTGCCGGTTACGCATGCCAGCGCATTGATGTTGTCCTTTTCGAAGGTTTGGTACGTGTCCGCAATCCACGCCATTTCGCGAGCACCTGTGCCGTAGTCAGGAGCTGGTACGTCGGTGGAAGGACCAATGAAGTTTTTCTTGATGAGTTCTACCGTGTATCGCCGAGTGATCCGTTCCAATTCATCGGCCGTGTATTGTTTGGGGTCTATTCTAATACCACCCTTGCCCCCCCCAAAGGGAACATCAACAACGGCACACTTGTACGTCATGAGCGCTGCCAGAGCTTCAACTTCTTCCTGATCTACGGTAGGAGCATAACGAATGCCACCCTTGCACGGCAGCTTGTGGTGGCTATGTTCGGCGCGCCAGGCTTGTACTACTTGGATGTCTCCCTTGATTCGCACGGGAAACTGCATGTAGTACACAGAGTTGCATACCCGTATCTGGTTGATAAGGCCGGGCGGCAGATTAAGGAACCGAGCTGCTTTTTCGAAGTAGTAGTTAACGGAAGCAAGAAATGGCTGCGATCCGTGTGGGATACCTGCTGATGCCGTTGCTTTCGGCTTTTTGGAGCCAGAGGCCATATGCCTGTCCTGGTGGTTGAGTTGTGATGGAATCGTGGGTTGTTCGTATTAGAGGTTACCCCTTCGAGCCTGTTCGCGTTCAATGCTCTCGAATAATGCTTTGAAGTTTCCTTTGCCGAATGACCGAGCCCCCTTCCGCTGAATGATCTCGTAGAACAATGTTGGTCTATCCTCAACGGGTTTAGTGAAAATCTGCAGGAGATACCCTTCATCGTCGCGGTCAACTAGAATGTTTAGCGCACGCAAGGCGGAAAGGTCTTCATCGATGGCTCCAACGCGATCAAGCAGGTCATCGTAGTATGTGTTGGGGACTTCCAGGAATTGAACACCACGCCTGCGAAGTTCGCCAACGGTGTGCAGAATGTCGTTGGTTGCAAGGGCAATGTGCTGCACACCGGGACCGTGGTAGAATTCGAGGTACTCTTCGATCTGACTCTTTTTCTTTCCGGTTGCCGGTTCGTTAATCGGGAATTTGATATAGCCGTTGCCGTTCGACATCACCTTGCTCATGAGAGCAGAGTACTCGGTAGATATATCGTTGTCATCGAAGGTGAGGAGCAGCTTGAAGCCCATTACGTCCTCGTAGAAGGCAACCCATTCATTCATCTTTCCTAACTCAACATTGCCAACACAGTGGTCCACGTGCAACAGGCCTACAGGTTGCGTGGAGTATTCGTCACTCCACGGTTCATATCCCGGCATGAATGGTCCATTGTAGTTGCGGCGCTCAACAAAGGTGTGGATTGTGTCGCCGTATGTGTGAATGGCAGAGAGTACCACCTGGCCAAACCTGTCTGTATGAGGTGTTGGTTCCATGGCACTTCTTGCACCTCTACGTGTTGTTTCCCTCCACGATGCCGCAGCATCGTCAACCCACAGAGCAAGAACGCGAACACCGTCGCCATGCTTTCGGATGTGGTCACTCATGAAGTGATCCGGATGCAGTGGTGTAGTGAGCACCAGTCGCACCTTGCCTTGCTGGAGCACATACGAGGCATAGTCACGTACGCCAGTCTCTGGTCCCGCATAAGCAATGAGTTGGAAGCCAAACGCTGTTCGATAGAAGTATGCGGCTTGCTTGGCGTTGCCTACATAGAACTCAATGAAGTCAGTGCCGTTGATCGGTAAAAAGTCTTTGGTTTCTTGAGCTACGTCAAGTGTTTCAACTGTGTCCATAATGATGTTCTTACTGATGCACAAAACTTTCAGACAGCTCGGCCAGTGCCACGGCCAAGCGTTCGTTCTGTTCGGGCGTCCCAATCGAAATGCGCAAGCAATGGGGCAACCCGAAGCCTGATAGTGGGCGCGTTATGAATCCTCGACTCAGTAATGTGGTAAACAGCGACGATGCCACGTTGGAATCACCTGCATCCACAAAAACAAAATTCGCTACGCTATTCGACGTAACGTAGCCACTCTCACGAGCTGTTGACTGGAGCAGTCCCATGCCCTGTACGGTGTGCTGGACCGTCATTCGCACATGGTCCTGATCGGAGAGGGCGGCAATGGCCGCTGCACAGCCGATGCCGTTGGGATCAAATGGGAGTTTCGTTTTGTGCAACCAACGTACAACGTTCGGATGCCCTACGGCATAACCAACACGCATCGCCGCCAAACCATACGCCTTGGAGAAGGTGCGAAGTGTGAGAACGTTCGGATGTTCAAGCTCAAGACCGGTACCATACGTGTCCGGAACCATTGCCGAGGCATACTCCACATACGCTTCATCAATCACCAGCAGGGTGTGTGGGCGGAGCCGTTCCACCAGATACACAAGCTCGTGGCGGGAAACATGCGTACCAGTGGGGTTGTTTGGATTGGGTAGATATACAACCTTGGTGCTAGAATCAATGGAAGCGGCAAGCGCCTCTACATCAAACCGATAGTCGGCAGTCTGTGCCACATATCGAGGCTGGCGGCCTGCAGACTGTACGGCGATGCCAAAGCTTACAAAGCCCCCTTCACACGAGAGCGCTGTTTCACCAGGCAAGAGAAAGGTGTGCAAGATCTGGTGAATCAGCGCATCGCTACCGTTGTTAACGGCAATCCCATCCGCAGATACTGCATGGTAGCTGCTTAGTGCTTCCCGTAATTCTCTGCCCCCGTCGTTGTAGCGGTGTGCAAACTGCAAGGCTTTGGAGGCTGCTTCAAGAGCTTTGGCCGACGGACCGAAGGGGTTTTCGTTCGATGCAAGCTTCTCAAGTCTGTCCAACCCGTACGTCCGCCTGATCTCCTCCACCGACGCACCTGGCGTATATGCCGAAACATCGTTAAGGTGCTCAGGTCCGGTAATCATGGCCGCAAAAGTACGAATTGGCAGCCCTCTCTATCTTCGTTGCCATGCTCCCCAAAATCGTGGTTGTTTTTACCGGCGGAACCATCGCGTCTGCCCTCGATGAAGCCTTCGGAGGCGTTGTCCCCACGTTGTCTGGCGGGCAGATTCTGGAGCGAATCCCTGAGGCACACGAGCTGGCAGCCCTGACGGTGCATGAGTTTGGCACATACCCGGGCCCACACATGACGCCTGATCGGATGCTCGACCTTCGCAACGTTGTTCAAGCCTACGCCAACGACTCCACCGTCCATGGTATCGTGATAACCCATGGAACCGATACCCTTGAAGAAACGGCATACTTGCTGGACAGCACGCTGCACACCGATAAGCCGGTGGTTGTGATCGGTGCTATGCGCAATTCTTCCGAGCCGGACTGGGATGGTCCGCGCAACCTGCGCGACGCTATTCTACTAGCCGCTCACCCAGCCTCACGGAATATGGGTACAATGGTTTGCCTTGGTGGTGAAATCTTGGCGGCTTCGGAAGCAACAAAGGCCGACACGCAGGACGTATCCACGTTTGCAAGCCTCAACTTTGGTCCTCTTGGCCGAGTTACCAACGGGCATGTTCTCTACCATCGCCGTCCGCTTCACCGTGAAGTGTTTTCGGTTACCTCCCTTCCACCATTCGTCCCGCTGCTCAAATGTTATGCTGGCATGGACAGGTGGTTGGTAGACGCGTGTGTGCACCACGGTGCATCGGGTCTGGTAATCGAAGCGTTCGGTGTTGGGAACGTAACTCCGCAGGTATACTATGCGCTGGTAGATGCCGTTGGAAAGGGGCTTCCGGTGGTGTTGGTTTCGCGATGTCCCGTTGGCCGTGTTGAACATGTGTACGCCTATGAGGGAGCGGGACTCCAGTTGCATCGTGCGGGCGTGATCTTTGCCGACTACCTTAACGGGCCGAAGGCCAGGATTAAACTGCTTTGTGCTGTTGGTGCCGGCAGTTCACTTGAAGAGATCCGGCAGAGCTTTGAGTGGGTAGAGCGCGTGGAGGATCGTTGATGCGCAGTACCGTTGCCCACATCAATCTTGATGCCTTGCGGTGGAATCTTACGATGATACGCCGCAAGGCAGGTTCAGCAGCCGTATGTGCCATGGTGAAAGCGAATGCTTACGGACATGGCTTGGTTCCCATTGCTCGCGCGTTGGTTGCGGATGGCGTTGACTTTCTCGGCGTTGCCTTGGTTGACGAAGCCGTGGCTCTGCGAGAAGCCGGTATTACCATCCCAATTCTTGTGCTAACGCCAAACGAGGATCACGAGGCAGGCTTAATTGTTCGACATGAGTTAACACCGGTTATTTGTTCTCTTGAGCAGGCGCGCCTGCTGGCGCATGCGGCATCAATGGAGCACATGGTGCTTCAGGGCCACCTGTATGTAGACACGGGAATGAGGCGCGATGGGGTGCCGTTCCATGATGCGCCCGAAGTACTCGCACAGATGGACACGCTTGCCAACCTGGATATTGTAGGCATCTGCACGCACTTTGCCACGAGTGACGTGCCGCACGATGAGTTCCTTAGCGAGCAGCTTGATCGTTTTAACCACCTTCTGTCGAAATTCCGCGAGCACGGCCGTACCTTTGCCCACATCCATGCTGCCAACACGGGAGCGCTGTGGCAAGCAGACAAGAGCGCGTTTACTCTGGTACGGCCAGGTTTGTCTTTGTATGGTTATGCCAATCCGCCCGATCCAGAAGTGCACCTGCGGCCTGTAATGTCCATCACGTCCCGCGTATTATCAAAAAGGCGAGTGTGGCCAGGGGAGACGATTAGTTATGGACGTCGGTACATGACGTCGGCCGAAGCTACCATCTGTACCGTACCCATTGGTTATGGCGATGGCTACCTGCGTATCCTTACCAACAGGGCATGGTGCCTTATTGGTGGCCATCGGTACCCCGTGGTTGGTACGGTATGTATGGACGAAATCATGGTCAATGTAGGCGATGCCGACGTGAATGTGGGGGATGAGGTAGTGTTGCTTGGTGTGCAGGCAGCACCAGATGGACGTGTTCAGAGCATCGACGCAACGGACATAGCAATGTGGGCAGAGACGATTCCATACGAGATCACAACAGCCGTCAGTGCTCGCATACCTCGCGTGTACGTGCAGGAGGGGGAATAACATGCTGAACGTTCGGCTCAACAACTTCGAAGGTCCGCTGGACTTGCTGTTGTTCTTCATCCGAAGGGATGAGCTTGACATTTACGACATACCCATTGCTTCGATAACCCAGGAGTTCCTCGAGTATGTGCGGGTGATGGAGCTGCTCGATCTTGAGCTTGCCGGCGAGTTCGTTGTGATGGCATCCATGTTAGTGCAGATCAAGGCACAAATGCTGTTACCGCGCGACGAGCGAGCCGATAGAGCAGCGGACGGCGTGGACGATGCGGACCCACGCGCTGAGCTTGTTCGCAGACTGCTGGAATACAAACGTTTCAAGGAAGCCTCAGAACACCTTACAACACAGGCAGAAGAACAGCGCTACGTCTTGTACCGCCAAATTTTCGAAGCGGAAGCGATTCATGCCGAAGAGTCGGGTACCTACCGCAATGCAACGCTGTTCGACCTGCTCAAGGCACTGAAGCGGGCCATCGATCGGGCTCCCGAAGAGTCCGATCCGCATGTGATTACCCGCTACCCCATCACCGTAGAAGAGAAATCCGAGGAGATCTTACACCTTCTCCGTGCGCGACCAAGCGTGCGGTTCTTTGAGCTCATTACCGGCCATTCGCGTGCGCACATTGTGGTTACGTTCTTGGCGTTACTAGAACTCGCCAAGAATCATCACATTCGAGTGCAGCAGGACGAGCGCTTTGACGACATTGTGATCGCGGCCAGGTATGGCGATGAGGATATGGCGGAAGCCACTACACCCGAGATGACTGAACATGACTGAGATTGAAACCGAAGGCAACCCCGAGCGACTGAACATTCCGTACTTCTTCACTCTGGAGCGCTATGACCAGCGCCGCGCTCTGGAGTCGCTCATCTTTGCCAGCGAAGAGCCACTCACACCACGAATGATGCATCGCATCCTGGTGTTAGAGGATCCGACGCATGATGTACCTGGCCAACAGCAGTTGCCACTGGATACTATGCAGCCACCGGAAGCCACGAAACCTGAGCCCCCTTCCTTCGAGGTTCCAAAGGACTACTTCGAAGAGTTGGTTGACGAGATTAATGACGAGCTGGAGATGGGGGACAGGCCGTTTCGCATTGTTCGCATAGCAGGCGGCTTCCAGTTTGCAACAACACCACAGCACGGTCAGCTTGTACAACGATTACTCAAGGCCCGCAATCGCCGCCGACTAACGCAGGCCGCCATGGAAACGTTGGCAATCATAGCATATCGACAGCCAATTACGCGGAGCGAAGTGGATGCCATCCGTGGAGTGAACACAGGCGAGGTACTGAATTCACTCGTTGAGAAGGAGTTGGTGGCAATAGTTGGGCGGTCGGAGGCCGTAGGAAAGCCAATCCTGTACGGCACCACAGATGAGTTTCTGCGCGTGTTTGGCTTGAACTCTCTGACTGACCTACCAAAACTTCGCGAGATTGATGATCTTTTGAAGACCACCACCACACTCATCGAATCAACGGAAACGGTGACGCTGAATGCCGACCACCGCGTGCTGCGGCGTCAGCTTGACGAACTCATCGAAGGTAACCGCAGCAGGCCGGAAAAAGACAAGTAACCGAAGTATTGTTGGCGCGTTTAGTAGAAAGAATCTGGATGTGTGTCAACTTAGGTAAGAGGTATTTTATGTTTAAAGAGGCACCCCTCAGTCTGGCAACAGCTGAATCCACTCAATTACTCACCGTTACCCAGGGTGGCGTTTCACTCCTCACTAGCATCAGTCCTTCGTCACGTAATTGTAGGTTCAACGCTTGGTCGACAGCACATTCGTGTATTAACAAACTTCTATATATACTTTGCCTTTGTTTTGCGATCCAAACGGTTAGAGGTCAGGCACCGGAGTGTGACTGGCCCGAATTGGATCCACCCTGCAATACTGACTTTGAGTGGTTAGAAACAATCGAAATTTATGTTCCTGTTTCCAGCAGCCCGCCTTGCAGCGTAAAGGTTCGCGTCTATGGCGCACGAGCTTGCGATAACATTGAAATTCTCGACTTGGCATGGTACATGGACGACGTGGTGCCTGTAGGCTGTATGACAAGAGATCAAATATTCGAAAGTTTCAACTATGGAGTGTTGGCGTGGATGTCCTACACAGAAACCTTAAAACATATCTTTCGCACGGAGACAACGCCCATTCAGTATCCATGTCCGACCGTTCGGACATACAATACAGGAATTGCTGTTGCCTGTAGCAGACCTCAGATAATTTGGACTATACCTGGATTACCTAATGTGGTTGTACTATTGGAGGGGTGTGAAAAAATCGGACCAGTCTTAAGTTGAGACGGACGTCTCAAAGG
>CAZUGQ010000019.1:0-21638 GCA_964620125.1 uncultured Hyphomicrobiales bacterium
ATACAGCGCATGGGCCGGAAACGGCGGACCCGTGCTGCTGCCGGTGCAGAGAAAGGCGCGCGCAGAAACCGTGCGGGCTGTGCCAACGATGGTATCGGCCAATTGATGAAGTGTGTAGGGGGCTCCGGCAATGATTGCCGTATCGCGTTGTAGGTAGAGCGAGTCCCACACTGTTGCACGATAGCCAACGCGCTGGTTCATGGCCTCCATAAGCAAGGAAAGGTAGGCGTTCACCCAAAACGCAACACGTGCCTCGGGAAGATAGCGGTCGGGAAAGGCCGTGGCCAGCGAATCTCGGTAACTCCGATAGGCCTCCGAGAGCACGCCTCGCGTGTCGAGCCGACCAAACTTCTTGCTAGAACGCCAAAGCGAGTCGAACCGCGAATGGTCGCTCACATCCTCCAGCACGTCGGCACCAGTGACGTGGGTTCCCAAACCAAGGTGGACTACACTTGACCACGCAGGACTCATTTGAACTGGAACTGCTGGCGATGGCGCACGGGGGCAGTGCGCTGGGCAACGGTGATTGCGCACAGGCATGGAAGCGCAAACAAACAGAAGAGAAAACGTCTCATGCATGCCTTGTAGTACGCCGACCCTGCAATGTGACACCGTAGCTTTGGCCATGCTCCTACTCCATACCATCGCCGACATGCAAGCTGAGTCGGCCCGCCTTCGCGCCGCTGGCCACACCATTGGTTGTGTGCCAACCATGGGCGCTCTGCACGATGGTCACGGCTCGCTCATTGCCGCATCGGCAGCTCAACATCCAGCAACGGTGGTGAGCATCTTCGTCAACCCCAAACAGTTCGGCCCCACGGAAGACTATTCGCAGTACCCGCGCACACTGGAGGCCGACGTTGCGCTTGCCGAGCGGGCTGGCGCCACACATGTGTTTGCACCTTCGGCTGACGAGATGTACCCTGCAGGTTTTGGGACCACCATTACCGTAAGCCCCCTTTCAACTATCCTCGAAGGGGCCATACGGCCAGGTCACTTTGATGGTGTGGCTACGGTGGTGAACAAACTCTTCAACGCCATCCTTCCCACCGAGGCCTACTTTGGTCAGAAGGACTACCAGCAAACTCTGGTGATCAAGCGTATGGTGGCCGACCTTAATCTTGGTGTGCGCATCAGTGTGCAGCCCACCATTCGCGAGCCTGATGGACTGGCCATGAGCAGCCGGAACCGCTACCTCACCACGGAGCAGCGAACTGCCGCCGTTACAATCTTCACGGCACTGCAGGCAGGAGCAAAGGTGATTGAAGGGGGCTCTGGTAAGCGTACAGAGATCGAAGCGGCTATGTTGGTCGAGTTGGAAGAGTTTGAGGTTGACTATGCCGTGGCAGCACGAGCCGAATCGCTGGAGCTACCTGATACCTTCGCCACAGACGAAAAGGTGGTGTTACTTGTGGCTGCACGCGTGGGGCAAACGAGGCTGATCGATAACGTGCTAGTGACTAGATAGGCGCACTTGGTGGTTCCGTGAATGCTAAGTGAGCTGTGAGGCACGAACATCTGCGCTCCCAGCTTCATTGTTGCATTCACAATGGTTTCCTCGCAATGTAGCGTGGTTCCGTGTGCGTGATTCAGTTCATTGATGCAGAGTGCCGGGAACTTAAGTTCCCGGCACTCTGGTACTCACAGTTCCATCCTACACAACAACCACTCCTCTTTGAGTTCTGCTCCCTTAGCCGCATAAAAGTCTAGCGCTAGCTCATTCCAGTCGAGTACAGTCCACTCCATCCTGCCGCACTCGCGCTCACGGGCAAGTTCACGCACGGTGTCGAACAACAAACTGCCAGCCCCCCTTTTGCGGAACTCTTCCCGAACGAACAAATCCTCAAGGTACATGGTGGGCTTCGCTAAAAACGAGGAGTAAGTCTCGAATGCAATAGCATATCCGATTGCACGATCGCCATCCATCGCAAGCCAAGCCCAAAATCGTGGCAACACGGAAAACGCGTCACGCCGCAAGCGCACGATCGCCTCATCGTTCGGACGTTCCAGTTTCTCATAATCCGCCAATGCATTAATGAGCTCAACAAACTGATCGAACGATTCTTGAGCTAACGCAGCAATGGTTATCATTGATCACGATTCGGAATGTTGCTAGCCCCTACGCCCCTATGCCCCTTTAAGCCCCTATCAAGAAACGCCGCAAACGTAGCCGGATCACTCTGGTACTTGGGTAGGTAGCCGCTCTTGTCTATGAACGACCCATCCGGACGCAGCATCACGTACAAGGGGTTGGCTATGGTGCCGTACTCTGCAAGAATTCGTTGGTTGGTGATGTATGGCTCCTGTCTGCGGTCTGTGAACAACTGCACCAACACAAACTTTTTGAAGCGCTCTTCGATAAGGGGCTTTACGAAGACGTACTTCTCCATGAGCCTGCAGTTGGTGCACGTAAACCCTGTGAAATCGATAAAGATGGGCTTGTTCTGCTCCTTTGCCACACGCTTGGCAACCTGCAGATTGTCCATCCAAACGGGCTTGCCCACCTTGCCCGTATCGGCCGCGACAATATCAATCTTGCTCGGACCAACTCCAGCGCCATTCAAAGCAGAAGAGCCACTGGCCTTTTCGATCAGTTCCTGATAATTCTCGGGTGGGAGTAATGCCTCTACGAACGATCCTAGTTCCCTGCCAGTCATCCCCGCAACAAACCAGAACGTGAACGTTGCAAACAACACGGCAAATACGGCACGCAGGCCACTCACCTTTTCAACCTTGGTGTCAAGCTTCATCTCGAAAAAGCCAAGGATGTAGAGTGCAGTGAGCAGACACACACCAGCCCATATTGAAAGGAACACTTCCCGCGGCAGTATGCCCCAAGCTGCAGCCAGATCGGCATTCGAAAAGAACTTTACGGCAGCGGCTATCTCGATAAAGCCCATCACCACCTTGAGGTTGTTCATCCAACCACCGGCGCGCGGCAAACGGGTGAGCAAGGCCGGAAACAACGAAAGCAAAACGAATGGCAAGGCAAAAGCCGTGGCAAAGCCAAGCGTGCCAACGGCAGGATATACATAGGCATCGGCCGTGCTGGCTTGTGATGCGGAGAGTAGCAACGTACCCACAAACGGTACTGTGCAGGTGAACGACGTGAGCGAGAAAACAAACCCCATCAACCAAACCGAAGCCAGACTATCACCCGATGCCTTTTTATTAAGCCGGTTCATGATGGAAACTGGCACCTGGATTTCGTACGCACCGAACAGATTGAATGCAAGGGCTAGAAAGAGCAAACCAATGCCCACATTAAGCCATGGGTCTGCTGCTAGATTCTGAACTGCTGCACCACCAAACACTACCGAGGCTAGAAGCCCAACAGCCGTGAATGTAGAGATGATTCCAAGGCCAAAGGCCAGCGAATCCCGCAGCCCCTTGCCCTTGTTTTTCTCGTGACGCTTCGTGAAGAAGCTCACGGTGATCGGTATCATTGGGAACACACATGGCGTTAGCAAGGCCAGGAAGCCAATGCCCATTGCATAAAAGAAAAAGTTCACTAAACCACCGGACTTCTGCCGTTCGATTTCGCTATCAACGCTGCCCGATACTTGTTCGGTGCCCTTTTGCAAGGTAGAAGCCTGTGTTGCAGCTGCAGGGGGGGGAGTGGCTCCGGCATCCGAGTGGCCCGCAACCATGGCATCGGTCTCTTCACCACCAGCACCATCGTAGTCGGCAGCAATGTCAATGATGATCGGAACCTCCACCATTTCTGGCGGTAGGCAGCTCACCGTATCGCACATCTGAAACTCGACTTCCAGAGCCCCCTTCAGTTTATCGCCTTTCTTGAGCTTTCGGTCAAGCAGCACCTTTACTTCGGCCTCCACATTCTTACCGGACACTTCGTCTACCTTAGCTGACCAGACGGAGTCGTAATGCGTGGAGATTCCCTTGGTGAACCGCGGCTTGCCAATGATGCGCGCCTTAATGCCAGACTTCAGGGTAAATGTTGTTGGCAGCGGGCCAAGCCCTTCTTCGTTGACTACTTCGCGTGTACCGTAGGTATGCCAGTGTTTGTCTATGCGGGCCTTTATGATGAGTGTTACGGTATCACCCGCGCCCCCTGTGGTCTGCACCGACTGAAACTGGATGTGGTCTTTCCCACTCTGCATCTGCTTGGATGCAATGAGCAGGGATCCGCCTCCGATTATGGCGGTGAGAACGGCAAGCCGCGTAATCAATGAGCCAATCATGAACATGTTTCCCGTTTCAACCTTGTAAGCTAGCATTCCCGCCGCGATTTTTGCCGACTATGGCAAACAACCTCGACACCATCCTCTCCCTTGCAAAGCGCAAGGGTTTTGTTTTTCAAAGCTCTGAGATCTACGGCGGCCTCAATGGCTGTTGGGACTTCGGTCCACTCGGCGTGGAACTCCTTCGCAACATCAAGGATGCCTGGTGGAAGGCCATGACGTACCGAACCGACATCGTTGGTATTGACGCTTCTATCCTCATGCACCCCCGCGTGTGGGAAGCCAGCGGTCACGTACAACAATTTTCTGATCCGATGATTGACAACAAAACCTCCAAGGCCCGGTACCGAGCCGACAACCTCATTGAGGATCATATTCAGCGTTTGCGTGACAAAGGGAAGGGGGCTGAGGCAGACGCCCTCGAACAGCGTTTGAATTCCGCAGGCGGGAACGACGATTTATATGCCATCATCATGGATGCTGGAATTAAAGATCCTGTGAGTGGAACAACAGACTGGACGGAGGTACGCAACTTCAACCTCATGTTCAAGACGTACGTTGGCCCATTAGCCGACGACAGTAATGCCGTCTACCTCCGTCCGGAAACCGCACAAGGCATTTTCGTGAACTTTAAGAACGTCATGGAAAGTGCACGCCTGAAGCCCCCTTTCGGCATAGCGCAAATAGGAAAGAGCTTCCGGAACGAAATCAACACCAAGAATTTTCTGTTTCGAACGCGAGAGTTCGAGCAAATGGAGATGCAGTTTTTTATTCCACCGGGCAGTGAAGGTGAGTGGTTTGAATACTGGCGGCAGCAACGGTGGCAATGGTTTCTTGACCTCGGTATTCGGGAGAACCATCTGAAGCGCAAGCCGCACGAAAAGCTTGCCCATTACGCCGCGGCTGCCGAGGACATAGAGTACCAGTTTCCATTTGGTTGGGGTGAGGTGGAAGGCATTCATTCTCGAACCGACTTCGACTTAAACAGGCATCAGGAGTACAGTGGTAAGAAGCTTGAGTATGTAGACACAGCCACGCGAGAACGATACGTGCCGTATGTAATCGAGACTGCCGTTGGTGCCACACGCACCTTTATGGCAGTGTTGTGCGACGCCTATCAGGAAGAAGAGGTCCCAACTGCCGACGGTGCAGCAGAAACCCGTGCCGTTTTGCGTTTCAAGCCATCACTTGCGCCCACCACCGTAGCCGTGTTCCCATTGGTGAACAAGGATGGCATGCCCGAAGTAGCCGAGAGAGTGTACGCGGAGTTACGGCAACATTTTCGTACCGACTATGATACCAGCGGAGCGATTGGCAGGCGGTATCGTAGGCAGGACGAGGTTGGCACCCCCTTCTGCGTTACCATTGACGGGGAATCTGTCACGGACGGTACTGTCACCCTTCGAGAACGCGACACCATGGAGCAGGTGCGGCTGCCGATAGGAAGGTTGGTTGACGAGGTTCGGGGTAGGATGCTGTAGGTGTGAGAGGTACCGGGACAGTAGGTGTCCCGGTAAACAGTACCGGGACACCTACTGTCCCGGTACCTCCAAGATTACCCCAATATCAGCGAATCTTCACACACCCTCCCCCTCCCTCATAAGATTCACGAAAAGTACTTAACCATTTGTGTTAGGTTCGTCCTCCGCGTGCCAACTTCGCTGCGGTCTTCTTTCACAAACACCGCGGGGACTTCCGTGAGCGTTGATCCGCATGGTATTTCCATCCATCCCGGCGAGGCACACCCACTAGGTGCCACCGTGGACGATGACGGTGTGAACTTCTCCCTCTATAGTCAGCACGCTACAGGCGTTACACTCCTGATTTTCAACCAGCCAGATGATGCCTTCCCATCAATGGAAATCATTCTGGATCCCGCCACGAACTCTACCTTCCACTTCTGGCACGTTCGCCTTCAAGGCCTCAAACCGGGCGTTGGGTATGCCTATCGCGTGGATGGCCCTCGAAACGTTACCGATGGTCACCGATTCAATCCGAACAAGGTGCTGGTTGATGCTTACGCCAAAGGAATCTGCTTTGATCGCTGGGAACGTGCCGACGCTTGCCATGACGGCGATAACGTTGCAACCTCCCTGCGCGGTATCGTGATTTCAACGTCAGACTTCGACTGGGACGATGACCGTCCGCTACACACGCCGATCGAAGAGTCCGTGATATATGAAGTTCACGTAGGGGGCTTTACCAAGAGTCCCTCCAGTGGCGTCACCCATCCGGGTACGTTCCTTGGCCTTATCGAGAAGATTCCCTACCTGCAATCCCTCGGCGTCACGGCTGTAGAGCTGCTACCGGTGTTTGACTTCGACGATACGGAACCGCTTCGCATGGTAGATGGCAAGCCACTCGTTAACTACTGGGGCTACAGCACCTTGGGCTTCTTCTCGCCACACCATGGCTATTGCGTTAATCACAAAGGTGGCGACCAAGTACGTGAGTTCCGTACCATGGTCAAGGCTCTGCACAAAGCTGGCATCGAGGTGATCCTTGATGTTGTGTTCAACCATACAGACGAAGGAAATCATCAGGGGCCAACGATCTCGTTTCGTGGTACTGACAACAGAACGTACTATTACCTCACGGGCGATGGCAACTCCCGTGAGTTCTACTACGATTACACAGGGTGCGGCAATACATTTAACTGCAATCATCCTATCGGCGAAAAGTTTATCCTGGATTGCCTGCGCTATTGGGTTAAGGAGATGCACGTCGATGGCTTTCGCTTCGATGAAGGCAGTGTTCTCACGCGAGGTGAAGATGGGAAGCCCCTTGAACATCCACCGGTGATATGGGCAGTAGAACTTGATGAGGTGCTGGCCAACACCAAGGTGGTGGCCGAAGCATGGGATGCAGCGGGCCTCTACCAGGTTGGCTACTTCCCAGGCGAAAGGTGGGGAGAATGGAATGGCAAATTCCGTGATGCTATGCGCCGCTTCGTGAAAGGTGATGCGGGTATGATTGGAGAGGTTGCCCAAAGACTAACGGGTAGCGCCGACCTCTATCAATGGAGAAAACATCAGCCCGTGAACAGCGTGAACTTTATCACGGCTCACGATGGGTTCACCATGCACGATCTGGTGTCGTACAACAACAAGAACAACTGGGCAAACGGCGAATCCAATGCTGATGGAATCAACGATAACCTAAGCTGGAACTGCGGCGTGGAGGGAGATTCCGCAGACGGCACGATTCTCGCATTCCGTGAACGTCAGGTAAAAAACTTCGCCGTTCTCCTGCTCCTCTCTATGGGCGTTCCGATGATTGTTGGTGGCGATGAACATCTTCGAACCCAAGGTGGAAACAATAACCCCTACTGTCAGGATAACACGATAAGCTGGTTCGATTGGAGCCGCGCCCAAGCCAATGCCTCGATGGTACGCTTCTGGAGCCAGCTCATTCGCAAACGCCAGATGTACCTACACCACTTCCGCGGCAGGTTCTTGGGTTCCAGGCAAAACCGATTCGGCGTAAGTGAGATCTCTTGGCATGGTGCAGTTCTCAACAAACCTTTGTGGAACGACCCAGAATCTCGCTGCCTTGCCTATACTCTCGGTGATGTTGAGCAAGGGGCTGACGGTACGCGCAACATCCACGTGATGATGAACATGCACTCTGAGCCAGTTGAGTTTCAGATTCCGAAGTACAACGGACTGGTGTGGCGTCGGTCAGTCGACACTGCACTCCCCAGCCCGATGGACATAGACATCATTGAATCTCAACAGCTCGCTACCACTTTATACCTCGTAACCGCACATAGTATCGTGGTGCTTGTGTCGGCCGAAGAAGGTCGCTAACCATGTGTTGTGATGCGGGAGGAACGAGCTCGCTGACGGTTATGATCGAATGGCGTAGTTGAGTCCTGGTCGGGTGTGCCTGACTGTTGTTCCGGATGGTGTCGAGAATGATTTTCTTCTTGAAAGGTTTGTCATGAATACGATAACAACGCCCTTTTCGGATCTCATTGCCGGCACCATTGTTGCCGTTTCCTTCCCCGAAGAGTTTGATAGCAATGGCCACATCACCATCGAGACGCTGAGTGGCCAGCAGTACGACGTGAAGGTTACCTATGCCGCGTATGCCGAAGTAGTGCGCAACCTTGGCGAGCCATTCCAAGTGGCCCCGAACCTGCGGGATATCCTTGTGGAGGGCAGATTAATACACGCCTACGGAATCTTCTATCCAGAAACCTCTGGTGTGAAGTTCGAAGCCAAGCATCTACTGGTATTTGGCGTCGACCCGAATCATCTCCGGTTTGAGGAACAAGACTGGTGGATACGCCAGATTCAGCAGCTCCTAAACTTTTACCTCGAGGCTCAATTTCAGCTTGCCGAGGGAGAAGAGATAGACTTCCGCAACTTCAGAACGATGATCAGTGCCGAAGGCAAACGGGAATCGGGTATTCAGAATCTCGACACGATCTCTCGGCTGGTGTATGGCTTCGCTACCGCCTACATGATGACTGGTGATGCAAGAGCCCTAGCTGCCGCCGAAAAAGGATGTGAATACATGCAGAAACATTTCCGGCACCGCAACAGCACGGAAGGGATCTGCTACTGGTATAGTGAAATAGACATTCAGCCCGATGGCAGCATGCGCAAACTCATCGGGTCGAGTGCGGGCGGCGACGAAGGTGGCAATGCGATGCCGTGTTATGAGCAGATCTATGCACTGGCCGGCCTTACCCAAACGTATCGACTGAATGGAGACCCTGAGCTACTCAGAGATATCGAGGACACGATAACCTTTCTGAACAGGTATTTCAAAGATCACAGTCCGTATGGCGGTTATTTCTCCCATGTGGACCCCGTAACACTCTCACCTCACGAAGAATCACTGGGCATCAACAAGGCAAGAAAGAACTGGAACAGTATTGGCGACCATGCTCCCGCATACTTGATCAACCTCTACCTTGCTACCGGCGAACAGAAGTATGCAGACTTCCTGGAGTATACGTTCGACCTGATCTGCGAACACTTCCCCGATTACGACTACTCGCCTTTCATGAATGAGAAGTTCTACGCTGACTGGACTCGCGATCTTACCTGGGGCATTCATCAGGCGCGCTGTGTTGTTGGGCATAACCTGAAGGTGGCATGGAACCTTACTCGGATGCAATCCCTCAAGGCAAAGGATGCGTACAGCACGTTTGCGCATCGCATCGCACAAACAATCCCAACGTGTGGCGAAGACAGGCAACGTGGCGGCTGGTACGACATGATGGAAAGAACCCTCAAGGATGGTGAAGAGCACTATCGCCTTGTATGGCATGATCGCAAAGCATGGTGGCAACAGGAACAGGGAATCTTGGCGTACTACATCATGGCAGGCGTGTACAACGATAATCCCGCCTATTTGCGCCATGCTCGCTTTGGTTCGGCATTCTACAACGGATGGTTTCTAGACTACACCGAGGGGGGTATATACTTCAACGTCCTCGCCAATGGTATGCCCTATGCCCTCGGAGAAGAACGTGACAAAGGCAGCCATAGCATGAGTGGCTATCACAGTTTCGAGTTATGCTTTCTCAGTGCGGTTTACACGAACCTTCTGGTGAATAAGCAGCCCATGGACTTCTATTTCAGCCCCTTCCCTGGAGGTTTCACGGACAACGTCCTGAGGGTCTCGCCTGATCTGCTTCCACCCGGTAGGGTGGAGATCAGTGAGGTTACCATCAACGGCGTGGAATATCATGAATTTGATGCGGAAAGGCTTACTGTTACGTTGCGGGACACCGATGGACAGATGGATGTTCGCGTTCGCATTGTGCCGAAGGGAACTGCATTCGACATGGACCTTCTTGAACGAGTAAACGGCACTGCCCGGTACAAGCTGTTTGGATGTCTAACAACTGCAACCCTGCGGGACCTGAAGGCAGAAGTAGAGAGACTAACAGGAGTTACTGCACTTGAGTTCGACTTGGAGAACGTAGTAGAGGTATCAGACTCTGGTTGGAACTACTTAGCCTTCACCAAACAACAACGCGGTAGCAACTTCCAGATCACACTTCGAAACATCCCGCAGTCCGTTCAGCAGTCTCTATCCGAAAGTGAGCTGGCGGAAGAATTCATCATTGCATAACCGATTACGGAGTCATCAATGCCAGGCAAGGTACTTGTTGTTGTTTCAGAACATGGTTTCTGGGTTGAAGAGCTACTTCTACCAACCGATCATCTGCGCACTGCGGGTTTTGAATTGCAGTTTTTGTCTGCAACAGGATCATTGCCATTTCCGGATGCTGCCAGCATGGATGCAACCTATGTGGATCCGCCACTTGGCCGTCCGGTAACAAGCCCGGAACTGGCAGAACGAGGTAAGAACACCAACTGGCAAGACTTCTTCGGAAACCGGCTTTCTCTTGAAGCTCTCATGCCAGTGCGCCCTTACCTTAGCCACGACAACTATGTAGCATCACTGGAGCAGTACTATCGTGGGCGTGATGAAGCATGGAAGATGATCGCAGACTACGATGCACTCCTGCTTGTTGGCGGCGCTGGCCCATTCGTTGACATGGTTAACAATCCAAGGCTGTTGGACCTCATCCTTGGTTTTTATTACGCCAACAAGCCAATCGCATGTGAGTGTTATGCCGTAACCTGTTTGGCATTTGCACGCGAACTGGATCAGCGAACCAGCATCATCCGTGGTAAACACGTTACTGGGCATACCATGGAGTACGACTACACGAAAGGTTGGGGCCTTTGGGCCAACGGCGACTATCTGGTGTTCAATAATCCACCAGTTTCGCTCGAGTACATCTTGCGCGATGCAGTTGCTCCCGACGGACAGTTCCATGGCAATGTTGGTCGTCCACTCTCAGTCATCCTCGACTACCCCTTCCTCACAAGTCGCTCAGTAGCCGAATCAGACTTGTGCGGTCAGGTGCTTGTACGCTGCCTGACGGAAGGTCTTCGCCGTTACGGATGGTAAAGCACACGAACATGCTAACACCTCAGCAGCGAGAGTACACCATTCAGTTCCTCCTGTCCTTGATGCATTCAAGTGGAGGTGGAAAGGAAACGGTGAATGCAAGTCCTACTCTGACTTCAACGCTCAGCGTCTGCAAGGCACTGCGCATGTTCAATGTGGCACCACCAATACCTGACACTATACGAGACTTCGTCCTGAGCCACTATCATCCTGCATCCTCGTCATTCCAAGATGAACAGCAACAACCATCAGTATTGGCTAGTGCCGCGGGTCTGCTCACACTTTGGAGCATAGACGCACATTCAGACTTTCAGGACCTGTACCCATCCACTACCGCCTTCATGCGTACTCATGCTTCTACGCGTGAAGAACACTTCATGCTCATCGCTGTTGCCAACGAATGCAGCCTGGTAGATGTAGACCTTTCGGTGTCCATATCATTCTTTCGTGCCTTAGAACATCACGAAGGGGGCTTTGGCGAAAGTCCTCTTACCAACGCCATTGCTGCAAGTGCTTTGCTTCGTGCTGGAGAACAGCCGATCAACGTGCATCGAATTGCTCAAGACTTACTATCCATCCAACAGTCTGGTGGATGGTTTGAGGATGTCACATCCTCAAACCTGTGGACAACCTACTGCATCATGCGGTTGCTGGATCTCACAAACAATCGTCCTACAACTACACCGCTCGCAACGTACATTCAATCCATGTTCCTTCCATCGGGTGGATATGGCATTGATGGTTCGATGGCATCTGCCAGTGCTACGTACCAGTGTCTAAGCATACTTGACTGGATTACAGGTCCGCCAATCAGAGCAGCACGTTCAAACGACGTAGCGGCACTCCGTGATTGGCTAGCGTCGGGGGGGGATCCGAACATCACAAACCTGTATGGCTGGACGCCACTAATGGCAGCGGCTGTGCGCGGTAACACTTCGGCCGTACAAACCTTGCTACACGATGGTGCAATGAAGGCTGATCCCAACGTGAGATTGGAGGTTGCCGATGCGTTGCCAATATTCTGGGCTGGTCAATCAGGCAACGTGGATACGGTGAAAGCACTGCTCAACGTGGCTCCGCAACACCTGTTCGAAATCAGTTCAGTTAATGGCCACACGCTACTGCTTCAAGCTGTGTTCTTTGGCTCGGAACATCACGTACAGATCGTTCGGTGGATCCTGGAGAGTTATGCACTGGTACTTGACCTCCACGATGAGCACCAACGCAATCAAGCTCTTCGGCAGTTGTTTTCTGCATGCAACGTCCGCGGATACACAGCCGTCACCATGTCCGTGCTTTGGAACAACACACAGCTTACTGAGCTGCTTAAAGCATCGGACCCAACAACCCCTGCCGATCGTAATCGCTACTATCTGGAGCTTCTTGCCTACATCGCAGAACCAGTACCAGATCAAGAACCGCAACGCACCGCCAGGCTGTTGGCAGATGAATTTGCAGAACAACTCAGTAACTGCTTCTCGGCACTGATTTCCGCTATCGAGCGCAGCGACGTTGCGTGGGATGCTCTAACTGCTGAGTGGTTAGCAACGCTAACGACGTTTGTGAGTGCACCACAGTTCGACATCAACGCACTAGGCGGACCGCTTATGCAGACGCCTGTGATTATGGCGGTAACAGGTGTTAACAGTACGCCTCAAATGGCAGAATTCAGGCGTAACCTAGTAACGATGCTTCTTGATCGCGGAGCCAACCCAGACATACCCGAGAAACATCCGATGGGCGTGGATGCCGTGATTCGCGCTGCAGTGCTCAACCACTTTGACGTACTGCAGATCATCAGCAAACACATGCCACCTCTGGCATTTGCTGCAGCTCTCAATGATGTGCCAGCGATCAATGGGCAAACTGCATTGCATGACACGGTGCACCGCGCACTCACCTCTGCCGATGATGACGTGCAACGCCATCTTGACCAGATCCGATGGTGCATCGAGAAAGGTGCTCGCTACAATCTAGAAGATCACACAGGCACTACAGCACTTGAACTCGCCTTGCGAGCTAGAAACGATACAGTGTTTCAGAACAGAGCTACAATGGTACTTGATGCTTTAGGAGTAACACAGGAACAACCTCATGACGCTCATTGACAAGAAGATTGGTATCCTCATCGAAAGCGACTTCTACGAACGTGAGATCTTCTACTATCAACTGCGTTTTGCTGAAGAAGGCGCCGAAGTGCACTTTCTGAGCAGGTTGTGGGGACAACCATCACTGCAGTTCGTGGGGCACGAATACAAGATTCCGTTTACGTGCACAGAGTCGTTCGAGTACATGTCCGACAGTGATCTTCATGACTACGACGCCATTATCGTGCCCTCGGCAATGGTATCGGATAGGCTGCGGTATACCGACGACGTAGCAGTGATTCCGCCAGCATCTGCCTTCATGAAGCGTGCGTTTGCCGATCCAACCATCCTCAAGGGCATCATCTGTCATGGCATGTGGCTGATGTCGCCGGTTATTGACGTAATCAAAGGTCGGCGCGTAACCCTCCACAACAACCTGTACAGTGATTCAATTCATTACGGCCTGCAGTACGTTAACGAAGACGTAGTTGTGGATGGCGACTTAGTTACAGGCCGTACAGGTGGTCATTGCAATCTCTTCGCCGCAGAAATCATCCGCAGGTTATCTGCGGAGCACGCATAGCACAAAGCCCCTTTCCAACACACATCGCCGGGAGCAGCAACATGACACATGACGAAGCTAGAGCAATCATCGAACCGTTCTACAACCTGTTCCGAGCCGACAAGCGCAACTGGGAGGCAGGTTTGGCAGTTCTTGCTGACGACTGGAAATCGTACTACACCAACGAAGATTATCGCACAAAGGCTGATACGCAGCCGTACTTACAAGGTTTGTTCGACATCGTACCAGACATCAATGTAGAGATTCACCATCTCTCTGTTGACGGTGAATACATCGCCGTGCGAAGCACATTATCGGGTACACCGAATACGGATTTTATGGTGCCGTATTCGGGCCGATCGTTCAGCATCATGACGATTGACATCAACAGGGTACGCGATGGAAAGATCATCGAGCTCTATCATCTAGAAGATTGGGGAACTGCCATACGTCAGCTTGGCACCGCGAATCATGAATAATTCTCCAGACACATCACACAAGGAAAGCCACATGAGCAAGAATATTCTGGTAGTAGCATCCAACTATGGAGTATGGGGCGAGGAACTCCTGGGTCCATGGGACGAGCTGCGTGCCGCCGGTCACAACCTTACACTAACGACGTTTCTTGGAAAGACGCCGCTGCCCGGGTCGATCAGCATGGATCCAGAGTTCATTGATCCACAACAGGGCGTAAAGATGAATCCTCCGGAGGTGTTGGCACGCATCAACGAAGCACTCGACAATGGTGAGTGGGATAATCCGATAAAGCTTCGTGACGCCAACATGAAGGACTACGATGTTCTGGTGATTGTAGGAGGTGCTGGGTCAGCTCTGGATGTTGCAGGCAGTGGGCTGGTTCATAAGCTGGTGATAGACGCATTCAAGCAGGGCAAGGTCATTGGTGCATTGTGTTATGCCGTTGCCGCACTTGCTTTGACGCGCGACCCCGACCACAACAATCGTAGTGTGTTGTACGGAAGAAATGTGGCGGCGCATCCACATGCATGGGATTTTACAGCCGACCTTGAGTACACTGTTGTGCGAGCAGAACCGGGTAATCCTGACGTTCAGCTTAAAACTGCTGGGTTTGTGTTTCCACTACAGTACATGGTCGAAGATGCCGTTGGTCCGCACGGCACCGTATTCTCGGATCCCAAAACGTCGCGCGAACATCCCTGCGTGATCTGGGATCCTCCCTTTGTCACTGCAGTTTCTGTCGAGTCTGCATTCCCATTCGGAAGGAAACTCGTTGAAGTTCTTGCTGGCTAAACAGCATGCCAAGCCCAAGCCCCCTTACCAAATCTCTGTACATCAATCGAAAGGTTCCTCATGGATCCGCAATTCCCACCTGGCCAGCATGTTGTTGTAAGCAACATAGAGTCAGTAACTGTGCACACCTTTGTTTCGGCACCAGCCTTCTTGGCTAATGCAACGCATATAATCGAAACTCAGAATTCCGTTGTTGTCGTCGATGGACAGTTCATCAAACCCTATGCAACTCAGTTTCGGGATTTGGTGAATAGTCTGAACAAGCCGATTGCTCGGGTGTACCTCTCTCATGAGCACCCTGACCACTGGTTTGGTCTTGGAGCTGCATTTATGGACACAGAGATTCATGCCTTACCAGAAACCACCAACTTCCTCAAAGATGCCGGTGAGTCCGTTCGGGCTTCGTTGGCTGCGGCGTATGGCAGCCTCGTAACAGATGATGTTCCGATGCCGATTCGTACGGTAAGTCCTGGTATCGAAGAAATCGACGGACTCCGTTACATTCACGAGAAGGTAACGGATGCCGAGTCTGACAACCTACTTACGATTAAGCTTCCAGACCTAGGCATACACATCGTTCAGGACTTGTTGTACAGTGGCTCGCATCCTTACCTCACTCACTCGCTGGAGCATTGGGTTGAAGTTCTGCAAGGGCTTTTGGACTCGGAGTACGACACGTTTTTACCAGGCCATGGATTGCCAGCCAACAAGGAAGAAGTACAGGCCAACATCAGCTATCTGCAAACGGCCCATGATCTCCTCGCTAAAGGAGCAACTGCAGCATCGCTGAAAACTGATCTTCTGGCTGCATTCCCGGAACGCACAGGCTCGGCAGTCTTCGATATTTATTTGCCAAGGCTATTTGCAGGTACATGACGTAGGCACGATACCAGAATCGCTGATCACGTGTGGACTGGAACTGCGAACCTCGAGGTGTTACGTTGAAAGGCTTCGTTTGCGGAGCTGCGCTTCCATTCATGGGTGAAGCAGAGCACCTCTTGAGTGCATTCTGCCTGCACCTACGAGCGTACCATCGCTAGCACCTGACGTTGAGTTATCTTTTACTTGTAGCACTCCACATCCAACGCCTACGTCATCAGCGATGATGGTACTTCATCGTTTACTTACAACACTGCCCCTCCTGCCTGTCGTGCTCGTTATAGGGTTGGGACGTGTGAGCGCGCTTCATGCTCAGGACTACAGTGCCTTGAGCAACTCCATGGCTACGTTTGGCGACGCGTTCAAGCACATTAACAGCTCCTATGTTGATGCCATCGATCCCAATGTTATCGTCGATGCAGGCGTACGTGGAATGCTCCTGGAGCTTGACAAGTACAGCGTATTGCTTAAGGGCAAAGAGTCTGATCCCTACGATCAGCTTTCTTCAGGCACGTATGTCGGATTCGGTTATTCCGTTGTAAGGCGCAACCGGCAGTTGGTGGTAACTGACGTTCGGCCTCAGCTTCCGGCCTCCAACGGTGGCCTTCGTGCTGGCGACCGGCTTCTTACTGTGGATGGCATTCGGGTGGACACGCTGTCCACTGACAGTTTGCGCCGCGTGACTGATGGGCCGGAGGGTTCAAACGCCACATTTCGGGTCTTACGCGGAATGAGCGACACGCTAACCCTTGTCCTCACACGCCATACGATTCCTGTGCAGAATGTCGGAGCCACAACGGTTCTGTCGAACGGCATAGCCTACATCGAGCTTCTACGATTTTCCCGCCGTGCACCAGCGGAGGTATCCGATGCTATCATCGAATTGCAGAAGAACGGTCCACTGCGCGGGCTCGTGCTGGATCTTCGCGGGAATCCTGGCGGTCTACTCGAAGCAGCCATTGGCATTGCCAATCTATTCCTTCCGCAAGGATCACTCATTGTTAGCACCTTGGATCGATCACGTCAGCGCTTCGACTATCGTGCACAACATCCTCCGCTCGACACAAGCCTGCGCTTGGTTGTGCTCCTTGACGAAGAAAGTGCAAGTGCCAGCGAGGTGCTAGCCGGAGCATTACAAGATCACGACCGTGCCGTCATCCTCGGTCGGGCTTCCTTTGGAAAGGGGCTTGTGCAATCCATGGTACAGCTTAATGACTCTACCTCCATCAAACTCACAACGTCACGATACTACACCCCAAGCGGTCGGTGTTTGCAGCGCAGGGAGCGGCGGGATACAAGTCAGAAAGACTCTACCACATTCTACACGAAATCAGGTAGAGCTGTGTATGCATCACAAGGCATCATACCTGACAGTGTGATGGTCGACGATTCTTATCCGCCTGTTCTCCGTTACATTCTGCGCCGCGGTGTTTTCGCTGATTTTGCTGCGAATACCCTTGCAGGGATGGACGCACTGCCTTCGGCTGTGAGAACAGACAAAAAGATGGTGGAACGTTTCCTTCAGTACTGTTCTACTTTACCTGCCGAAGATCTGTCAGCAGCCCTGGTTGCGGTTGACACCGCAACCGCAAAGGTCAAACAGGATGGGCTTTCTGCATCGAGTACAAGCGCGCTTCGCTCGGCACGAGCGGCTATCCAACGAGATATCCTTGGCCAGTTGCGGGAGCGGAGCACCATCATCACCGCACTTCTGGATGCGGAATTTGCAACCTGCTTGGGGTCTGCCGCAAGCGGAACGATTCGTCGGTTACCGTTGGATAGAACGGTTCAATCTGCGCAATCTGTGCTTATTGGTTCGAGGTATGCCGGTTTTCTCGCAGGTGGTTCGCCGGGCGATCAGTAGTTTTGTGGCTTGGCAGTCGCACTACTCACGGCAGCCGAACGTCAACACCGTGCTTTCTCACTACCAACGTTTTTAAAGCCCCCTATGAGGATCACCAAACAGTACACCAACCGCGAAAGCCAGTCGCTCGACAAGTATTTGCAGGAAATCGGTCGGGTTGACCTGCTTACCGGTGATGATGAAATCACCCTTGCACAGGCCATCAAGCGTGGTGGCTTCGAAGGTGGCCAAGCATTGGAGCGCTTAGTCAAGGCAAACCTGCGCTTCGTGGTGTCGGTAGCTAAACAGTATCAGAATCAGGGCCTCTCTCTTGGCGACCTTATCAACGAAGGCAACCTCGGATTGATTAAGGCTGCAAAACGGTTTGATGAAACGCGCGGATTCAAGTTCATTTCGTACGCTGTGTGGTGGATCCGTCAGTCCATCCTACAAGCTCTCGCAGAACAAAGCCGTATCGTTCGCCTGCCACTCAACCGCGTTGGTGCTCTGAATAAGATTGGCAAGAAGTTCTCGGAACTCGAGCAACAGTACGAACGTGAACCAACGGCGGCAGAGCTTGCAGATCAACTGGACATGTCGATTGCCGAAATCTCCGAAACCATCAAGATTAGTGGACGGCATCTTTCAGTTGATGCTCCATTCGTTAATGGTGAAGACAACCGGCTGCTCGACATTCTGCCAAACGAACAGCAGCCCCCGCCAGACAGCGAACTCATGCGTGAATCACTGCGCTTGGAAGTTCAGCAGGTACTCAACTCCCTGAGTGAACGCGAGGCAGAGGTGATACGGCTGTACTTCGGTCTTGATGACCAGCAGGCCCTCACACTCGAGGAAATCGGCGAGAAGTTTTCGCTCACGCGCGAACGAGTTCGCCAAATCAAGGAAAAAGCCATCCGCCGCCTGCGCCATGCTTCGCGTAGCAAGGGCTTGCGCTCCTATCTGGGTTAACGAACCATCGCTGGCACGCGTACGGCAACCTTCACCGAATACCTAGGCGTCATTGCACGGCCAACCGGTGTGGATGGTTCCGTACTGTTGGCCGACGTTGTAATCGTTCCGAATACAATCGGCCCGGGCTGTGTTGTTGGCGTTGGTTTCTCCGCAGGCTACCTGCGGCCGTACACGGTAACACAATTCACACAGTCACCATCGAAAACGGTGCTCCATTTGGCTGGTGTAACTAGCAGGGAAGGGGCCTTGGCATTGGTGGATCAGGCGGTGTATGCAGATGCTTCGAGTGTGATAGCCAACAACGATGAGCGGTACACCATTGGGGAGATCATCGGCTGCTCCGTACGTGCCATGAATGAAGACGCCCCCGTTGCAGACTCTAACCATCACTACGTGGAGCTGGGTGTGGTTACCGATGTGTTGCTTTTACCTGCCAATGATGTTTGGGTTGTTACCACCGACAATGGTCGGGAAGTGCTTTTGCCAGTGATCGACGATGTGATCAAGAGTGTGGACGTAACAAGCAAGGTTATCACCATCAACCTCATACCAGGATTGTTGGAGCCCGAAGATGAGGATTGACGTTGTCTGCGCTGTACCACACACGCTAACGAGTATTCTCGATAGCAGCATCCTGGGCAGAGCTCGGAGTGCCGGTGTTGCCGTGGTCCAGGTGCATGACTTGCATGACTATGCAACAAACAAGTTCCGCCATATCGATGATACGCCGTACGGTGGCGGTGCCGGCATGATCCTTGAATGCGAGCCTGTCTTCACCTGTATAGAACGCCTGAAAGATGAACGTGATTACGATGAGGTGATCTACCTGTGCCCCGATGGTACAACGCTAAATCAGCAGGTCTGCATCGAACTCTCAACACTCGAGAATATCATCCTTCTGGCTGGCCATTACAAAGGCATTGATCAGCGTATTCGTGACGTGCTGGTCACGAGAGAAATCTCGGTTGGCGATTACGTGCTTACCGGAGGTGAACTTGCGGCCGCCGTTGTTATCGATGCCGTTGTGCGCCTGTTGCCAGGCGCTGTGGGAGACTCCGGTAGCGTACTGGATGATAGCTTTATGGATGGTCTCTTGGAGGCCCCCCACTATACGAAACCATCTGAATTCCGGGGGTTGCGTGTACCCGACGTTTTGTTGAGTGGGAACCACGAAGCAATCAAGGCTTGGCGACTTGAGCAGGCCTTGAAGAAAACGCAGGAACGCAGACCCGACCTCCTTGCGGAATAGACGCGATGAACAAGCAGGTTCCTCCCTTGGTTGTGATACTCCACGGCCTTAATGCCTCTCCAGCGTGGGGCTTCTTTCCCGATCTTTCCAGGAGACTATCGGAAGCTGGCTTTGCCAGTATGAGACTTGCCCTGGTACACAGCCTAGTTTCTGCAGACGTTCAGCATGTGCATTTCGCACTACAGCCGTTTGATGATTTTCAGGTTCACTTTCTTGGACACAGCCGTGGTGGTGCCATTGCACAAATCGTTGCTCACGAACGCTCGCGTGATCATGAACGAGTAGTGGTCTGGTCCGGTATCGGTCGTTGGCTGCGCAGCCCGATCCGCACAAGGACAGCCTACCATGATGATCTGGAAACTCATGCCGACCGCTTGTCTTTAACCGAGGCTTCACGTGGACTGGGAGCACGCGTGCGCTATCTTCATGCCGCTGGAGACATGGTTGTGAAACCCTCGGAGATCACGGAACTGGTGCAGCATGCCGGCTCGATTGATAGACTGACCATCTTTCCAGGATCAACACACACGTTTGGAATCTCACATCCCATGCCAGCCGCCACTGACACCTATTCTCAGGTTGTTGCTGCTACCATCAGGTTTCTCCGCAGATGAAAAGCCCCCTTCCACAGAGAATCGCCGCTGTTACTGCTGGTGCATTGTTTGTTATGACAACCACGGCATGCGAGCTATTCCAGGTAGGGTCTACTACCACGTATGCGCCAGTTATCGAGAGAAGTCAGCGCACATCGATGGGAGTGGTTCACATGTGGAAAGAAGAATTGGATAGCGGTAATCTTACCGCCGTTACGGAGTTGATGCGGCACTCTTCTGGTCGGAAGTTGCTTGCCATTGAGCGCCATGAACTTGCTGACGACCTTGATCGATGGAAGAACCTCATCGCAGGAAAGCCAATCACACAGACAGTTGCCGACACATTGTCGGCAACCAGACACACGGTAACGATTACGGTTGATTACATCCGCACCGTGCAGTTCGGGGCAATCTCGGAATCGGGTTTGTGGTATATCACCTCGGTGCAATAGTGCACTATTGGACAACGTGCACGACACCCGAGGAGCGATGTTTGCCTGCGGTAATACTCCAATAGTACACGCCACTAGGCAGACCATCCGTAACCAAGCTCACTCGATTTGGTCCTGGTTCGGCATAAAATGAATGCGGGGGAATCACTGGGCTTCCGGTAACGTCCACCAGCGATGCAACAAGCTCGGCTCTCTGATCCAGCTCAAATGTGATCGTCACGTTTTGCCGAGCTGGATTCGGGTACACACTCGTTAAGCGTACAACGGATGGAAGGTGGTCATGTACGGAAACCGGACTAAGATGGCGATACACCGGTTCACCGTTCTGTGCGGCAAAGAGGTGCTGCTGCGGGGTCATAACCAACCCAGATCCCGATCCATCACTCGGCAGGCCTTCATTCCAAGCCACCCAGCTTTCACCCATGTTGCTTGAGTAGTGGATACCACTGCCCTTTTCCGTGATGGCATACACATCGCTGCCACTGCCAACGGCGATTCCTCTGATGCGGTTGTTGATATAATCGCGCGTATCCCATCCCTGAATCTTGTACTCCCACGAATCGCCGTTGTTCGTTGAACGCAGGA
>CAZUGQ010000019.1:21648-54846 GCA_964620125.1 uncultured Hyphomicrobiales bacterium
TGCAAGCATTCTTGATGATTGTGGAAGTTGACAGCGCATTTCTCCCCAGGAAGAACGTGCCATCGGGATGCGGAACAATCATCGAAAAGTGATCATCACTCTCTCCGGAGGGAGGAATGGTCTGTTCAATTCGTACCCAAGACTGCCCAAAGTTATCTGACCGGTAGAGTCCAAGGTTATAACTAACCATTGCGAACATTCGATCAGTAGTCGGCGACAAGAAGGTGTTGAAGATAGCAGACGTGCCGGATCCTCCCGGACGACTCACAGCACGAAACGATGCACCTCCGTCATCAGAATACCTGAGATACAGTTGTGTTGGTCCACTGTGGCCAACGAGCATTGCCGTATTTCCATTTCCCATCTTCTTCAGGCTTATGCACAACGTTGCGTTGGGCTGGACGGCAGCGCCTATGTCCATAAGGCTCCACGTTTCACCATTATCCTTGGACCGGAAAACTCCCCTGCCAGTAACACATGCAAATAGCTCGTCATCGTGAGCCACTTGAACCATCGTGACGGAGACGAAGTTTGGTCCACCGTCATCGATGCCATCATCAAGCCGTGTCCAGGTTTCTCCGTTGTCGGTAGTTCGGTATACAGCACTAAATGGCGTGCCGGCAAACACGTGTCCTTTACTGTTCGTTGAAAGGCACAAAACCGTGGCAGGTGGTCCTTGTGTGGCAGACCAGAACTGGGCCGAACTGGGCACAGAAAGAAGGCAACCGCACAGTAGAATCAGCACAAGCAACATGAGATCTCCATAAGTCGGGACGGGTGGGAATGCATGGGAAGTTACCATTTATTCACGCTTTCTGTAATGTACCTGAACCAGACCACTTGGATACTTCTGTACACGTACTGTCAACCATTGCCTCTCTGGCAGCTCATCGGAGAACAATGGAATACCCGAGCCAAGGGTGATCGGGATTGTACTTAACGTCATTTCATCCACAAGCCCCTCGCGCAATGCTTGAGAGATGAGCTTACCACCATCGATGTACACATTCCGCCAGCCAGAATCGTACAGGTTCTTGCATGCGTCCACAACGGTTCCTGAGTAAGCAGAAACGGTAGGCCTGTGTGGGTTCAAGGAACGATTGGTCATCACCACAACGGGTTTGTCTTTGTAAGGCCAGATGGGGAACGTTGTAGCAACGTCGTAGGTATTCCGACCCATGAGTATCCCGTCCATACTGCCAAAGAACTTTTCGTAGCCATAATCTTCACCCGGGATGTTGGGCAAGGCCTCCAGAAAATCCAGTCCGTTATTGGCACGGGCGATGAATCCATCGATGCTTACAGCAATGAAAACGTGCAGCGCGGGCAGGTTGGTCATCATCTGAGTCTTGATTACGTGTGAGTAACATTGCAAACATCTTCACAGACAACGAATATGCACGTTCACTTTCTTGGCATCGGCGGAACTGCAATGGGCTCAGTTGCAGTTGCATGCAAACATCTCGGCTATCATGTTACAGGTAGCGACCATGCTGTATATCCACCGATGTTGGATGTACTTAAGCAGCACGGCATTGAATGGCATCCATTTCTTGCTGATGGAGAGTTCCTGCCCACGCCACCTGACCTGGTTATCGTTGGCAATGCAATCAGCAGGGGTACCGCTGAGTTGGAAATGATACTTGATAGACGCTTACCAATCACGTCGATAGCGGCATTTGTTGGACAGCACCTTATTGATCGGAATACAAGTATTGTCTGGCACTCACGGAAAAACAACCACATCGGCACTTGCCGCTTGGATTCTTCACCATGCGGGTTTGCAACCAGGCTTTCTCATCGGTGGAGTACCTTCAGGATTTACGAGCGGATGCCAAGCTGTTCCGGCTGACGTCCACAACACAAGAGCAGGAGTTTTTGTAGTTGAAGGAGATGAGTACGATACGGCTTACTTCGACAAGCGAAGCAAGTTCGTGCATTATCGGCCAACCGTCGCAATCATGAACAACATTGAATATGACCATGCGGACATCTTTGATTCCCTCGACGCAGTTAAGCGATCGTTTTCACAGCTTGTTCGCATCGTTCCCAGAAATGGATTGGTGCTTGCCAATGCTGACGACGAAGCTGTTCTCGATGTGATCCAATCCTCACCCTGCCCTGTTCACACTGTGGGTATGAGCAGCAGTGCATCATGGAACATTACACAAATTCAATCCAACGAAGAGGGTGGTTCCTGGTGGCTGGTGGGAGAGAAGAAGCTTGGTCCGTTCACGCTTACGATGCCCGGTGAACACAACATCCGCAACGCTTCAATGGCCATCCTGTCAGCACTATTTGCCGGTGTAACGATGGAGGAAGCTCAGCTGGCCGTTGCAGCATTTGTACCACCCAAACGCCGCCTTGAAGTTCTGGGTATGTGGAACGGCGCACTGGTGATTGACGACTTTGCCCACCACCCCACGGCGATACGTCATACTCTAAGTGCCGTGCGGCAACGATATCCACACGCTGCAATACACGCTGTTTTCGAACCACGCTCCAACACAACTACGCGCAGCGTGTTTCAGCGCGAACTCGGTACATGTTTTACTGGAGCTGCAAGTGTGGTAATTGGCCCAGTTCACAGACCAGAACGTTTTGCTCCCGAAGATCGGCTTAACACAAACATGCTGGTCTCTGCAATTCAACAGACTGGTGCCGAGGCTCTGTTAGTACCAACTGAACGTGCATCCGACCCACTCTGGGGGAAGGACGTGCTGCCGTGGTTTGAGGTGAAAGTTCGTCCTACCGACGTCATTCTCCTTCTAAGCAATGGCAACGTTGGTGGGCTAAGAGCACTGCTTACGCATTCGAACGAGTGACGATTGAGCTATCGCCGAATAACCAACTTCCCTAGCCCACTATCGGCTCCCACACCAGCGGAATTCTCACCGCGTACTCGGAAGAAATACATTCCCGGTGGTACAACCGTACCTGTGTTGTCTAGCAGATCCCACGTCACACCACCATTCCCATCAGATTCGCGAATGGTTCTAACGGTAGCAAACCGTTGATCTAGGATCTCCACCTCTGCCTGTGTTGTAAGGTTTGCGAACGTTACACCGCCGTCGCGACTGATGTATGCAGGTTGTGGATAAACAAAAACTCCATTGAGGTCTTCACTGGTAAGGACGAAGCTTAAGGTGTTACCAGCACCAGTGGTAATCGGTGTGTTGTTCGATGACGTTACATCCGTAACAGTAAGAGCATACGTTGACCCCAATGCTGCTAGTGGTGGGCTGGTGCTCAACCTCAAGAGAACCGTTCGTTCATCTTTCTGTTCAACAGAAACAACGTTACCCGTAGGCGATAGATGGTAGGAGGCTATGGCAAGCGCACTTGCACCGATGGGAAGTGAATACTCCAACAGCAACTCTGCTGGCGATGCAACAGTTAAACGCGATAGGTAAAATTCTTTGGTGTTAACGGTTTCTACTACCTCAATCATCGCTGTTGAAGGCTCGGTGTAGATGCCTTGTCGATCGCGCACGCTGTTTGCCACGAACAACATGAAAGGCGTGTACAACGTGGAAGGGTCGAAGCCAACAACAAGTGTGCTATCTCCAGCCAGACTCACACTGCGCGCACGAATGACAATTGCGCCATCTGGAGAGGTAAGCCGAAATGCAGCAGGATCAGGCGCATTTTCGGGCATGGCGCCACTGTACCGGATGGTTAAGGATACGCCTGTTGCAACAGTGGCAGATGCGATGCTGTTCGGTAGCACCTCCACAACGGTACGGGCTTCACCTGTTGCCACCTCCACAATAGCCGATCGCTGACTTTCTTTCCAGCTTCCGTCGGCGGATACTGCACTAACACGAAACTGATAAACGGTGCCGAGCCGAAGCGTATCGAACACAGCAACGGTGGAGGTTGTTGTATCCAGAGCCCGGAAGAAACCCGTTGCGCCGACACTGTAGAATATGTGATACTGTGTGGCATCTGGAACGCTGAACCATTGCAACCGAATCGTTGTGGAATCGGCGAGCTCAGCACGAAGGCCACATGGAGACTGAAGGCGTCCCGGTTCGGCACTATACTCGGAAAAGTTGAAGCCCATCATCAGACCGCTGGATTCACTTGTAATCCCGTACCCTAGCTCGCGAATACCGTTATTGTTGAAGTCATACGTCAGGAATCGTGGCGACACAACGTTAGCCTGATACCACAGTGGAATCATACCTTTTCCATCACGCCACGTAAAAACGTAGAGCTCCGGGAAGGCACAGATGATGACTTCGTCTCCTGGAGTGAGATCCACATTGCCGCATGCCACCCCGTTCCGATACCCAATACCATATCGAACACCGTAAACTCTATCGGTCCATATTCTCTCGTACTGGTCGTTTGCCCTTGATACAAAGAGATGATACGTCCACGTTTGTCTTCCATACTCGCCGTCGTCCCCGGCATACGGGTCGTCGGGCACACCAAACAGCACATCTGCCTTGCCATCATTGTTCACATCGCCACAGGTTACGTAGCCAGAGCCCCCTAACCCTTCACTTTCGAATGTGAAGGTATTTACAAGCCCCGCACCTCTGTACTCACATATCACGAGATCACCATCTGTATCACCGAAGGCAACCTCGATGTTGCCATCTCCGTCAACATCTCCAACACCGGCACTAACTTCATCCACGCGATTTTCCAGGTTCCCTGAACGCGGCGGCGTTGTGTTGGCAGCGGATCCAATGGTACGCCATGCACCATCCTTCCATGCCGTTACAACACAGCCACTATCGGAGATCATCACTAGGTCCTCCCTGCCGTCTCCATCAACATCTGCCATTGCAGCAGCATTGTGCCCGTTCAGCGTGTCGGCAAATGCAACGGATGCAAAGGGGCTCCCGGTTTCTTCTTGCTGCTCGAACAGCACGGCCTTGTCTACAACGTGAGCAAACACGTCGAATAATCCGTTGCCGTTTGCATCACCAAGACCGCGAGGGATCCATACGTTGGGTGTTTGGGCCGTTGTCACATAGTTGAAGCCGATCTTTTCAACGAGTGAGAGTGCGCCGAATCCACCATCCGATAGGTCACTCATCACAAACTGCGGAGCACCACCACGTCGAACGTCGGCAACCTTATCTAGAACGTAACCACTGAACCCAGCCGTTCCAAGCGAAGAGAAGCCAGATGTTGGAGCAGCAACAGTACCCATGTCGTAACGGCCCGTCCACGAGATCGTATCGCCATTGTCTGCTCGTAGGATGGCCTTCACAGTACCTGTTGCACTGTACACATCCGAAGGGATCAATACACTCTGTGTAGCGGTAAAGCGCAGATCCTGTATGGATGTGTCGGCACCGTATCCGTCAGGTGTGCGCACAAGCATCAACTGAATCGGCCGTGATGCTTGCACAGTTAGTACGCTGGCACGCCTGTCGGCATCCCAGGCTGGAACAAGCTCGGCGCTCAGTATCCGCAGGGTATCGGAGTTGGTTATGCGAATGCGTTTGCGCGATTCTAATGTGCGCCCGGTTTTCAGTTGCACAACAAGACGCACAACAGCGTTCCCATCCGTAAGCTGCGATCTTGGAATTGTTGCGAGCACATCATTCACGATTGCCGAAGCCCCTTCATTCACCTTCGTCCAGCTCTGAGGCTCGATCCCACGTCCGGTGTACACTTCGTACCAGTCGAAGAGTGTGGCATACGCCGATCCTTGAACGGTAAGCGAACCGTTGTCGGGTATCAACAGCTCCTGTTCATTTCGCGGCGCCGTAATCTCAACCATGCCTCCACCTGCTTGCTTGAGCGCGGCGTCAACCTGAAGTCTGCCTGCGCCGAATTCACCATCCCATCCGGGTGGACCAAGGTCGAAAGCACTTTCAGCAAGGATGGCTTGCAACATCTCGGGGGTTACTTCCGGTCTTTGTTCGATGAGCATGGCAGCAGCGGCAGCAACCAAGGGAGCTGCGAACGAGGTGCCACTTGCCGTTCTGTATCGGCTACCAACTGCTGTGGTAACAATGCCATCACCCGGAGCAACGATGTCTACCAAGGAACCGGTGCTGGAGAACACCGCTTTTTGGTCGGTAGAGGTGGTTGCTCCAACGGCTACAACATCGTCGTACCCTGCAGGATACTGCCTGGATGTTCCGCCACTATTGCCTACAGATGCAACGATGAAACACCCAGAGGCAGCGGCAAACGAGATAGCATCGCGAAGAGCCGGGCTGTCCACACCATCACCGAAGCTCAGGTTGAGGACAGCCACGCCATTCATCGCAGCGTAGATAATGGCCGCTGCAATGTCGTCCTCCTCCGCATTGCCTGTGGCATCAAACGCCCGTAGCGTTACGATGCGAGCATCATAGGCTAAGCCGACAATGCCAATTGCATTGTTGGCACGCGCGGCGATAACACCAGCAACCGAGGTGCCATGACCCTGCTCGTCGAGCGGGATCGGGTCTCGCTGCCTGTCGTCTCCAACATTGCGAACAGACTGATCAACAAAGTCAAATCCGATAACGTCGTCGATATATCCATTGTTGTCATTGTCTATACCGTCCAGGTCACCGAATACTCCATCAATCTCGAGCTTGGAACTCCATGGTTCGAAGGTTCCGTTGTTGTTTACGTCTTCGGCAACGGATGTAGCAAGTTGTGTGCGAAGGTCGGGATGATCCCAGTCTATTCCCGTGTCAACAACACCTACTCGAACGTTCTTACCCGTTGCAAGCGTCCACGCTTTGGGTGCACCAACGATGGGTAAGCCATACTGTTTGCTGGAAAGGGAATCGTTGGTTGTGGCTGTTTGATGGAGAGTGAGACGCTGATTTTTCTGTACGAGGAGAACATTATTGTCATCCTGCAGTGCAGCGGCCTGTGCTGGCGAAAGCTCGACAACAACGTACCGGGACAGTCTGTCGAGAATCTCGCGCTGTGCCGCTGCCATCGCTGTCTCGGTTTGCTTTGCTGACTGTGCTGGTGGTATGAGATACCGTGGGCTAGTTAATGCCTGCGGTAGTTGGTCCCTGCCACGAAGCAGAACGATATACGACTCAGCGTTCGCATCGAAGGCACTCACCATAAGAACTATCGTGCACCACAGTGCCGTTGTCAACATGCTTGGGGATTGCAGCTTCATTCTCCTCACGATGTTGCCCCATACAATTCTCTGCGTGCTACTGCCATTGCCACCCGAAGTTCGGGCAGATCCACCTGGTCGGCAAGTTCTTCTCGAACATGGCGTAGTCTGGCATACCGATGATGACGCATGTATTCAGCCACTCTCTCTAACAGGGATGCTGGTATCAGGTGTTCCACTCGTACATCCATTCCGCTTTCGATGGCACGCTGTAGGAGCTGTGCAGCAGCTGCAGGTGTAATGTGCATGACTTGTGCTACGTGAGCAAGTGACGTTGAACGGGCTGCGACCTCGGCTATTTTCTGCACGTTCGCATCGGCGCGAATCTTTGGCACGGAATCGATCACGTCCTTCGACGCTTTTTGCAGTGCTTCGAGAATCTGCCTGCCATGGCGTGCAAGAAACAATCCGCTGCCATGTTCACCTGGCTTGAAGTCGGCCATCGTGCGCGGTCTATCTCGAGCAATCCGCTCCAGTGTTTTTAGAGAGAGCAACGATGCAGGGGTTACTCCTTCTCGTTCGGCGATCCCATCTCGAACCTCTAGCAGTGCTCGAAACACACTTGGGTTTACATCGCTGATTGCGGATGAGCGTACGTCAAGGGGCTTCGGCATGGGTTTGGCTTCTCGTGCACCGCGCGGAGTTGCAGAAAGCAGCGGATACTGCCCGCTCGTGAGCACCAAGAGTCCCCCTTCAACGAGCTGATCAATCGTCCGCAGAACACTTCCGCGCGAATGGTCGCTGGCAATGCCCCACGTGGATGCACGGTCCAGCCGGTAGGCAATGACCCGATCGCTCATCGTTGCTGTTAACACATCGGCTACAACGTTCCGACCGAATCGCCCACCAAGTTCATACACTGCCCTGATTACACTTGCTGCCAAACCTTGATCCACATCCACTCGAAAACCTGTTGCACCTTGACCAGTACAGGACGTGCAGCGTCCGCACACTCCGCTGACTTGTTGGTCGCCGAAATACATCAGAATGGCATTTCGTTTACACTGTTGCGTTTCAGCATAACGTAGAACGGCTGCAAGTTTATCCTGTGCATGCGCTCTGCGAACGTTGATGTGGGCTACGTCAATCGGCAGTGCAGAGCCTGCTTCGTAGTGTGCAAGCAACACCAAGCCCCCTCCCACTTCGGGCTCGCGATACTGAACCAGCCTACCAAGCATCATGGCACGAATGGTTTCCTGGTACTCTGCCGGAGTAATGCCACCTTTTCGGAGAAGCGAGCGCACATCGAAGTGCACGCCCTGCTCGAAGGTTGATCCGTGCAAAAGGCGTGAAATCACTTCTGCGGCTGTTTTGCGCGTTGGTGGGCTGTTTTGAACGAACTCTTGCAAGCGCTCGGGTGTGGTGCGCAATCGGAGTGTTGCAGACCCAGTTGGCGAGGTTCGGAGGATGGCACCATTGCGCTCAAGTACACCGAGTACACCCTGGATGCGGGCAATACTTTCGTGCATATCGGCGGCAATGTTCTGAGCATCAGCAAGAATAGGTTCATGCATCTCCGTGCCACCTCTGCGGTGGATCAGGTAATCGAGAACGGCTCGCACGTGTCTCTCTTCGGGATAGGTGCACTCGATGAAGAAATCCATCAGACGTTTGTCTTCGCGCTGATACAACAACGTGCAGGTGGCTGGCAAACCGTCCCTGCCGGCTCTTCCCGCTTCCTGATAGTATGCTTCAAGGGTAAGAGTTAGGTCGACATGCACCACATGCCGAATGTCGGCCTTATCTATTCCCATCCCAAAGGCATTGGTGGCTATCAGCACGTGTGCCTTGCCACTCACGAATGCATCCTGCACTGCAGTTCGCATGGCAGGGGGCTTACCAGCATGATAGGTCAGAGCCTGTACCTGGCGCTTCGATAGCTCTTCGGCAATGGTATCTACTCTGCGTCGTGAACCGGCATACACAAGAATGTTCTCACCAGCGCTCTCCTTTGCCAGGCGGGTGATCGCCTCCACCTTGTTCGGCGTAACGTTCACTTGCAGTGTGAGATTCGGTCTGTCGAAACCTCGAACGATGACAATTGGACTTTTCAGCTGCAGTGCTTCTAGGATGTCAGTGCGCACGTCGGGTGTAGCCGTTGCAGTAAGAGCTACAACGGGAACACGTGGTCGGTGCTCGAACAGTTGGATGATTGAGCGGTAGGCTGGACGAAAGTCATGCCCCCATTCGGAAATGCAATGGGCTTCGTCAACGGCTAGCAGACTCAAAGCTACCGTGGATAGCTGCGACCGAAACTGCTTATTCTCCAGGCGCTCCGGTGCCACATACAGAAGCTTGAGTGTTCCACGGTGTGCTTCGTGCACTATGTTGTTGATTTCTCCAGAACTCATGCCTCCATGAAGGCACGAGGCAGCTACTCCGAGTTGCCGTAAGCGCTGCACCTGGTCCGTCATCAATGCAACCAGGGGCGACACAACCAGTGTGCATGCAGGGAACACGAGTGCAGGCACCTGGTAACACAGACTCTTGCCACCACCGGTGGGTAATACACCCAAAACGTCCCGGCCGTCGAGCACTGTGGCAACGATATCGTCCTGTCCGCGCCGAAAGGACTCGTAGCCAAAAACGCTGCGCAGAATGCGCCGGGCCTCGTCGCGGCGTCTGCTCATGGTAGAGTTGGGTTAGTTGTTATCCGCAACAATGGTACCCATCAGCACGGGCTTTTCTGATGCCAGGTCTCGAAGCACCTGATCTGCATCATCCTGGGCAACCACGATAACGAGTCCGATACCAAGGTTGAACACCTTGCGCATCTCCTCTTCTGCAACGCCGCCAACCTTTTGAATCAGGTCGAAGATTGGTGGTCTCTGCCATGCATCCCAGTTGATTTCCAAGGCCTGACCTTCCTGCAGAATTCGGCTCGTATTTCCAACGATTCCTCCGCCGGTAATATGCGAGATTCCGTGGATGCGCCTAGCATTGAGTAATGGCGTAATCACATGCAGATACGATCGATGTACAGCCAACAGGGCCTCCCCTACCGTTGTGCCAAGCTCATCTACGAACTGGGTAACATCGTACGCTGGGAACAACACGTGGCGAGCAAGGGAGTATCCGTTGGTGTGCAAACCTGTCGAGGGAAGGCCGATGAGAACGTCGCTATGTTGGACTCTACTTCCGTTCAGAATCTGCGACTTCTCCACAACGCCAACCACGGTACCCGCAACATCGTATTCACCAACCGAATACATGGATGGCATCTCGGCGGTTTCCCCCCCAAGGAGTGCACAGCCATTTTCTTCGCAGGCCTTGGCCAAACCAATCACAACACTGGCTGCTACGTCCGTTTCAAGCCGACCGGTTGCAAAGTAGTCGAGAAAGAACAGTGGCCTTGCTCCACAAGCAAGAATGTCATTCACGCAGTGGTTCACCAAACACTGCCCCACTGTGTCGTGCTTACCTGCCATGAATGCAACCTTGAGTTTGGTGCCAACACCATCGGTACTGGCAACTAACACAGGATGGTCGTATTCGGGGAATCGCGCATCGAACAAACCTCCGAACAGACCTATCTCGCTAAGCACTTGTGGTGTGCGCGTGCGCGCAACGAATGGCTTGATGCGTGTTACAAGATCTTCGCCGGCTTCGATGTTAACGCCGGCCTTCGTGTAGTCAATCACCGTACTTGTTCCCAATCATCAGAAGAAGAGCGGCCCGTAAACAGCACACACACTGCGTTCAACGTCCACCACCAAAGGATTCGAAGATATCCAAAGCGCCTGAACCGACGGGGAGACTCATACACGAGGAGTTCCCTGGCAAACATCACTCGAGCCTGCAGCCCAATGCGTGCAAGAAGGTCGAAGTCTTCGCCGGCTGCGAGCTGGGTGCGGTATCCATCCACACGAAAGAATGCATCTCTGCGAACTACCTGGCATTCACCCCGTCCTGCTCCAATGCGTGCGGTGTTCAGCAAGCATACCCAAGAATTATAGAGGGAGTGGAATACACGGTCAAACGGAATGCTTTCAGCTGGATCTATGTGAACGGGACATGCAAGTGCAGTAGCCCGTCCATACGCACCACGCCTGTTGGCAAAGTCGGTGATCACCTGTAAGAAACGCTCTACATCTGCCGGGAAGGTGTCGCCGTTCAAAAACACCAGCACGCTTCCGTGCGAAGCCAAAGCCCCCTTATCCCGACCACCAGCTATGGTTTGCCGTTCGGAACCGGAGTGTGTAACGACTCTATCTGCCCAGCGTGAAGCAATGTCGAGCGTTGCATCAGTGCTTCCGCCATCCGACACGATAAGCTCTGCATTGTAGGCCGCTCTAACGTGAGGGGGGAAACATCTCAGGGTGCGCTCAAGGAGCTTCTCCTCGTTGAGCACGGGCACGACGATGCTAAGCAGCGGGGTGGTGGCACTCTGAGTCAGGCAGGCTCCTGCATGATCATATCGGCACCACGATGGCGAAAGGATAGAAAAGCCCGAACCTCACACCTTCATCTCCGAACTCCAATGTTGGCCCAGGCAACCGAATGTAGTTGAGCCACTGGCGCACGTAGTTGAGAAAACCGAACTCCGCTTCGGGAATGATCTTTATCCAATCGTAGTCAATACCAATCATGTACTTGCGGGTAACGGGAACAGGCGTACCGTCGGGGTTGGACGTTGCGTAGTTGTTAATGCCATATCCAACGGAAATCATCATCCAGTCCGGCCAGTATGGCTCCGCGGCATCAGGAAGAAGGTTGTTAACGTTCGTTGCCAGCCAGAACGTGGTGCTATTGTAATCGTCAATGAACGTGGAGGGCCTGTCGGTAATCACTCTTCCGCCCGTCCACTCCGCCGGCACATAACTCCATCGCGGAGTAAAGTTTTGTAGAACCGGGAAGTAGTACTGCAACACATAGTACGACGCACCAACCATGTTCGCTACTGCGTCGGATGGCGAGAACCCCCAATTGGCGGCGTAACCGTCGTTCACTTCAACATAGGTGTTGTATAACAGCCCCAACCCTGCACCAATCCAGGTTGCGGGTTCCTGAGCCAAGCCGCTCTCCATGAGCATGTCGGCAGGCAGGGCCGACATGACGTAACTCGTATAGAAGTGCCCGAATTTGTCTAGTCCCTTGGCGTATTCGAGGTCTTCGGCAACATGCCAGTCTCCACTCTGGTCCTTCCACCATGCGTTTGCTTGGTTGATATGTAAAGCCGTAAAAATTCCAGCATACGCTACACCCATGCCGGCTAGAGGAATTATGTTCACGTCGGTTTCAACGAGTGGTCTGCCACCAAGAAACGTGTAGCGTTTGTTGTCGGCATACCGGAATTCCTCTACGGGTACAAATCTTTTTTCTGTGCTATCTGATTCCTCTGCATGCATTGGTAGGGGGCTTGCCAGAAGTAGTGCTAGCAGGCAAACACAGCGCGTTACTGCACGATACATCAGGGTGCAAGGGCTGTAGGTTCTGAACAACGGACTTCAGCTCTCGGTAACGTCCACCGTCATGCGAACAACGGTCTTATCAAGAAGGGCTGGGAAATAGGCAACAACATCACTTGGCTTGGGCCTACCTCCGGAGAATCCGGTCACACTGGGTGGACCGGTGAGGATGAGTGGAGCAATCTCTTTGCCGAACCGCTCAACGCTGTTCCGGTCGTGTGATCGCACACCAATGCGCAGTGTTACTTCGTTGGGTACAATGGTGGCGGCTTGTGGACCATAACAGGCGTTCAAGCCAACAAACTCCGTTCTGATCTCGTCGAACTGCAAACCAAGTCTTTCCAAACGCTTTCGAAGAATGCGATCTGCTGTCTCGGCCTTTTCACGGGCATCTGGTGCAGCGTAGGTAAGCTGCCCAAAGGCAACAAAACCATCCAGATAGGAGGCACTTACTTTCAGGAACGGTGTGTTGGGTTGTCCACTGATGCCATACACGCGCACGCGGTTATTCCCCAGGTCTTCAAGATGGATGGATGTGAAGTCAGCCACGCAGTCAGGCGTGATGTATGCCGTGGGATCACCTATTTCATACAGGAGTTGCTCAGCCACAGTCTCTCGGGTAACGGCACCGCCTGTTCCTTCGTGTTTGGTAACCACAAAGGTGCCGTCGGGATAGGCTTCAATGATTGGGAAGCCTACATCATCCATGTTCTCGAGCGAGCGCCAGTCGCCAAGAAAATTGCCTCCACTGGCTTGCGCTCCGCACTCATTGATATGTCCAGCAACCGTTCCGGCGGCAAGCCTGTTCCAGTCTGTTTCACTCCATCCGAACTCATGAATCATGGGCGCTAGCGTAAGGCCTGTATCGGTTGTGCGCCCGGTAACGATGATCTGAGCGCCTTGCCGGAGTGCTTCCACGATGGGCCATGCACCAGTATACACATTGGCACTCAGCAACCGATCCCGCACGGTACCAATGGGCTGACCAGTTTCCATGTGGTTCATTTCATGGCCCTGAGCGATAAGCTCATCCATTCGGGGAAGAATGTCATCACCAAGAATCACGCCTACCTTAAGCCCCCTTACGCCAGCTTCGCGTGCCACTTCCTGAATTCGGTCGCGTGCGGCCAGCGGGTTCACACCACCGCCGTTGGTAATCAGCGTAATGTTGCGTTCTACGAGATAGGGTAGGGTTTCTCGAACTACATCCACAAGATCACGAGCATATCCTAGCTCGGCGTTGCGCATGCGCTGTTTCTGGAGGATAGACATGGTTACCTCTGCGAGGTAATCCATCACGAGGTAATCAATCGGTCCACGGGATACTTGTTGCAGTGGCGCTGTTTGGAGGTCGCCCCAAAAACCTTGGCCCGAGGCTATGCGGATGAAGGGTTTCATGGTGTGGCAGGTGGACGTCTGCGCAACTCGTCGGCCTCACGCACATGCCATAACACGGGAGCAGTGGTGGAAGCCGCCAGCAGACGTTCAAGAGTGGGAACGGAGGCAGAAAAGATACGGAATCCAACCTCCTCGCTGGGAAGACTTACCACCACGTGTGTCCATGATTTGTGCGCAGTAAGGCGCACGGCCACGATGTCGGCATAGGGTACAGGACGCACCTTGTCGAACAAAACGGAGCGTACAACCAGCCCTTTCGTGCGAACCAACGTGCGCTGAAAGTACAAGCGCAAGCCAAGCTGCAGCAGCTGCACGAAGGCCACCTGCGGTAGTGCATAGGCGTAAATCGATGGCCCGGCAATCCCATAACAGTAGATGCAGACCGGAACAAGTGCTAATAGGCCAAGTCCAAGCAGAAGTGCGGCGGGACCATCGAGAAAAGAATCCCGATCTTCCCCCATCTGCAGCCTTCGTACGTCTGCATTGTCCAACACCTGCCGGTATGCCAACGCTCCAAATAGTAGCACGGTAAAAACGAAGGCAACGTAGGATGCATGAAGGAAAGCGATCTGTTCTTCGGTCATGGAGGGGTTGATTACCTTGCCAAACAATGGTTCATTGCTGCAAACTGAAAATGCGGCAAGTTTGCAGTCTTATTCAGGAGATTCACCCGGAACATGGATCCCCTTGCTACTCGTTTGCGCGCTGAGCGTGAACGACAGGGCTTGTCGGTTCGCGACGTCTCGGTTGTAACCAAGATACGTGAACCATACATCGAAGCCATCGAGCGCGGTCGCTACGATGTGCTCCCTGCCGTATACGTTCGCTCCTTCGTGAAAACCATTGCAACCTCGCTCGGAATTCCCGATGCCGAGACTCGCAGACTTGCCGACGAAGTGTTCGAAGGTAATGAGGAAGCACTACGACTTCCTCGGAGCATTCCACCCCAGCAGCCACCACCCGGCCTTGAAAGCACGGTTCAAAAAGCAGGCGAGGTGATGAGTGCCACCGTTGCCAAAGCCACGGAGGTAGTAGGCGATCAGTTTAAACGATTGCGTGCCTTACGTCCGCCGGGATTTTTCACAGACCGCCCACGGTTCATCATGCTCCTTGCCTTACTTGGGGCGGTTGCGTTGGTGGTGGTTTTCGTGATGCTCATTGCTAGTGGAGGCGAAGACGAGTCAACCGGTCAGTCTGCTCCGGACTCCGCAGCAGCCGTTACGGTAACCGATCAATCTTCGGAAGGGGGCTCTGGTTCACCTCTTGACAGTATGCACCTGACAGCCGAGGTGATGGATACATCCTGGATTACCATCACGATGGATGGAATGCGAACCCAGCAGCAGGTATTGGCACCTGGCAATGAATATGAGTGGGTTGCTAACGAGAAGTTTGTGATCAACGTAACCAACGCTGGTGGGGTGCGCTTCTTCCGCGATGGGGAGCCTCTTCCTTTGTTTGGTAAGCGCGGCGAAGCTGTGCGTAGCGTGAGGATTACCCGAACGGATGTTGTAAGCAGTGCTCAGACGTCGGCAGGCCAAAGGCGTATTTCCTCTCCGACGCCAACACCCACAGCGCAACCTGCACCAACGCGTACACCGCCGCCACAACCGCGCTCAGCGAATCGGCAGAATACACGCAAGCGGAACTCGCGGCCAAACATCCCAATAATAACGCCAGCCCCCACCCGACCACCTCGTTAATCGCAACCTGCTGCCGTGCGCTGTGATTGGAGACCACCCGACTGGGATTACTCCTCCATCGACTGTGATCCGGATGTCTACAGATTGGCGCGCACCACATCGTGGATGCGAAGAAGCCCAACACATTGGCCATCCACGGCAACTGGCAACACACTAATCTGTCGCTCTCTGCGCTCCATGATGTTCAGTGCTTCGTGAAGAGTTGCGCTAGGAAGAATGGTTATTGGGTTGGGGGTCATAACGGACTGAACGGCTGCCGACATCACGTTGACGCCTCGCGTTACCAACCTGCGAACATCACCATCGGTAAGCAAACCTGCCAAAGCCCCTTGCTCATTCACAACACACACGGCACCCAAGCCTTTTGCCGTGAGCTCAGCAAGAGCCTGCGGCAGGAGGGCCTGTGTAGTGACCACAGGCAGTGCTTCGCCATGGTGCATGACCTCATCAACTGTTCGAAGTAAGGCCGACCCTATGGCACCATGCGGATGCGTTTCGCGCAGCCCGTCGGGCGTTGCGCCGGCAACCTGTGCTGCAGCCACGGTAAGCAGGTCGGCAACAAACATGGCTGTGGTAGTAGACGCAGTTGGAAGCACGTTCTGCTCGTCGAACTCTGCTTCGATTGGCGCAAGTACGGTTGCAGTAGCGAGTGCGGCAAGGGTGGAGTTGGAACGAGTTGTCACGGTTATAAGCCGAACACCCAGATCACGGGCATGGTGTGCAAATCGAACCACTTCAGCCGTTTCTCCACTCTTGCTAAACGCAACCAAACAGGTATCTCGGTCAAGGTGGCCAGAATCACCGTGCAGAGCATCCACAGGATGGACGTATACAGCTCGTAGTCGCAAACTTGTAAGTGTTGCGGCCATCTTCCGAGCAACGAAACCTGACTTGCCAAGCCCAGTGGTCACGATCGATGGTGCGTGAGCTAGGGCTGCTGCTGCACTTCCGAAGCTGTCGGAGAGAGATGCAATTGCCAGCTGAAGACTTTGCTGTTGTAGCCTAAAGGCCCGCTTTGCCTGATTGAGCAAGGCATCAGATGTGTGGTCGAGCATGGCTCAAACTAGCTCAACATGAGTGTAAAAAAGAAGAAAGCCCCTTGCGCATTCGCAAGGGGCTTTCTGTAGGTATCGTACGATTGTGCTTAGCGGACGATGGTGAGTGTCTTTGAAAGGACTACGTCACCAGCCGTGAGCTTGTACATGTAAGCACCCGAAGAAACTTCCTGACCAGCTTGATTGAGGCCATTCCATTCTACGGCGTACGGAGCGCTCTGACCAGGCACCGTTCCGTCATACAACGTGGTTACCAGGTTGCCAACCATGTCGAACACTTCGAGCTTCACATCCGAACGGTTCGGGATGGTGAAGGCAAAGGTGGTCTTGCTGGAAACTGGGTTCGGGAAGTTGTCTGCAAGAGCAACACCGCCGGCGGACTTCACAACGCTAACCACGTTCGAGAAGCTTTCCTGACCGTCGAAGTCGCGCTGGCGCAGACGGTATTCATAGGTAAAGCCGTTCTGTACGTTATCGTCGAAGAAGCGGTAGTTAACCGTTTGGGTTGAGTTGCCTGACCCTGCGATGAAGCCAATGTTTTGCCACGGAGCATCAGCGAGGTTGTTGTTGTCTACGCAGGAGAGATTCGGCTCGCCCGTAACAACGTCCGTCATTTCCTTGCGTGCTCTGCGTTCAACATCGAAACCTTGGTTGTTTTCTTCCGATGCAGTTTCCCAGAACAGGTCAATACCTGTTTGACGGGCCTTAGCCTCGAAGAACGTGAGTTCTACTGGCACCACGCAATCAACAAATCGTGGTGGTGAAGAGTAGGAGCGGTCTCCGAAGTATGGACGCAGCAATGGAATCCATGAACCTTGTGTGAAGGTCGGGAAGCCAAGGCTAAATCCAAGAGCATCCAAGTGTGCGTACGCAGGGTTACCGATAGATGGTGTGAACTGCACCCAGTCGCCGGAACCTCTGGTGAGTTCGTAGGCAAAGCGGTTGTCGTTCAAGAGCGATCCATTACGGGCACGTACACGGAAGTTCTTGTCGATAAGCATGGTACGGTTTGCTGTTCCGTAGGTAGGAATGTCCGAGAACAGCGTGGTAACCATACCCATGCGGCTAGCCGACGCACCGAGTTCGTAACCTTCTGTACCCATCTGAGCAACCGATACCCAGTACTCACCAGGTGCAAGAACCACAGGCTTTTCAAGAAGGTAGGTTACGTACTTGCCAAACTGCGGCTCTGTCCACTGTCCAGTTTCATCTTCGCCACGACGACGATAGATCATCGAGCCGGGCACAGCCGGGTTACCGGGAACACCACCCTGGTCTGGGTACAGAGCAAAGGAGATGTTCAGGAAGTCCTGGTTCAATTCAGCGAAGAACGCTTGGTAACCATTCACGGTGTCCTGCGAGTACAGGGTAAACCGAGCTGCTAGCTGACCTGAGGCGTTACCTGCATCAGCACCGTAGCGCGTGTCGTCCGGAGGCGTCGACGCACGTCCATACATGTAACCACCCGGAATCTGTGCTGTGTAGGGGATGTAACCAGCATAGTTGTATGGGTAGAAGTAGAAGTAGTTCGCACCGTTGCCACCATAGGAATAGCCCTTGTGGTTGAGGCCCTTTCCGGTTACGCCGGAGAACTGAATCTTCGGTACGTCGTTCACAGGGTTTTGCGGATTTTCTTCGTATGCAAACGAAGGTCCGTAAAGAATGGTGAACTCGGTGAACGTGGTGTCGTTGGTCGTATCCAAGTCATTACCAGGGAAGAAGATCTTACCGGTAACCTTGTATTTGCCGGGCGTCGTATTGCGGAAGTTCACGTCTGGGAATGGAAGCAGAACTTCACGATTTCCAGCAAGGATTGGTACCGTGATGGTACGGCAATAGATCTGCTGAACTTCATTACCGTCAGGCTTGATTTGCAGGCGTACCGAGAATGCAGGTGCAGGCAGGTCTGTGTTGTTCGCCAGCTTTACTCGGATTGGAATACGAGTGGCTTGCGATGCAGGGGCCATAGTGTAAGGCCAGATCAGCTGAATGTTGGCAAACTCAACGTCGGTGACTTCATCTGGGAACAGAATCTTCACGTTGTCGATGTAGAAGTTGTCTTCATCATCGGCAGGAAGTGTGCCACCAGAATTTCGCAGTGCCGAGACTTGGAAGCGGAAACGGAAGTTGCGGGCACCTTCATTAACCCAATTCAGGATGGAGTCTGGAATTGGCAAGGTGATCTTGAAGAACTCAAAGTCCTTACCATCATCGAACAGGTCTTCACGCAAACCACCCGTTCCTGGAGTGAAGGACTTGTCCAGCTGAGTATTGTAGCTGGTGAGATCGAAGCCGCGACCGTAACCGCCACCACCCCAAATTGTGTAAGGCTGCAAGTAGGCGTTGCCAAGGTTTGCTGGATCGTATACCCACTTCTTGATGTTGGTAATGCCGTTCAGACCGTCATTCGATGGTGTTGCGAATTCCACAAAGAGCTGGTCTGGCAGACGGCGCTTGTCGGTTGTCTGGAAGTAATAGTTGGCCGACGTGTTGCGCAGGTTCACTTGGTGTTCAGGTCCAATCAGGCGGTTATCGGAGAAACCGCGGCCAAAGCCTGCGGACATCTTGCCAGTCCGCTGGTAGGAGAGCGAGAGAACGGCTTTCTTGCGATTGCTCAGGTTAACCGGGAATGAGCGGAGCTCGTCACCACCATACACGTTGAATGCTGGAATGTCCGTTCCGCCAAGGTTCATACGGTTTAGGCGGATCACAGGTGACTGCCGCGATTGAATCGTTGAGTTCGCAGCGTAGTAGAGTCCTCTTGGCGGTGGCGGATTGTTCGTGTTGCCTTCACCGTCAACGACGTCTGCTTCGATGTTTACCCACTTGAGCACCGATGGCATGGCTGTTCCACCCACGATGTGGAATTCCGTCACATCATCGTTGAAGCCATTAAGGCGACGCATCGAGAACAGGCGAATACCGGTCGTATCATCGAACGGCCACTCATCACCAAGCAATACACCATTCGTGTCGCGTGGCTCGGCAACCACACTCGTGAACATACGGCCGATTTGAGCATCAATGAATGGGTTCGGTTCGAACGGTGGGAACGTGACCTTCACGAATTCGTAAGGCTTTACAAGATGCCCTGCCGTATATGTACGTGAGTTGCCGTTGATGTCGCACAATGTGATATCTGACAGCGATGGATCACGTAGGGCACTGTTGGATACACCCTTAGAGGTGTTATACACAATCTCGCCGGTTGCTTCATTGATGATACGGAAACGAACCTTGAAATTGATGCCTTGCTTAACGTAGTTCACGCCCTGCGGACCCTGAACATCGTTCGTGAGATTCTGAACGATAGCTACTGGTTGGATAACGCCAAGGCGCGTTTCACCAGCAAGGATTTCGTAGTTGTTAGCCTGTGCAGATGGAATCGTTACCGAGAAGTCAAGTGGGCTGTTGTTGTTGAGCGGGTGTGTACGGTAGTACACCTGAATCACGCGCAACATGTTCTTCCACTGCTTGAACTTGATTGCAAGGTTGTTGTTCGGCGTATTGTCTAGGTCGTTCTTTGTTGACGTAGCACGAATGCCACAGGTGGCGCAACCCATGTCAACGTTAAACCAGTACTCAGTAAACTGCGTGTACTTCACAGCGTTGTAGTCCAGCGTTGTATTTGCTGGCATTGCAGCTGGGAAGCCGGCCCAGTTAAGCCGACGAGCAGGACCCGTTACACCAACTGTGCTGTTGCAACGCAGCCAAATGCGGGCAGCGTATGGGTTGATTGCTGAGCGTGGAGCCGTGCCAAAGAAACGCTCGTACTGGATGCGAATCGAGCTGTCATTGCGATCCAATGTAATCTGAACATTGAAGCTGTAGTGCTCACCAATGCCAGGGCGGTTGTCAGGTTCGAATGTGACGTTGTACACTGGGCCACCACCAGTGGTTGCTGACTTAGCACGGATGGGCGTAAGGTTCACATAGTACACAATGAACTTGTCGTTCGATGGTGAACGCTTGAAGTATACGCGAGCATAGTCGTCAACAACGTTGTACTCGGAATTGTACACGGAAACCTGCATGTCGTCCCAGCAAGGAGCTATAAGTGCTGGACGTACGAAGCTGCCGGAAACATTCGTCCAAGCCCCCGAGCCACTCAGAGCCGTTTCGTTGAGTTCTACGTTCGTGCGCGTCCGGATGCCTCGTGTGGCAGTCGTTGGAGCACCACCGCATGCTACGTATTGATAGCCCCAGTCGTCGTTCGTTGCGTCGCTGATACCGTCTCCCGTACGCGGACGCAGGTCGTCAGACGCTGGGTCGTACGACGTAAAGTTGCCTGGTGACGTTTCAGCTACCTGCCGATTCGTTGGCCAGCCATATTGGTTGTACTCGTAGAAATAACGGCGATTGCTAAGAGCGAGCAATCCATTCGTGGAGATATAGATCGAGTCGTAACGAACGCCGTTGAAATAGAACGGGAAACCAAGGGAAATTGGACCAGCAAACGCATCATCGGTTGAGTCTGTTGCGCTTCCCGGGTTCCTGAAATAAGCGAAACCTCCATAAACGTTCTGCGTCGGATCCGTCCAATACCCGGCCGGGAACTGATTGGGGCCAGAAACGATGCGGCGCCATGTTGCAGGTTCGGTCAAGGTATCCACGAACTGTGTGGGATCAGGACGCCAGAAATCTGGTGCCTCATCCTCTGAATCCACGAAGTAGTACCCCGTAGAAATTGACGGACTGGTGCGCGGATTGTCCCCGCCTTTAACAAACGGCAGAGGGTAACTGTCTACGGGACCCTGCGGACCACTTCGACGCTGAACATCCTCGCCATCCTTACCACCGGCATACGCTGCACCAGACGTGTACAGCAACCCACCGATAAGTGCAAGAAGTAGAATTCGTCGGTTCATGAAGACCTCGGAATGGAACAGTGAATAACTAGTGTACGGTTGTTTACTCGGAAAACGCCGCCACCCCCAGGCAGTACTGAGGATGTGACAGAATCGGCCTAAAATGGTCAATTCACATCACAATGGCAAACTTTTACTCACACAAGCTGCGTGATTGTGTAAAAGCTCCATTTCTAACAGATCAATTCCCGAAAGGTTACCCTTGTGTGTAAACATCTGCTCGGGAGCCTGACAGATGCACGGCTCTACTCAAAGCCTCAGGAAGCCAGGCCTGCTCGGCTGTTCGAACACGCTCCTCTACCAGCTCGGCACTAGCTCCTGGTGGGATGGGCACCCTAACCTGCTCGATAATCTGTCCCCTGTCATACTCCGCTGTGACCCAGTGCAATGTTACCCCACTAACGAGATGCCCTTGGGCGGAAACGGCAGAATGAACCCTCCTACCATACATACCTGGCCCCCCAAAAGCCGGCAGGAGCGACGGATGCGTGTTCAACACTTTGCCACCAAGCGCATCTATTACCTTTTCAGACAACAACTTAAGGTATCCTGCTAGCAACAGCACATTAGCATTGGCTGTCTTCAGCGCGTGAATAATTGCATCCGTATCTTCATTTGCAACAACCTCAACGCGAATGCCAAGCCCCCTGCCAACCTCTACGATTCCGGCGTCTGCACGGTTTGTTAGAATGAGTACCACGTGATAGCCAAGATCCTTGGTTTGCGAGGCGTTTATTACAGCACGAGCTGTGGATCCTGCTCCACTGCCCATAATGGCAACTCGTGCATGAGGTATAGATGCGTGTTGGCTCACGGAACTCGCTTGCATGGTATTTCGTTGAGCGAAGTTATTCACTGAGAAAGGACAGAACTGGTGAGCGCCACTGCACATGCGCTGGTTGTAGCATTATTGCTAACTGTTGGGGGCTTGAATACATGGTCGCAACAGACCGACATTCCCACAGGCATCATTTCAGGGGTCGTGCGAGACAATACAACACAAGCCCCGATCACGGGCGCCACGGTACTCGTGGTAGGGACTACACGGGGTGCGATATCGAAATCGAACGGTCAATTCACCATCCGAGACGTTCCATCAGGTGTTCGCGAACTTCGGGTAACGGCCGTTGGCTTCGACACGGCACGAGTATCCAGCATTGTTGTGAGCCCGGGCAAACCGGTTACCGTCACCGTGCGCCTTACCCCAACGGTGGTACAACTGCAAGAGGCCGTTGTAATCGCTGAATCGTTTCGAACAGATGTACAAGCCATCACGAGTACCAATGCACTGTCGAGCGAGGAAGTGCGGAGAGCGCCTGGTGTGCAGGAAGACGTAGTGCGAGCCATTGCCCTTCTACCGGGTGTAGCTACAACGCAAGCGGGGCGCAACGATCTGGCCGTGCGTGGTGGGGCTCCATTCGAAAACCTGTTTCTTGTAGACAACATCGAGGTACCGAACATCAACCACTTTGGCTCGCAAGGATCAACGGGTGGGCCACTGTCGTTAATCAACGTAGATCTGGTGGAAGAGGTATCGCTATCTACTGGCGGGTTTGGTCCAAAATTCGGCGATCGATTGTCATCGGTTACCTCTCTGTCGCTCCGCAATGGTAATCGTGAACGTTTGTCTGGAGAGGTAAATCTGAGTACAACAGGTTTTTCGCTGATCGGTGAAGGGCCTGTTGGCAATCAGGGGTCGTTTTTCTTTGCAGCACGCAGGTCCTATCTGGATTTGATCTTCAACCTGGCAGGTTTCGGGTTCATTCCCGAGTACTGGGATTTTGCAGGCAAACTGTCCTATGATCTTGGTGACCGAGATCAGCTATCGTTTCTCGCGATTGGCGCGCTTGACAAAGTGCAGTTCAACAATTCTGCCGATAATCTTTATGAGAACAGCCGCGTTGTTGCTCCTTCTCAAAACCAATACTTCAGCGGGCTTACCTGGAAACATCTCTTCGACAATGGTTTTGTGAGCACAACGCTTGGCCGTACGTACTCCGTGTACAACACCCTGCAACAGGATTCACTTGGCAACACTGTTTTTAGGGCCAACTCTGAAGAGGGCGAAAACAGTCTGCGCATCGATGCCGTATGGCTGCCTGCTCTTGAGGTTGAACTTTCAGCCGGTGCAACCGGTGAGTATGCTAGCACCTTGCGATACAACGTATCAGTACCAGGCTATGCGCGTTTGGATAGTACAGGAACACCCGCCCCGCTAACCGTTGATACATCCTTCAACGCATCACGTTTCGGCGCATACGCTCAGGCATCGTGGCAGGTAGCTGCTCAGTGGCGCATACAAGCAGGTGGTCGGCTTGATGCCTATCCATTCCTGAAGGAAAGCCTGTGGTTGTCGCCACGGTTGAGCCTCACCTTCTCTTTCTCGGCAACCAGCAGCCTGTCGCTGAGTGGTGGGCGGTACTATCAAGCACCACAGTTTATCTGGTTGATTGGTGACCCAATGAACAGGGAGATTCTCAAGCCACTCCGTGCAGACCAAGCCGTACTCGGTTGGTCATGGCTACCTCGAAGCGACATGAAGGTGCAGGTGGAGGTGTATGGAAAGTTGTATGCCGACTATCCTGTTCGGCTGTTCCGTCCAACGGCAGTACTGGCACCAGCAGGTTTCGACGACATCAACGAAGACATCCCATTCGGTCTCGAGCCCCTTGCTAGTACCGGCGTTGGTAGAGCCTATGGAATCGAGTTCTATATCCAGAAGAAACTCAGCGAGGGTTCACCGTTCTATGGTCTTGCTTCCATCACCTTCAATCGTACGGAGTTTCAGGCCAACGATGGTCAGTACAGGCTGGGCCGTTTCGATACACCATTCATCGGCACAGTTGCCTTGGGATGGCGACCGGACGACGAATGGGAAGTAAGCGGTAAGGTGCGTACGTCGGAAGGACTACCGATCACGCCGTACATCACAACACAAGAGCGATCGGAGGAAACGGGTTTTCCTATTGGCATGCTCGACTTTGGCCGGTACAACGAAGGTGGCAGGTTGCCGTTCTTCTATGCCGTCGACCTTCGTGTAGACAAGCGGTGGTTCTTTGCAGGATGGCAGCTTATCACATACCTCGACGTTCAGAACGTAACCGGCAATGAGGCTGTGTCCAACTATCAGTACAATCCCAATACCGGTCTGGTGGAAGAGCAGAGGAGCATCGGTGTTCTACCATCGATAGGAATCAACATCGAATTCTAACTGGCAAGCCCCTTACGTCAAGATTGGTGCAAGCCACCTTCGAAGTGCGTCAATGTCTCTCCCTGTGCGAACTGCGTAGTCGGCCAGTTGATCTTCACCTATGCGCGTAATGCCAAAGTATGAAGCCTGCTGCGCGGCAAAGTACCATCCACTTACACTTGCAGCCGGCATCATAGCGAATGACTCAGTAAGCGTAACACCGCAGTTGACCTCGGCATCGAGGATATCGAACAGCGTCCGTTTTTCAAGGTGATCAGGACATGCTGGATAACCGGGTGCCGGCCGTATGCCTTGATAACGTTCTGCGATGAGATCGTCGTTGGTAAGTGATTCATCTGCTGCGTAGCCCCAGATTTCCTTTCGAACCTTTTGGTGCAACCACTCAGCTGCTGCTTCCGCAAGTCTGTCTGCAACGGCCTTTGCCATGATCGATCGGTAGTCATCGTGTTCAGCTTCGTACCGTTCACAAAGCTCTTGCAGCCCATGGCCTGCCGTAACCACAAAGGCACCGATGTAATCACCGGCTGGGTGAACAAAATCTGCCAGCGAGAGATATGGCACACCTTCTGCACGCTGTACCTGCTGCCGAAGAAAGTGTAGCCTGCTGCCATTGTTCAGCACCACATCATCACCGTCTCGCCTACAGGGGAAGAGCCCACACACGGCTCGTGCCTGAATCACACCGCCAGACTCCATGGAGTCTAACATCTGATTTGCATCATCATAAAGCGTGCGTGCTTCAGCCCCCTGCCGATCATCGGACAAGATATCGGGGTACTTGCCTCGAAGCTCCCAGGACAGGAAGAATGGCGTCCAGTCGATAAATCCGCGCAACTCAGCTATGGGAACATCGCGAAACACCGTTACTCCAGGTTGGAAAGGGGCTTTGGCAGGCTCGGCTAGTGGCGGTGGTGCTTGCGCACGAGCAGCTAACAGCGGCACAATGTTTCTGGAGGCGTTGCGCTGCTCGTACGTCTGCCGAAGATGATGATGTTCCTCGGCGAGTTGCTTCACAAATGCTGAGCGTTTGTCTGAACTCAACAGCGCACCAAGCACCGGTACCGCTCGCGATGCATCCAAGACGTGCACTGTTGGTCCATTATAGGCTGGTGCAATCTTCACCGATGTATGCGTTCGTGATGTGGTTGCTCCTCCGATAAGCAAAGGGATGCTCAGACCTCGCCGACTCATTTCCTGAGCAACGTGAACCATCTCGTCGAGAGATGGTGTAATCAGTCCACTCAGACCGATGGCATCCGCTTGCTCCGCAATCGCCGTATCCAGAATACGGTCAGCAGGTACCATCACTCCAAGGTCAATAACGCGATAGTTGTTGCATCCGAGCACGACTCCAACAATGTTCTTGCCGATGTCGTGCACATCGCCCTTCACGGTTGCCATCACGATGGTGCCAACAGTGCGGGCAACTGCCCCATCCTTCTGCTGTTCTTCTTCGATGAATGGTGTTAGGTAGGCCACGGCTTTTTTCATCACCCGAGCACTCTTTACCACCTGTGGCAGGAACATCTTCCCCTCACCAAAGAGATCACCTACTACATTCATACCGTCCATCAGCGGACCCTCGATGACGCTAAGTGTCGAGGGTGCATCATGCCGGGCTTCTTCGACGTCTTCGATGATGTAGTCAGCGATGCCCTTTACCAAGGCATGAGTTATGCGCTCAAGCACGGGAGCATGTCGCCACTGGGTTTCCCGCTCGTGTTCAAGCGATCCTCCTTTAACATGTTCTGCAAGAGCCAGCAGTCGTTCCGTTGCATCGGGCCTTCGGTTGAGCAGAAGGTCTTCAACATGCTCCAGAAGTACAGGGTCAATGTCATCGTACACGTCGATCTGACCTGCATTCACGATGCCCATGTCCATACCGGCCTTGATACCGTGATAGAGGAATGCAGTGTGAATGGCTCGGCGTACAACTTCGTTGCCACGGAAGGAGAAGCTCACGTTGCTCACTCCTCCACTCACCTTGGCAAACGGCAAGTGTTTCTTAATCCAGGTTGTTGCACGAAAGAAGTCCACCGCATAGTTGTCATGCTCAGACATACCAGTGCCAACCGTGAGAATGTTTGGATCAATGATGATGTCCTGCGGCGGAAAGCCAACCACGTCGGTTAGTAGTCGGTAACTGCGTTCGGCTACCTCGATGCGTCGTTCGAAGGTATCTGCCTGACCTCGCTCGTCAAAACACATCACAATCACAGCAGCACCGAGATCACGGCAGATTCGCGCTCGCTGCATGAAGAGTTCCTCTCCATCCTTCAGGGAGATGGAGTTTACGATGCTCTTTCCCTGCAAACATTTCAAGCCCGTTTCCAGCACTTCCCACTTTGAGGAGTCAACCATGATCGGCACGCGGGCAATGTCTGGTTCGGCCTGCAACAGATTCAGGAAGCGGTGCATGGCTTGGGCAGCATCCAAGAGGCCTTCGTCCATGTTCACGTCAAGGATCTGTGCACCGCTCTCTACCTGCTGGCGTGCGACCTCGACAGCCGCCTCATAGTGCCCTGCCAGAATCAGCTTGGCAAATGCCCGAGATCCGGCAACGTTCGTTCGCTCTCCCACGTTAACGAAGTTGCTGTCGGACCGCACCACGAGTGGTTCCAGGCCACTCAGTCGTAGGAGCACCTCAGGTGTAGGCACTTCGCGGGGTGCAATTCCGTGCACTGCCTGTGCCATTGCTCTAATATGGTCGGGTGTGGTGCCACAACAGCCTCCTACAATGTTTACCATTCCCTCCTGGGCATACATGCGTGCCTGTTCGGCCATGAACGTTGGCGTCTCATCGTACCCTCCCATGGGGTTGGGAAGGCCGGCATTGGGATAGAGAGAGGTAAACACACTGGCAACCGAACTGAGCTCCTGTATGTACGGTCTCATCATGGCACTGCCAAGTGCACAGTTGAAGCCAACACTCAACAGGTTTGGTGCATGGGACACACTGATCCAGAATGCTTCTGGCGTCTGACCAGAGAGCGTGCGTCCGCTTTGATCGGTAATGGTCCCACTAATCATGAGTGGGACTGCAGAGCCGCGCTCGTTCAACAAGTCGGCTATTGCCTTGATGGCAGCTTTTGCATTCAGGGTATCAAAGATTGTTTCAACCAGGAGCAGGTGTACCCCACCGTCCAGCAAGGATTCTGCCTGTTCGCGATACGACGCATATAGTTCGTCGAACGAGATTGCTCGCGCTCCAGGATCGTTTACGTCGGGCGAGATGGACAACGTTCGATTGGTAGGGCCGATAGCTCCTGCAACAAAGCGAGGTTTTTCGGGAGTACGTTTGGTGTATTCCTCTGCAGCCTTCACTGCCAATTGAGCAGCCGCGATATTGAGTTCGCGCACAACATCCTGCATGCCGTAATCGGCTTGGCTTACACGAGTAGCCGTGAAGGTGTTGGTTTCGATAATGTCGGATCCCGCTTCAAGGTATTCGCAGTGCATCTCATAGACGATCTCGGGTTGCGTAAGGCACAGCAGGTCGCTGTTACCTTTCTGGTCAGTAGGATGATTCGCAAAACGAGAACCGCGAAAGAGCGCATCAGAGAGCTTTTTCTGCTGGATGAGCACCCCCATCGAACCATCAAGTAGGAGGATACGCTCACGCAGCAGACTGCGCAGATCAGAAGTGGGCATCATCAAACTTACGGGTACCTACCAGGTCCATCCGAGTGAGAGTGACAGGAACACTCCACCAAAATTGGTGATTGGCAACCCCTGCAGGCTTTCAAGGCCATCACCACCAAAGGGAATGGTATAGTATCTGGCAGTAAAGCCAACTACAGTGCCTTCGGTTGGATCGCCAAACAAAGACCCGACCGCTACCATTGCTCCCCATCGGAAATACGTCTCTGCATAACCGAAAGAACTGAAAAACTCGTAGAACTGGCCATCCCGGATGTATGGCGTCTGGATGATAATGGTGGGTGTGATCCCAGCACTCACGTATGGCCTGAAGCTCTCCTGCAAGTCCTCGGCAAACAACCGATAGTTAAAACCTATGGTCATGGGAATCATGTACAGCCGGTTCACCTTTTCTGCCACCACGGGTACGGAGCCAAGCCATGCGTTCTCGAATTCATCGGCATTGCGCCGACCACTCAGTAAAAAGTTTGCGAATGCCGTGCCGTGTTCAATCACCTTATGGTGATAGAATGCCCCGATGCCCCATCCAGAACCGGAGAACACCAGATCAACACCACCTGCCTGTGTGATGGCCTTTCGTGCCTCTGCTTCGTCTGTAAGCAACGGGAGTGCGGGTTCAAAAATGATCACCGAGTCGTCCGACACCGGTGTCTCTCCTGTGATCTGCGCCTGCGCACCTGCAGCTGCGAGTAGGAAGATCACCAAGGCTACGACAACGTGGTGCGCCGATCGAGTTCTTTCACAACACATCTTCATCACTTCCTGTGATCGTCGCATACGATCAAAGTTACGCGCTTGGACTTCGGCCACTTATACTGAATGAACGATCAAGGGCACAGGGTTCCGTACTTTTGTTGTTCGATGCTCCTGCACCAACTACAAAACGTCATAGACGGGGTGCTGCCACCGGCTACGGCCTTATCAGGCGACGCCATCGGTTTGCAGGTGGCATCGGTGCGCCAGACTGCTCATCACGTGCTGATTGCTTACGAGCTAACGGACGAAGTGCTGGACGAAGCTGTAAGAACTGATGCCGATGTTGTTCTAGCCTTCCACCCACTCATCTATCGCCCGTTGTCGTCCATCAGTGATGCCGATCGTGTAGGACGCCTGGTTCGAGGCCTGGTGCTGCACGACGTGTCGGTCATCGTCGTTCACACCACACTCGACGTTCATCCTCGGGGAACAAGTTGGGCTCTCGCAGAACGTTGGGGATTTGCACCTCTCTGTCCAATTGAGGCTGCCAGCAACGCTCCCGGGGGTATGGGTGTTCTAGCTACCATTCCTGGTGGTGCAGTCACGTTCGAAGCACTGCTGGAAATGATGTTCTCCTCTACACATAGCATGATGCGTTATTGTACTCCTCCCAAACATGAAGTATCTACCATTGGAATCGTTGCTGGAAGCGGGATGCCATGGTGTGACGCAGCCTATCGTTTGGGGGCGGATGTATACATAACGGCCGACACGAAGTATCATGACTACCATGCAGCACGCGGGCGTATTGGCTTAATTGACCCAGGCCACCACGAAATGGAACGGCATGTTCCCCACCTGCTGCACTCGCTGTTGCGGGAGCACTTGCCAACAACGGCGCTCACGGTAAGCTCTGTAAACACGAATCCAGTACGATACCTAAGCCCCCTCTCCACTGAACATTAATCACCTCTAACAGGACTTGTATGAACGAACAGATCAAGCTACTGGCTCAGTTGGCCGCCATCGACATGCACCTTGATGAGTTGCACGACGAATTGGGCGACCTTCCCCAGGAGGTGAAGCAACTCGAAGTCATCGTCCGCGAAAAGCTTGCCGCCACTGAAAGTACTCAGCAACGCATCAATGAGCTGGAACACCTTCGGGGTACCGGGCACGTAACGATGCAGGAGATGCATGACAAGGAAGACAAGCTGGCCGGTCAGCAGTTCCAGGTAAAGAACAACCGAGAGTTCGACGCCATCACAAAAGAAATCGAGCACCTGAAGGCCGAGCGCTCCACGTTGGAAGACAGGCTTCGCACCGCATCGGTCACCGAAGAAAACCTGCAAGCAACACTCCAGCAGCAACAGGCAGAGCTTGACGTTGCTCGTGCGAATCTTTCGGCAAAACAGGCAGAGCTGGAAGTGCTTACGGGAGATAACAACGTTGAGCTCAAGAAGTTCATCCAGATGCGCCTCAAGGTGATTGCCAAACTTGACGATACGCTGGAGGCCGAGTACGAGCGCATACGCACGTTCCATCGCGAAGCAGCCGTGGCTATCCGACGCGATAGTTGCAGTGGCTGTTACTCAGCCATTCCCAGCCAGCGTATCATGGAAATGAAGTACAACCGAGACCGCATGTACACGTGTGAAAACTGCGGTCGTATTTTGATAACAGAAGATGTGGCCGACGAAGTGGAAGCCGCAGTTGAAGAAGGGAACGTTTGATCGGTCGGATGCGGGGGGGCGACGGGCAGCCGCGTGATGCAACGCATCATGAGGAAAGTCCGAACTCCGCAGGACGACACGCTTCCTAACGGGAAGGCGGTAACGCCGGTAACGGCAGAGCCGACGGAAAGTGCAACAGAAAGACACCGCCCGAAAGGGTAAGGGTGAAATGGTGAGGTAAGAGCTCACCAGCAGTCTGGTGACAGGCTGGCTCGGCAAACCCCGTGTGGAGCAAGATCAAGCAGGAAGGTGGGTGCTTTGGCACCGGCAGTTGTCCGCTGCCGCTTCACGGCAACCTTCCGGGTAGATCGCATGAGGCTAACGGCAACGTTGGTCCCAGATAAATGGCTGCCTCCTTCGCTTCGGTGAAGCAGACAGAATTCGGCTTACAGGAGTCTTCCCGTGTCCGACCGTTCCGTTCCCAAAATTCAATTGCCAGACATACTGCCCACCGATCCGGTGCTCGCCGATCTCCTGCCAGATTTTGCTCGTCTGTGGCTTCGGGATCTGGATGGTGCCGTGGAACGATGCCGCATGGACAACGATGCGGAATCGTTGCATCGGCTTGGCCACACCATCAAAGGCTCGTTCCTTCAGTTCGGGTTCACGGAGCTCAGTGCTGTTGGAGTGCAGATCATGAACGCGGCATTGGCGAAGGATTGGGAGGGGGCTCAGGCACATGTTACCGCTCTGCGTAGCGTACTAGAACAGTTGCAGCAGCGTCTCAGCGGCTCGGCATCATAACTACCCATGCACATTCCTGTGGGATTTAACCATGCGTATACTCATACCGATTCTGATCATCTGTGCAGCAACACACATTGCAGCTCAAACTCGTGTTGTTGTGCTCCCCTTCCGAAACATGGATGGAGAGGTTTCCCTGAACGTATGGAGTTACGACTTGGCCGATTCCTTACGGAATGCTCTGTTGGCCATCGACCCGAATCAAACTGCATTCGTGATCGTTCCCTCGGACAGTGTGGAGATGGCCATTGCAGAGCTGAATCTTGATCCTACCAACGCTCAGTACGAAAGTGATATTTGGACGGCTGTTGCAAACTTGAAAGCCGATCGAGTGGTGCAGGGGAACTTCTTCCGTCGGAACGACAAGGTACTCATGAATGCCTACGTGTACGATGTAGAGTTCAAGATGGCCGACCCAGAAAATCAAGCGAAAAACATCTACAAGATTCCTACAGAGTTGCTCAGTGCCGTTCCAGTAATGGCAAAGCGTCTGCATCCCGGATTACTCAAACCAATGCCATGATTGAACTCCCCGTTATAGAGCCACCCGAACTCACTGCTCGCAGGCCTGAGTGGTTGAAGGTTCGTGCACCAGGAGGCGAAGACTACGCCCGCCTAAAGGGCATGATGCGCTCCAAAGCTCTCCATACAGTTTGTGAAGAAGCACGATGCCCCAACATCACAGAATGTTGGAATGCAGGAACTGCCACCTTCATGATTCATGGTGATACATGCACACGATCGTGCGGTTTCTGTGCTGTGAAAACTGGTCGGCCCCTTCCCGTTGATTGGGATGAGCCGAGACGGGTAGCCGAAGCAGTAAAGGCCATGGACCTTACCCATGCCGTGATCACCAGCGTAAACAGAGATGAACTCAAGGATGGTGGGTCTGAGATCTGGGCCGAAACAATCCGTGCTGTGCGTTCCGCTTCGCCATCAACGACAATCGAGGTGCTGATTCCTGATTTCAAGGGCAACATGGACAATCTGCACCGTGTTATTGCCGAGAAACCAGACCTGCTGAACCACAACACAGAAACCGTGCCCAGACTGTACAAGCGGGTACGACCACAGGGCAGGTATCAGTGGACTCTCGATGTGTTAGCCGAGAGCAAACGCCAAGGCATGCGCACCAAGACGGGCATCATGCTAGGCCTTGGTGAAACACCCGACGAAGTGTTCTCCGTAATGCAGGACCTTGTAGCTATCAACGTAGACGTGCTCACCCTTGGCCAGTACTTGCAGCCAACCAAGAATCATCTTCCCGTGGATCGCTACGTGCACCCATCGGAGTTCCAGCGATACAAGGAAGTTGGCGAGGAAATGGGTTTTAACCATGTTGAAAGTGGTCCGCTGGTTCGAAGCTCGTACCATGCAGAGCGGCACGTGTGATTAATCAATCAACATAATGACTCTTGCTGAATGAGAGTATCTACCCTTCTGCCGGAGAACATAAGCGCCTTTCGGCAATGAGCCTAACTGTAGGGTCCAGGCTCCGTCGTTGGAAGATTTGTACTCAGTAACTATGCACCCTGACAGGTCGATCAATTCGGCGCTAAGTGTCCCTGGAGGGGTGTGAAAAAATCGGACCAGTCTTAAGTTGAGACGGACGTCTCAAAG